>DCLG01000107.1:32361-36479 GCA_002320935.1 Pedobacter sp. UBA1654 | reverse complement strand
AAGGTATTGGCGAGATTGCCATTATCGGTGTAGCCCCTGCAATTGCTAACGCCATATTCAATGCAACAGGTAAACGGATCAGAAAACTGCCAATTACACCAGATAAATTGATTTGATACAGGCTAAATCACCTGTATCAGATCACCACCTTCAAATTCTTTCAATCTGCCGAAAGAATTTGAAGGTAAGTTTAGTTCTCTAAGCAGTTGTTCAAAGGCTGCTGAAGATTCTTCAGTCACTGCGACCAATAAACCTCCACTGGTTTGAGGATCAGCCAATATGTACCGTTGTTGCTCCGTAATTAAACCGATTTTNNTATGACCGTAGCTATTCCAGTTCCGCTGTGTGCCACCGGGAAAACATTTCTGATCCAGGTAGTAGGCGAGCGAATCAATTACAGGTACTTTTTCAAACTCGATCTCAGCTGCCAGTCCACTCCCCGAGCACATTTCCGAAAGGTGTCCTAACAAACCAAATCCAGTTACGTCTGTCATCGCTTTCACCCCTACAATCTCAGCAAATAAAGCTCCGGGTTTGTTTAAGGTAACCATGCTGTTTAAAGCAATTGCCGCATCTTCTTCCTTTAAAATTCCACGTTTCTGAGCCGTAGATAAAATACCCACACCTAAGGCTTTCGTTAAGTAAAGCTTACATCCGGCAGTTGCTGTGGAGTTTTGCTTAAGCTGATCAATGTTAACCATACCGTTTACAGCAAGTCCGAATACAGGTTCCGGGCAATCGATACTGTGTCCGCCAGCAAGTGTAATGCCTGCTTCAGCACAAATGGACCTTGCCCCTTCAAGCACTTTCTGCGCAACTTCGGGTGGTAACTTATCTATCGGCCAACCCAAAATGGCAATGGCTAATACTGGCTTACCGCCCATAGCATAAACATCACTAATGGCATTTGCAGATGCAATGCGGCCAAAATCGAATGGATCATCTACAATAGGCATAAAGAAGTCTGTTGTAGAGATCAATGCAGTCCCATTTCCAAGATCCAGCACTGCAGCATCATCCCTTTTATCATTGCCCACAAGCAGTCGTGCATCTGGTTGCATAGCAATAGGGCTATGTAATATCTTATCTAATATCGCCGGACTGATCTTGCAACCACAACCTGCACCGTGAGAATATTGAGTTAATTTAATTGTAGGATATTCCATGTTGTTATACAAGATTAGTAGCAGATATTGTTTTCCAAAAAGCCTTTACTTGAGAGGCTGTCTCCTTGATGCTGCCATCACTCTCAAGCGGGTAGACCTGTTCTGGATGTCTTTTTTCTATGCCTCTGCGGTAGTTTTTATCATAGTACACCAGAAGCAAGCGGATAAAATCAGCCATTCTTCCCGCCTTTATCGCTTCTATGGCATGTTTGGTTTGTTCTGGTCCAAGGCGTTTTTTAACCCGCTCTGTACATTCAATTAGAAATCCGGGATCGAGAGGTCCATATTCCTCAACCAAGGACTCTACCCGGCAGGTATTCGGCACAAGAAGGTTAATGACCTTAGCGTGCCGCATAGTTTTCCAGAAAGGACCAGGAATGATTCGTTTACCAATGGTCAGGCTTTCATCTTCCACCCAGATAGACTTATCGGGATCAAGCCTGTGCAGTTTAAATGCGAAATCATTTTCAAACTGTTCCTGAGTTGGTTGAACGAGCTTATTCATTGTACCAAAGGATGAACCCTGATGCTGCGCAAGGGCCTCCAGATCAATGACCTGTTCCCCTCCGCTTTGAAGTTCTTTTAAAATCTTAGTTTTCCCGGAGCCGGTCATTCCACCCAACACGACTAGCTTCCAGGGTTCTTCAAACTTCGCAAGTGCCCAACGGCGGTAACTTTTGTAGCCACCCACAATCGTATATACTTCGAAGCCATATAGGCCGAGTGCCCATGCCATGGCGCCACTTCGCATGCCGCCCCGCCAGCAATGTACTGCAACACGCTTATCCGGGGCAGCTTCCAGGGCCTCCCTGATAAATCCGGACCATTTTGGACCGGTCAGATCAAAACCCAGCAATATAGCCGCCTCCCTGCTTTGTTGCTTATACGTTGTGCCCACCTGCACCCGCTCTTCATTGCTAAAAATCGGAAGGTTGATTGCGCCGGGTACATGCCCCTGCGCAAACTCCAAAGGTGTTCGTACATCAAGCAAGGGAATACTCAACTTGAAATATTCGTCTAAACTAATTGCTTTTGCCATTCAGGATATTTGTTCAAATATATGGTTTATACCATATCTTCCAGCCCATATTGCTTGAGCACGTCCGCAGGCACACCTTCCCAACGATCTGGCTTGTTCCCTGCATATCCAAGGTCCTTCACTCCCATTTCACTGGTAAAAAAGCCTGAAGCTGTCAAATCCCGCATAAGGTTGAAGAATCCTGCACCCTGCAACATTCCCGGTTTCAGTTTATTAGGATAAGCGATATCATCAACAATGCTGATGCGCTGCTCCGAACTTGCATCTGCAAATGACTTTTCAAAATGCTGTAGTGATTGCAGATCCAACCAGCGTAAACCCCCACGCATTGGCGTTTGATAACTTGGAATATCTTTCACAATGAATTCGATAAACTCTGGCACTTTAGCATCGGTTGCAGAGCCTGATTTGTCATCCTTGGGGATGATAATGTCGGCCAGAATTCCTATTGTGGCCATCTCATGTTCATTGAAGAATTTCGCTTCATGCAGACGCTTGTCGCGCTCTACTTCGAAATCCTGCCGTCCAGGTTGTTTGTTGCTATCCATGCCGGAGGCCTGCTCCTTTTCGTCCCCCGGTTTACAGGCATTTAGTAAAACGGCTGAGCTTATAGCGGTAAGGCCCAGAGCCTTTAGTGAATCACGTCTGTTCATGACTTAATGTTTAATAAGCAATGTTAATACTAGGCTACGTTTAATTTTTTCTTTTGTGCCAGAATATATTCTGCAGTACGCATGGCCATTGCAAGAATGGTCCAGGTCGCATTTTTATCTCCTTGCTGAACGAATGGTGCCGCATCAACTACAAAAAGATTTTTACAGTCGTGTGCCTGACAATATTTATTCAGAGCAGATTTCTTAGGATCATTCCCCATTCTCACCGTTCCAACTTCATGAATGATCTTACCGGGAGCCTCTAGTCCGTAATTGGTATCTGCACCTGGAAGTGGTAATGTGATAACTGCGCCCATTCCATGCATGATTTCTTTAAATGTCTCCTGCATGTGTTTAGCCTGCTTAACCTCTTCCGTTGCCCATTTGTAGTGAAATCTAAGCACCGGGATACCAAACTTATCCACCGTTTTCGGATCTATCTCACAGTAGTTGCTCTCACGTGCAATGGCCGTTCCTCGGCCTGCCATACCTACACCGGTACCATAGAAACGTCTGTAGTCATCTTTCAACGACGCGCCATAGCCGCCTGGTTCCTTCATTTTACCATCTCTGCCTGGTACCAGTCCATTCATGCCCTGCATACCACCACCAAATCCGTAAGAAGGCATATGCATACCACCTCCGTATTCAATATGGTATCCTCTTGGGAAATCAAGATTTTTATTATTTAGCCACCATGGTGAGTAGATGTGTACACTGCCGACACCGTCTTCATTATAGCGCTTCCGATCCATTAACTGCGGTAAAAATCCGCTTAAGCTTGCGCCGGTGGAGTCATGCAAGTATTTACCGACAACACCTGAACTGTTCGCAATACCATCTGGATGTGCGGCTGATTTAGAATTCATCAATAACCTTGCAGATTCACAAGCACTTGCGCCCAAAATAACAACCTTGCCACGAACCTGATGTTCCTGCAGGTCGCGGGTATTAACGTAAGAAACACCAGTTGCCAGTCCGCTTTTATCTGTAAGCACTTCACGAACCATCGCGTTCGTAATGACGGTTAAGTTACCCGTATTTTCTGCTGGTATAACCAGGCAGGAAGAAGCAGAGAAATCCGCATAAACTTTACATGCTCTTCCACATTGTCCGCAGAAAAAGCAAGAACCTCTTTCTTTGTTGCCCGGAAGTGCTTCTGTCAAGACAGATCCACGCCCCGGAATAACCGTTACACCCGCTTTTTTAGCGCCTTTACGGATAAACAATTCATGTAGCCGGGGTTTTGGTGGCGGAAGA
>DCLG01000107.1:26297-32355 GCA_002320935.1 Pedobacter sp. UBA1654 | reverse complement strand
CATTTTCGATGCCTTCAACGGTGCCATAAACACCAATTAAGCGGTCTACTTTATCGTAAAATGGTTTAAGGTCATCATAGGTAATGGGCCAGCTGTCGGTCAGACCGTCTTTAGGTTGAAAATCTTCCGGACCCATCCTCAGTGAAATCCGTCCCCAGTGATTGGTACGGCCACCCAACATTCTGGACCTGAACCATGCAAATTCGGAATTATCTTTCTGGGTGTAGGGCTCGCCGTCGAGTACCCATCCACCGTAAGATGCATCAAAGTCACCGAACGGCCGGGTTGTACTTGCCCCACGGCGGGGAGATTCCCAGGGCCACTTTAGTTGCTGTGCGTCAGTTCTGGGATCAAAGTGGTCACCTGCTTCCAGCATAAGCACTTTCTGTCCGGCATGGGCCAGCACGTACGCTGCCATACCACCACCCGCACCAGATCCGACCACAATCGCATCGTATTCAGTGTCTGATTTTTTAATTTGAAAATCTTTCATGTCACACTAAGTATTTTAAGGTTTACATTGGTTTCTGCCTGTAATTTAAAGATAATATTGACACCTCAAAGCGATTACAACAACATTGATACGTTTTTACTAAAACGTTTTCGAACTATGTAGAGCGTAATTTTGCTCGAGTGACAGTTTTAGGGCAGCTCCGAAATGAGAATTCTGAGTACGACTTAGTTTCGGAAGTTCTGAGTGATCATTAAACCATAGAAACCGCCATCCTGAATACCTATCCCAACCCTGCCAAACGTCCCATTAAGTATGTTGGCCCGGTGGCCCGGCGATNNCGCAATAGCGATCGACTGTGCAAGCGCCAGGTTCTCTCCGGCAGTGAGGAAAGACACATTTTCCACTGCCATGCGGTCAAACGGATCTTGCCCCTCCTGGTTGTGATGTGAAAAATAGCCTTTAGCAAACATATCCGCCGAATGTTTTCTGGCCACTACACGCATTTCTGGATCAGCCTTTAGTGGCTGAAGGTTCATAAGCTTTCGCTCCTTATTTACAAGCTCCAGCATTTCAGCTTCAAGACTGGGATTGGGTTTAGAATCACTAACCTTAAAGGGCAGTTTTATGGTTTCCTCCGAATTTACACTTGGAGGATGTTTCATAAAATTACGGCCTTCTGAAAATACACTTGTAAACTTGTCCCCTAACCAGCTAATCTCTGATACCAGTGGCCCGGCAAGAAAACTATCCCGCACATGTGAAGGAATCATACTGTTTAGTGGCAGCAGCAAAAGTAAGGTCGCCAGGAAAACTGCACAAAGTCCCCCATTCACAAGTCCTGGAATAATGCCGAACAATCGATTAGCCTTACTACGATGAACATTGTACGGAATGTATTGGAAGAGCTGGATGGTAATCCAATCAAGCAAAAACTTGATCAGTATTGCAGAAAAGATAAATATAAAAGGTTTTGCCCATATTGCCGATGATGGCACGAACTGTACGAGTATCCCGCTCAACATCTCGTTACATAAAAATGCCAGTACCAGGCTTCCTAGCCAACATACAAGATCTGCTGCACTCATCAGAAATCCNNCAGAGAGCACTGGGAACAAAATAGCCAGGAAAAGCACAATATCTATATAGTTCATAAAACCTGCCGCTAAGTTCGGCCTCATTGATGTCGAAGCTACAACCTATTACAAAATTGAGACAAGTCGAGAAATACTGAGAAATAATGTAAATTACTTTGAGTAATTACGTGAAATACCTTATGGGGTTTTACGTGTTCGGGATAAATCTCGTTTGCTACTGATAAAAACATCAAAAACAAAAAGGAGTTTTATTTCTGATCAATTCCTGCCGGGGAATTTTAACCTTTAAACCTCTTAAAATGGGTTTTAACAAAAAGAGCAAAAGTTAAAAAGCCGGCTTTCGCCAGCTTTTAGATGATTACTTTGCCATAGAATGGTGCTGTTCGGGATATCGTTGATGAAGACTTTCGCTATTCGTCATAATGCCTGACATGATTGCAAATAAGCCCATAATGACATGGAACAGGTAAGTTTCAGCATTAAAATTGAAGAGCCAAGGCGAAATTAAAAGGAATATCCCGAGCATCATATCGGCATACAAGTGAATGTTCATTGGAATTACCTTGGCTAGCCCGGTTTCATAATTTGTCATAAGAGACATCACAATAATCAGAATTCCCGCAGCAATCGAAATTGATTTTGCAGGTTCTACATCGCTGAACGCAAAGAGCCAGGGGGCAGCAATTAATAAGATCGCAGATCCATAATCTAATGCACCATGCATTTTTCTACTGATAATTTTCATAGCTTTAGTTTTACGATTTAACAACTTGTCTATTAGTTTCTTAACAACAAAAAGCCGGCTAAAATCAAGTAATTATCAAGTTCAGGTAAATGTTACCATGTTTTCAGGTATTTGTTAAACCGGCCTCAGTAACCAGGATGAACCAGGTTTACCTGGATGGATGCAAATCAGATAACAACTTCATACCTGAGCTATAGAGTTCTGGGTATTAATATTTTGATATCCAAGGATAAACATAGCTTTTATGGGTATTTTTTTTTGCCTTTTAGGGGTTTTCCTTGTAAAATTTTCATTATGGTTCGACTAAATTTGGTTAACCTATAATTTTTGTTTAAAACCTACCACTATGTTTAGACTTGTTTATTTTGATCCTGCACAAGGATACGGAACATTTGATTCCCAGGGCTACAACCAGATAATGGACACAGACAACCACCTTAAAAAGGAAGGTAAAGAGGTCATTTGCATTGTAGATTATGATCAGAAAATGATTGATCATAAAAGTCCCGACTACCGCGAACACCGCGACAATATCGATGATTATATATTCGATTACGAGTTTCTGAACAGTTAGACAGGTTCAGATTTGTCCTTTTTCTTAGTAGATGCCTTATTTGAGCAACACACGTTTTCCAGTCTTGGCAGATACCCTTGCCGCCTCTAAAATCTTTACCACAATCAAATTGTTCTCCAGTGAGGACAAGTCGTTTGCGGGCGCTACTTCCTGCTTTAATACGTTGGCCAAATAATGCAGATGATCCTTAAAGTAAACCGGAAGCGCTGCTGCGCGTTCAATTTAATAAGGAACATTCTCACGCTCCCGAATGCGCAGCATTTGTGGGTCTACAGCCTGTATGTAGCCGGTTTCACCGAATACTTCCATATCCTTAATTGCAAAAGGCCAGTTCCAGGAAGCTTCGATGATTCCGGTTGCACCTGGATATTCAAGTAGAATGGTCGCATCATCGTCTACATTCGGATAAACATCCTTCTTGATCTGCCTGGTGATCGCCGTAACGGCAATCGGCGCTTGTCCATCCATTAACCAGGTCATCAGGTTTGCACCATAGCATCCAAAATCAACAATAGCCCCCCCGCCATTTTTAACTGGGTCCGTCAACCAACTTAAAAATTCTTTGCTTACGTTAATTTCTTTCGGCCCTTGATGCCCGTCATGAACAACCATCTTACGAATTTGCCCAATTTCCTTACGCTCTTTTATTCTCGAATAGGCCTCCTGATTACTTGTGTACCATGTCGTCTCATAATTGGTGAGCAGCTTGATATTATACTGTCTGGCAAGTTGGGCCATTTTCTCTGCTTGCTTCAGGGATGTCGCCAGTGGTTTCTCAACCATAACTGAAATGCCCAACGGCGCAGCTGCCTCAACCACTGATAAGTGATCGCTTATCGCATTGTATGCGAGTACTACATCAGGCTTTCGCATCTTAAGCAAAGTTCGTAGATCACTGATAAATAAGCTGTCTGGCAACTTGTACCTATTTTTAAATCTATTGATCAGCTCCTTATCCGTCTCTGCGATTCCAGAGATCTTTACTTCTCCTTTTTCATAGCTATTCATGATTTGGTAAACATGATCATGGTTCAAACCCGCAACCACAACATTAAGCTTGTCCTGCGCGATTGCCTGACCTGAAAGAAAAAGAATGAAAATGCAAGAAAAAACATTGAAAGAAGAGAAGACAGCTGATTTCATACCTGGTGTTTTGAAAGGGCAATTTAGATATTCTAACGAATTAATCTAAGCGCAATGTTGCTCAAGTTGACAGCGCAGAAAAACAAGTCGGGCCTGTCCTCCTGAAGTCATAAAAATCTTCTAACTTTAGAAGTAAGCTTAAGAATTATGTTAAATCACATTATCAATATAGCCTGGACCATATTCGGTTTTTTTCCCGTATGCTATTTTTGGTTCCTGCAACACATCGATTGGCCTTTCTATCTATTGTTATGCTTTAGCCTGGCAACCTGTTTCCTACCGGAGCGGATCTACAGAAATCTGGACATCAGCAAAGACAGCCGCGTTTACAAGCGTATGGGAATAAAGTTCGTGAGAAGATTCGCTCAAGACGGCAATTTTCAACCGGGCCATGGAGCCGGCATTAAAGCCTATCTTAAAAGCATCACCGTCTTCGAAAGATACCATTTCTGCTGCCTGGTATTTTTCCAGGCCAGTAGCGTTCTGGCCTGCTATCATGAACAGTATATCCTTTCTTTCTTTATCTTCATTTCAAACATCATCTATAACGTTTATCCAATTTTATTGCAGCAATACAACCGGATGAGGATCACAAAGCTGGTAAAACAACATCAACTGTAATGAATCAATGACATGAATGCGGGACACAAACTGTAATTATGGCATTCAGACCCTATTTGCACTATTTTTGATTTGCATTTACCAGAAAATTGATAATTTAAATCAGGTTGTTTAAACCAACAGGGGGAAATAAAGGAGATCATTATGGGATTAATGGGATATTATATAATAGCAGGCGTCATGTTCCTGGTGGGCATGATTGTGAGCAACAGATTAAAAAGTAAGTTTACCGAGTATAGCCAGATTGGTCTGCGCAACGGTCTTAGTGGCCGCGAAATTGCCGAAAAGATGCTACATGATAATGGTATCTACGATGTAAGGGTACTTTCGACACCAGGAGAATTAACGGATCACTACAATCCGGAAAACAAAACTGTCAACTTGAGCCCCGACGTATACGCCGGGCGGAGTGTATCTGCCGCTGCCGTTGCCGCTCACGAATGTGGACATGCCGTGCAGCATGCTACAGCATATAGTATGTTGAAATTCAGAAGTGCGATAGTGCCACTTGTAAACATCAGTTCTCAACTTTCACAATGGATCATTCTTGCTGGTCTTGGACTTATGTTCGGCAGTGCAAATCCGACCATCCTGCTCATCGGAATTCTACTATTCTCTATTACTACGGTGTTTACCCTCATTACACTTCCGGTAGAATACGATGCCAGCAACCGTGCATTAGCCTGGCTGGAGAGCAATGGGATGACCACACCTGCAGAGCATGATAAAGCTGCAGACGCCTTAAAATGGGCTGCAAGAACCTACCTTGTTGCAGCAATCAGTTCAGTGGCAACATTATTATATTATATCCTGCTCTTCTTAAATGCCAGAGACCGGGAGTAACAAGAATAGGCACTAAAAATTTGAAAATCAAAGCGGATCATGTATCCGCTTTTTTCATTTACAATCAGCTCTTGGATGTATTAGAAAAATTTAGCTATTTTTAAATGCTAACCTAATAACCTATTCATATGAACTTAAACAACCGGAGGTCATTCCTAAAAAACCTGGGCATGCTTTCTGCTGCTGCAGGCCTCTCTCCAATTCTTCCTTTTGATGCATTTTCAATCGAGAAAAAAGCATTTTTCGAGATTTCACTAGCAGAATGGTCATTTCATAAAGCCCTTTTTGCAAAGAAGATGACGAACCTCGAATTTCCCGTGAAAGCTAAAAAAGAATTCGGGATCAACATCGTAGAATATGTGAGCCCATTCTTTAACAAACAGGAAACCGATAAAGCTTACCTGCAAGAGTTATTAAATATTACTAAAGGCGAAGGTATTCAAAACCATTTGATCATGATCGATGGTGAAGGCATGCTTGGTGATCTGGATGAAAAGGCCAGACAAGAAGCCGTGCAGAAACATCACAAGTGGGTAGATGCAGCGAAATTTCTTGGATGTAAAAGTATCCGGGTAAATGCCGCG
>DCLG01000107.1:22412-26270 GCA_002320935.1 Pedobacter sp. UBA1654 | reverse complement strand
AGGGACTGCTGATGAAGTGAAGACTGCCGTGGTTGACGGCCTTGGTCGTCTGACCGAATACGGTAAACAACATAAAATTAACATTATCGTAGAAAATCACGGCGGGTATTCATCAGATGGCAGCTGGCTGGCCTCCGTAATGAAGCAGGTAAACAGCCCCTACTGCGGCACACTTCCTGACTTCGGCAACTTCAGGATCAGCCAGGATAAGCAGTACGACAAATACCAGGGTGTAAAAGAGCTACTACCTTATGCAAAAGGGATCAGTGCAAAAAGCCTGAACTTCGATGCCAATGGCAATGAGGACACCATTGATTTTGACCGCATGTTTAAGATCATCAGTGAGGGTAAATGGAGTGGCATTGTGGGCATAGAATATGAAGGGTCAAAGCTCTCGNNAGAAGGAATCAAAAAAACGGTAGAGTTACTCCGCAAAATCCAACAGCAATACGCCTGATACATTAAGGAAGCACTTTGTCCCGGAAGGGCACATCTTTATAAGTCTGATACCTCGAATGAGGGTCAGGCTTATAACATACGCTGAGCGCTTGAGCTTCAAAGCGGACACCGCCTCCGGCAAGGTAGCTTTCGGTAAGTATCTTCATGCGGTCAAAATCACTGTTCAATTACCCTTAGCCAGGCAGGCACATCAATGGGCTTTACTGGCGGCCGCAAGGTAATATGAGGCTCTAACCTGTTGTCTCCATGTTGCCGCTGAATCTGAATTATTTTATCAGAAATCTCACCCGGTGGAACGATACCAACAAAATATTGCATGAATAATCCCCCTTAACATTAATTTTCAGCAGTGTTCTGTTCCAGTACTGCTAACAAGTACTCATACTCCGCCTGCCATACATTCTGCATGTTTTTAAAGTGGTTACTAAGCTCCTGATTCAATTCAGAAAGAAGGAGCTTCCCAGCTTTATATTGCGCTTGTACCAAGGCGGTATTTTCGGTAGATAATTTCTCAATGGCGCTTGCATTTCTAAGCACCTTTTCGGCCTGCAAAATATCCAGCTGTCGCTGCTTTTTACTTGCTTCATCAAGCGCCTGTTCTTCCCGGTACTGCGAGGAAAGCAGCTGCGTCTGCAAGCCAAGCTGCCTCCTCTTCAAGGCTCTGTCAACAGCCTCAGAAATCGGAATCCGCACACCTACATTCACGTAACTATTGCCAAACCAGTTGTTGTTGTTCCATAAAGAGAAACTATTATTGTAAAACTGGCTACCATAGAATGCATTGAGACTTAATGTTGGCAGTGCTTCTTTTTTCAAGGATTGCAATTGCAGATCGATCTTTTGTTGCTCGATCTTTAAATTTTCAAGCTCCAGGTTTCTTGCATTGCCTTTAAGCTTTGCTACAATATCTGTTAAGGAACTGGAAAGCAATTTATATGCCCTGGTATCTGCAAACTTAGCAAGCTCGATATTCGCAACTTCCAGTACGCGGTACGCTTCATGCATTTGTGTTTGCTTATTGATGAATTCCTGCTTTGCTTTATTCAACTCCAGCAGCGTGGTTCTGCCAGCCAGCTGCCGATCTTGTGTAACAGCCAGAATCTCTGCATAACGCAGGGAATCTGCTACAGCTTCAACATACTGTTTAGAGGAAATTACCACCTTTCCATATGCCGAGGTTGCCTGTTTTTTCCAATCCTGCAGCGTTTGTTCATAATCCAGTTCCGCAGTTTTGCTCTCCAATTCTGCGGTCTTCAGCGATAGCTTATTCTGCGGATTGAAGACGTCCATGGAGAACTGAACCCCAGCTTTTGCCGTCCAGTCGGTCGCAAATTTTAGTGGTAGGATTTCTCCGGGTGCAGCATTCGGATTAAACGCAATTGCCGGCACTGGCGTTGATGGTGTGATCAGGTTACGCTGTAAGTTCGCCTCCCCATAAAGCAGCGGCAATCTACCAAGTTGCTCTGCTTTGATGTTTAGCGCAGCGAGCGAAATGTTTGCCTTCGCTTGCTTAAGTTTCTCATAGGAGCTTGCCTGTGCCCAGAGTGATTCAATGGATAAGGACTGGGCAGAAGCGCCAAAACCAATAAATACAGATAATATGGTAAGTAGAATACGAGTCATAATCAAAATACTGATGCTGGTTCCAACTTAGAGATCTTGCGTACGGCAAACAGCGAACCGCCGATTGAGATGAGCAGGGTTAATCCGAATAGAAAAGCAACAAATGGCAAACTGAAATTGATAAACAAACCACTATTCTTCACACCTTGCTGAAAGCCCAGTAATAACAACATGGCAATCAAAAAGCCGAATACCGCATACAAAAATGCCTGGGTAATAATAAGCCGGTTCACATAACCTTTCTTAGCACCTATCGCATTCAGTGTTCCATAATCTTTAATACGGTCAAGCGCAGAGGAATACAACGTTAAACCTATGATAAAAAATCCACTGATCATGGCGAACACCACCAGCGTCCCAAAACTCATCCCCATATTCGACGAAATTAATATTTCCTTGACGGTTGAAGTCCGCAATTTCTCTACGTCCCAGGCTCTCAGCTTTGGATACAAACTATTTATGCGTTCAATAACGGCCGCTTTGTCGGCCCCTTCTGCTAAGCGGACTGAAACGATGCTGACCGTTGATGGATCCAGGTTTCCATAAAACCGGGCATTTTCAATGGTCGTGTACATAAAATCGCCACCAAAGGCTTGTGCCTTTTTCGTGATCAGCTTAATTCGGGCACTTTTTCCGTTTATTTCGATCTGTTTATTCAGATATAAATCTGTTTTCCAGGAAGCGGCATTGAAGAATTCTGCAGAAAGCGCTTCGGGAGTTGCCAGGTCAGATAATGTTCCTTCGAATATGCGCTCTTGTCTTGGACCAGTAATGAAAGTAGGTGCCTCGCTGCCCACCAGGCTCACACCAGCTGTTTTACCATCCAAAAAGGAAGCCTGACAGTTTACAATCAGGATAGGGTAAGTTTGTGCAACACCTTTCACGCTTCGGAGCTCCTGAACGTATCGCTGATCTATCCTATTAAGTACGTTCACATTCTCCGTCTGATTCTCAATTACCCAGATATCCCGTTCTGTCAGATTTGAATTGCTGACAAGGTTACCCATCAATCCCATTAAAAACCCGAGCAGACCAAGCTGCTGCCCAATAAGAAAGATGCTGATCACAATGGCAGTCACAATACCTACACTCTTTGATCGATCAAATTTGATGAATTTCCAGGCCAGTAGAATCATAGTTATTTAAGTATGATTTTACATTCTACTTTATCGTTTATAAGCAGTGGCCTGTCCATCCGGGAAATCTTGACCGTCATGCGTCGCACCCTACGGTCAGTCCCTTCACCAATTTTTTCGTACAAGATCGACTTGTCCTGTAAAGAGGCGCCAACAAAGCTGATTTCACCCGATGCAACAGGCTTGGCGTTGCTGGTTGGGTAAATCAAAACACGTTGTCCTAATTTGATTTTTGAAGCATATAGTTCATCTACTTCGCATTCTGCTACCAATGCTCCCGCCGGTGCAAGCTCCGCAAATATGGTGTTTGCTTGAAGCACCTGTCCCTGCCGTACATCCATGTTTAGGATTACACCATCTGATGGCGCTTTTATCTGCCGGTCCGAGAGGCTCAGATTTGACATCCGTTGACGCTGTCGCAATTCATTCAATGTCCCGGCATTTGCTTTCACCGTCTGCTTAGCCTGCGCAACTTTCTGTAGCTGCTGATGATAATTGGTGTAATCCGTCTGGAGTACTTCCTGCGTTTCGGCACCCTTTTCCACAAGTGCTCTGCTGATCTCGTATCTGCTCTGTAGTTCCTTAAGTTTAAGCTCAGCAGCGCGCACTTCATAAGCATCTGCAGCATTCCGGGCCACCT
>DCLG01000107.1:18500-22366 GCA_002320935.1 Pedobacter sp. UBA1654 | reverse complement strand
CCTGTGCCTGGCTTTCAGAGGCTGTAAGCTGTTCCGCTTCCGCAGTTAACCGAAGTATCAAGTCTCCCTTTTTTACACTGTCACCAGCTTTAACCTGTATTTTCTCGATATTACCTGTGATTGTCGCCGATAAACTAACGATACCGGCCTCCGGCAGGATTTTCCCTACACTGATCACTTCCCGTGCCTCAGCAATTACCTGCTCAGGTTTAACGGGAGCTTTTTCTTTTTCATCAGCACCGCCGCAAGCCGCAAGCATCAGCATCGCTGCTGTTATCAATATATTACTTGTATTCCTCTTCATTCGNNATATCGTATTAGATACTTTGCCCTCTTCCACATATATGATGCGGTCAGCAAATTTGCGCAATCTAAGATCATGTGTCACAATGATCACTGCTTTTCCTTCTTCTGCTAGGTCCTTTAGCTCTTCCATGATCACGGCTGCACTTTTGGCATCAAGCGAAGCCGTTGGTTCATCGCACAAAACAATGGGTGGGTTGGTCACCAGGGCTCTTGCTATCGCTACCCGTTGCTTTTGCCCGCCACTCAATTTCTTTGGCAGATTGTTCATCCGGTCCGTTAAATCTACTTTTTCAAGCGCTTTTTCCGCACGTTCCCGCACCTCCTGCTTTGGCAACTTCTGAAGCACCATAGGCTGCATCACATTCTCCAGCGCATTTAATGGTTCCAAAAGATTGAATTGCTGGAATACAAAACCAATTTGCCCCAGCCGAATGGCTGCAAGCTCATTTTCATCAAGAGCCGTCACTTTCCTGTCCAGGAAATACACCTCGCCTTCAGTGGGGTAAATCACACAACCTATGATAGAAAGCAATGTTGTCTTTCCTGATCCTGAAGGTCCCATAATCAACGTAAGCTCTCCCCTTCTGAGTTCCAGATCTGTCTTATCCAGGGCCGTGATTGTAGTATCACCAGTTTTATATATTTTATTTACCCCCTTTAATGATATGATAGTCTCCTGCATTGCATTCTTAACAAAGATTTACGATTAAGGTTGGTAATTTAGCAGTTTTATAGTTATAAATTTGGTTCTATGAACCGTTTAGACCGCCTTTCTGCGATATTGATACTGCTGCAGTCCCGAAGGGTGATCAAGGCACAGGACCTTGCTTCACGTTTCGACATCAGTTTGCGGACAGTATACCGTGATGTCCGTTCACTGGAAGAAGGTGGTATACCGATCATTGGCGAAGCTGGCGTAGGTTACTCCCTTGCGGCAGGGTACCGGTTGCCCCCTGTCATGTTTAGCCGTGAAGAGGCGACTGCTTTCCTAACGGCAGAAAAGCTTGTCAGCAGGCTAACCGATGCTGCTAATAGTGCAAGCTATCGAAGTGCCATGGACAAGATCAGGGCAGTGCTGCGCAGCACCGAACAGGATTATCTCGAAACTATAGATAACCGGATAGCGGTGATGGAGAGCCGCCGCCCGCAAAACCGGTTAAGCGAAAACCTGATGCAAATTGTACTAAATGCCATCGCAGATAAACTGGTATTAGAGATCGAGTACTTCGCCTTCTACCGGCAGGAGCAAACCAGCAGGCAGGTTGAGCCGCTGGGTATTTTCTACCTCGACAACTACTGGCACCTGATCGCACACTGTCGTTCCAGGAAGGCCGTGCGGGATTTCCGTTTTGATCGTATTTCAACCATCCGATCCCTGGACATCCAATTCGAAGATGTGCATGCCCCTTTTATGAAGTATGTGAGCTGCATTTACCAAGATTTGGCATTGCAGGCTGTCCAGATATTTATTGAGAAAGAGGCATACCTGCATCTTGGTGAACAGAAGTACTACCTGGGCTTTGTCTCCGAAGAAACCAGGTCCGACGGTGTGATCATGGAATTTATGACACATTCACTGGAAGGCTTCGCCAGGTGGTACATGAGCTTTGCAGACCATGCAATAATACTAAAACCGGCGACTTTAAGTAAACGGGTCGCAGAAATTAACCTAGCTATAGGAAAAAAAATTCAAGAGACACAAAGCTGCTGACATAGGGTTGTCACTACAGCTTCGCTTCTTTGTTTAAAATTAAAACAACAAACATATGTCAACACTAAAAGAATTTCTGACAGAACTTGATCATGAATCAATTGTAACCAGAAAAATGCTTCAACGCGTCCCTGACGATAAACTTGATTGGCAGCCTCATGTAAAAAGCATGAACATCAGAAACCTTGCAGGGCACGTTGCGGAACTCACGGGCTGGATGAGTCTGGCATTTATAAGCGATGAGATGGATTTCGCCGCCAATCCTTATACTCCCCCGGTTTGGAACACCAATGCAGAGTTGCTTGCGCTGTTTGAAAAGGAATTAGAAGGTGCAAGAACGCACCTGCAGAACGCGAAGGAAGAAGATCTGGATCCGGAGTGGACACTGCGGGAAGGAGAAGCGGTTTACATGAAGATCACCAAACGGNNATAAGACATTCTATGAGCCAGATCATCCACCATCGTGCGCAATTAGGCGTTTACTTAAGATTGCTTGACATCCCTATTCCAGGAAGCTACGGCCCGAGCGCTGACGAACAATAAACATTCTAATGCCTGGAACAATCATATCTTCGAACGCATAAGGTTGTCGACATTTTGAATGTCCAGGCATTTTTTAATCTGGCGATTTCATAAAATCGAAAGCGCCATGACGCAGGTGAACACCATATTCTAACCAGGCTTTGAGGCAGGCGAGAAAGTTAGCCCAGCCCTCCGTATTGTTTTTTAACCATAAAATACCAGGTTCATCAATCAATGCTTCTGCTTCCGTCACGGTCACAATTGATGCTTCTTCATCTAGAACCGGCTCAATACTAATTTCTACTAGGGTTTCCCCGATTTCAGTGTCCCAATAAAATGCTACATACGCATTTGTCCTCACTTCTTTAACACGAATACTAAAGCCCTCTGCAAACTCTGGAAAGTACCAAAAGGGTTCCGCTCCTGCTTCCATCCTCAAAGAACCTTTGGAAATGAAGTAGTTCGACATCTGACCGGGATCCACAATTGCCTCATATACGGCAGCTGGAGACTTTGAAATTTGAATCTTTGTTCTTATTTGCAGGTTATTTTCCATAATGTTTTTTAAAGGTGCTATCTCGGAAAGCCAGAGGCATTTTTCACTTCTTCAATTTGAGCAGTATGTCTTGCAGTGTGCCCCGCGATATACAGACAGGCATGATAGCCATCTGTCGGGCCAAATGGCGAATCGTTAATGTGGTTACGAAAATCATCAAGCGGCCTTTCCTTTAAATACGCCAATATTCGCGTTCGGTTGCCTTTAAGTTCCTCAAGTGCCTGTTCTGGATCAACATACTTGCCCTCAGCCACCAGTGCATCTGGCGCTTTTACCTTTTGAGTTCGACCGGATATCGCTTTAATCACCTCATCATCCGTTATTTTAACATCTTTACGCCGCTTAGGACTTGCTGGTGCTTCTAAACCCTTCCGGGCTTCGTCAAACAGCATGCGTTCAGTAAGAATAATATGCGCCAGGCACTGACCGATTGTCCACTGATCCGGCGCGGGCCGGTAATTCAACTGCTCCACTGTGAGCCCGGCTACACTGCGTTCCAATCCTTCATACGTTTGCTGGAAATATCCGGCAAGGAAGTTTTTATCATGCTGACCATTCACCAGTCCGGATCCTGCCTTAGGCCCGGAATTAACTTCCTGACTCCTGACCGTGCCCATGCAGCCGATCAGCAGAAATAAATATGTAATCCGTTTCATATCCACAAGTTTATATTCCGGTTTGCAGCAGCTCAGCAGCATGTTCTTTTGAACTTGCCTCCGCTGTGCTGTTTTCGAACATTACCATCCAGTAAATTCCGAATTTATCTTTGAA
>DCLG01000107.1:7894-18481 GCA_002320935.1 Pedobacter sp. UBA1654 | reverse complement strand
TAATCACCCCAAAACATATCGGCCATGGGCATTTCAACTTCACCACCAGCAGAAAGTCCTGCAAAGATGCGGTCGGCATCTCCCCGGCTGTCTGGTGTAATCGCGATGTAGTTATTATTGCCAAACTGAAGTTGCTGGCCCTGCGGTCCTGGGCAATCTGAAGCCATAAGAAATTGTCCATTTCCGATGGGGATTGATACGTGCATCACCATATTCCGCTCAGCCTCGGTTAGGTGCTCAGCATCGGGCATGCCACCCATTTTCATAATCGTCAGTTCGCCGCCAAACACGGTTTGATAAAACCGGAAAGCTTCTTCTGCATTTCCGTTGAAATTTAGATAAGGATTTAGTTTCATGATCTGGTTATTAGAAGGTTTTTAATGATTAACGATCTCAAAAATAAGACATAACGCCTCCTGCCCACTTGCCTTATGACAAGAAAATGAAGCTAAGCTCCTTTACAAAGCTCTTTTCTTATCCTGCTAAGAGAAGAGTCAGTTACACCAAGGTAACTGGCAATATATTTTAATGGGGCTTGCTGAAGAATTTGCGGATGCTGAGCCTCCAGGCTGCGATATCGTTCACTTGCTGATTCGGTTATCATAGCAGTCGTACGCTGCTTCAGCGCAAACAAACTCTCCGACATCCATGCCCTACCCCATTCATTCAGGCCTTTGATTGAATGATATAACTCTTGAAATTTCTCCAGCTCAATCATGTAACATTTACAATCTGTCAAAGCCTGAAAATATTCTACTGAAGGCACACGTGTAAATAAGGATACCACGTCTATCGAAATTTCATTTTTACCGATAAATCCTGTTGTGATATCGTTTCCATCATAATCGTAAACATAAGACCTGATCAAACCAGTTTCAACACAATAATAAGCATTGGCAATCCGGCCTTTTTGAAGCAGAAAATCGCCTTTTTTAAAAATTACCGGCGTGTGCGCATTGAAAATTGTTTCCAGATCGGAAGCTGTTAACAGCGGATGGCGGTACACAGTAGCAAGTGCTGAAATCATACCATTAATATAGCAAAAAAACAAAAGGCCATCCATTGTTTCGCTTGCAGAAAACATTGGAGGCTGGATTTGAGTTATTACCACGCATCAAATTGCTAAAAACAAATGGCCCAATCTGAAAAACAAAAAGCCGAAGCTCAGGAATTTTATCTGGACGTTTTAAGGATACTTAATGAAAACGAGTTAAACTATATGCTAGGTGGTGGCTTCGCCATGTACAACTACACCGGTATTGTAAGGGATTCAAAAGACCTTGACATCTTTTGCAAGCCCTCCGAATATCCGAAAATATTAAAGGTTGCTGCTGAACACGGCTATGAAACGGAATTGACCGACATACGCTGGCTGGCAAAAATTCACAAGAACGGAGAATACATAGACATTATTTTTGATACCGTAAATAACATATGCACTGTGGACGATTCCTGGTATGAACATGCGATGGAAGGCGAATATGCGGGCATGCAGGTTAAATTTCTTCCCCTGGTAGAACTGATATGGTGTAAACTATATGTACAGAACCGCGAAAGGTATGATGGCTCTGACATCAACCACATGCTTTTAAAGCAAGGTAAAGATATGGACTGGAAACGGCTGCTGTTCAGAATGGATCAGCATTGGCATTTATTACTGTCGCAGCTGCTGATCTTCCAATTCGTTTACCCTGCAGATTATATGGACATCATACCTAAGTGGCTCTTTGATGAACTCTTAGACCGCGCGAAGGAACAGTACGAGATTCCATTCTCCACAGAGAAGGTTTGTAGAGGACCTGTGATTGACCAAACCCAATATGAAGTCGACATCAAGTTATGGAACTATAAAGTGAGCACGATCAAAACCACATAATGATGGAAGAAACAACAGAAAACAAAGTGCGGATTGCCGCAATGGCCGACATCCACGTGAAGGAAACAGATAAAGGCAGGTTTGCAGATTGCTTCAAGGAGATCTCTGCCAATGCCGATATTCTGATTATTGCAGGCGATCTTACCGATACAGGTGATGAAGGCGAAGCATCAATCTTAATTGACGAACTTAAACAATGCACAATCCCTGTACTTGGCGTATTGGGAAATCATGATTACGAAAAAGGCCGGCATAAATTGATCCGACAGATGCTTCAGGATGGCGGTATGATTATTTTGGACGGGGAATCTGTAGTGATCAAAGGGATCGGCTTTGCTGGCGTAAAGGGATTTGGAGGGGGCTTCGATAAGTATACGCTTTCCATGTTTGGGGAGGGTGCCATGAAAGCTTTTGTACAGGAAGCAGTGGACGAAGCCTTGCACCTGGAACGTGCACTGACCAAATTAGATCAGCAGCATGAGAACATTAAGAAGATTGCAATCCTGCATTACGCNNATTTTTAGGCTCATCCAGGTTAGCAGAGCCTTTGGCCCGCCAGAACGTTATTGCGGCCTTTCATGGCCATGCACATGCAGGAACATTGGAGGGCGAAGCCCCAGGGGGTGTAAAGGTCTTTAATGTCGCCTTGCCGATACTCAGAAAACACGGATACCCATGTGGGTATTATACATTTGAGGTATAATACCCATAGCGGTTAAATACAAGATTGGTCATTCAGCCATGGATGAGCCGTAGTTGAGCCGTGCTTGAGCCGGTGTTGACCCGGCATTGATCGGGTTACGGACGGCTGAAGGCCGGGTCAATACCGGGTTGATGCCGGATTTAGGCCGGATCAATGCCGGAGGCGCCTGGCGATTAGCGCGGCTCCAGCATGGCCTGAACTTCAGCCCAGATCTTTTCATCAACGGGGATACCCGCTTTGGTGTTTTCGACACGTGTCTTCAGGGTATGCTCACCAGGGTAGCTTACTGGTCTGTCAGCATCAGATGGTTTACTGCCTTTGGTGTAGTCGATGATTTGGCTGGTAAGCTGTGCACATAAGGCTTGATCTTTGGGCTTTATACAAATAAACACTTGTGAAATGCCGAATTCTTTCCCTGCTTCTGTGATATCGCTTGTGGAGCGGCCGCTGCTCAAAATCGTCACCAGAAGATCAAGCATTAAAGATAATCCTGAACCTTTCCAAAAGCCCACAGGTAGTAAGCGTTGGGTATCAATGATCTCGTCGGGATTGGTACTCAGATCACCATCCTCATCGTATCCGCCTGCGAGTGGCAAGGCACGACCTTCAGACTGGTACTGTAGCAACTTACCGAAAGAAAACTGAGACATGGCCATGTCCAGAGCTACATGTCCTTCTTCACGGGGTACGGCGATGATCAACGGATTGTTTCCGAGCTTTGGTTCTGTCCCCCCCCAGGGTGGCATGTTGGCGATTGTATTCGTAAAACAAATACCTATATAACCCTGATCAGCGGCCTGCCAACCATAGGTGCCTCCCCGCATCCAGTGATTGGTATTTCGAATTGCAACACAACCAATACCATGCTTTTCCGCAAGCTTCATGGCTCTATCCATACAGATCTTGCCGTTTAACATCCCAGGTCCGAGTTTACCATCCCATTGTTCGATAAGCCCATTGTTTTCCGCAAGCACAGGTTCAGCGTCTGGATTGATTAATCCTTGCTGAACCATTTGTACAAAGACCGGAAAACGGTTGAGGCCATGGGTGTATACCCCATCGCGGCTGTTCTCCGTGAAAATATTGGCACAAGACGCTGCCTTATCGGCGCTAAAGCCTTCTTTCTGCAATATTGATGCGAAAGTTGCTTTCATTTGTTCTGATGAAATTCTTAACATAGCTGATTTTTAGTTGTAAACAGAAAGGCCCGTTCGCAAGCCTAGAACTCGTTAGGAATACAACATGCTAAAAAGAAGAAAATTGAAACTTTGGAAAAACTGTATACATGATTCTCACTATTTCTCACACTTACGTCCTAAGAATGGAAACATGTGCAGTTATGCACAATAAGCGTGAGCAGCATGATACAACCCGGCAGCAATTAATTGCTGAACTAACAGAGTAAACTCAACAGCGAACTTGATAACTCCGCTTCTACGTTTGAAAACTCTGGAGATGTGTTTATTATCACGCCATTTTCAAGGATACAGAATATTTTAAATTCAGATCCTCTTGTACTGTCAACAAAAGCAGTAATATCCATGTTATGTAACTTGAGTTGCTGCAGTTGGTTGAAGGTGTTGTAATAAAAAACTTCAGTCATTTTGAAAAAATAGTTTAGCAGTCTTTGGTCCAGGCAGATATGCGTGGAAATACTCCCCAACTTGTGGAGGTTTTCTGTTCCAAACTCATCGTTCTTTTAAGGAAAACAGCTTTACGCGCGTGAAATGGTGCTGATCCTGTATAGATAACCTGTTATACCGTATATCTTGCAATGATCAGCCCAGAAACTTTACACAAGCTTTAAATTTTTCAACAACAGAATTAATACCCATGTAAAATGGGCACTACCTGCATCAGGTATTTTGCTGAAAATGCAGGAAAACGCCCCTTTTTTACTATTTTGGGGGTCATTCGCAACAAAAATCACTCAAAATGCTATTCACTGTACTATCAGGATTGATAACATCGGGTCTTCTGGTTCCATTCGGAAAATTCTTCCGGACGAAATGGGGTGCTGTTATATTTCTATTGCCCCTTGTATTGTTCTGCTACCTGTTGCAATTCATTCCGGCGGTGAGCAGTGGTATTGTTGTTGAAGAATTCCACAAGTGGGTACCATCTTTAAACATAAATATGGACCTGCGACTCGACGGACTTTCACTGTTGTTTGGGCTTCTAATAACCGGCATCGGGACGCTGATTTTTATCTATGCGAGCGCTTACCTGAAGGGTCACCAGTACCTTGACCGGTTCTATGCATATTTATGCCTCTTTATGGCTGCCATGCTGGGGATTGTAATGTCGAACAATATTCTCTTGCTTTTTGTATTTTGGGAATTGACCAGTATCAGTTCTTTCTTTTTAATAGGCTTTAACAACGACAACCCAGATTCAAGGAAAAGTGCACTGCGTGCGCTAAGTGTCACCGGCTTAGGTGGATTTTTTTTGTTGACCGGTATGATCCTGATCGGCAGTATTGCCGGAACATATTCAATTTCCGAACTTATTATAGCAGCTGATCGGATCAAGAGCCACCAGCTGTATCCATTAGCATTGGGCTTCGTTTTTATCGGTGCATTTACAAAATCTGCTCAATTCCCATTTCATTTCTGGCTACCCGGTGCAATGAAGGCACCTACACCAGTCTCGGCTTACCTACACTCGGCAACGATGGTAAAAGCAGGGATATTTTTACTGGCTCGCTTTACCCCCATTCTAGGCGGTACGCAGGAATGGTCCTATACACTAATGATCTTTGGCGGTTTTACCATGATCTACGCCGCTATACACGCCTTATTCAGGACCGACCTTAAAAGCATTCTAGCATACTCCACAATTTCTGCGCTTGGTATATTGACGTTCCTGATCGGGCTCGGCACCCAGGCCGCTTTACTGGCTGCGTTAACATTCATTGTCGTTCATGCATTGTATAAAGCAACGCTTTTCATGACTACGGGTATTATTGACCATGAAACCGGCACCAGAGAACTAACACAGCTTGCAGGCTTGAGAAAAGTGTTGCTGCCTGTATTTATTGCAGGCCTGCTTGCAGCGATGTCCAGTGCGGGCGTACCACTTTTCTTCGGCTTCATCTCTAAAGATCTTATTTATGAAGCCACCCTGAACCTGGAAAACAATCTCTCCGTCTACCTGACTGCCGCGGCAATCATCACCAATATTTGCCTGGTTGCTGCTGGTTTTATGGCCGGTATAAAACCATTCTCCGGAGCGTTGCCCGAAGTTTATAAAAAAGTTCATTTACCCTATAAAGCCATGTGGATCCCGCCATTGATCCTTGCCATTCTCGGTTTGATTTTCGGGCTTATGCCGCAGCTTGCAGGAGATTACATGCTGGCTGCTGCACTTGACACCATGTGGCCGGAACATGCTGATGTCCATTTGAAGATATGGCATGGCTTCAATACCGTGCTCATTTCGAGTTTGGTGACCCTAGCAGCAGGTACATTCGTGTATTTTATCAATAAGGCAGACAAAAGCAGGGTGCTGCTGCTCAGGCCCTTTGATGTCGTTGCGCCACAACAGGTTTTTGAATGGTTCTCCGATAAATTTATTGAATTCTCTGAATGGTACACCAACTTCATGCATAATGGTTTCCTGAGATCTTACTTATTGAAGATCATCCTGTTTGCCGAGCTGGTGCTGGCTTATGAATTGTTTGTAGGTGGCCCCATCTATATTGATTACAGCAAATTGTCCGCAATAAGCGTATATGAAGTTGTAAACGTCCTCATTTTGATCACCGCCGTGATCCTTACTGTGGCTACCTCATCAAGGCTGACTGCCGTAGTGGGCACTAGTGTGATCGGTTATGCCATCTGTCTGATTTTTGTGTATTACAGCGCACCCGATCTTGCGATGACGCAGTTCACCATAGATACACTAACCGTGGTCCTCTTCGTGTTTGTCCTGTTTAATCTGCCACCCTTCATCAACCAGGCAAACAACCGGGTGGTCATCAGGGATACTGTTGTTGCCTTAGGATTCGGCATCATCCTGTCCTTAATTGCTATTCGTGTATTACAGGTCCCTACAGATATCTCCATCAGCAAATATTACGGCGACTTTGCTTATACGCTTGCCAAGGGAAAGAATGTGGTGAATGTGATCCTGGTAGATTTCAGAGGCGTTGATACCATGTTTGAAATTGTGGTGCTCAGCATTGCCGCATTAGGTGTTTATAGTTTAATAAAATTGAGGTTAACCTCGTCAGAAAAAGAATGATATGAGAAGTGTTATATTACAAACCGCATCCAGGTATTTGTTACCCATCCTGCTTTTATTTTCAGTTTTTCTACTGCTTCGTGGACACTACTATCCAGGTGGGGGATTTGTAGGCGGCCTTGTTGCCTCCATAGCATTTGTGCTGCATAGTTTCGCCCATGGCACCACGAATACCATGAAAATCCTGGGCTATAAGCCTCTGGCACTCATACCTGTAGGCCTGGGTATTGCATCTCTTGCGATGTTTATGCCTGTACTATTAGGTCTGCCAATAATGACCGGACTTTGGTTTGAGGAGCCTATACCAGTAATTGGAATGATGGGCTCTGCCCTGTTCTTTGATCTGGGAGTATACCTGGTGGTAATTGGCGTCGTATTAACCATTTTGTTCACCATTTCACTATATACGCATTAGTATGGAGTTACTATTAGTCTTTTTGATTGGCATCCTGTATTCCGCAGGCGTCTACCTGATCTTAAGGAGAAGCATGGTACGCCTGCTGCTCGGGATCATGCTGCTCGGAAATGCTACGAATCTGCTGATCTTTTTATTTGGAAACATTACCAAAGGCAAGCCTCCGATAATTAAGGCAAACCTTAAAATATTTGAGGAGATATATGCCGATCCGGTACCTCAGGCATTAATTCTTACCGCCATTGTAATCAGTTTTGGGCTCACATCCTTTGCAATCGTATTATTGAAACGAGTATATGCGCTAATCAATTCAGATGATTTAGATGATTTAAACACCCCGGAAGAAGAAGATTTATGATTGATAACCACATAATAGCGCCCATACTCATCCATTTATTTACCGCTATACTGCAGTTGGTGTTCTGGACAAAAACAGTTACCCAGCGGATATTAAGCATTGCAGGTGCTGCGATCGGATTTCTTTTTTCCCTGGGCTTGTTCATAAAAGTTTACAATGGTGAAATTCTTACCATGAACGCTGCAAACTGGGAGGCGCCATTCGGAATTGTTTTCGTGGCAGACCTCTTTAGCAGTACGCTGGTCTTATTGACCTCAATTGCTGCACTTGCAGTATCAATATTCTCGTCCGTTGGAGTTGGACGGGCCAGGATGCTGTATGGATATTTCCCCATTTTTCACTTTTTGATCATGGGTCTGAATGGAGCCTTTCTCACAGGAGATATTTTCAACCTATACGTTTGGTTTGAGGTAATCATTATCGCATCCTTTGTACTATTAACCCTGGGAGGCCGGAAAGAACAGCTTGAAGGCGCTGTAAAATATATGGCATTAAATATTCTGGCCTCAACTTTTTTCCTCACCGGCATAGGGATCCTCTACGGTATCACCGGAACACTAAACATGGCTGATTTATCTCTTAAAGTGCCCCTGGTAGAAGACCAGTCGATCGTAAATCTGACCGCGATGTTCTTCATCATCGGCTTTGGAATCAAATCCGCGGTATTTCCACTGTACTTCTGGTTGCCATCATCCTATCATACACCGCCTTCTGCTGTTGCTGCTACATTTGGAGGATTACTAACAAAGGTGGGCCTTTACGCCATGTTTCGTGTGTTCACCCTGATTTTTATCCCGAACGAATTTTTAAGAACACTGCTCATTGTTCTGGCCATAATGACCATACTAACTGGCGCATTTGGAGCAATAATCAAACACGATATCCGCCGTTTATTCTCGTATCTGATTGTTTGCCATATTGGCTTTATTGTTGGCGGTTTAGGCTTTTACACGAAAATAGCCTTTATGGGTGCTGTTTTCTACCTGATACATGACATCATGGTGAAGACAAATCTCTTTATGATTTCAGGTCTGATCAGGCAGATGAGAGGTACTTTGGATACCCCAAAACTCGGGGGCTTATATTCCGAATACCCGAAGATTTCGCTGCTCATGGCACTGGTTCTGTTTTCATTGGTTGGTATACCACCCCTGTCTGGATTCTGGCCTAAAATTTATCTGTTTGAAGCAAGCTTTAATGCAAATAACTACTATTTCATTGCCAGCTTGATTTTGGCCAGCTTTATCACCTTGTATGTGATTGCGAAATTATGGGCCGAAGTATTCTGGAAAGCGCCTGCAACCACTGAATCCCTGACAGACAACTTCAGAACCCTGGGATTTGTTAGAAAAACGTTGTTGGTACTTCCCGTGGGGATGTTGGCCCTTGCTACGCTCTTTATAGGTCTGAATGCAGAGTTCATCATCCAGGTTGTGGACCGGATATCAAATGAAATGTTGGATACATCTCCTTATATCAAGGCGGTTTTAGGTAAATAAAAGATTATGGTAAGACACTTTTTAATGAACCTTCTGCTATCCTTTACATGGGTGGCGCTCACGGGTTCACTGTATTATTCAAACTTCCTTTTTGGCTTCCTGATGGGCTTTTTCATTCTATGGGTAATGAACCGGCAGGAAGAAGACCGCCGTTATTTTAACAAGGTTCCAAAAACAATAGGCTTTGCATTCTACTTCCTGTATGAGATGATTGCTGCGAACGTGCAGGTTGCATATGATGTAATTACGCCTAATTACTTTTTTAAGCCAGGCATTATACGCTATCCATTGGAAGCAACTACCGATATTGAGATTAATTTGTTGTCTACCATGATCTCAATGACTCCTGGTACGCTTATTTTGGACATTAGTGAGGATAAAAAATCCTTGTTCATCCATGTGATGTACCTGAGAGACAGGGACCGCTTTATTGCACAAATAAAGAAGGGTTTTGAACATAAACTATTAGAAATTCTACGATGACACTAGATACCTACTTTGACTACGTGATCTTTCCAATGCTCACAATTTCGGTTGTGCTGGTCATGATCCGCTTATTTAAGGGCCCGCAAGTCGTGGATCGTGTGATTGCCCTGGATTTAATCATCNNCATCACCATCGGTATAGGGCTGATCACAGCATACAGCATCCGCTCAGAGGAATCGGTGCTTTTAGATGTGGCGATGATATTTGCCCTGATTGCTTTCTTAGGAACCATCGCTTTTTCTTTTTATTTAGATAAACAAGTAAAAAAATGACAGATATATTAACTGCGATTTTCAGCACCATCGGTGCGTTATCCATTCTTTTCGCTTCAATTGGAATTCTGCGAATGCCCGATTTTTATTTGCGCCTGTCTGTAACGGTAAAAGCCTCGACCCTCGGTGTGGGCCTGCTCCTGATCTGCGCAGCTTTCACGTTTTCGGATGTTTCCGTAACTACTAAAGCCATGGCGATCATCTTCTTCTTGATTTTAACTGCGCCAGTGGCAGCGCACATGATTGGCAAGACCGCTTATCATACTGGTGTTGCAATCTGGAAGGGTACCATTATCGATGAACTCAAAGGTGTTTACGAGAAAACAGGACAGAATACAGACGAAGAGCTTAAGTAACTGTAATACTGTAGTTTTGGAGTAATTTTTGAGTGAAAAATCTTGAAAAGGCTCATTGGACTGTCAAAAAGGTATTACATTAAAATATAAGGAGATAAGAATATTAACTTTGTGGAGTATGTTATTCAAATTCTTCCATTTCTTAGGGCTATTTGCATATCTTAACATCATTGTTTACGAAGCAGGTTTTAATGTGCTAAGTAAGGATACGATGTTGGATGGCCATTCGCTCGTGGAATATGTTATTGACGATTTGCTTGACTTACCAAAATCGCATGTGCAGGACCTCAAAATTCCAAATGAGGACTATCGCCTTGCTAAAGCAGCTACACCAGCTCTTGGTGTTATAGCTTTTTTCCTTTGTTTCTTTTTATATA
>DCLG01000107.1:0-7755 GCA_002320935.1 Pedobacter sp. UBA1654 | reverse complement strand
AGCAACAAACTCCGGTCACGGCATTAGACTCTCATATCCTTTTCATTTCAACAATATCCATCTAATAACATGAAAGTTAACCTTTTAGCTAATTTCCTTTTTTTAAGCACCATCGGATTTGTCGGTTGTACCGCACAAAGTAAGCCAGATGCTGAAACGACAGCACCGAAAACCGTACCCGTAACTGCAGTGGCCAAGTTAGACACCGTCATTTACAACGAATATATTGGAGACATCCAGGCTGTAAAAAATGTTGAAGTAAGATCCAGATTGGCGGGTTTTCTGGACAAAATATATGTTGAGGAAGGCGCAGCAGTAAAAGAAGGTCAGGTGCTTTTTAAAATAAACGATGAAGAGTATAAAGCAGAATACGCCAAGGCAGAAGCGGCATTAAATAACGCCATTGCAGATGCTAAGACTGTGCAGCTTGAAAAAGCAAGAACAAAGATCCTGGTTGATAACAACATTGTCTCTAAGACAGATATGGATCTGGCAGCAGCAAAACAGAAAGCAGCAGAGTCGCGTGTGGCAGAAGCCAGGTCTGTATTGCAGCATGCAAAAACCAGGTTATCCAATACGCTTATTCGCGCACCATTCTCGGGTCGTATTGACAGGATCCCACTAAAAGCAGGAAGTCTGCTTGAAGAAGGATCATTGTTAACGTCGGTTTCAGATCTTACTGCCGTGAACGTCTATTTTGACATTTCTGAAAAAGAGTATCTGAACATTGTGTCGGATTCGGCATATCATAAAACCAAATTTACAAAGCGGGTGAAACTGACGCTTGCTAATAATGAGATCTATCCATACCAGGGCGATGCCGTATTTGCCGAAAGCGAGTTCGCACAGAATACAGGATCTCTATCGTTGAAGGCAAGATTTCCGAATCCTACAGGATTGCTTAAACATGGTGCATCCGGAAAAATCAGTGTGCCAATGGAAACAGGCGAGCTGCTGGCCGTACATCAGAAATCAGTTTTCGAGATACAGGACAGGACTTACGTATATGTGCTTCAGGATGACAACACGGTAAAAATGACGCCGTTTAAAGCAGGACAACGAGTTGGACATTATTACACTGTACTTGGGGGTCTGGATACAAGTAACAAAGTTGTTTTTGAAGGCAGCCAGAATCTACGTGATGGCTTGAAGGTCGTACCAAAAACGGTGGCAATGCCTCAAAGTACCATGACCGCTAAAAAGTAGGTCCAAATACTCCATATTCTCTGATGTGAGTGCTATTTAGCACTCCACTAAAATTATTATGCACAATCATGTTTGAAACATTCATTAAAAGGCCGGTTTTATCACTGATCATATCGCTCTTTATTACCCTTTTGGGTATTCTGGCGCTATTTACATTGCCTGTCACGCAGTTCCCGGACATTGTTCCCCCGTCGGTTGTAGTGACCGCGAATTATACCGGTGCAAACGCCGAAGTTAGTACCAACGCTGTAGCCATCCCCCTTGAACGCGCCATCAACGGTGTGGCCGGCATGACCTATATGAACTCCGTATCTACAAACAACGGAACAACCTTAATCCAGGTTTTCTTTAAGGTAGGTACAGACCCGGATATTGCGGCGGTAAACGTCCAGAACAGGGTTACGACGGTACTTGATGAGCTTCCCGAGGAAGTTATTAAGGCCGGTGTGNNCGAAAAAGAGGTAAACAGTATGTTGATGTACCTGAACATATACAGTGAAGATAAGACTGCAGACGAGCGCTTTATTTATAATTTTACAGACATTAATATTCTTAAAGAGCTAAAACGTATTGAAGGTGTGGGTTTCGCACAGATCATGGGTTTAAGGGATTATGCAATGCGGGTTTGGCTTAAACCAGATCGCCTTGCAGCATATCAGATCTCCAGTGATGATGTAGTATCAGCATTAAGAAAACAAAACGTTGAAGCGGCACCGGGACAAACCGGTATTGGTTCGGATAAATCCATCAACATGCAACAGTACGTGTTGCGTTATCCAGGTAAATTCACAGAAGCTGAAGAATATAAAAATATTCCGATCCGGGCGAATGCAGATGGATCCATTATCCGTATCAAGGACATCGCAGATGTAGAATTTGGTTCCCTTGATTATGAAATGGTATCAAAAACAGATGGGCGCCCTTCAGCATCCATCATGATGAAGCAGTTACCAGGCTCTAACGCTCAGGACGTTATTAAGAATGTAAAAGACCGGATGGCGGAGCTTAAAGAGAGCTCTTTCCCATCAGGGATGACCTATACCATGGGGTATGATGTATCGCGATTCCTGGATGCTTCAATCTCCAGTGTATTGATGACCTTATTGGAGGCCTTTATTCTGGTATTTATAGTTGTGTACATCTTCCTTCAGGATTTCCGATCCACATTGATACCGGCACTTGCAGTTCCCGTATGTTTGGTGGGTGCACTTTTCTTTATGCAGATGCTCGGCTTCTCCATCAATTTGCTTACGCTATTCGCGCTGGTGCTCGCCATTGGTATTGTTGTAGATAACGCGATTGTAGTTGTAGAGGCTGTGTATGCGAAGATGGAAGAAGAACACATGCAGCCCATGGAAGCTACACTATCTGCAATGAGCGAGGTAGGTAAACCAGTAGTGGCGATCACACTGGTGATGTCTGCGGTATTCGTACCGGTAGCCTTCCTTTCAGGTCCGGTTGGAATCTTCTACAGGCAGTTCTCGCTGACCCTTGCCTCGGCGATCGTGATCTCCGGTATCAATGCCTTAACCCTGACACCTGCATTATGTGCGATTATCTTGCGTTCGCCACATGATAAACCGGCAGCAAAAGGCTTTATGGCAAAACTCTTCAGTGGTTTTAATAAAGGGTACAACAGCACATCAGGCGGTTATCAGCGTCTGATTGGCCGAATTGCTGGCAGAAGGGTATTAACCTTTGGATTGCTGATCGGATTCTTCATTGCTACCTGGGGTATGGCCAGTGTCCTGCCATCAGGATTTATTCCTACGGAAGATCAGGGTATGATCTATGTAAATGTGAACACCCCTCCTGGTGCAACCGTGGACCGTACCGAAGCAGTGTTAGATGAAATTGATGCCATCAGCAGAAAAATGAAGTCTGTGGAGACAGTTTCCACTCTTGCAGGATATAGTTTAGTGAACGAGGTTTCCGGAGCTTCCTATGGTATGGGTATGATCAACCTTGTGGGTTGGGGCGACCGTGCTCAGTCCGTTACTGATGTAATCGGCGAATTAAAGAAAGCAACAGCACACATCATGGATGCGGAGATTGAATTTTTCCCTCCACCGACAGTACCAGGATTTGGTAACTCCTCGGGAGTAGAAATGCGTATTCTGGATAAAACCGGTCAGGACGACCTGAATAAAACCGCGGTGGTACTTGAAAAGTTCATGGCCGACTTAACCGCGACACCGGAGCTTGCCAGTGTTTCCAGTACTTTTGACGTTAGTTTCCCACAGTATCTTATCAAAGTTGATTACGATCAGGCTGCGAAAAAAGGGATCAGTGTTGAGAATGCAATGAATACGCTGCAAACCTTAATGGGTAGTTTTTATGCAACAAACTTCATCCGTTACGGACAGATGTATAAAGTAATGGTTCAGGCCGGACCAAATTACCGCGAAAAACCAGAAGACGTTTTAAAGCTCTTCATTAAGAATGATGCCGGTGAGATGCTTCCATTTTCGTCTTTCATTACGATGGAACGGGTATACGGACCGGAGCAGATTACCCGCTATAACATGTATTCCTCAGCGATGCTGACTGGTGAAGCTGCAGTAGGATTCAGTAGCGGTCAGGCGATTGAAGCTGCGGAAAAAGTTGCTGCAACTTTGCCACAGGGATATGAAATTGAGTGGTCAGGTATGACCCGTGAGCAGATCCTTTCAGGTAATCAGGCAGTATATGTATTTGCCTTATGTCTGGTCTTTGTATATATGATTCTGGCAGCACAGTATGAAAGCTTCCTGCTTCCGCTGCCAGTATTGCTATCCTTACCTGCAGGGGTATTCGGTGCCTTCTTGTTCCTGAAGGTTTTCGGATTGGAAAATAACATTTACGCACAGGTGGCGCTGGTGATGCTCATCGGTTTGCTTGCAAAGAATGCCATCTTGATTGTAGAATTTGCGATTCTGAAGCAAAAGGAAGGCATGAGCTATCTGCAGGCTGCTATTCAGGGGTCTGTAGCACGTTTACGTCCAATTCTGATGACATCATTCGCTTTTGCCGCTGGATTGATTCCTTTGATGCTGGCTAGTGGTGCAGGTGCATTGGGAAACCGTTCCATAGGTACTGCCGCAGTTGGTGGTATGGTGGTGGGTACCATTGCCGGTGTAATCGTGATTCCAGGACTATATGTGCTTTTCTCATCTTTCATGAAGAAGAAAAAGACTGCTCCAGATGCCGGTACTGATGGCAACTCAGATTCAGGTCATGGTAGCGGGCCAGCCCCGGATGATGATCCGGTAAATGGACCAGTAATAAAGAAAAAAACGGTTGTTGAGCACATTGTGATTCCAATGCTGGCCTTCGCCGTGTTTTTTGTGGGTTGTTCAACGAATAAAGATCTGCCTGAATACAAACACCGCGATCTTCCACAGGCTTTTCAACAAAATCCAGACACCAATACGGTGGCTAATCAGACCTGGAAAGCTTTCTTTAAAGATGAACATCTGGCATCGCTGATCGACACGGCGCTTGCAAACAATCCGGATATGAAGCAGACGTTGCACCGGATTGAAATTGCCGCTGCGAATTTGAAGATCCGTAAACGTGCTGCATTACCAAACCTGGACTTATCCGTGGAAGCTGGTTTGAGGAAGTATGGCTTTTACACGATGGATGGAATTGGTAACTATGACACGAACTTCTCAGACAACCTGAAGGAAGATGAGCGCCTTCCAGATCCCCTGCCAGACTATTTTGTAGGACTAAGAACCTCATGGGAGTTAGATCTGTGGGGAAGATTAAAAAACAGAAAACAGGCTGCGTTAAACAAATTTCTGGCATCATACGAGGGCCAAAAACTTGTACAAACAGAACTTGTTAGTAACGTTGCCTCTGCCTATTTTGAGTTATTGACTTTAGATGAAGAACTAGAGATCTTAAACCGAAACATAGCCCTGCAACAGCGTAGTTTGCAGATCATTGAAGTACAGAAGTCTGCAGGTGCCGCTACGGAACTGGGCGTGCAGCAGTTCAAAGCGGTGTTATCAAACTCCAAAGCGCGGCAGCAGGAAGTACTGCAACAAGTAAGCATTCTGGAGAATCACCTGAATTTCCTTGCCGGAAAGTTCAATACACCGATTACGCGTAAGGTAAATGGCCTTGAGGCGTCCATTCTGGAAGATTCTCTTGCAAGTGGTACACCAATACAAATGCTTGCGCTTAGACCTGATATCCGTCAGGCAGGTCTGGAACTGATCGCCTCTACCAAGGATGCGAAAGCGGCCAAACTGGCGTTCCTGCCAGCAGTGGTGCTATCCCCATACGTAGGTTTGCAATCTTTTGACCTCAGCAAGTTCTTCAATACACCAGCATCCGTAGCATACGGCTTACTGGGTGGTATTACTGCACCAATTTTAAGTCAACAACGCCTTCGTGCTGAATATGCAAGCTACACGGCGAGCTACGGAATTGCATTTCAGGAGTATGAAAAGGTTGTACTTAAGGCATACAATGAGGTTCAGGACGCATTGAAAGCAGAAAACTACATTAAGCAGAAAAGAACGCATGTCACCGATGAAGTACAAGCATTGAATGCATCCGTGAAAGCTGCAAACGATCTTTTCCTGGCCGGACGGGTTACGTACCTGGACATTCTAAATACACAAAGAAGTGTTCTGGATGCGGAGATTAAGGAAGCACAAACCAAGAAGGAACAGGTATTAAATCATATTTCCCTGTACAAAGCACTTGGTGGTGGCTGGAAATAAAAGAAAAGTTAGGTTGGTTAGAAACATGGGTGCCTGCATTTGCAGGTGCCCTGTTTTGTTTTAAGGCCTATAGTCAAATTCTAAAGTAATCAGCAGGTAGTATTACCGGAATTGAAAATATCATTGACCGATAACCTTGATCACCTGTTTATTAGAGATGATGGGTTTATGATTTTTTTGCTGATGATATGAGGTCGATTGAAACGGTAAAATATTTATTGCTGATGATTATGCTGCTGGTATTCGGCTGTAAGGGAGCAGCATCAGTTGACCAGCCGGCCATGAATCTCCCTTTTCACCCGCTTCAAAGCGAGAGAGACCTGGACGCATTGATCGATCAGATCGGCGAAAAGAAAATTGTACTGCTTGGTGAGGCCTCACATGGAACGATGGAATACTATCGCTGGCGGGCTGAAATTTCAAAACGGCTGATACAAGAAAAAGGCTTTGACATGATTGCGGTGGAAGGCGAATGGGCAGACAGCTATCGTGTTAATCAATTTGTTAAGGGTAGTTTGCGGGACAGCCTGAGCACACTTACTTTACTGAAGCAATATGACCGATGGCCAACCTGGATGTGGGGCAATTATGAGGTTGCAGGACTTGTAAGCTGGCTGAACCAATATAATCAAAATAAAGCGGAACCCGCAAAGGTGGGCTTCTATGGGTTGGATGTTTATTGCCTCTGGGAATCCATGCAGGAGCTAATGCCATATATTCAGGGAAACGATTCGTTAATGCAAATGGCCGAGGAGGTGAGAAAATGCTTCCAGCCTTTTAGTTCGGATCCGATACAATATGCGTATGCGGTCCGGAATGCCTCCCAAGACTGCAAAGCACAGACGCAAAGGCTCTACAATGCAGTTATGAATTACACAGCGTCATCATCTGGTGAATCCGCTTTTCTGATGCAGCAAAACGCTATGGTTGCGTTGAACGGAGAAAAGTATTACCACGCTGCAGCAACTAGCAATGCCACTTCCTGGAACATACGTGATCGGCACATGGCAACGACAGTAAAGCGACTTCTGGACCATCATGGATCTGCTTCTAAGATGGTTATTTGGGCGCATAATACGCACGTGGGTGATGCACGGTATACTGATATGGCAGCCGCAGGGATGGTTAACCTGGGACAACTTGTTCGACAGTTCTACGGCCCGGAGCAAGTCTATATCGTTGGATTTGGATCTTACAGCGGTAAGGTGACGGCGGCAGATGCATGGGGCGGAACCATCAGGACTATGCGGGTACCGAAGGCCAAGAAAGGCAGTTGGGAGGATATCCTCCATGGCTCAGGCCCATATAACAAGCTGTTATTTTCAAATGAATTGCGGCAAACGCCACCATTACTGACATCCATTGGACACCGCGCAATTGGGGTGCAGTACAACCCGGCAGCAGAAAGCGGCAATTACGTGCCCACGATCATCCCGAATCGTTATGACGCTTTTTTATACTTTGATACTACAACTGCTTTAACACCAATTCCGATAACCGGCAAAAAGGAACCTCCAGACACCTACCCTTCCGGCTATTAAACATGCAAATAGAATAAACAGTTCCGATCTAACGTTTGGGATCGAGCAGGAAGGTAATCATTATTTGATTACCTGTCCCTCACACCGCCGTATGTGCCGTTCGGCATACGGCGGTTCATTAAACATAAACAGCTTTAGGGGTTACTAGGTCTTTCGCGACACCCTTGCCTTAAGTTAACGCTTCCCACTATCAAGGCGCGTTCGGGACTTGCACCCTAGAGTTTGCGCCCGTGCCGGGCACAAAAAAAAACATCCGCCTTAAAAGACGGATGTTTTTACCAATTTATGAA
>DCLG01000070.1:34530-40532 GCA_002320935.1 Pedobacter sp. UBA1654 | reverse complement strand
AAAAACAACCTTACTCCACAAGTTTTTGACTTGATCCCCTAAATCTTCTTCTTCATTTTTCCCTGAAATAAAAAAAAAACCGTTTTAGAATGACCTAAAACGGGTTCTGCGGAGAGGGCGGGATTCGAACCCGCGGTACCGTTGCCAGTACGACAGTTTAGCAAACTGTTCCTTTCGGCCACTCAGGCACCTCTCCAATTGTCTCTTCTGTGTGCTGAAGAGGTTGCAAATATAGTAATTCAAATATCTTTGCAAAAAAAAATTATACTGTTTGTGGATAATCTATACGTACATGATAAATACTCATCAGCATCGTCTTGAATATCAGCTTAATAGTTTCAAGATCTTTTAACGTTAAATCGCAATTATCAAGCTGCTTTTGTTCAAGTTTGTAGTCAATGATACGTTCCACTAGGTCATTTATGCTTTGAGCGTCCGGATTTTTAAGACTTCGAGAGGCTGCTTCGACCGAATCAGCAAGCATAAGTACGCCAGTTTCTTTAGAGAAAGGGATAGGGCCAGGATACCGGAATATGTTTTCATCCACAAATTTCTCCGGTGAGTTCTTTAAAAAAGATTGATAGAAGAAATCAACACGTGTATTTCCATGATGCGTTTTGATAAAATCAATAACACTTTCCGGAATCTGATGTTTTCTGGCGATTTCAATGCCTTTGTGGACATGTTTAATGATGATCTGAGCACTCTGTTCATAGGGCAGCTTATCGTGCGGGCTCAGGCCTGTATTGTTCTCTATAAAGTATTGCGGATTTTCGATCTTACCAATATCGTGGTATAAAGCGCCGGCGCGAACAAGCAAGGCATTACCACCGATCTTAAAGATTGCAGCCTCGGCAAGATTAGCAACCTGAAGAGAATGCTGGAAGCTTCCAGGCGCCTTAAAGGCGAGTTCCCTAAGCAATTTGTTGTTTGTATTCGTTACCTCAATCAATGCTACATCGGACGTAATGCCAAACACCCGCTCAAATGCATAGATCACCGGATAAGCGATTAAGGATAAAAGTACACTTACAACAAACGGAGCGAAGTTGATCCATTCGATATCATCAACTGTACCCTCTCTTAGCAAGGCTATGCCAACGTAACAGATGAAGTATGCCGAAAGGATGAATAGGGCAGAGAGCAGTAGCTGTTCTCGTTTAACCAGATTTCTGATACTGTAAATAGCTACCATACCTGCTGTTGTTTGATAAAAGACAAACTCAAAGCTATTTGGGACAAAGAAGCCAGCAATCAGAATAACGAGTAAATGCAGGTAAAGTGCCAATCGGGTATCAAACAAGATTCGGATGATGATCGGAACAATACAGAAAGGAATGTAATATAGACTCGGAAGGTTGATCTTTATCGCCCATGTTAATGCCAGTAACATACAAATGATTACAAGCAAGATCAGCGAAAGTTGCCTGTTGTCAGAAAAAATATCTTTTCTGAACATATATAAGAATACCATAAGCAGGCTGACGATAAATCCAACCAAAATGATCTGTCCAAGAAAGACCAGTTTACTGTCGCCTATGGTTTTGGTTTGTACTTCATAGGTTTCTTTAAAGGATTGCAGCTTTTGAAATGTCTCGTCATCAACCACATTGCCGCTAGCTACAATAAGTTCGCCTTTTTGCACCATGCCCCGGGTTGTAGATAGACTGTTTATGGTATTTGCCTGTACAACTGCAGTCATCTTTTCATCAAACAGAATGTTTGGTTGCAGGTGATCCTCCACCAGATCGATAATCAGATCTTTGACTCTGAGGTCAGTTGTTTTATAGTTGTTGCTGAAATACTGGAGTGCAGACTGCACAGTAAATACGTCCTGAGTACTTACAATTTTTGAAACATTGTTGTTGAGCAATGACAGGTCATAGAATTTATCGCCCTTCTGGTGTTTTGGTTGTGGCGCAATAATCCCTTTTTGGTATATGTATTTTAATAAATTAAGTGCGCTTTGCCGGACCTGTTCCCGGTTATTTTCATCAAGGGTGCCGCTTCGCCATTTAACTTCAAATTCATTCAAAAAGGCATCTTCCACTACATTGATCAGATCTGCATTATATTGATAAATAGGGAGGAGGTTTTCTAATGCATCTTTCTTATCGGTACTGACTTCAGGCTCTGTTTTCAGGATTGCAAAGCTAAAGGGCGATATCAGATCCTTATTCATCCAGACTTTACCCTTTTCAAACTCATAGCGAAATCGTGGTTGTTTTGGTAGAAAAAAGGATATAAACATTACCGTAAGGAACATCATAATATATTTAATATTATAAGAGTATTTACGGTACAGGACTTTGTGCGAGTTCTTTTTGATTTTAGCCAAAACGATTGAATTGATTTATTTCAAAATTAACACATTATAATCAATAATGGTTTATAATCGTGCAGCAGACATATAAGTACAAAATGCGTCATAACGTTTGTGAAACATTATGGCGCATCCTACAATAAGTTGATATCACTATGCGTTTTTGCGCAGCACCTCAAGAGGGGGTCTGTTTAACGCTGATCTGCTGTTTAGGACACCTATGATCGTTGTTAGCAGTGAAATGCTGAAGAATATACCTAAAACGGTAAGCCAGTCTGGCGAAAATGGTACTTCAAAACTGTATTTGGCCAATCCCCAATTCCCGATTAATGCCAATATGATACCTGTAAATGCCGCAATCGCGCCCAGGAAAAAGTATTCAAGTGCAGTGATCATAAATACTTGCCAGCTGCTCGCCCCGATTGTTCTAAGTAATACACTTTCCTGCATCCGCTGGTATTTGCTGATCAACACTGAGGAAATCAAGACGATCAGTCCGGTAATTATGCTGAAAGCAGCCATGAAACGGATGACGAAACCTATTTTATTAAGTATTTCATCAAGAACAGTTAAAATCAGCGCCAGGTCTATAATGGAAACGTTGGGAAATTTAGAAACTATTTTCTGCTGAAAAGCGGCCGACGCGGCGGCGTCAGGTACACGCGTAACCAGCACATGAAACTGTGGTGCATCATCTATTACGCCTTTTGGAAATACCAATCGGAAGTTCGTTTGAACTCTGTTCCAGTCCACTTCGCGAATGCTACCAACTATTGCCGGTACCATTACTCCCTGGACATTGAACAATAAGCGGTCGCCGACGCTCAGGTGTGAAGATTTGGCATAGCCCTGCTCTATAGAAATACGTGCTGTATCCTGAGCCCCTACCTGTCCCTGCCATTTTCCCTCGATCAACCTTTCAGACGAAGTGAGGCTGTCACGGAAGGTTACACGCAGTTCTCTATTGTAAGCACGATTTGAATATTTCCGGTTTGGATCTTCCTTGTTTTCGACTGCATTAAGCCCATTTATTTCCTGTAAACGCATGGTTACGATAGGTACCTCCTGGATTAAAGGCAGGCCTTCTCCTTTTGTCGCGGCTGTAATAGAGGCACGTTGCGCCGATTGAATGTCAAAAATAACCATGTTAGGCTGGTTTTGACTAGTGGACAAAGTAATCCGATCAACCAGAATTGATTGCACAAAAAACAGCGTGCAGATGAAAGTTGTGCCTAAGCCGATTGATAGAACCAGGATGGTAGTTTGGTTATTTGGCCGATACAGGTTTGATAAGCCCTGTCGCCAGATATAACTCCAGGAAGTAGGAAAGAACCTTCTGATCAGCCAGACACTCAGTGCGGCAACACCGTACAACACAACAAATCCGACCACAATGCTAGCGGAGAAAACCAGTGTCTGCCGCCAGCCCTCTAGTTGTAACCTGGCAAAACAAGTGATAAACCCGAATATTAAGAAATAAACAAACCAACGCCAAGGGTCATTTCCACCATCATCTGTATGGTCGGTTACCCTTATGGTATTCAGAGGTGATACTTTTCGGATGGATATAAGCGGCAGGAGGGAGAATAATATGGAGATCATCACACCCAGAATAATGCCTTGTGAAATCGCTTTCCAGGATATGGTTACCTGTAGTTCTACAGGAAGGAAGTCTTTGAAAACTGCAGGAAGTACCTGTTGGATGATTGAACCAAGTATCGCACCTGCAATGGCTCCGATAAGTCCAATGGCTGTAATTTGAATTAAAAAAATTAGGAATGCGTGTCTTGAACTTAGGCCCATACACCTAAGGATTGCAATGCTCTGCATTTTCTCCTTAACGTATATATGTACGGCACTTGCAACACCAATGCAACCTAAAAGCAGTGCGATAAAGCCAACCAGCGAAAGAAATTTGGTGACATCGGAGAATGATTTTCCGGTACTTTCCTTTCTCGATTTGATTGTGTCCTGATCCAGATCATGTTTCTCGAAAGCCGGGGTAAGCTGGGTTACCATGCTTTCTACATCAAAACCGTCCTGAAATTTATAATAGAAATTGTAATTTATTCTGCTACCTTTTTGGGCCAGTTTAGTCGCCTTCAAATAACGCAATGGCATGAACACGGATGGAGCGATGGTGCTCGCAAATCCAGTCTGTCCGGGTGCCTGATTGAGAATTCCTGCGATTTTAAAATTAACATTACCAATCTGCACAGAATCTCCTACGGCCGCCTTGTACTGTAACATCAGCGTTTTGTCTACAAGAACCTCCTGTTCATCACGAAAGCTACTTGCCGCTGTTACCGGGGTTGTTTCTATGCTTCCGTAAAAGGGGAAGTCGCCACTAAGGGCTCTTATTTGTACAAGCCTGGTGCCTCCACCATTTATAAACAGGATCATTGAAGGGAAGCTTTGCTCTTCACTATATGCTATAGCCTGTGCTTTTAAGGAGTCAGTGAATTTACGGGCATTTTTGTCGGGAGATTTATTGGTCCTTACATCCAGATCTGCACCAATTAATGTTGCAGCTTGTCTATCTATGTCCCGGGTAAGATTATCACCTATCCCATAAATCGCAACAAGTGCAGCGATCCCAAGGATCATAGATGAAATAAAAAGAAATAATCTGGCCTTATTTTTACGACTATCGCGCCATGCCATTTTAATCAGCCAGGAAAAATTTATGTTTCTTTTCTCCATAGCTACAGGCCGTCATTTAAGATCATTCCGCCTTTTAAGCGTATTATTCTGTTGGTTTTCGACGCAAGTTCAAGATCATGCGTTACCAGAATTAATGTAGTACCTGCATCCCGGTTAAGTTCAAAAAGAAGCTTTTCAACTTTTTGTCCAGTTTCAGTATCGAGATTTCCAGTTGGCTCATCGGCAAAGAGGATTTTCGGACTATTGGAAAAAGCCCTGGCTAAGGATACTCTTTGCTGTTCTCCTCCTGATAATTGAGAGGGGTAGTGATGTCCACGAGCCGAAAGTCCAACTTTATCAAGCAAGCTTAAAGCTCTGGCCGTCACATTCTTTTCGCCACGCAGTTCAAGTGGAACCATAACATTTTCCAGGGCGGTAAGTGTAGGTAATAATTGAAAGTTTTGAAATATAAAGCCCACGTGCTCATTTCTTACCCGCGCACGTTGATCTTCATTAAGGTCGTCAAGTTTAATTCCATTTAGAATAACAGATCCGCTGCTTGCTCGGTCTAATCCGGCACATAGACCTAGTAATGTTGTTTTGCCACTTCCTGATGGGCCGACGATGGAGACAGTAGAGCCCTGTTGAATTGCAAAATTTACGTCGTTCAAAACGCCAAGTGTTTTTCCCTGCGCAGGGTATGTTTTGCTTAGATTGCGTACGCTTAAAATTTCAGTCACAGATTGTTCAATATATTTTTAAAAATTAAAACCTAAATCTATTGGATATGTTTTGGTATTTCGAGTTACTTTGCGATCATGACATTAAACAGATTTTCAAGACTATGGCTCCTAATGCTCCCACTTGTTTGTGCATGTGGGAACAATAACAGTAACATCACTGACACGCAAACTGTTAAAGTAGAAAAAAAACCGGTTGAAAAATCCAGAACTGTCCTCTTTTTTGGAGATAGTCTCACCGCCGGCTATGGTCTTGAAGATCCTGAAGCCGCCTTTCCTTATTTAATTGAGCAGAA
>DCLG01000070.1:27297-34513 GCA_002320935.1 Pedobacter sp. UBA1654 | reverse complement strand
TTGGCTTCTAAAACAACAGATGGATGTATTTGTACTCGAACTTGGCGCCAATGACGGCTTACGGGGATTGGATGTAAAAGAAACAGAGAAGAACCTTCAATCCATTATAGATCAGGTAAAGGCTAAATTCCCCGATACCAAAATAGTTGTAACTGGCATGATGGTCCCACCAAGTATGGGTGCACAGTATGCAGCTTCGTTTAAAGATTTATTTCCAAGACTGGCCAAAGCGAACGATGCTGCCTTTATTCCATTCTTACTGGAGGGGGTAGGTGGTGATCCTGATCTGAACCAGGGTGATGGTATTCATCCCACTGCCGAAGGTCATAGGATACTTGCGGAGAATGTCTGGGCCGTATTAAAAGACGTGCTGTAGATAATTGGAAGCCAAAGCTGATGACCCGGAGGAAATGTTTCGGATTCCTGAGTCATCAGCGGTATTAGCATTTTTAGTTTAAGTAGCGATCAGCCCGTCATCTGCTTTATCTTCTTCTGGCTTCTCAGAGTTTCCTAGATCTGTTTTGGACGGCGTTCCGGTTAAAGAACCATCATTGTCTGGAAGTTCCTGATCACCATTATTTGACAAGTTTAGGTTTTCTACGCCAGGTAGGTCATCAGTATCCCGGTGTTCGGTTGTACTGTTGTAATCAGGTGTAGTAAGGTTTTGAGGATTGTTTACGTCATAGTTCTCCCCACCAGGTGCATTTTCTTTTGGATTTTTATCGTTGGTTACCATAGGTTTAAGTTTTGTAGTTAATATATTTAGTTTAGAAACTTAACAAAAACCCTTAAAAATGGTTTTAATATCTGCAAGGGGGCCTAAAAACCTTCATTTGATTAATAATTGATTTGCAGGAAATCCAATAATTATTAACTTTAAAACATAATCAAATAACTAATTTCAAAAGAGCATGGAAAAATTTTCAAAATTAAAAGAACTTGTTGCCGGAGTTGAAGCTGACGCAGACAAATTTTATAACTCAGGTAATGGCGCTGCTGGTACACGTGTACGTAAAGCAATGCAGGAGTTGAAAAACCTGGCGCAGGAAATCCGTACTGAAGTAACCGAGAAGAAAAATAGCGATAAGTAATTTTGCTTTTAATAGGAAAAGGCCCGCATTGCGGGCCTTTTTTGTTTCATATCACTTTCTTTTAATGTTCTGTATTTCTTATATTTAATAGTCATTTTCTCTCATGGATCTGATTCTATCCGAAGCTGATTATGCAACAACTTGCCAAATTAAAGAGCGGGAGATTCGCAATTCCAATAATCTACATGATTGTTGGAATCACCTGGATTCTTTCAAGTGATAATCTACTCACGCTACTCGGAGGAGCTAAAGACACCGAAATGTACGTGCTTTTAAGTTCTGCGAAAGGCGTAGTGTATGTGACTATAACTGCAGTATTACTCGGTGTATTGGTTACTCGTTTTGAGGAAAACCTTATTAAAAGTGAAAAGCAGTTTCGCAACATGTATCTCTCAAACCCATACCCAATCTGGTTTATTGATCCGGATTCCTACAGGTTTTNNTTATAAAAAACAGTGGTATAGTGAATATTGTAAAAAAATGATGATTTATTGTTGAAGCATTTCTTCTCAAGGACCAATTCGGATCAATATGAATTTGCGAAATGGTGTCACATTAAAAGAAATGGCCAGCAACTATACGTTAACGTCAGCTCCCTGTTAACTACACTGGAGGACAAGCCTGCAATTGCAGTATTTGTGATCGATATCTCGGAGAAAGTGGCATATGAACAAAACTTAGCAAAAAGCCAGAACAATCTTGAGAGTACGCTAAGCAGCATATCAGATAGCTATTTTACGCTAAGTCATGATTGGGTGATCACCAGCGCCAACGCAAACTTTTATGAGAGAACAGGAACAACAACCGAGGTAATCGGAATGTCCGTATTAAGCGTGTTTCCCGCTGCAGATGAAACGGTCATCTTTGAGGCTGCGAAAAGAGCCATGGTGGAAAGAATTCCGACTAAAATAGAAGCATTTTATGGGAGATTAAACAAGTGGTTACATGTGGCCTGCTACCCGACAGAGGAAGGGATAGCTGTTTACTTCACTGATATTAGTGAGCGCAAGGCCCGTGAGGCGGAGATCATGCGGCAGAATGAGCAATTACGGAAAGTGTCATGGTTAAATTCTCATGAAATCAGAAAGCCGGTTGCCTCAATCATTTCACTTGTTGATCTGCTGAAAACCAGTATTGATCCATTTGAGCAGTCGCAGATCATAGATAGTATGCAGAAATGCACCAGTGAGCTAGATCAACTGTTGCACGAGATCAATAAGGAAGCATCTAAAGTTTAGTGCCTGCCCAAACCTTCATATGGCATTAAACTTGGTATTGATCAGAAAACATTCAGCTATTGGAAAACGAGACACAAATTAAAGAGGTTGAAAAAAAGATCGCTGCTTTAGAAGCGGTTAAATTTGTGCAAGCAGGCAGTATCGTCGGCCTTGGCACAGGTTCCTCTGCGTACCATGCAATTCAGGAGATTTCAAATCTGGTGAAAAGTGGGCTTGAGATTCAGGCTGTAGCTACTTCAGCGCACACTGCAATGCTTGCTGGAAATTTAGGTATTCCGCTGCTGAACTTCGATGAGGTTAACTCTATCGATGTTACTATTGACGGTGCAGATGAATTTACAGCAGATCTAAAGTTAATTAAAGGAGGAGGCGGGGCACTTTTCCGTGAAAAAGTCGTCGCAGCGATGACCAAACAGGAAATCATTATTACCGATTCTTCAAAGTTGGTCGATCGACTCGGTGCTTTTACTGTACCTATAGAGGTAATACCCCTGGCAGTAAACCACGTGATGAAAGAAATAAAACTTTTGGGTGGCAGTCCGGTGCTTCGAAAAAAGAATGGTCATTTGTTCATCACAGATAATAACAACTACGTGATTGATGCTGATTTTGGCTTAATTGACGAACCAGAAAACTTATCGTCAGCACTTAATAATATTGATGGTCTCCTTGCTCATGGCATTTTTTTGAACCTGGCTGCAAAGGTGATTATGGGAAAAGGTGATCAGGTAATTTATTTCTAGCTAAAATGAAGGTAAGTATATTAGGATGTGGTTGGTTTGGCTATGCCTTAGCGCAACATCTATTAACTAAGGGCTTTATTGTTAAAGGCTCCGCAACCACGCTGCAGAAGGTTAATCAGCTACACTCCAATGGAATCAAGAGTTATCAAATTAAGATAGGGAAAGATGAAGCTCTTGACGAGCAATCAGACTTCTGGGATTGTGATGTGCTCATTATAGCTTCAAATATAAAGTTGGCTGGGAATACGGTCTATGCCTCCGGTATGCAGCGGGTAGTGGAAGTGATATCTACAAGAAAGATTGCAAGGACCATATTTATAAGTTCTACAAGCGTTTATGGAGATGCTGATGGCGAGGTGGATGAAAGTACTACCTGCAAGCCCGAGAGTGCTTCTGGATCCATGTTAGTCTCCCTTGAAGCTTTGTTCAAAAATGTTACTGGCAGTCAAACAACAATGTTGCGTTTTGGAGGATTGGTAGGACCGGGCCGTCTGCCTGGATCTTTCTTCGCCGGTAAGAAGGCAGTTGCGAATGGCTTAGCACCGGTGAATCTTATCCATTTGAAAGATTGTATCGGCCTCACGGAGACTTTACTCCATTTTCACCCTATGCCGGATTATCTCAATGGAGTGGCACCTGATCATCCTTCCAGAGCTGAATTTTATACAATGGCTGCAAAGGTTCAGGGACTGGATATACCTGAATTCGTAAGTGAAAAACTCAGCTGGAAAATTGTTAAAACTAAACATCAACCAGCGCTAAACTACGATTGGCAGGTAAGTAATTGGAAAAAATGGCTTGCTTCAATTAGGGAGTCCTGAGGCAGTAAGTAGCTATTTTTCTATACTATAGCCTTATTTCTTACTTTCTGATTTAGTTTATAATGTTAGTTCGTTTCCGGTCATTCAAAATTCAAATTAGCATACATTATACATGAGTGCTAAACGGATACAGCGACATCTTCAACAGANNTTTACGAGCCTGTCTGTAACAAACATTAAATTTCAAATGCAGTGACTAAAATGAACCAGAGAAAGGTTTAGAGTGGTATGTTCTTAAATGAAGAGAGGTCAGTTTTTCTCAAAACTGACCTCTCTATAACTTAAAATGTACACCCAACAGGATTCGAACCTGTGACCGACGGTTTAGAAAACCGTTGCTCTATCCAGCTGAGCTATGGGTGCCTATCCGCTTGGAGCGCCAAAGATAGATGTTCAATTGTACTTCAGCAAATCTAATGTAAAAATATCTTCTATTTTACTGATTTGCAGGCTCAAAATTTATATCGTGCAGCTTTTCCGGGTTGTTTTCAGCATGAGACATGATTAAATTGACGATATAGTCATTTGATGGATAGGGCTCCAATGCTGATTTAACGAGCTCAAAATTATTTACATCTGTATGCTGAGAAATGTATCCCATACCATAAAATTTTCCCTTTTCAACCCACAAACAGCTTTGTTCATCCGCTGTTCGGCCCTGATCAATCATCACGAAGGAGGGAAGAATGGTTTTTAGTTGATTGACGGCTTGCTGTACTCTGGCGTTATATGCCATAGGCAGCTCCGCACCAATACATGCCCCATTGCAGCTTCCATGTTCATGGCCAGTACAGGCCACGCGGTTACGCTGTACGAAACACAGCTTCTCACAAAGGCTAAATTCGCGCACTAACGTTTTAAGGAGGCTGTGCCCATCCAGCAAGCTGTTGAAGCTATACAACGATGGACATTGCTTCTTGTACTTGTCAATTCCCAGTCTAACGTATCCGTTCTGATCTACATACTCATACAAGGCATATTTCTGTTCAAAGCGCTTCAGGGCACGGTTGTTTTCGGGCCAGAACTTTTTAATCTGCGTAGCCTCATGAATAAAGGCCATCAGTTCCGTACCACAAATATCATAGTCTATATTGTGTATGTTTTTCAGGAACTCCTGACGTTGTTTACTGATGCTGTTGCCACTAAAGTGTGAGCACACTCTTTTTTTAAGATTTTTAGCTTTACCGATATAGATGATTTTACCTTTTTGATCCCGGAAATAGTAGACGCCTGGCTGATCAGGAAGTCGGTCAATGTAATTCCTGGAGAGGTGAGGGGGGAGCACCTGTTCCTTGGATGCCTTTTCGAGTGAACGTAAAATTAGTTCTTCCTTATCTGCATCCTGTAACATGCCAAAGAGGATGGCAGTAGCTGCAGCATCTCCACCGGCCCGGTGCCGATTCATAAGATCAATGTTAAGTGACTTACAAAGTTTACCCAGACTATAGGAATGGAGTCCTGGGAATAGTTTACGGCTCAGGCGTACTGTACATAACTTTTTACAGTTTAAGGTAAAGCCACACAGCGAAAGATGGTGGCGAATAAACGCATAATCAAAATTGACGTTGTGTGCGATAAATATCTTGTCCTGTAATAAATCATATATATCGGGCGCAACTGCGGAAAAGATAGGCGCCTCGGCCACCATCTCGTTGCTGATCCCCGTAAGTGCTTCGATGTAATTGGGAATGAATTGCTCAGGATTGATCAGGGACTCCCAGGTTTGTACAACATGGTTGCCCTCCATAATATGAATGGAAATTTCGGTAATGCCATTCCCTGAAGGATATCCTCCGGTCGTTTCAATGTCTACAACGGCATATTTCATGATGTTTTCAGAATAGGTTTGATGTTATAAATATGCTAATATTATTAGTAATAGAATAATTTATTGTATTTTATGACATTATTGGCATACAAATCGCTTGTACCTCAGCGAAATGAGGGAAAATGAAATGAGAAAAATACTGGCGGTTGATGATGATAACGATATACTGGATGTTATCAGAATCATTCTGGAAGATGAAGGGTATGAGGTTGCAACATTAACAAACGGCAAGAATATTATTGATTCAATAACAAGTATACGGCCCGACTTAATATTATTGGATGTCATGTTGAGTGGTATGGATGGAAGAGAGATATGTAAGACAATAAAAGAAAATTCAAAGTTTAGCCCTATTCCAATCATCATGATATCTGCTAGCCATAACCTTCAGAACTTTAATTTACTTCCCGGACCTCCCAACGGATTCATTCCAAAGCCTTTTGATATCGATAAACTGGTAAATATGGTAAACGGTCATCTGACCGCTTAATGGGCCATTAAATATTTTCTGTTTTCCTAAACAAAATCCAAACTTTCGTGTTTAGTATCCACTAACCATGTATAAGTTATGTTGAGCAACTATTTAAATCTGCAATTTGATTTAGCAGGTAAGCCCGTTTCGGGATTTTGCATGCAAATTCACGATGATTTTCATGAAACCTATGCTGTCGTTCTAGATGGCTATCATTCTTTCTGTGTCTGGCTGGACGGAAACTCAAATTGGAAATTTTCTAAGTACGCGAATATAGAGCCAGGTATTCTGGATAAAGTAATCTCACAGCTTAAAACGCTAAAGCCCGGTAATTAAAAAATTCTTCCCGAATGTAATTCTCCCCGTTTATCCGAAAAATAGATAAGCGAGGCTTATTGCTGTAATTACCCCAACCAAATCGGCGAGTAGCATGGCGCCGATTGCATATCGAGTGTCCTTAATGTTTACTGCTCCAAAGTATACTGCAATCACATAGAAGGTTGTGTCGGAGCTGCCTTGCAGGATACCAGAGAGCCTTCCTGCGAAAGAATCAGGACCGTGGGTGGTCATGGTGTCAATCATCATACCCCTGGCACCACCGCCGCTTAATGGCCTGATTAAAGCCGTCGGTATACCATCTATAAATCTCGAGTCCACACCGAAGAACAAACAAACTTGTTTCATCCCATTTATTACAACATCGAAGGTCCCACTTGTACGAAGTAAGCTGATCGCGATCAGCATACCGACAAGATAGGGGATGATGCGGATTGCTGTATCGAATCCTCCTTTTGCACCATCTACAAATGCATCGAATACATCAATTTTCTTATAAACGGCGCCCAGGACAATGATGAAGAAAATGAACAACAGTAAGCCGTTGCTTAGTATGCCCGAGAATGATTGAAGGCCATCAGTACTTAGAGACGTTAGATATAGCACCAGGGTACCGATCACCGCAGACAAACCTAAAACCCATAACAAGATTGCAGGAGCAAACACATTAATCTTTTGCTTGAAAGA
>DCLG01000070.1:10366-27280 GCA_002320935.1 Pedobacter sp. UBA1654 | reverse complement strand
TACAAACGTCGCGATCATACATGGAAGGAAGATTTCTGTTGGATTTGCCGCATTTAGTGACGCCCGGATCGCTATTATACTTACCGGGATTAGCGTAAGCCCTGAAGCATGAAGGCAAAGGAACATTATCTGTGCATTTGATGCTCTGTCTTTACTTGGATTTAACTCCTGCAAACTTTCCATCGCTTTTAAGCCAAACGGTGTCGCTGCATTATCCAGCCCCAGTAAGTTGGCAGAGAAATTCATAACCATATGTCCCGTGGCAGGATGACCTTTTGGAACTTCCGGGAACAGTTTAGAAAAAAAGGGTCCAATGATCCTGGATAGCACCCTAATGCCGCCCGCACGTTCAGCGATCGTCATGAAGCCCATAAATAGCGCCATGATTCCAATCAACTTCAGGCAGATGTTAACTGCTGTCCAGCAGGTTTCTATCACACCATCTACATGCAAGGGGTTACCAGGGTCATCTGCTTTGCCAACGATCATCCAATTAAAAATATCAGACTGTCCCAAAAAGAAACACTTTATACATGCAACAACAATTGCAACAAGGATGAAGGCTGACCAGATTCTGCTTAATGCCATTTATTAAATTGAAAGTCCTAAATTATTGTTTTGATTGCAATATACCCCGCCTGAAGCTTAAAATAGTTTGCCCGCCATCTAAAAGATCAAAGTTTGCAGGCTCATTGACGGTCACATCACCAACAATCCCGAGAGCGTTTCCTTCATAGGTCTTGTATGCACTCATTGTACTGAGATCCCCAATGTCCTCAATAATAAATACTTGCTTGGTTTGATTAATTCCAATGTCGCTGAATGTACCGCTGCAATCCATATCTTTGATCATAATATGAAATAACGACTTGCTGTTTTTTGGAATACTGAAGTAGTTCTCTACAGTGTTTTTCAAATAGTGCTTTGTTGCGATTGTTTGTAGCCCGGCCAGTATGGAAGAAAACACCATTTTTCGGACCTGCTGGCGTTGCTGATCTGCTATAATACTGCCTCCTTCAATCAAAATTGTGGCCGTGCCGCGTTTCTGAAAATTATCCCCAAATGCCCTGGGTTCAAACGAATCATCGAAAAGACCCATCCTATCTTTCAGGTGTTCCGTTAATGCATCTTTCACATCGGCGATTACCTGCATCGCCTGTACGCGGTTTTCATTCAAACTATATTGCTTGTCAAACGGCGGGACCAGAAAAGATAGTGCAGCTGGGTTCTGGGTGTCTTTTACGCCCCAAAGGTCTGACTGGTCATGCAGGTTAAATCCAAAATCTGGTTTAATTGCTTCTTGTACCGCTTTTAATATCCTTGCTTCGNNAAGAATATACAAGCTGCACTCGGATAAAATTGCTTCAGCAGTAGAAGTAAACGCTGATTGTTGCAGGTAGTTCAATAGATCCATGAGCGCCATGGTACCTGTAGGCTCATCACCGTGCATCTGGCTCCATAGAAACACTTTGGTGCCGCCGGTCCCCAATTTTAAGAGACGAATCTCCCGACCTTCAACGCTGTAGCCTGCGATTTCCATTTCAAGATGCACTGAATGTCGATTTAATACTAACATCAAGTCGTCATGTCGAAAAAGGGGATCGCTTAGAGCAGATTCTATGAAAGTATGATAAGCAGTTAGTACGGCTGAGATCTCCATTCTGATGGTGTAAAAATAAAAAAGCCACTGCAGTTAATTTCTGCAGTGGCAAATCTATATAAATTTCTGATTAAGGTTTTGCGTCCGTTAGCTCAAAGCCCCAGTTGCTGCCCTTTTCAGTTGCAGGTACACCTGATACCATCCACTGTGGTGCTTTCGCTCCTTTGAGATAGTGATCAAAGAATTGTTGCTCGCGTATGGAAATATCCTTGCGATTCTGACGCTGCACTAGATTGTGGGCTTCGTTGTTGTACACCAGTAACCAGGCTGGTTTTCCAAGCCTTCTCAGGGCAGTAAACATCTCTATACCCTGATAATACGGTACCGCACCATCTGCATCGTTCGCCATAATGGCTACTGGTGTATTTACCTTAGGAAGCTGGAAAAGAGGAGAGTTCTCTATGTAAAGTTCAGGCTTTTCCCAAAGTGTAGCACCAATACGGCTTTGCGTTTTTTCGTATTGAAATTGCCTGCTCATACCCGTTTCCCAACGGATACCTCCATATGCAGAAGTCATATTTACAACAGGAGCACCGGCCCAGGCTGCGGCATACATGTCAGTCTTGGTGATCAGGTGTGCCACTTGATAACCACCCCAGCTTTGTCCCTGGATACCGATCTTTGTACCGTCTACCCAGCTATTCTTTTTAAGTGCTTCGACGCCAGAATTAATGAATTCCTCAGCAGATTTACCCGGATATCCAGCTTCATAGCTTATATCTGGTGCAAACACCAGGTATTCGTTACTTACGAAGAAGGGAATGTTCAGTCTGGATGGTGTAGGTGCAGGTGCATGGTAACTATATAAACCATCTGATAGCTTTTCATAGAAATATACGATCATCGGGTACTTCTTATTTGGATCAAAATTCTCCGGCTTGTATAATATGCCTTCCGATTTGTAGCCTTTCGGAGTAGTCCATTTAACCAGTTCTGCAGTTCCCCAGTTGTAGCGCTGTTGTTGTGGGTTCGTCGTGCTTAATTTAACTTCTGTCTTAAGATCCAATGAGCTAAATACGTTTGGCGAATTGGTATAGTTCGATTTTTCATAAACCAGCCTGTCTGCATTTTTGGCTTTAACAAGATCGGAGAATTTGAAAGGTGCCATAACAACCAGTTCGGGATCTTTCGTGTTGCCAAGGTCTTTGAGGAAAAAGCCATTCTCCTTGGTTACATTATTGAAGGCATCCAGCCAGCTTGTTCCTTTCTTAATGAAGGTTGCTTCCGGGTCCAGCTTCTGATACCTAAGTGTTATCTTGTTTTGACGGCCATAGCCATTTGTTACGTTCTTCGGTGCCGACTTTCCTTCAGGGGAGAATGCCCAAATGTCGAAGCGGTCATAGATGTAAACGACTTTATCTTTCTCTGCCCAACCAGCAAGGCCGTATGATGATGGATCTGCCGGAACATCATTGTCTTCATCAGCAAATTTCTCCTTCAGGTCTTTATTTAGGTGAATGGTTCTTCCGTTGGCGATATTATAGCTGTACCATCCTGACGTTCGTTTGTCAAAGTAAAGCACAAAGTTACCTTCAGGGGAGGCCATGACGCTGCTGTTAATGCCGCTCAATATCTTTCTGCGCTGACCACTTTTAACATCGACAAGATAAACGTCCCGCAGGCTTTCTGCGGTCCATTGCAGCTGAATACGGTTCCCTACATCAGTAGTGGCTAGCACGTAAGCGGCATCACCCTTGTTAATCAGGCTCGCATCTGCAATGCTGACATCCGCAAGTGGTACAATTTTAGGATCACTATTGAATATTTCAATGACAGTCAGGTAACTTCGTTTTGATTCCCTGTCAAGATTCTTAAGTTGCATAGGTTGCAAATAGTCATCTTTGTAGCCCCAGATATCAAGCTTGGCATGTTCAAAATCTACAAGGCTCGTATCTTTTGGTTTTTTGATCGGCGCAATGCCGAAGAACAGCTTGGTGGCATCTTTACTAAACGTCAGCTTACCATCCGGACTTACGTTCCACTTAGAAGGCATCCCGGGAATTTCATTATCTACAAGGATCTGTGCAGTATCCAGGTTTAATGAATTATAATATACCTGGTAAGATTTTATTTCTTGCTTTTCGGGTCCGAGTTCTCCAACAAACGCAAGTTGTTCGCCATCTTCATCAAAAACGAAGTTTTTGAAAGTGCCTTTACCCTTGATCAACGCTTTCAGCCCACCTTTCTCCGTGTTGTAAACGAACACACCTGCCTGGGATGCCTTGTCGTTTTTAGATCCAGTGCTGGTGAAAATTAGCTGACGACCATTTTTGCTGAAGCTATAATCGGTAACATATTTAAACGTCCTTGTCGCTCCGGTGATCAGGTTCTTAAAAATCAGGTCAGTTCCTTCCTGCTTTTTATCTGCGCCAGCTTTATCATCGTCGGCAAGGAAATCACTTACGTCGGTCTTTTTTACCGGCGCTGTTGCTTTCGTTACATTTCCGGCTGGGCTCTTTTTCGCTGTATCCGGTTTATCCAGGTGGTAAGCCAGCAATGCTGATCCTTCTTCAGGTATCTGAAATGATTTTACCCGTGGAATCTTCGTGATGGCCGTTGTCGTTAGATTTAAATAACCCAGGGAGTCTCTCGGCATTTCATCTGCTTTTTTCTTCTTTATTCTAGCTGCTCTGATGTCTTTAAAATGAGGCTTAATCAAAAATGCTGCAAACTTGGTGTCTGAGCTAAACTTTACGGATGTACCTCTTGGAACAGCTACTTTCTGGCCACTACTCAGGTTATGAAAGTATTGTTCTGCATCGCCTTCCTGCTGTGCAATATTATACGCGGTCCAGGTACCGTTGTCTGAGACTAGCTTATTCGCGATGCTTTCCCAGCTGTCATAAACCTGATGATCCAATGGCTTTTTCTGTGCAATGGCCAGATTTACAATTAAAAGTAAGATGATGGTGATTGATTTCTGCATAATCAGATTAATTCGCTTATTAGATTATAAAAATTGCAAATTCTGAGGATAAAAGCTGCTGTGTATGCCAAATATTACAGAAAAATGTGCCGGTAGAGAGGGCAAAAAAAAAGCACCCTTTCAGGTGCTTTAAATTATTTTGTGTTCTTTCCTTGAACCTTAGCTTGCTGCTGCTGACGCATATACTCATCAAGTCTGGTCTGGAATTTAGATTTTTTTCTTTTTTCTTCAGGTTTCGCCTTGTTCTCTTTAAGGATCGCGTGAATCTTTTCATCATTCACCATGCTCTTAATTAAGAATTGCTGCCCAAAAGTTAGCATGTTTGCAAGGAAATAATAGTAGTTCAAACCTGCAGGGTAACTGTTCAGTACACCTAAGAAGATGATCGGCATGATGTATCCAATATACTTCATCTGTCCTGTAGCACCAGATACCTGATTATTGAAGTAAGTGAAGATCAATGTTGATATCGTCATCAAAACACACATTAAACTCAGGTGATCTCCAATAAATGGCAAAGTAAATCCGAATTTGATAAATTCATCATAAGTCGACAAATCGGTCATCCATAAGAAACTTTGTCCTCTAAGTTCGAACAAGTTCGGGAAGAAGAAGAAGAATGCCATTACAATTGGGAGCTGTAACAACATTGGCAAACATCCTCCTAAAGGATTTACACCAACTTGTTTATACAACTTTAAGTATTCCTGTTGTAAAAGGGTAGGATTATCTTCACCAACCTTCGCCTTGATCTCGTCCATTTCAGGCTTTAAGATCCTCATTTTCGCCATGGAGATGTAGGACTTATAGGTCAGTGGCGATAAGACAAGTTTAAGTAATACGGTTAATACAAGGATGATTAATCCATATCCCCATCCAAAACCTTCAAGGAAGTTGAAAACCGGCAGTACGATAAAGCGGTTGATGTACTTCAACGGCCAGTATCCCATTTCAACAATCTTCTCGATTTCATGTCCTTGTTTCTGAAGCTCCGAGAATTTGTTATTTCCAAAGTAGAAGCTCATACCGTAGCTCTGAGCAGCCAATTGATTGAAAGGCAGCTCCAGATTAGCACCATACCACTTTACCTGACCAGGAGCAGTAGTTACCTTCACTTCAACTTCACCTTTAGTGAATCCGTCTTTAGGAATTAAAATACCAGAGAAAAAGTGTTGCTTAAAAGCAATCCACTCCAGCTTGCCTTCAGTAAGCTCTTCTTTAACATCTTCAGAGAAACTCAGGTGATCTGGGTTTTCATTCGCATACTTGTAGTAAGGGGCGGAGTATAGTTGTTCGTTTGCTACTGATTTTTCTTGTTCAAGGAGTATCGCTTCCCAGTTTAATGTAATCGCATTTCCTTGTACAATCTGATTGAAGCCATTTAAATTGATGTTGAAGGTAACATTATTTGAAGCAGGCTTCAGATCGTAGAAATATTCCAGGTATTTATCGCCGTTATAATTGGCTCGCATGGTAACGCCAGTGCCATTGGTCGAAGAAGTGAAGTACAGATCATTGGTATTTACAATTTTACCATTGATATTCAACTTCAATCCAAACTTGTTCTCATTCCCGGAAAATAGAATCAGTGGCTTGCCTTCATAGGTTTTTTCATTTTTAACCTCTACAGACAAAATTTTACCACCTTTATTGGTAAGTGTAAGTTTTAATTTTTCGTTCTCAAGTACTGTAGTTTGCTCAGTACCGGTAAGATTTGCACCAAACGGACCCTTCAATGCATTAGAGTCTGGGGTAACAGGCGCGGATGCTTGCGCAGCAGCCGGCATTTTGGTAGTCGCAGCATTATTGCCGGTTCTTTTGAGTGAGTCAGCAGTAATTCTTTCAGCTTCCATTTTCAATTCTGCCTCTGTTGGCTTGAAAAAATAGAATGATCCTGCTAAAACAATCATGATCAGGAATAATCCTGTGAACGTATTTCTATCCATTATTGATTTTTAAACGAATTAATTGGTTTTTTTCTTCGCATACTCCATCGCAGCGGCGACAAATTTAATAAAAAGTGGATGCGGATTAGCAACTGTTGACTTTAATTCTGGGTGAAACTGTCCGCCAACAAAAAATGGATGATTTTTCAACTCAACAATTTCCACCAGACCGCTGTCTGGGTTTATACCGGAAGCAATCATACCAGCTTCCTCATATTGTTGAAGGTATTGGTTGTTGAACTCAAAACGATGACGGTGTCTCTCCGTGATATGTGCCTTTCCGTATGCTGCGAAGGCTTTAGTTCCTTTTTTAATATCACAAGGATAAGATCCTAAACGCATAGTACCACCTTTGTTGGTGATGGTTTTCTGCTCTTCCATCATGTTAATTACCGGATGCGGAGTGTTTTCGTCGATCTCTGTTGTATTCGCATGCGCAAGGCCAATAACATTTCGTCCATACTCGATCACGGCACATTGCATACCTAAACAGATACCAAAAAATGGAACATTGTGCTCTCTTACATATCTGATGGCATCAATTTTACCCTCTATACCGCGGCTTCCAAATCCAGGAGCCACAAGAACGCCATGTAAATGACATAATGCTTCTTTAGCATTATCCGGATAAATACCCTCGGAATGAATATATTCCACCTTCACTTTGCATTCATTTTTCGAACCTGCATGAATGAAAGACTCAATAATGGATTTATATGCATCAGGAAGTTCTACATATTTTCCAATAAGGCCAATTCGCACCTCGGAAGTAGGGTTTTTAAGTCTTCCAAGAAAATCCTTCCATAGTTCCAGATTCGGTTCACTCTTGCTTGGAAGTTTAAGTTTGCTTAATACAATCTTGTCAAGTTGCTCTTTTAGCATCAATAATGGCACGTCATAAATCGTTGATGCATCGATAGATTCAATTACCGCATTAACGTTAACATTACAGAATAATGCTATTTTCTTACGGATATCAGCGCCAATATGATGTTCCGTTCGACAAACCAAAATATCTGGCTGGATACCGTACTCCAGCAATGCTTTAACTGAATGCTGCGTAGGTTTGGTTTTTAATTCTCCTGCGGCTGCAAGGAAAGGTATAAGGGTCAGGTGAATAACAATGGCATTATTCGATCCTGCTTCCCATTTAAATTGTCTAACTGCTTCAATAAAAGGCAAAGATTCGATGTCTCCAACTGTTCCACCCAACTCGGTGATTACAATATCAAACTCTCCACTTTCACCCAGGATCCTCATATTACGTTTGATCTCATCTGTAATATGTGGTACAACCTGAACGGTTTTCCCCAGGTATTCACCTTTACGCTCTTTATTAATTACATTCTGGTAGATGCGCCCTGTAGTGATGTTGTTTGCCTGTGAAGTAGGTGTGTTTAGAAACCTTTCATAGTGGCCCAGATCCAGGTCCGTTTCTGCGCCGTCTTCAGTAACATAGCATTCGCCATGCTCATAAGGGTTCAGGGTTCCCGGGTCAATATTAATGTAAGGATCAAATTTTTGAATGGTTACACTATAACCCCGTGCTTGTAAAAGTTTAGCGAGTGATGCGGAGATGATGCCCTTTCCTAAAGAGGAAGTAACACCGCCCGTAACAAAAATATACTTTGTCATATTGTTGAGTTGGAAAAAGCTTTTGGCGCNNTGTTGAGTTGGAAAAAAGCTTGAAGGTGCCTTTTTAATTGTTTTTGTACGGGATACAAAGCTAACAAATTTAACTAAACGGGGCGTTTATCTTTTGTAAAAATGCAACTCAGCGGCACTATTAACAACATTTATAGTAGATTTTAACCTTATTCTGCGCTCGCGACCAGGCGATGTAAACTTTGTTTTCCTGTCCCATCTGATACATAAAACCATTAAGTCCAGACTGTTTAAGTTCAGCGAAAAATGCTTTATCGGGAACAAATTGGTCGGCGTGTTCTGTTTCCGTAACAGCCGGCTCAAGGAAATTTTCGTCATCGAAGAACATATCAAATTCCTTCTTCATAAAAGCAACTTGCTTGTCTTCATTTTTAAGATCAACTGTTTGCTTGTATTGATCTATCAGCGTCTTGGCTTCGAAATGCTGGGTATAAATCTCCTGACCTTTATAAGAAATGATGCTGAACTTTAAGCGCATATTTTTTGGCTTGTCACCACTTAGTACAACCTTAAATGTATCTAGCTTTTCAATGTCGCTAAATGGTTTTGTTACGCTCTTAAGTTCTTCTTTTGCTTGGCTTTGGCTACTACCATCTTTAGGTTCACTCGAACAACCTGTCAGATAAAGTAAACCTATTATAATCAAAAAAATATTCAGCTTCATAGTCTAGAAATTTATGCAGAATTCGTTACGCCTGGCCCTTTATTTTGATCAGATCTTCCGGTGCATCGATGGATATCGTTTCGATATCTGTTGTTCTGGTCTGGATGGTGTAGCCATTCTCAACCCATCGAAGTTGTTCCAAACTCTCCGCTTGTTCCAGCTTGGAGGGTTCGAGTTTAGTGATCTCCAGCAAGCTCGGTGCTGTATAACCATAAATACCAATATGTTTGTAGAATTGGTGTTCTTCCAGCCATTGTTCCTTCTCTTTACCTCTGATAAAGGGTATAGGGTGTCGACTAAAATAAATAGCTTCCTGCGACGCATTTAAGACTACTTTCGGGATATTACTGTTAAATAGTTCTTCGTCAGTATGAATCTTTTTGACCAGGGTAGCAAGCTGAACGGTACTGGCGTCAAAACAGGAAATAAGCAGATCAATCTGGGCGGGATCTATATAAGGCTCATCGCCCTGAATATTGATGACTACGTCGTATCCTAGTTCCTTCCGAATTACCTCAGCACAACGATCGGTACCACTCTGGTGCGCAGCACTGGTCATGTGAAACTTGCCGCCGAAAGCACTAACTTCATCAGCAATTCTCACATCATCTGTTGCAACAATCACTGCATCCAGAAGCTTGGATTTGGATGCTTGTTCGTAAACACGCTGAATCATACTTTTACCATCTATTTGAACCAGGGGCTTTCCTGGGAATCTGCTGGAACCAAATCTGGCAGGTATAATTCCTATAATCTTCATTAAAATAATCCGTGAATTTCCGCTTCTATTTTCTGTATGATAACGCCCAAGTCTTCAGGATTGTTTGTGAAATCAAGTTTGTCTTTATCTAATATTAGTAATTTCCCTGCATCATAGCCCTTTATCCAATTCTCGTATTTTTCGTTCAGTTTGGATAAGTAATCAATTCTGATGCTGGCTTCATATTCCCGGCCCCTCCTCTGGATGTTATTCACCAGTGTAGGCACGGAGGCTTTCAGGTATACAAGCAAGTCTGGTGGTTTGATGAACGAGGTTATATTATCAAAGATCGCACGATAATTTTCGTAATCGCGGGTTGTCATCAAGCCCATGTCATGCAAGTTCTCTGCAAAAATATAGGCGTCTTCATAGATGGTCCGATCCTGAATTACATTCCTGGTAGAATTTTGGATGTCTACGATTTGCTGGAAACGACTATTTAAAAAATAGATCTGTAGGTTGAAGCTCCATCTTTTCATATCGCTGTAGAAATCTTCGAGATAAGGATTGTTATCTACGGCCTCGTACAAGGCTTCCCATTGGTAATTTTTGGCAAGCAGTCCTGTGAGGGTTGTTTTTCCGGCGCCTATGTTTCCGACTATTGCGATATGCATTTATTGTATTTTAGGTATAATTAATCCTTGAATTAGAATGGTTTAAAGCCAATAAGCGACCTCACTTCTTTAAGTGTTTTCTGTGCGCTCTCTCTAGCTTTAAGTGCGCCATGTCTGGCAACCTGACGCAAATAAGAGGTGTCTTTAGCGATATCCTCGATCTTTTCTCTGATTGGAGTATTAAATACAATCATGTCTTCAGCCAGCTGCTTCTTAAAATCACCATACCGGATTGCACACTTGTTGTACTGCTCATCGAAGAAATTTACTGTGTCCGCTGGAGACACAATCTTCATCAGACTGAAAAGATTTTCAATAGCCTCGGGTTTTTGTTGGTTTTCTTCAGTCGGACCTCCATCCGTTACCGCTTTCAATACCTTTTTACGAATGATCTCGGGACTGTCTGAAAGGTAAATGCAGTTTGCATCTCCTTCTGACTTGCCCATTTTTCCTTTACCATCTAAACCTGGCACCTTAACTAAGTTTTCAGAATAGCTAAAAGCAAAGGCTTCAGGGAAGGTTTCGGAATTGTATAATCGGTTGAAACGATTACCAAATGTTCTGGTCATTTCCAGGTGTTGTTCCTGATCTTTTCCTACCGGAACTTTGGTAGCCTTATGGATCAGAATATCAGCCGCCATCAATGTTGGGTACGTTAGCAAACCAGCATTAACGTTATCAGGTTGAGATCTAACCTTGTCTTTAAAAGATGTGCTGCGCTCTAGTTCACCTAAATATGCGTTCATATTCAGGTACAGATAGAGCTCTGCCACTTCTGGTACATCAGATTGAATGTAGATGGTCGATTCCTCCGGGTTTATTCCGCATGCAAGGTACTCAACCAAAACGTGTCTTACATAACCATGGAGGTCTCCTGGCGTAGGGTGGGTGGTGAGTGAATGTAAATCAGCAATAAAGAAGTAACAATTATAATCATGCTGCATCTTTACAAAGTTCGTCACTGCTCCAAAATAATTACCCAGGTGCAACTTACCTGTCGGGCGAATCCCACTAACAACCGTTTCTTTCATGGGGCCGAAATTAAGAAAAAAGGCTAATTGAATTTACTATTATTAGAGATTTGACTTATCCAGGCATATAATGTAAGGAAATTATGGAATTTGCTGGACCGCCTGATCGAATATTTATCTACTTTTGAGTTGATGTATAAACTTTTAAGGCGCTTTCACCGGGGTTATTTCCTTTTTATCATACTGTTCTTTTCGTTACTGTTTTACCCTTTCTATTGGCTTGCATCACGTAAGCCAAGATGGTATGGTGTGTTAAACAAACTCCGGGTTTACCATAGCCAGGTATGCAGCTTGCTTGCTGGAGTCATATTTCGCTACACCTTTGAACAGCCTTTAAATCCAGGGCAGCACTATATCTACTGTGCAAATCACACCTCGAACCTGGATATCATGATTCTTTGCATACTGGCACAGGGACGATTTCATTTTATGGGAAAGGCAGAACTTGAGCATAATCCGGTTCTGGGCATTTTTTTTCGGACAATTGATATTGCCGTGAACAGGGAAAGCAAGATCTCTGCATTCAGAGCTTTCAAGAAAGCCGGCGAGAACCTGGAGCATGGCATGAGTCTGTTGATCTTTCCTGAAGGTGGAATCCAGGATGAACATTATCCACCCAAGCTGATGTCATTCAAAAATGGTCCTTTCCGTCTGGCAATTGAAAAGCAGGTTCCAATTCTACCGATCAGTATAATTAACGCCTGGGATTTGATCTGGGATGATGGCGCTAAATTGGGCAGTAGGCCTGGCATTTGTGATATTTATATCCATAAGCCTATCTTTACAGATAAACTTAAATTGAAAGAAGACGAACTTTTAAAGCAGGAAGTCTTCAGTACCATTAACAGCAAATTATAGAGTCCATGAATATTAATGAAGAAACCATATACAAGGTCGCTAACCTGGCAAGGATTGAAATTAAAGATGCAGAGGTTCCAGGCCTGATTGAGGAGATGAGTAAAATTCTGACCTTTATGGAACAGCTAAATGCGCTCGATACGCAAGACATAGCACCACTGGTTTATATGAACGAAGCAGAAAACGTGTGGCGTGAGGATGTAGCAAAGGAGGAAATTTCCGTTGAAGATGCCTTAAAGAATGCAGCTGAACATAATGATCGTTACTTCATGGTGCCAAAAATTATAGAAAAATGATCCAGCGTGTAACATCTTACCGGTTACCACAGTCTTAACAAAAACTAAAACCCATTTTATGGAAACTCCATTAATCGTTATTAAAGATATCGGTCGCAAATATGTAATAGGTGCTGAGGTGATCCATGCGCTCAAATCTGTGTCACTGGATATCTATAAGGGCGAGTTTGTTGCATTAATGGGGCCTTCAGGTTCGGGTAAATCCACCCTTATGAACATACTTGGCTGTTTGGATACCCCAACCAAAGGAGATTACATTCTAAATGGCACAAACGTAAGCCAGATGTCGGACAATGACCTAGCAGAAGTTAGGAATAAGGAAATTGGGTTTGTGTTTCAGACTTTCAACTTGCTGCCACGATCTACATCTTTGGACAATGTAGCACTTCCGCTGATCTATGCCGGTGCAAATAAGCAGGAGCGGGACCGCCGTGCCACTGCAGCGCTTGAGAATGTTGGATTGGGTCACCGCGTAACACACAAGCCGAACGAGCTTTCCGGAGGGCAGCGTCAACGCGTAGCTGTCGCACGTGCATTGATCAACAATCCATCAATTATTCTTGCTGATGAGCCTACAGGTAACTTGGACACGAAGACTTCAATTGAGATCATGGGATTGTTAGAAGAAATCCACAGTAAAGGCAATACCATTATTCTGGTAACACACGAAGAAGATATTGCACAACACGCACACCGGATTGTGCGAATGCGTGATGGGCTCATAGAAAATGATTATTTAAATACGGACGTTAAAACGGTATCCCCAAGATTATCTAAATTGCAAGCGTCGGGCGACGACTTTGAACAAATTTGATAATCATGAAAATTTATACTAAGACCGGTGACAAGGGACTTACATCCCTAATCGGCGGAACCAGAGTGCCAAAATATCATCTCCGAATTGAAAGCTACGGCACGATCGATGAACTGAATTCATACATCGGGCTAATTCGCTGCCAACAGCTCGGCGCTCATGAAATAAACATTCTTAAAGAAATTCAGGACCGTTTATTTACAATAGGGGCTGAGCTCGCTGCCGATCCGGAAAGATCACGGAAGAAGCTTCCCGACCTGCATGTTGAAGACATCGCGCTTCTTGAGCAGGAAATGGATCGGATGAACGAAAGCTTACCTGACCTGACACATTTCATCCTTCCCGGAGGTAACTCTACGGTATCATTTTGCCATGTTGCCCGCTGCATCTGCAGACGCGCAGAGCGCCTCACTGTACATCTCGCAGCAGAGAGTCAGGTGAATGAAAATATTCTGATCTATTTAAACCGCTTAAGTGATTACTTGTTTGTACTTGCAAGAAAAGTAAATTATAGCGCCGGAGAACCTGAAAATATATGGATTCCGAGAATGTAACGTTATAGGAAAAATAGTTTGTTCTTATGAACTATTTTATTATACTTTTGCGGAAATTAATAATTTGTATATAAAAATCGAATAATATGTATTGGACACTAGAATTAGCATCGCACTTGGAAGACGCTCCATGGCCTGCAACAAAAGACGAATTGATTGATTACGGGATAAGATCAGGTGCACCAGTTGAGGTAATCGAAAACTTGCAAGCCCTTGAAGATGACGGCGAACCTTACGAAACGATTGAGGAAATTTGGCCTGATTACCCTACAAAGGATGATTTTTTCTTTAACGAAGACGAATATTAACATATAGACACATAATTAGCCTTGAAACTCAAGGCTTTTTTTTTTGGAACGAAGATTGTAATAGGATTGTCAACAGCCTAACCAGCTGGAAATAAAAATTACAACCTAACTTAAAAATTAAAATTATGGGAAATCTACTCTATTTAGTGGCCGTAGTACTAGTGATACTATGGATTATTGGCTTCTTCTTTAACGGTTTTGGCGATGTAGGTGGTATCATCCACGTGCTATTGGTGATTGCNNTAGGTGGTCTGATCCACGTCTTATTGGTAATTGCAGTTATCGCGATTATATTGAAATTAATCAATAGAGCGACCTAGTACCCAGTGAAAGATATTAAAGGCTTCTGATTATTCAGAAGCCTTTTTTGTTATGTGAAAACCAGCAATTGCGATGTCTTCCTGATAGGTGATTTTTATGTTACTTCGCTCACCTTCAATAACATTGATTTCAGTACCCATGTACTCAACAACGGATGCATCATCCGTAAAATCATTTCTAAATGGCTGTGTATAAGCCTTTTTTAGCAGTTTAACACCAAAGGTCTGTGGTGTCTGGATCAAAGCAACCATATTCCGGCTCATTGCTTCTGACTTACCTGAAACAGATATCCTCCGGATAGAGTCTGTTGGTGGCACGCCCGGCACAGCGTTCCCCTTGGCTTCAGCAGCTTGAAAACATCTTTGTATAAGATCCCTGGAGACTAACGGTCGAACAGCATCATGAACTGCAACAATTCCATCTCCCTTAATGAACTGCAATCCGCTTTTTACTGAATGAAATCTTTCTTCACCGCCACTGACCAATTGATGTGGGATCGGAAAATTATGCTTTTGGCATAGTTGCTCCCAGAATTGATGTTGATGTATATTCAATACAATAATGATCTCCGGGCTTAAACCACATGCATGAAAGGCCTCCATTGTATGCATAAGGATTGGCTTTCCCTGCAGTGGAAGAAATTGTTTCGGCAACGCTGCCTGCATTCTGTTTCCAGAGCCACCAGCTACAATTATGGCATAGAACTTCATTTAAACAAGGCATTAAACAAGGATGGGAGACCTAACCTGTCGGTTAAAATCTCCCATCAGAGGATTTTAAAATAAATATGTCTTAAATAATCAACATTGCATCACCATAACTGTAGAAGCGGTACTTTTCCTTTAGGGCCACTTCATAAGCATTTCTCACATGTTCAAACCCACCGAATGCACTAACCATCATCAATAAGGTTGATTCAGGTGTGTGGAAATTCGTGATCATCGCATTAGCAATGTTAAACTCGTAAGGAGGGAAAATGAACTTGCTGGTCCAGTCATTGGCCGCTTTCAATGTTCTCGCCGATGACACTGCTGATTCAATGGCACGCATTGATGTCGTTCCAACAGCACAAATCTTTTTCTTGCGTTCGATACCTTGATTAACAATATCAGCATCTTTTTGCGAGATGATGAACTGCTCAGAATCCATTTTGTGTTTGGTCAAGTCTTCAACCTCAACGGTTCTGAAGGTACCAAGGCCGATATGCAGCGTTACTTCAGCAAAGTTAACTCCTTTCAGTTCTAAACGTTTCATCAGTTCACGGCTGAAGTGCATACCGGCGGTAGGGGCAGCAACAGCACCTTCATGTTTCGCAAAAATGGTCTGGTAACGTTCTTTATCCTGAGCAGTAGCTTTACGTTTGATGTATTTAGGAAGCGGTGTTTCACCTAAGATTTCGATATTCTTTCTGAATTCCTCGTCGGTACCATCGAATAAGAAACGGATGGTACGGCCGCGGGATGTAGTATTGTCAACAACCTCTGCAACCAAAAGATCATCATCGCCGAAATATAATTTGTTTCCTACGCGGATTTTACGAGCCGGATCAACTAAAACGTCCCATAATCTTAACTCTTTATTTAGTTCGCGTAGTAAAAATACTTCAATGGTTGCACCTGTTTTTTCCTTATTACCATACAAACGGGCCGGAAAAACTTTGGTATTGTTTAAAATCATTACATCCTGGTCATCAAAATAGTCCAAAACATCCTTAAAGATCTTGTGTTCAATTTTGCCACTATCTTTATGTAAAACCATTAAACGAGCCTCATCACGTTGGTCGGAAGGCGTACTGGCAACTAATGATTCGGGTAAATTAAACTTAAATTGTGATAACTTCATTTTTCGATGTACTAATTAAAGGCGCAAAAATACGAAAATAATTTCATTAGAATTGATTTATTTTTTGTAAGCGCACAACTTTCAGGCCATTTAAGGCCTGTTATCATGGATTTGACAGCGTATTATCAAGCTTGCCTCTACCAGGGCATTCGCAGGGCGTTAACCCGGCATTGGCCTTGTCAATCCCTTGTCAACCCCTGGTTAACGCCTTGTTAAGGCCTGCGCAACAGCAAATCAGGCAGCATTTAAATATTTAGTTTATCCTGTAACCTTTTTACCTAATTTAGGTCTAATTCATAATTATGATCATATTCAGACTTATAGGGGAGAGCTTCCGCTTTGCGGCAGACGCCTTGCGCCAAAATAAGCTAAGAACAATGCTGTCTTTGCTGGGTATTACCATCGGTATATTCACCATCATCTCGGTTTTCTCTGCAGTTGACACGCTGCGTTACAAATTGCAGTCAAGTGTAGATAAACTTGGTTCAAACACCTTATTCGTTCAGAAGTGGCCTTGGGTTTTCGGAGGCGATTTCCAGTGGTGGAAGTTTGTAAACCGTCCTCAACCTTCACTTCGTGATTATAACGCTTTGCGAGACAGACTTGAGCATGTAGATGGCATATCATTCGAAGCTACAGCTTCCAATCGAACCGT
>DCLG01000070.1:9875-10340 GCA_002320935.1 Pedobacter sp. UBA1654 | reverse complement strand
AAGACCTGGACACTTGATTTCCAGGAAGGTCGTTACTTCACCGAAAGTGAGGGTCGTTCCGCAAGTCCGGTGATTATTCTCGGTGCAGAAGTAGCCAACGGTCTTTTCGATGGGGAAAGCGCAATTGGCAAGCAGATAAAGGTGCTTGGCAGGCGCATGACAGTTGTTGGCGTCTTCAAAAAAGAAGGCGACGATATGCTAGGGATGTCTCAGGACAATAATGCGGTAATACCGTTGGTTTATGCAAAAGGTTTGTTTGATGTAGAAAACGAGCAATATCAGCCGCAAATTACAGTAAGAGGTAAGGAATCTGTCGGGCTGGAAGAAGTGGAAAGCGAACTTTATGGTACCATGCGGTCCATTAGAAAGATCCGTCCCGGAGCGGAAGACGATTTCTCTTTGAACAAAACGACAATGCTTTCGAATCAGCTGGATATCATGTTCAAGATGGTGAATATCGCAGGT
>DCLG01000070.1:9431-9724 GCA_002320935.1 Pedobacter sp. UBA1654 | reverse complement strand
TAATGGGTGGACTCCTGGGGCTATTACTGGTCTTTATGGTCACTCAGGCATTTACGCATCTTGCAGATTTTGAAATTATCCTGGACATCAATAATGTAATTATGGGCATCAGTATTTCCGTTATTATTGGTGCAATTTCCGGCTTTTGGCCGGCCTTCTCGGCCTCGAGATTAGATCCGGTTGAGGCGATACGATCTTAAATCAAACAAAAAGCCGGATGTGTCTAAAAGATACATCCGGCTTTTTAAAGGCGGTATAAGGATGTTAACTATTTGATGTTAGCCAATGCACGA
>DCLG01000070.1:5497-9348 GCA_002320935.1 Pedobacter sp. UBA1654 | reverse complement strand
CATTTAGCAGATACAAGCAAAGCTCCTCTGCATTGTTGATCACGGTACCATTAACGCTTTTGCCAAAGTAAGCTTTAACTTCAGGGAAGAAGTAAAAAGCCCCATCAGGAAGGTTTACTTTAATGTCCGGAATTGCTTTCAACAGATCGTATACGATTGTTCTGCGGCTTCTGAAAGCTTCTTTCATTTCATTTACTGAAGCAAGTCCTTCTTCATATGCAGCAAGTGCTGCTCTTTGTGAAATAGAAGAAGTACCAGAAGTGATCTGTCCTTGTAGTTTATCACAAGCTGCAGCAATTTCTTTGCTGGCTGCCATATATCCAACCCTCCAACCTGTCATGGCATAAGCTTTAGAAAAGCCATTGATCAGTATTACTCGGTCTTTCACGCTTGGGAAGGAAGCAATAGAGTGATGTTTGTCCACAAAGTTGATGTGTTCATAAATTTCATCAGACAGGATCATGATGTTGGGATAGCGTTCAAAAACATTAACCAATGCGGCAAGTTCTTCATGCGTATATACCGACCCCGTAGGGTTGCATGGAGAAGAAAACATGAACATCTTCGTGTTTGGTGTGATGGCTGCTTCAAGTTGTTCAGCGGTTATCTTAAAGTCGTTCTCTACCGTTGCATGAATAAATACAGACTCACCTTCTGCGAGTTTGATCATCTCCGAATAGGATACCCAATATGGGGTAGGAACAATAACTTCATCACCAGGATTAATCAGGCATAGTATAGCGTTGGAAAGCGACTGTTTGGCACCGGTAGACACAACGATCTGATCAAAAGTGTAATCTAAATCATTTTCTCTTTTGAGTTTGTCAGCCACAGCCTTTCTCAAGTCTGGATAACCGGAAACTGGCGTGTAATAAGAGTAATTTTCGTCAATAGCTTTTTTCGCAGCTGCTTTCACAGCTTCAGGGGTGAAAAAGTCGGGTTCTCCAAAACTCAGGTTAATGACATCAATGCCCTTAGCAGATAGTTCTCTTCCAAGTTTGGCCATTTTAATGGTTTGAGATTCTGATAAGTTGTTGATTCTCCTAGATAATATGCTCATAATTGTTTTAAGTAGTTTAACAAATATAAAAACCTGTGCTTAGTGCTGGCCAAAAAAATAAATAATAATACAGTTTCCGCCTTTATAAGTACTTTTGCCCCCTAAATTTAATCTGTTGCAGCCCAAAAAAAAAGCAATTCTGGTTTCTTTGTGCGTCAGTGTTTTCCTGATGCTTGCGAAGTTTGCAGCTTTCTTCATTACGCAATCAAATGCGATATTGACGGACGCGGCGGAGAGCATAGTGAATGTATTAGCCAGTAGCTTTGCGTTTTACAGCATCTACCTGACAACACTTCCAAAAGACGAAAACCATCCTTATGGACATGGCAAGGTTGAGTTCTTTTCTGCCTTTCTGGAAGGTACCCTCATTGGCATAGCCGGTATCATCATCATTCTTAAATCTGGTTATAACCTGATTTTTCCGAATCCTATTCAAAACTTATTTGAAGGTGCGATCATTATTGGGGTGACAGGTGTCATTAATATGATCGTTGGTTACTATCTGATAAACACAGGTAAGCGCCATCGTTCCTTAACGCTGGAGGCCGACGGAAAGCATTTGCTTACAGATGCGATTACCAGTGCCGGACTGGTAATTGGCATTTTGATCATCTTTTTTTCCAAACTTTATTGGCTTGACAGCGTAATTTCCATCCTGCTGGGTTTTTATATTATTTTCAGCGGTTACAAGCTAACCAGGAAATCTGTAGGCGGATTAATGGATGAAAGCAACATTGAACTGGTAGAAAACATCGTGGGCGCCTTACAGAATAATCGTCGTCATCCATGGATCGACGTACATAATTTACGGGTACAGCAATACGGGGCTGATGTACATATGGACTGTCATTTTACCTTTCCGTACTATTTCGACCTAAACAAGGTGCATCATGAGATTTCCGAAATTGATGCGATGATCAATCGTACCGTTGGGCATAGTACAGAGCTGTTTATACATGCAGATCCATGTTTACCGGCATGCTGTAATTATTGCCATATGGAAAATTGTCCCGTGCGCCAGGAAGACTTCAAACGTGAGATTACCTGGACACTCGAAAATGCAACCAAAAATCAAAAGCACTTTGATCAATGAGTTATTTCAACGTAAGAGTATATGGTTTGCTGATTAATGAGCAAAACGAAATTCTGATCAGTGATGAGCAACAGGAGGACAGGCGTTTCAGCAAGTTTCCTGGTGGTGGGCTGGAGCTAGGTGAAGGCCTTATTGATGCATTAAAACGTGAGTTTATGGAAGAATGTGCGGTAGAAGTAGAAGTGCTGAATCACTTCTATACCACTGATTTCTACGAAAAATCTTCCTTTAATGATAGCCAGATTCTTAGTATCTATTATTTTGTAAAAGCTGCCGGCCGGTTAGACTTAGAATTTAAGAGTAAGCCGTTCGACTTTCAAGAGGGAACTGTCCAGCGTTTCCGTTGGGTAAAGCTTGCTGAGCTAAATGAGGAAGATGTAACCTTCAAAACCGATAAGACGGTTGTTCGACTTCTACTTGAGCAAGTGGCCATCTAACTAGACGGCTACAACCTTAGTAGGGGTGATTGCGTAAAAGGTATCGCCTTCTCCAGGTTTGATGTCACTTAATCCAGTGAAGGCACTGAAAGCTGGAAGCACTGCACAAGTACTACTGAAGTAAAAACAAGGTAAGCGCAAGCGCTGCCTGGCTTTGCCGTACACGGTAATACCCGGGTGGATGTGCCCGGTGATATTGAAATAATTGTCGGTCATTTTTGGCTTATCATGTATGAAACGAAAGGGGTAGATCAGTAACTCTTTCTGATGAATTTCAATGTTTAATCCTTTGTAATCTTCTACTTCCAAGTCGTCATGATTGCCTTTAATCAAGTGAATCTGGAAGGTAGGATGCTCCACTCTCCACGCTTTAAAGTCTTCCACATCACTGTTCATCCTATTGTGGAACATATCTCCTGTTATAACCAGAATATCAGGTGTATAAGCTTCAATTAGCTTTGTTATGCGGCTCAAGTCATTTTGCCCTACTGTAGCTGGAACAGGGATGCCGCTCCGCCTAAAGTGCGCTGACTTTCCAATATGAATATCGCTGATGATCAGCATACGTTTTGCAGGCCAGTAGATGGCCCTTTCTTTGTCTAATATGAGTTCTTCTCCGCTACAATTAATGGTCATTCTTTCTCCTCGACTTTTTTTCCGTCTCGGCAGTCATACGTTCTATACGCTGCTCTAGTTCTTCTGTGCTCATGTTTTCCCGAAGGCTGTCTACCTTAATCGGAAAACACAATGGTGTATAACGGTTTGTTTTAACAATAATTATTTTGCTCTGCTGTATTCGGTGCAACGCCGCGGCCAGTCTGGGTTCTTCAATCTGCTGGTAAAATGCTTCATCATAAGCTTGTCGTAACAGCAAGTTATGTTTGTCATAATCGCTAAACACATTGAAGAATAATGAAGATGAAGATTGCAGGTGTTTATTGGCGACATACTTACCCGGGTATCCTTGAAAGACCAGGCCAGAGATGCAGGCGATATCCCGAAACTTCCTTCTTGCCATTTCAGTGGCATTGATACTCGCTACAATGTCTTCAGCAAGGTTCTCAGGACTAAATAATGTCTTAATGTTTGGTTCGTCTAATGGAATTGGCTGTTCGCTTAGCAGTTCAAAGCCATAATCGTTCATCGCAATCGAAAAACTAATTGGCTTCAGCCGGCCAAGGCGATACGCGATCAAGGCGGCAAGCACTTCATGAACCAGCCTGCCTTCAAACGGATATGCAAATAGATGATGTCCATCTTT
>DCLG01000070.1:0-5474 GCA_002320935.1 Pedobacter sp. UBA1654 | reverse complement strand
TTAGCTCAATGAGGAACTCATCATCTTTAGGGACATGGGATACCTTCGCCTGCCGTTCAAATAGGGGGTAGATGAAGGATAGTTCTTCATCGTTTTCATCCTGTGATAAAGCATCATTGTACTTTCGTCTCAGGATGGCGCCCAAGTTTGCTGACAGGGGCAATCGGCCACCCAACCAACTTGGTGTGATCGCAGTTTTTAATTTGCTCTTACGAACCAGCACCGTCATGTCTTTAACCATAACAAATTCAAGCACACGTCCTGCCAGGGCAAAGCTGTTACCTGGTTTTATTTTGGCGATGAAAGACTCNNAACGTATCCACCTGTCAGGTACTTTACCTTAAGCATGGCATCACTAACAATTGTACCAATGTGAAGCCTGTGCCGCATGGCGATTTGTCTGCTGATGACTTTCCAAAGCCCATCGACAAATTCGACCTTATTAAATTCGTTATAAGCGGATAAGCTATCTCCGCCTGAAGTAATAAATTGCATGATCCATGCCCATTCCGAATCAAGTAGCTCCCGGTAAGCATACGTTTCCTTTACCTCCCGGTAGATGAGTTTTTCATCGAAGCCATCACCCACCGCCAGCGTCACCAGATATTGGATCAAGGTATCAAAGGCCATGATCACTGGCTGCCGGCTTTCGATGTTCTGTGTCTTTGCAGCTTCTTTTATGGCAGAGGCTTCTGCAAGTTCCAGCGCATGTGTGGGCAGGAAGTAGATGGTGGAAGTTTCATAGGGCGAGTGACCGCTACGTCCGGCGCGTTGTAAAAAGCGTGCAACACCTTTAGGTGAGCCAACCTGTACTACGGTATCTACCGGTTTGAAATCAACCCCCAGGTCGAGGGAAGAAGTACTGATCACGGCCTTCAATGCACCGGTGTGAATGGCATCTTCAATCCAGTTTCGCAATTCGTGGTCGATGGAGCCATGGTGAATGGCAATCTGCCCAGCAAGGTTCTCATCCAGTTTAAGCAGATTTTGGTACCACAACTCAGCCTGGCCCCGGGTATTCGTGAAAATCAGCGTTGTTTTACTTTTATGAATAATGGGCAGCAACTTGTGCGCAAGTTTATGGCCCAGGTGGCCGGCCCATGGTAGCATATCAATATGATCCGGCAAAACGGAGCGGATGTCGATTTTCTTTTCAAGATCTGCTTTAACTATCACCTTTAACACATCCTCATACGGGACCAGAACATCCAAAGCTTCATCCATGTTACCTATCGTTGCCGAAATCCCCCAGATTCGCAAAAGTCGCTCAGGATGATTCTCCTGAAGTAAACCACGGATCCTTGATATGGCAAGTTCGGCGAGCACACCGCGTTTGCTTCCGATCAGCTCATGCCATTCGTCCGCTACGATGCATCGCAGGTTATTGAAGTTACTTATAGTGCCTTTTTGTGCAAGTAAAAGATGCATGCTCTCTGGCGTGATGATCAACACCTCCGGCATCTGCTTCTTTTGTTTTAGTTTGTCATTTTGTGAAGTGTCACCGTTCCTCACGCCAATAACCCAGTCCAGCTCCAATTCAGAACACACTTCCCGCATTGCTCTTGCAAGATCTTTAGCGAGGGAGCGGAGCGGTGTGATCCAGAGCAGCTTTAATCCTGAATCGCTTCTCTTTTTAGGTGTTTTTGCCTTGCTGGTTTTAGCTTCGTGGATGATGTTAAGCTCTTCAATAACAACAGCCAGGAGCATGGAGAAGGTTTTCCCGAAACCAGTTGGTGCGTTCACCATCCCAGAATAGCCTTCGGCATAATATTGCCAAGCTTCTGTTTGAAAGTCAAACGGCTTTTTTTTGGTTTGTCGCAGCCATTTGATTACCGTTTTATAGCCATAGCTTTTGCTTAGGCTGTTAGATTCAGGACTCATGATAAGGTCGAGTTTAGCAATTGTCTTAAGTCTTCCAGCGTATTGATCTCTTCAACTTTTTTGTCTTTCCGCCACCTCAGGATTCTTGGAAAACGTAGTGCAAGTCCGGCCTTATGTCTTTTGCTTTCAGCGATACCTTCAAATGCAATCTCAAATACCAGTTCTGGTTTCACTGTTCTAACAGGTCCGAACTTCTCTACTGCATTCCTTTTTACGAAAGCATCGACTTCCTTAATTTCTTTATCGGTGAGACCTGAATACGCTTTTGCAACGGTAATAAGCTTTTCGCCATCCCGGACAGCAAAGGTATAGTCGGTATAAAAATTAGCACGTCTGCCGCTTCCTTTTTGTGCGTAAATCAAAACGGTATCAACTGTATAAGGGTTGATTTTCCATTTCCACCAGTCACCACGTTTTCTGCCGCTATGATATGGTGAGTCAAGTCGCTTCAACATGATGCCTTCGCTATTCATATCGCGGCTACCCTGGCGCATTTCTGTAAGCGCTTCCCAGCTTTGAAATGTTAACACGGGGGATAGTACTGCCACATCTTTAGTCTGAAATTTGGAAACAATTTGCTCGAGCAAGCTACGCCTTTCGATCATAGGTTTGTCCCTTATGTCCGCTGTGCCGAGTTCCAGCAGGTCGTAGATGTAAAAGCCTATGGGCGCATCATTCAGCTGCGCTTTGTTTATGGTTTTTCTATTTAGACGGCGTTGTAAAATGCTAAATACCTGTACATTGCCATCTTTTACTGAAAGTATCTCTCCATCCAATACAGTACCATCTTCGAGCTCCTCTTTAAGAAAGTGCAATTCCGGGAACTGGTCTGTAACCAGTTCTTCACCACGCGACCAGATAAACAATTCGCCATTTCGCTTTACAATCTGGCCGCGAATGCCGTCCCATTTCCATTCTGCCTGCCACTGAGCTACTGGCCCAAGATCCTCCGGTTGCATCTCTAATGCATACGCAAGACAAAAAGGGTACGGCCAGGAGTTATCCGTGTTGACATGGGCGCCTTCAATGAGTGCATCATAAGTGATTTCTTCGGGCTGCCATTTGCCCATAATGCTATGCATAATCTTGTTGCTGTCCGTATCACTTTGTTTCGCCAATGCATTGACCAGCATCTTATGTGATACGCCGATACGGAAGTTGCCGNATATGAGTTTATTGAATATGAATCGCTGGGGTGTATCCAGGCTATTCCATGCATCAAGGATGAAAGCTTTCTTTTCTTCATCGCTCTTGCCATTTAGACTCGAAAGGTCTGTGATCCATTCATGTAGTTTCCGATCCGTGACTTTCTCGGGTGGGGGAAGTACGAGGGNNCTGCTATAGCTTTCCTGAAAAAGCCATGGCGGTATGCCGCTGAGTTCTGTTGCCCAGCTGCGCAGTAATGCTGTGTTTACCGGGCGTTTCGGCTTTTTGCCAGTAAACATCGCGATTACATAGGTTTTATCCCGGTCATCGGCATTGCTGAAATAATCAACAAGCGCAGCGATCTTGTCGTTGGTCTTATTGCTTGTTTCTAATTGCTGTATAAGTTCTGAAAATCGTTTCAAATTGCTTCAGTTGTCGTAGGTACTGGTTCTTCTTCCTCTTCATTTCCGTATTGTGTTTTCACCTCCTCAGCAGCAATACCAATCTCGTTCAGGTATTTAGAGAAGGTGGCTGTAAATCCGTGGGTGACAAACACCTTTTCTGCTTCGGTGGCCTTAATGGCATCCAACAGTCCCGGCCAGTCGGCATGATCGCTAAGCGCGAAACCAGCATCTGCACTGCGCCAGCGTCGGCCAGCCCGGACCTGCATCCAGCCCGAACAAACACCGGTTGCCGCCTGTTGCAGTGTTTTAATCCACTTTCCCTCCGCCATCACGGGTGGAACAATGACAATACCTTGCTGTAATGTTTCTTTTTTCAGTTCCGGTGTTATTCGGATGGTCTCAGGCAGGTCCACTCCAGCTTTAATAAAGCCTTCATTAAGATTTGCTATGGAATTATGTACATAGATTTGGCAATAATCTGCCAGGTTCTTGATTAAACGTTGTGCTTTTCCGAGGCTGTATGCCACCAGAACACTTGTTTTTCCCTTGTCGTGGTTGTCTGATACCCAATTTTGAATTTGTTTGAAGATCACACCCTGGGGCTGCCATTTATATATGGGTAGTCCAAAAGTGCTTTCGGATACAAAGGTGTGGCATTTCACCGGCTCAAAGGCAGTGCTTATTCCGTCATATTCTACTTTGTAGTCACCTGATACCACACAGATTTCACCCTTGTATTCCAGGCGAATTTGTGAAGAACCAATAACATGCCCTGCAGGAAAAAGGCTGAGTTTAACGCCATTTATGGTTACCTGTTTGTTGTAGGGCAGGGTCTCAATCACCAGATCCGGGCCGAGCCGCTGGTTGAGAATTGGTCGTGTGAGTTCGTGGCAGAGATAGGCTTTGTTGCCCCATTTCACGTGATCAGCATGTCCGTGCGTGGTAACGGCCAGATCTACAGACTGCCAGGGGTCTATATAGAAGCCTCCTTGTTCGCAGTAAATTCCCTTGTTGGTAAACTTTATCAGGCTCATTCTAACTTAACAAAAAATGAAAGTTTAAGTTTTTTGCGTCCAAGCAAGCACCGGTGCGTTGACTTCTGAAGTTGAAAGCGGTATATTGGTTAATAAATAAACCTAACCATAAAAAACAATGGACCAGAAGATTATCAACCTATATGACGAGTACACCCACACGAGTCTAAGTCGGAAAGAATTCATAAACCGCCTTGCGCTGCTTGCAGGTGGAACTGCAATGGCAATGACACTGTTGCCTATGTTGGAAAACAACTATGCGAAGGCAGCAAGTCCCCTCTACGCAGACCTGATTGAAGAACAGATTACTTTTCCCGGTGCAGAGGGACAGGTGAAAGCTTTCGCTGCTCGACCAAAAGGAACCCAGAAACTAGGNNTCGAGGCTTGAACCCGCACATTGTGGATGTTGCCCGGCAGGTTGCTTCCGAAGGCTTTATCGCCGTGGCCGTGGATGCACTTTCGCCTTTCGGCGGAACGCCAGCCGATGAAGATAAAGCAAGGGAGTTGATTGGTCAGTTGGATAAGGAGAAAAATCTAAAGAGCTATTTGATGGCATTGGATTACCTCCGGGCCCGAACAGATGGAAATGGGAAGGCAGGATGTGTTGGCTTCTGCTGGGGTGGTGCAATGGCGAATAATCTGGCGGTAAACGATCCGAAGTTGCTTGCAGCAGTTGCCTACTATGGCATGCAGGCCAAGACCGAAGATGTACCTAGAATTAAAGCAAGCCTGATGTTACACTATGGCGGATTAGATGAACGTGTTAATGCGGGTATTCCAGCCTATGAAGCTGCATTGAAAGAGAATAAAAAAGATTACAAGCTTTACGTCTATGAAGGCGTGAACCACGCATTCAACAACAATACTTCGCCAACAAGGTACAATGAGGCTGCTGCAAAACTCGCATGGGGGAGAACAATTGCTTTGTTCAAGGAAAGTTTAGGTTAATGCGATTTCAATTCCTATAACTTTTTGAATTTGGAATTTAGTACTTCAAACAAAGAAGCAG
>DCLG01000072.1 GCA_002320935.1 Pedobacter sp. UBA1654 | reverse complement strand
CTTCTGAACTTTCGAGGATATCTGTATCAGGGAAGAGGGAAGCAGTATGTGCATCATCGCCCATACCCAATAAAATCAGGTCGAACGATGGTTGTGCACCATTGAAATGCATATTTATCTTGTTCTGATATGCTGCGGCTGCTTCAACAGGACTAAGTTTCGTATCCACATAGAAGATATGGTCTTCCTTAATACTGAGAGGTGTCAGCAGGTGCTCAGCAGCCATAAGGCCGTTATAGTCCTTGTCGGTAGCACTTACATTTCGTTCATCACCAAAAAAGAAGAAGACACTTCTCCAGTCAAGCTGGTCTTTGTATTTAGTTGATAATAGTTGGTACAACGTTTTTGGAGAGCTTCCTCCAGTTAAAACGAAGTTAAACCGGCCACTTTCCGCAATGGCATCATTTCCTACTTTAAGTATGAATTCAGCCAAATCTTCAAGCAGTTCGTCTTTACCATGATATATTAGTAAATTCATCAATCTTTATTTAAGGGTAAAGTAAACCAGTGAAATCCATCCCGTGCAATCAGCGCTTCAGCATCTTCGGGTCCCCATGAATCGGCAGTATAGTTTGGAAAGCTTAACGATTTCTTATTTTCCCAAGCGTTAATGACTGGCATCAACAGTTCCCAGGCACTTTCAACTTGATCGGCCCGCATAAACTGGGTCTGATCACCTGTCATCACATCTAGCAACAGTGTTTCATATGCTTCAGGTGTGGAGGTGTTATAGGTTCCTTTATAGTCAAATACCATATCAACCGGGTTTAGCACCATGTCTAATCCTGGACGTTTAGCCTGTACTTGCAGCCTGATACTCATCTCTGGCTGTATACTTATGATCAGCCGGTTTTGTTGCCAGTGTTCAGATACGCCTGAAGGAAAAATATGATGAGGCACATCCTTGAACTGGATCGAAATTACGGACGATGTTTGAAATAAGCGCTTGCCCGTTCTTACATAGAAGGGAATACCCTGCCAACGCCAGTTATCTACGAAGAATTTTAATGCGGCAAAAGTTTCTGTGTTAGAGTCTGGGTCAACATCCTTTTCATGACGGTAGCCAGGTACTTCTTTTCCTTCCACCCAGCCTTTTGTATATTGACCGCGTACCGTTGCGAATCGGATGGCTTCCGAGTTGAAGGGGCGCATTGCTTTCAGAACATCCACCTTTTTATTCCTAATTTCATCTGCGTCGAAGTTCACCGGCGTTTCCATCCCAATAAGGCAAAGTAGTTGCAGTATGTGATTCTGTATCATGTCTCGAAGTGCACCTGCACCATCATAATAACCACCCCGATCCCCGACACCCAACTGCTCTGTAACTGAAATCTGAACGTGATCAATGTAGGTTCTGTTCCATAGCGGCTCCAGAAGGGAATTCGCAAAGCGGAAGGCCATTATATTCTGTACGGTTTCTTTTCCAAGATAATGGTCAATCCGGTAGATTTGTTTTTCAGTAAATATGCCGGTGAGCAGCTTGTTAAGGGCTCTTGCACTTTCAAGATCTCTGCCAAACGGTTTTTCTATCACAATTCTGCAGGTGTCTTCATTGCCCGCCAAATCATACCTTGAAATACATTCTGCAATCAGGGGGAACAGATCCGGTGCAACAGCAAGGTAATATAGGACCTGTGTCTGTGCTCCAAATTCATCCTGGTATTCCTGAATAAGGTCCTTTAATCCACCGAAGGTCTCAGGTGCGGAAACATCGACAGGAGTATAGCGGATGTGTTCGGAAAAAACGTCCCACTTGGCTTCATCAACTTGCCCACTTCTGGAAAAGCTATTTACACCTTCTTTAAGCATGTCGCGAAATTTAGCATCTTCAAGCTTCTTTCGGGAGGTCCCTATGATCGCGAACTGCTGCGGCATAAAATTATCACTATATAGATTATAGAGTGCAGGCGCAAGTTTGCGCATATTCAAATCGCCGGTACCTCCAAAAATTACAACAATGGTCGGTTTAACATTTATAGATGTCTTCATAATTCTAAATCAATTTACAGCGTTCCAATTTGCGTGGAAGATGCCTTCCTCATCGGTACGTTCAAAAGTATGTGCACCAAAGAAATCTCTTTGTGCCTGGATCAGATTACTTGGTGAATTAGCGGTTCTTAATGAATCAAAATAGGTTAACGAAGATGCGAATGCAGAGATTCCGATACCGTGACTCATGGCAGTACTGCATACGTTTCGAATACCTGTTAGCGTTCCCGCTATTTTTTCCTGAATATTCTTATCTTCTAATAAATGCTCTAAGTCAGGTTTAGCCTGGTAAGCAGCATAAATGTCCTGAAGCAGTTCTGCACGAATGATGCAACCACCGCGCCAGATCTTGGCGATCTCATCTAATTTCAATTCATACTTATAGGCTTCAGATGCCTGAGTTAATAAGTGAAGTCCTTGTGCATAAGAAATAATCATCGAAAAATATAGCGCATGCTCCAGGTCAACAATAAACTGTTCCGTGTCGTTAATTTTGATTTCAGGTTTTTCGAAGGCCTCAGCTAATGCAACCCTTAACTTTTTTAGCTTTGAAAGGTCACGTGTACTCACGGCTTCGTTTATTGTAGGTATCGGTAGATAAAGATCCATAGAAACCTGGGAAGTCCATTTTCCTGTACCTTTGGATTTGGCCTCGTCTTTAATCAGGTCTATAAGCAGCTTTCCTGTTTTCTCGTCCTTGAATTTGAAAACCTCTGCAGTCACTTCCATTAGGAAAGATTTCATGCGCCCCACATTCCAGGCATTAAAGGTAGCTTCTATCTGCTCATTGCTATATCCTAAGCTATTCTTCATGATGTCATAGCTTTCAGCAAGCAGTTGCATCATTGCATATTCTATACCGTTGTGTACCATTTTAACAAAATGACCCGCTGCTCCCGGGCCGATGTAGGTTACACAAGGTTCGCCATTCACCTTCGCCGACACCGCTTCCAAAATCTCTTTCATTGCGCTGTATGCTTCCTTGTCGCCGCCTGGCATCATGCTAGGGCCAAAGCGCGCACCTTCTTCGCCGCCGGATATCCCCATTCCGAAGAAATGGATATTCGTTTTTGAAAGGTCTTCTGCTCGACGGCTGGTATCTGTGAAATGTGAGTTCCCACTATCAATGATCATATCGCCAGCTTCCAACAAAGGTTGTAGTTCTGTGATCACACTATCTACAATTGGACCAGCTGGTACCAGGAGCACAATCCGGCGTGGCAACTCTAAACTTTGAACAAATTCCTCAAGTGAGGCATATCCTTTTAAATTTTTTTCTTTGCCGTCCTCCTCAAGCTTGGCAAGCATTTTCGGGTCCTTGTCATAACCAGTAACTTCAAAGCCGTGGTCGGCCATGTTTAGCAATAAGTTCCGACCCATGGTTCCAAGGCCGATCATTCCTAAGGTGTATTTTTTCATTTGAATTATTATTATGTCTATTGTATATAGACAGCTGATTGCTATTCTTAATTAGATGGATAGATGGTACGGATCTGATATTGTTCTGTTGAAGTCCATAATTTTGCGCCGCCCTTTATGCCTTCCCGGTTATTTACAAGGCGTATATTATCTTCTAAATCAAAGTCAATTTCTTTGGCATTTCCCCCACCGATGTAGAGCTTGTCGTAATTGAAAACAGTGTTATATATTTCTATTACTCGTTGTACACGTTCATTCCATTCTTTCTTACCAATTTTATCAAAAGCCCGATCCCCGACATAATCGTCATAATCCTTGTCCTTCGAAACCGGGAAATGTGCCAGTTCCAAATGAGGTAGCAATTGTCCGTCGTATAGCAAGGCCGTTCCCATTCCCGTTCCTAACGTGATCAAAATCTCAAAGCCTTGTCCGTCAACAACTCCAAGTCCTTGCTGATCTGCATCATTGACCAGTCGTACAGGCTTTTGAAACGTGTCACTAATGTTTTGTGCAAACGGAATATGTTTCCATCGCTTTTTTGCCAGGTTTGGAGCTGTTTCAACGATACCGAATTTGACATATCCCGGGAAGCCCACTGAAATCGCATCAAAATCGCCCATTGTGGTGGCAAGCATTTTAATAACTTCGAGCACTGCTTCCGGCGTTGATTCTTCAGGCGTAGGGAGTTTTGTATATTCCGAAAGTACTTGCCCTTGAGCTGTCAGCATACAGGCTTTTACACTGCTGCCGCCTATGTCAATTGACAGAATGCGTTCTATATCTTTTTTCTCGGGGTTGCTCGACATAATTGATGTTTTAGAAACTAAAAAAGTTCTGTTTTAAGGGTATTTATCTAATAGCTAAAGAACAAACCATATATGGTAATGTTTGTAAAACTAATCTAATCTTGGGGTTTGTGTTTCCACCTTCTATGACTCCAAAGCCAGTATGCAGGTTCCTCTTTTATGATTTGTTCCAAATATTTTACATGAAGATTTGTAACTTCATAAGGTTTGCTTTCTCCAGGATTGAGACAAAGGGGTACGCATTCTACTTCATAATATCCGCGCTTCAATATCCGCACACGCATGTAGAACACGGGCCGGTTTGTTCTAACTGCAATTTTTTCCAGCCCGAGTAGAATTGCTGTGGGCTGATTGAGGAAGTTTACCCAATAGGTGGATTCTTCCCGTAAGGGTGTCTGATCATTGCCGAAGCAGAATACTGTTGGCGTATCCTTACTTGCACTTAGTGCACGCAGGGTCTGTCGCATCGGAATCAACTGGTTGCCAAAACGGCTCCTGATCTGCTTAAACCATTCGCCAAACGCTTCATTAGATACTGGCTTGTAGATGGGAAAAACTACCGCCCTGGTGTTTAGTCCCAAAGCCAGGGTACCCCATTCCCAGTTGCCATAATGCGCAGAACAGATGAGTGTGCTTATCCCTTTCTTATGATAGTCGTTCATCAGATCGAGATTTTTGAATGTAAACCGTTTCATCAATTCTTCCCTGGAGATACTGGCCATTTTAATAATCTCGACCATAAGGCAGGCGAGGTGCTTAAAGTAGGCTTCTGCGATTTGCTTAATCTCAGCATCTGGTTTTTCCGGGAAAGCGTTTTGGAGGTTCTCAAACACAACTTTGCGGCGATAACGTACAACATGATATAAAAGGAGGTAAACAATGTCCGCCAAAACATAAAGCATACTTAATGGTAACAGAGACAAGCTGTTTAAGAGAAATATGCCTGTATTTGATAGCAGTTTTTTAACCATTCCAAAGCCGATTATGTTGCTAAAATAGGCTTTGATAGCCATTTTCTGCTATAAAATTCTTTATTTAGCCCGCTCAACCATTTGACCAATGAAATTTAATAACCTTATTCCATGCTTCCTGGGCCTGAGTCTTTGCATGGGGACTAATGCACTAGCTCAAGTTAAAACCCAGAATGTCAAGGCAGGAAGTGCCGGATTGACCCAGTTTGTAGATCCCTATATTGGCACTGGCGGACACGGACACGTGTTTTTGGGTGCAAGTGTTCCGTTTGGAGCCGTGCAGCTCGGCCCAACAAATAAGTCTGAGGGCTGGGATTGGTGTTCGGGATACCACTACTCAGATTCTACTATCGTAGGTTTTGCACACACCCATCTAAGTGGTACTGGTATTGGCGATCTTGGGGATATTTTGATCTTACCTTCAATTGACGAAAGACAGGCTTTGTATACACATGATAAAGAAGTTGTAAAACCTGGATACTACGGTGTTCAAATGATGCCGAGTAATATTCATGCAGAGTTAACGACATCAGAGCGTGTAGGTTTCCATCGGTATACTTTTCCAGCCTCTGAAACAGCAAAAATCAGTATCAACCTACGCAAAGGAATTGGGTGGGACATCGCAACGGACACTTACATCAAACAGATCAACGATACAACAATAGCAGGTTACAGGTACTCTAAAGGCTGGGCAAATGACCAGCGGATCTATTTTACTGCAATTTTTTCTAAGCCGTTTGATAAACTGGTAGCACAGGATTCATCTGCTGTACTATCCGGATCCGAGTTCAGAGGCCGGAAGCTAATTGCAACTGCACATTTTAAAACTAAAGATCAGGAGCAAATACAAATTCGTGTTGGTATCTCACCAGTAAGCATGGAAAATGCTGCCATGAACATTAAAGCAGAAATTCCTGGCTGGAACTTCGACCAGATCGTATCGAATGCTGATGCAGCATGGAATAAAGAGCTCAGTAAGCTTGATGTTAAAACCGCTAATCTTAAAGATAAGCGAAACTTTTATACGGCTTTATACCATACTATGATTGCGCCATCGACATTCAATGATCATAATGGCGATTATCTGGGTACAGATAAAAAAGTCTACAAAGGGGCTGACTTTACAAATCTGACCACCTTTTCCTTATGGGACACCTACCGTGCCGCACATCCGCTCTACACCATCATCCAGCCTAAACGTGTAACGGATATGATCAAGAGTATGCTTGCCATCTATCAACAGCAAGGAAAGCTTCCTGTATGGCATGTGATGGGAAATGAGACTAATACGATGGTGGGTAAACAAGGTATTATAGTGGTAGCAGATGCTGTTCTAAAAGGCTTCAAATTTGACCATGACTTAGCTTACGAAGCCATGAAGAAATCGGCGATGTTGGATGAAAGGGGGCTAAACTTTGTGAAAAAGCTTGGATACATCCCTGCAGATAGTACAGTCGAATCTGTTGCAATGGGACTGGAGTATAGCATTGCAGACTGGAGCGTTGCGGAAGTTGCCAAAAAGATGAAAAAGACTTCCGATTATGAATATTTTCACAAACGGGGCCTTAATTATAGAAATTACTTTGACAGCAGTACCAAATTCATGCGTGCTAAAGTGGGGCCAGATCAATGGAGAACACCTTTTGATCCCATTAAGTCTATCCACCGGTTAGATGATTATACTGAAGGTAACGCTTGGCAGTACACATGGCTTGTACCTCAGGATCCTTCAGGTTTAATCAATCTGATGGGCGGTCGCGAACCATTCATTCAAAAGCTAGACTCTTTGTTCCTGGTAGAGGGACACTTAGGAGATGAAGCTTCACCCGATATTAGTGGTTTGATTGGACAGTATGCCCATGGCAATGAGCCAAGTCATCACATTACTTACTTATATACATATGCCAAGCAGCCATGGAAAACCGCTAAGCATGTACGGTATATTCTAAACGAATTGTACACGGATGCGCCAGATGGGTTATCAGGTAATGAAGATGTTGGCCAGATGTCATCATGGTATATCTTTTCCGCTCTTGGATTTTATCCTGCTAATCCAATTAGCGGTGAATATGTATTTGGAAGTCCATTGTTTGATGAGGCCACCATTAATCTTGAGAATGGGAAAAAGTTCAATATCAAAGTACAGAACAACTCGGCTGAAAACATTTATATTCAGAGCATTACATTAAATGGTAGAGCGCATAAAAGCAGCTTTCTCAAGCATGAAGTCCTCACCGCCGGTGGAAATCTGGTGATAAAGATGGGTAAAGAGCCATCAAAATCATTTGGTGTTAAGTAACAAACATAAAAAAAGCGGCCAAGGCCGCTTTTTTTATGTTTGT
>DCLG01000025.1:10438-11188 GCA_002320935.1 Pedobacter sp. UBA1654 | reverse complement strand
TTTATGCCACCCACTAAAGATCCGACAAGGCTCCGGCGGCCACCTATTAACTGGAACGCGGAAACATCAGATGGTTTTGGCGGTACACCCAATAATACCATAACCCCATTCGTGTTCAATAACGCCAGATATTCATTATAGTCGTGCTCTGCAGAGACGGTATCGATAATGAAATCAAATGTACTCGCAAGACGCTTCATATTCTCACGGTCAGTCGTAATTTCGAAGTGATGTGCCCCAAGCTCCTGTGCGTCCTTCTCCTTGCTCTTTGACCGGCTTAGTACCGTGACCTCAGCTCCCATCGAGGAAGCGATCTTCACGGCCATATGCCCCAATCCGCCCAGTCCAACAACAGCTAACTTATCTCCAGCTTTCACATTCCAGTGTCGTAATGGAGAATAGGTGGTTATACCAGCACATAATAATGGCGCGACTTTCTCCAGCGGCAACTTGTCGGACACATTGAGAACGAATTTTTGTGTTACGACAATGTGGGTAGAGTAGCCCCCGTAAGTTATCGTTTTCTTATCCTGAAGTAAAGAGTTGTAGGTCTGAGAATGACCGTTTTCGCAATACTGCTCATTGTCCTGTTCACAATTTCTGCAGTGACCGCAGGAGTCTACGAAGCAACCCACACCTACTGTATCACCTACTTTAAAGCGGCTTACACTTGGCCCTACGCGAGTAACTTTACCTACAATTTCATGTCCAGGCACTACCGGATACATGGTTCCGCCCCATTCGTCCCTC
>DCLG01000025.1:1358-10387 GCA_002320935.1 Pedobacter sp. UBA1654 | reverse complement strand
AACGCCACAGTACAAAATTTCAATTTCTACATCTTCCGCGCCTGGCTCTCTCCTATCCAATTGATAGGGAACAAGCGGTTCTTTCGGGCTATTCGCCGCATATGCTTTAACGTTCATATAAATCTGTTTATCTGTTAACAAATAGAAAACAGGATTGATTTAATAACATAAAAATATCGCCAGATCAACACCCGCGTATCTAATGTTTAAAACCAAACATTAGCTCCTGCGGTTGTATCCATTAGAACCTTAAGATCTAAGAAACTTTAAATCATAGATTATGACTGAAAGACCAAAGCATCCAAACTATAGTCTTACTAAAAGCCGGGAGGCTATTATTTCTGATGACGACTCGTATTTGAACCCACTTCCCCGGGCGGTAATCAGACCAAACTCTTCCATGTTACTGGATGGAGAGTGGAAATTCGCGCTTGATAAGGATAACCGGGGTCTAAGTGAAAGTTGGTTCGTGAACCACAATTATACGCAAACCGCGGACTGGCCTGGAAGTGTAGAAACACACATCTCGAAAGTTGATCCCGGCAGTGACAAGTACTGGCATGATCAGGTAATTGTTTGGTATGAAAGAACCTTTCCCTTACCAAAGCCTGTAGACACCGGACGTAGCGGATGCAGCCAGTTACAATTGACCTTTGGCGCTTGTGGATATGAAACCCGGGTATGGCTAAATGGAATTCAGCTAAAGACCATAGAAGGTGAGTTCGTTCATATTGGTGAGTACACCTCCTTCTCTTATGAACTTGATGATGCCATTCTTAGGGAGGAAAATCGCATTACGATCCGCATCATGGCTACTATGGATGCAGATACAACCAGGGGCAAACAAGAATCCTCTGTATATAAACGCGGTGGAATCTGGTACCAGACTTACTCAGGCGGTGTACGAAGTATTTGGCTGGAAACAGTTGAAAAAAATCGTTTGCGTTCCAGAGTGGGTGTGGTAAGTTACGTAGAAGACAACCTCGTCCGATTTAACCTTACCACCAGAATCCACGATCCCGGGGTCTACAGGATCAGACTTAATGTTTTCAACCGGATGCAGGAAGACCGGGAACCAATAGCCTCGGATGAATTTACACTAACCTTAGAGGCAGGCCAAAAACAGCAGCGATTGGTACTCGAGATTCCGGACGCGCAGGTATGGTCACCAGAACACCCCCACCTTTACAGACTAATTGCCCAACTTATTGATGAAGACGGCTATGCCTCAGAGATTGAAGCCCATTTTGGCTTGAGAAAAATTGAGTCCCGAGGAAGCGGGATTTATTTGAACAGCAAAAAGATCTATATCAATGGCATCCTGTATCAACCAGGGATGGCCAGTTATGAACAGATCAAAAAGCACATGCATGCGATGAAAAAACTTGGCTGCAACCTGGTGCGTATACATATTGCTGGTGTTGACCCCAGGATATACAATCTGGCAGATAAGCTCGGACTTTTGTTGTGGGTTGAAGTACCCAGTCCGCATCGTTCTAATACAACCAGCAGATCTAATCATAAAGCGGAATTGCTCCGAATGCTTGCCTTGATCGGCACTCATCCCTCTGTGATCATCTGGAGTCTCTACAATGAAGACTGGGGTGCTCAGGATATTGCCACAAGTGTGGAAACCAGATCATACATCATGGATATGTATCATTATATGCAGATCGCACACCCACAGTTTTTAGTGGTGGATAATGATGGCTGGCAGCACATCTCATTTGAAGGTCGGCTAAAAAGCGACATCCTGACTGCGCATTTATATACGCCGGACCTGGAGCGCTGGAAAGAACTACTTGATGGTTTGGTAAATGGACAGCAGACAGGAATTGCAGCATTCCCATTAGTAGTGGGTGACCCATTCTTTTTTCGCAAGCAAGTACCGCTTATTGTCAGCGAGTGGGGCGGCTTTGGCTTCGCCGATTATGGTGGACCGGCAGACAATGAAGAACGGACAAAGTCAATCCTTGCTTTTAAGAAAGAGCTCCGCGCACGACCAATTGCCGGGGACATCTATACACAGGCAACAAACATTGAAGATGAAAGAAATGGCTTAATTGACTTCGAAACGGGGGAGTTGAAAGTTCCGGAAGGACTTCTAGGCGACATCTCTGGACTCTAAATATAAAGGGAAGGCGACATTTAAGTCGCCTTCCCTTTATGTTCCCAATGATCTTTAATCACTTTTCCATCTGGATCGATTTTAAGCCTTCTGGCATAACGTTCTCCTTTGATGTTGCCATGTTCATCACGTTTTCCCATGAACAGTAGAATGGGCCGGCCTGCTTCATCCGTTTTAAATGCTATGTCGTAACGTTTAAATGTAGTCTCCACAAGTGTAGAAGGCTCGTATTGTTTCGAAAGCAATTTTAAAATCGGTTCTTTCAGATCCATGAGAGATAATTTACTGTACAGATGTTTGAAGTGCTTGCGCTTCTTTAAGGTGCTGCTGTAAAGCAGGTGTTTTTCTTTCAGCAAAATGTCTTAAATCCGCAGCAGGAACACCTGTCTTACTTCCAGCCTGTGAAAACAAAGTAACCGCCTTCTGGTGAGAGTCAACCATCATTCTGGTGAATTCCTTGTCAAAAGTAGCGCCTGTATACAGTCCTAATGCATTAATGCTGTTCTGGTCTTGCTGCTCAATTGTAGTTGGGACCGCAAGCTCCATAGATTTAGCCAAATCCGTAAGATCGACACCAGTAGCGGTATGCTCGGTGATCATTTTACTTGCAAATTGNNAGCGACTTCAAATTTGTTGTTGGATAAAGCTTGAGTAACGAAGGTCTGATTTTCCATTTGGTAGTTTGCATCATCGTCATCAGACTTGCAGGACTGAATTGTAAATGCAAGTAGCATAAAAGCAAATAACACTTTTAGGTAGTTGAGTTTTTTCATCTCTTTCTTGGTTTATTTTAAGTTGTTAATAGATAAACAACAAAAGAGAGAAATTATTTTACAAAACTTTCCTCAATCCAGACTAAAAGTGCAGAATGTGTAGTATACACAATTTGACAATAAATGGAAATCGCATCGATATCACCTAAGTAAATACGATAAACTACAATTCTGATGACCTTGGCGAGAATACCTAAGTAAGGGAAACTTTATTTGCAAGAAGTTCGTTATAACGTTCCAACAGATCAATGTACTTATCTTTCCAATAATGCTTATTAGCTGGATCCTCCAGTACCTCCTCTTTGGCAGCTACCGCCTGCACTCGTTTTTTTTCTTTGTTAAAATCCTCAGCTGTAAACAGATGAGGCAACTCCACGGAAAAATCATGATCTATAGCACAGCCTATACGGTAGATTATCTCAGGTTTAAGATGTGGTTGATTAAACCAGTTGTAAACTGATCGCCTGTTCACATTCGTCAACCGTGCAACGTCGCTGATCGAGTGACCATTTCTCCTTACTACCCTTTCTAAAATTTGTCCGTGATGAATCAACATAGTTTTATTAGTTAGTGGCTTTAAAAATTNNCACTTGTGGAAGCTTTTACTCAACCGTTTCCCAGTTTAGGACAGCAAACCTGGTATATTTTGTGTCCTACACCCGGTAAGGGGCTTTCAAGCTGCTTTCAGGTATATATAAGTCAAATTCTGTACCTCGGCTAACGCCTACTAGTAAATCCTGCTCTCTACCTCCAGATCAAAATGAGGGCATGAAATGGAATTTCTGCGTCACTTTGATGAAAGTTTTCCCCAACTTGGGCAATATGTGTGGCGGATAAGCATAAAAAAAGCGCATGGATATCATGCGCTTTGTAATTTGAAGCAGGATGGAATCTTAAACCTGATCGTCTGGTTTAACTTCCGCACCTTCTTCATCAATCATCATGCGTTCATCCCCGGTATTATGCACGGGGTCTTTTTTATGACCGCTGTTGGTGTCTGATGAACCACTGTCTGTGTGCTGAGCAGCATCCATACCTTCATTAGTTTGTTCGTTGTTTTCGCCTGGTGTGGTTTGTTCTTCCTGATTTGCCATAGTTTTAAAGTTTTGGTTCCTTTTATAACAGACAAGATTGTGATTGGTTGCCACAAAACAAAAAACATCTTTAACTCAGTTTTTAAAAAAGCCTTTTAGCTTTTGAAAAATGCCTGGTTCACCTTTTTTCTCTTCGCTGCCGATCAAATATGCGAAAGGCTTTAGTGGTTCAACATGCTCAAAAACAATCTTAGTTATACCTAATAAGGGGATTGCCAGGATCATACCAGGGATACCCCAGATCATTTCACCAGCGACCAGTCCAACAATCGTGAATAAAGGATTGATACTTACTTCAGCACCTACGATAAGCGGTTCGAGCAAGTAGGTCTGAATGAACTGAACCAATCCGTAAACAACTAAGATACCAAGCACCATATTCATGTCACCGCCCTGAACAAGAGACATGGCAATCGTAAGTGCGGTACCGGTAAGATTACCAATAAAAGGTACGATCTCCAGCAAGCCACAAAGAATCGCAAAAAATATAGCATTTTCAACGCCTAACAAACTGAAACCGATACCATACATGACCCAAAGACAAACGATCATCAGAAAAAGTCCGGACAGATATTTAACAGTTACTTTCTGAGTGTCATCCAGCACATTCATTGCATTCTCCCGATCCTTAACTGGTACCAGTCTGATGACAAACCCTTTAAGTCTGCCCCGCAAATAAATAAACAGGAAAACGTAAACAAAAANNAGTCATCTTCCCCGAGGAAGATTTCTGTTGTTCCTTAATCATTTGTTCCTGCTTCTGATGCGAAACGCCAAGTTGCTGACTTACAAAATCTTTCGCCTGTTCATATTTTTCTGTAACTGTTTGTTGCAGCTTTGAAGTGTTACTTGCAATATCCGACATTTGCCAGCCAACAAAGAAGAGTACCCCTGCCAAAAAAGCGATCAGCAACGTAATTGCGGCCAGAGTTGCAATTGCCTTATTTGCACCCTTGCTTTCCAACCAGCGGGTCACCGGCAATAACAACATAGAAAGTAAAGCGGCAAATGTCAGCGGCACTAGAAAAGATTTAGCGAAAATTAATGCAACAACAATCAACATGATCAGCGCTGTAATTGCGAGTGCTTTAAAGAGTCTTGGGTTCTGCATGCGTTCAGGTTTTAATTTATAGTAGGCATCAGTTTTCCGGTTCAGCAGGTCTGATACCATAAAAAGCTAAATTTCCAGATTTTGTTTTTTCAAGGTAATATCCGCGGCGGCGGCATGCGCGTTTAATCTATTCCAACATGTAACTTTGCAGAGATGGAATATTTCAAAACACTGCAGGAACTATTGAAAATAGAGCGGGATGAAGATTTTAGGCAGTATCAGGAACTTACAGAACGTATACCTGTAGCCATACGTCGGGCGAATGGCCTGAGCTGGTATCCGGTTGCAATCAGAAATACAGAGCTAAGCCGTGGCGACTATATGAATGTCGAATTTGAAAGAACCACGCATCAGGAGCTTAATCATCAGTTCAGATTCGGAGCTGCAGTCGCGTTATTTTCCAATCATGACCCAGCAGATAAAATTGAAGGTACAATTGCGAACGTAACTGGAAGCCGTTGCAGAGTCAGCTTTAAAGTAGAGGAACTGCCCGACTGGAGTCGGGATGGAAAACTTGGACTTGACCTGTTGTTTGACAACAACAGTTACAACGAGATGGAACGCGCATTGAAGGAAGCAAGTGAAACCATTGCTGGTCCGAAGGCGCAGACAGACAACCTTGTTGCACTATTAACGGGTATTCGGAAGCCTGCGTTTGATACGCCTTACCACACATACCCAATCCCGGCATTAAATGCTATGCAGCAAGCTGCTGTTCACAGGATTCTTGCAGCAAAAGATCTGGCCATTGTACATGGACCTCCCGGAACCGGAAAGACCACCACGATCGTACAGGCCATCAAGGCGCTGATCAAAAAGGAAAAACAACAGATCCTTGTTGTTGCGCCTAGTAATACAGCGGTGGATCTACTAACAGAGAAGTTAGCCGAAGCAGGTTTGAATGTACTAAGAATTGGAAATCCAGCACGCGTTTCTACCAGGCTCCAAACCATGACACTGGACAGCAAGATGGCTGCACATACCGATATCAAAAACTTCAAGGCTTTAAAAAAGCAAGCTTCAGAATACAAAAACATGGCGCATAAGTATAAAAGAAACTTTGGCCGTGCAGAACAAGAACAACGCAAAGCGCTGTTTAATGAAGCGCACAAGATCATGAAAGAAGTTGAGCAGCTTGAACAGTACATTGCTAATCAGGTGATCAACAGTGCTGACGTGATTACTGCTACCCTTGTCAGTTCTAATCACTACACAATCAGACAAATCAAATTTGGTACGGTCTTCATCGATGAAGCCGGGCAGGCACTTGAGCCGGCAACCTGGATTCCAATCCTGAAAGCTCATAAATTAATTCTTGCAGGCGATCATTGTCAGTTGCCACCAACAATAAAGTCGCACGAAGCGGCCAGAAAAGGCTTAAACACCACACTAATGGAAAAAGCCACCCGGCTTTACCCGGAAGCAGTTACCCTTCTTGAAGAACAGTATAGAATGCATACACAAATCATGGAGTTTAGTTCCAGAGTATTCTATGATGGCAGGTTGACCGCTAATGTTCAAGTTTCTACCCAGATTTTGTTTCCAGGCGATCAGCCTTTCGTCTTTATAGATACATCGGGTTGTGGATTCGACGAGAAGCAGGAAGACTATAATATTTCCAATTCAGAAGAAGCCTTATTCCTGTTAAAACACCTCAGAAGCTATGTAAGTATGGTAGCCGAACAGCAGCAGTTGGACTCTTTCCCTTCCATTGGGATCATCTCACCCTATCAGGAACAGATTAAGACATTGGAGCCCTTGATTGTGCAGGATGACTCCATGGGTATTTACCGGAAGAACATTACCGTAAATACAATTGATAGTTTCCAGGGACAGGAAAGAGACATCATCTACATTAGTCTTACCAGAAGCAATACAGAACAGAAGATCGGTTTCCTTTCAGATATCCGGAGGATGAATGTGGCCATGACCAGAGCCAGAAAAAAGCTGGTCATCATCGGTGATGGAAGCACCTTATCTAAATCTGACTTTTACCTGAACCTGATGCATTATGCTGAAGAAATAGGCGCCTATCACAGTGCATGGTCATTTATGGCAGATTAATGAGGCCTGCGAAAGTCATTGTATGTCAGCGGATCTGCAAGGCTTGCCTTTAGAATCGAATCGAGCTGCTCGCGATGGTATTCTTTTAGGATTTCAGGCTGGATAATTTTCACGTGCCCCATCCACATAAAGATCCAGCCAATTAGTTCACGGTTGATCCCACATTCAATGTGCATCCTGAGGTTTCCGTTTGCAAGTGTTTGATATTTTGCCGAATGGTGCCAGGTATGCGCTTTCACAAACTCTCCAGTCAATGAGGCAAATTCCAGCACCACATCATACACTTCATCATTGATATTTTGACTTACACCGAATCTTGCTTTTAAATTTTTATCGATAATCGAAAGTTCCTTTTTGAAAGGGAAGCTTTGGTTAGTCAATTTGATTTCGCTGATCTGATAGAGATCCAACAGAAGGCAACGCTTTGATGATTCGACGATACCTGCGACGAAGAAACTCCCTCTATGGTAGACAATTTTAAGTGGATGAAATATAAAGGGAAAAGTAAGTGATCTATACATAGATACGGAATCTCCTGTACAGGATAGGATCTCCATTATGCGGTGATTGGAGACGCTCCACAACACCTGGTTCAACTTGTGATGAAACTGTTCATCAAAAATGATTTCGTTGAAATGTGTATTCAGCATACTTAGTCCATCCCAATTTGCATTATTTTCTACCTTGCTACTATTTAGATGATTTGCAAATATGTTCCGGAACTTATCATGTGAACTTTTCCGCCCCTTAGCGATTCCGGCAGGCATTACAAGCTTATTGATCAGGTAAGAATCTATATCATAATTGTTAATGGCACCTGCCCCATTATTTCTATTTATCACATAAAGCTTTTTATTAAACTCCTGATTTTTAAGTTCAAGTCGTTCTTCATCCCGGAGAAAAAAATTTCCTACATCATCCAAATCCCGATACAACTGACGGTTACTCACAACGGCCCCTAGTGCTTTTAGCTCCATGTGTAGCGACTCGATTGTTTGGGGTGAGTGGCTCAACAATCCGTAGATGTGCTTTAAACGTTCTAATTGCTTCATAGTTGACATATAATGACAATGTGTAGAATATTTCCGACTCAAACCTAAATAATATATTTTATCTTCGATCTATTATTAAACAAATGATTAACGGGATTTTGTTTTAAATAAGTCAGCCACAGCCAAAAGATATATTATAATGTCTCTCTTAGGCAGTTCCAAGAAGTTGGGGCTGCCTTAATTTTTTTTGGGCCCTCTCCGTAACTTTGAAACATTAAAGTATCTTCAACATTTAATCCTAATTCGCATACATGAATGAATTTGACGCTATAAAACAGATCCTTGATAATTCCGGCGTATACTACCTCATTTTGGTAGATATGAATAGCAACTATGCATACCTGAACAAAAAGTATCTGCTTGCTTTTAATGGTATCCATGGAAAGCTCGTAGGGCAACATTATTCGAAGACCATTCACCATGATGATCTGGAAATATGCAGGTTGGTATCTACTCAATGTTTTGAACATCCGGACCGGGTTTTTCCTGCCACCCTAAGAAAACACAATGGTAAAGGCGGCTATATCGTTACCCAGTGGGAATACAAAGCTGTGTTTGATACTGAAGGAAGGCCAACCGGGATTTTTTGCATCGGCAATGACATTACCGAGTTCATGCGAACCCGTATGAACCTGGAACAGGCGAAAGCCTCTCTTAACCACGCTCACGGGACTTTGGAAGAGATTGCGCATATACAGTCGCATGTGATTCGCAAACCCCTGGCAAACATCCTGGGCCTTGCTTCAATACTGGAAACCATGGAGACGGACGAAGCAACAAAAGATCTGATTGAAATGATTCGAAGTA
>DCLG01000025.1:0-1297 GCA_002320935.1 Pedobacter sp. UBA1654 | reverse complement strand
CTGGACCTGGTGATCAGGGGTTTGTCAAAGAAGATCTAAGTGTTCTATTTGTGATTGGCTAACTGGATTTAAGGGGATTTTTATAGCTTTATATTTTCAAAACATAAACCTAATCAGATGAACAGTTTAAACCGAAAGACATTTTTATTAAGTGGGGTAGCGCTTGCAGCGGGAACAGTCGCATCAGCAATGCCTGCGGTGCCAGCAAAAATCAAATACCCTGTAGCGCATCATGCACTGTTCTGGCTAAAAAATCCGACATCGATGGAAGACCGTGCAAAACTTGTTGCAGGGGTAAAAACACTCGCAAAAATTAAGGCGGTAAAGGAACTACATGTTGGTATTGTTGCGAGCACAGAGAAACGTGAAGTAGTGGATAACAGCTGGGGTGTATCTGAAATCATGTTTTTTGACGATCTGGAAGGTCAGGCTAGTTACCAGACAGATCCCATCCACGTTGAGTTCATCAAGAACTGCGAACATTTATGGGAGAAAGTAATTGTTTACGATGCCATTCAAGCCTAGGCTCCAGTATTGTAAACTGCAGAGAGAAACAGCATTACTTTTGCAAATTAAATGTGGCAAGGTAGAAATGCTGTTTCTTCAATCCTTGTGCTGGGTCGGATCCATAGTTAAAGGAAAATCCGAATGAAATCTGCACTGGTCTGGTCAGGAAGTAATAATCCACTCCCGTTTTTAAAAGTTGACTAAAGGCCTCCTCATTGAGTGTTGAATTTATTACTGCATACCTTGTGGTGTAATCAACATTAACTTCCCAGGTCTTCTGTGGTACAATCATTTCCGAGGAAGGTGTGCGTTGACGGTTTCCGGCGAGCAAATACTGGAACTTTAGCAAAGGCCTAAGAATAGTTCCATTATTTACCTGGTTTCTCGCCGAGAAGTTGTTCTGAAATTCAATTCCCGGATTTATCGCTAGCAGCTGAATAAGCCTTTTACGCCCCCGGATCGTGTATGTATTTAAATTTAATCCTTTCTCACCCGAGCGAAAAGGAATAGCATCCATATTAAACAGCAATGAACTTGCTGTATCCCTAAGATTCCTTGAAAATTTAAGCGTTGGACTGAAATACCACTGACTGTAAATAGTCTGGGCAGCATTTCGCTTTATGTTTGTGCGAATGGTGCCGGAAACTCCAGACTGCCAATTATGCTGTTCTTCATCAATCAAGGTGTTGCGGTGATATTCTCCTACAATCTTTCCATCCATGTTCAGCGATCTTCCAAGAGGCAAGTTTACAATCGGGATACCGATTCCACCATCGATCAGATAGGAAGC
>DCLG01000011.1:10884-19588 GCA_002320935.1 Pedobacter sp. UBA1654 | reverse complement strand
TATCTTGTTTAAACCCGCTAACTTCTTGTAAGACAAGGTGAATTAATTGCACACCCTTTCACAAGGCTTCGTATTGCTTGTACAATAAGGTCAATTGCTCATCAAACCAGGTGTCCGAAGCAGTATTAGCTCAGCTTAATCAAGCCACGTTTATAGAGTTTTGCCTTTGTAATCGCCTAAATCTATTTCCTGCCGGGGTATATACCGCTGGTACGATCGCCAATCCTATATTATATGCCGTCCAATTCCGAACGCAGCACTTGTCTTTACTATATATACATATAGGCTACATAACACTTCTTTATAAGTAAGACTAATTCATCTACATGATTGAGCCTATCGGACACATGTATATACTATATACCGTATCTAAACGGTCAGATTATACTGGTTAGATGATTTCGGCATCTAAAAACATACGATACGAACTTCAGTGAGAAACTATAACCGCCTTCCCTGAAAGCCAAAATGCATTGCAAACTATATCTGGTAACAGAACATTAACTGTAAACAGTTTACAGTAATAAGCGATTACTGTAAGAAAACCCAGTATACTGCACTGTAAACAATAAATAGCAACAAGCTTTTCAAGTAAACAAATACCCGTATACTACCCTGAAAACAACTATATATCTCATTCGAATATGGGCCGCATCTGCATCGCCTTTCCTTCGGCTCGAGGCGAAGGAAAGGCGAACGAAAGGCGAAGGAAAGGCGGTTGATAGCCGGTCAAGATCCGGCACGGTATATATTCAAAATCCAACTTACTAAGGATCCAGCAAACAACAGATATCAACCTCAGCACACTACCCAGGTGATGTTACCAATATCAACAAGTTAGCCGCTGCACATCGCTCGGCCCTATTTGCCTGACCATCAAAAAAATAATTTAAACACAGCACATATTTTATTTTGGATTGTAAATCTCATCATTTACATTTGACTACCAGATTAGTAGACTTTAATTCTACGTAGTTTTAATACCAGATTAGTAGTTTTTTCATAAAAATGAATAAATATATTTCTATATGAAGAACCATTAATCATAATGAATTTCAGGTATCATAACAATAAATATATTTTCATATCCTATGTTTAAAAACTACGCTAAACTAAGTCTTCTACTCAGCATCCTGCTCGTTGGCAGTATCACATTTCGAGGTTCTGCTCAGGAAAACCAACTTATTGAAGTCAGCGGCACCGTTACCGATCAGGAACTTAAGACACCACTCGCGAACGTCAGCGTACTTATAAAAGGTGCCATCACGGGAACGATAACAGATAAAAATGGAAAGTTTAAGCTTCGCTCCCGATTGAAATTCCCATTTACCTTAGTTTTTACCAGCATTGGCTTTAAAACACAGGAATTTGAAGTGCGCGACATCGGTAATAACCTCAATATCGAACTTACGAGCCAGACGGTATTGGCGAATGAAGTCGTGATCACAGCGTCCAGGGTGCAAGAAAGCATCCTCAAATCACCTGTAGCCATTGAAAAGTTGGATATCAGGGCCATTCGTGAATCTCCTGCGCCAAGTTTTTATGATGCCCTTGAAAATGTTAAAGGCGTTCAGATGACAACTTCCAGCTTGACCTTTAAAATACCCAATACCCGCGGCTTCAACATACCCAGTAATTACCGCTTTATGCAGCTTGTAGATGGGATTGACATGCAAGCCGCCACATTAGGCGTCCCTCTGGGGAACGCTATCGGCCCAACAGAGCTCGATATTGCCAGTATAGAAATTACACCCGGCGCAGCATCTGCACTTTATGGAATGAACGCCATAAACGGTATGTCCAATCTGATGACTAAGAACCCTTTCTATTATCAAGGCCTGAGTTTCTATCAGAAAGCCGGAATCAATCACCTCGGCGGTACTGGCAGGGATGTAAGTAACCTCACCGAAACAGCGGTTCGCTACGCCAAAGCAATCAATAACAAATTCGCATTTAAGGTAAACCTCAGTTATCTCCGCGGTACAGACTGGCTTTCTGATACCAGAACAGACCAAAACCCAAACACTCTAAAAAGTGCGAACCCAGCCTATCCAGCGTTAAATGGAACAAACAACGTCGCCTTTGATGGCTGGAACAAGTATGGAGATGATGTACTCGCCGGCAGTAACACGGTTTCGGTAACCGACCTGACCATAAATGGACAGCCAAACCAGACCCTAAATGTTGCAAGAACCGGGTATTGGGAGCGCGACCTGGTCAATCAAAATGTAGATAACCTTAAATTTGATGCAAGCTTGCACTACCGGATCGGAGAAAAAGCAGCGCTTTCGTACGACTACAGAATCGGGAAGATGGATGGTGTATTTCAGCGCGGCAATAAGATCCAGCTGGACAATGTGATCATCCAAAATCATAAACTGGAGCTGAAAGGAAGTAATTATCTGCTCCGCTCCTATATCTCTATTGAAAACTCCGGCGACTCTTACAATGTCAAACCATTGGCAGACAACCTTGACCTGGCGAGTGGCGGAAGTGGAAATGCCTGGGGAACCAAATATAAAAATGCACTGACTGAGTTTGCAAGGGCAAATGGCGGCGCACTTACGGAGGCCAATCTGGCAGCAGCAACAGCTTTTGCTCGCCAACAGGCAGATGCCGGCCGTGCTGAGCCTGGAACACCTGCCTTTGAGCAGCTTAAACAGACGATCATTGGCATTAATAATTGGGATATCAGATCCGCAACCATCCCGAACGCTCCGGAAACAGGTGGTGCAGCACTCATTCAAAAGAGTCGCATGTATCATGTGGAAGGACAATATGATCTCTCTGGCAAAATCGACTATTTCGATCTGCTGCTCGGCGCCGACGCAAGGCTGTACGAAATTATCCCAGACGGCAATAACTTCGTTGATTTCAACCGGCCTATTCCAGACCGCGGCATCGCACTATTAGATGGATCATTTGGAAATAATATCCACTATAAAAAGATTGGAGCCTTCACGCAGCTCAGCAAAACACTGTTCCAAGAGAAGCTTAAATTATTCGGATCTGTGCGTTACGACTATAACCCGGAGTTTGAACCCAGGCTCACACCCCGGATAGCAGCAGTTTATTCACCAGATCAACACCAAAACTTCCGGTTTACCTATCAGCAGGGCTACCGTTTTCCAGGATTATTCGAGGCATTATCATACGTGAATAATGGCCGGGTAAAACGAGTTGGTAGTTTATCTTATATAAATGAAGGTTTAGGCTATCTGGAGAACAGCTACACGCGCGCATCTGGCGTATCGTTTAATGCTGCTGTAAATGCCGCCGTGGCAAATGGCGCCGATAGAAATACGGCAGCACTCGCAAATCGTGATCTGCTGGTGCAGGCCAACTTGCCGAAGGCGGGGCCGGAAAGCATTAACTCGCTGGAGTTTGGTTATAAGAGCGTGTTCATGGAGAACCGCCTGTACCTGGACATTGATGCTTACACCAACACATACACCGGATTTCTGGGGCAGGTACAGGTTGATGTACCCCGGGCTGCAACGGTGAGTAGTGATGCAGCGGTACTGGCAATGCTGGACATTAACCGCGATGCGGGCCAGGATCGTTACCGCGTATACACAAATGCAAAAAATAAATACCGGAATTATGGTACCGCTGTAGGCCTGACTTTCAACTTTTACCGGAAGTACACCATTGCAGGAAACCTGAGTTACAATAAGATTAAATCGAATGCAGAAAACGACATCTTTGTTACTGGCTTCAACACACCAGAATGGGCCACCAATTTCAGCTTCGGTAATCGGGAAATTGCAAAAAACCTTGGATTTAGTGTCGTATATAAATGGCAGAATGCTTTTTTATGGGAAAGTCCACTGGTAACGGGTGAGATTGCAGCCATTCACACCTTTGATGCACAGGTCAGCTATAAACTTCCGGCCGTAAATGCCAGCATCAAATTGGGTGGAACAAATATCTTCAACAAACCTTTTCTGCAATATGCAGGCGGCCCGACCCTCGGTGCACTGTATTACGCAGCAGTAACCTTTGAAGGATTATTGAACAGGTAGCGGGAACAGCTTTCAGGAGAATGGTTGAAGGTTCCGGGATTAGATTTTTCCGGAACCTTCTTTTGAGCCTTTCGACTTATAAGAAATATAGGTTTTTGAACGACTCGGTGCTTTCTTCTGTGTGGCAGATTTAGCGGAAATGATCAGACGCTGCCCAGGAACAATGTTGCTACCCTTTAAATTGTTCCAAACTTTCAGATCCTGAACCTCCACCCGGTATTGAGCGGCAATGGTACTTAAATTCTGTCCGCTTTTAACCCTGTGGTAAGCCGTTGCAACCGGCGCTGCCGATCTCGATGTGCCTGATTTTGCTTTACTGCGTAAACGCTTATCATCGTTCGATGCCAGATAAACACGTGTATCCACATCTACCGGCATGTTATTCAGCACTTCATAGATTCTGGCAAAGTTGGAAAGCTGTGCCGCCGGCATGATGATACGCTTAGGCGATTCTTCAGTACCGTTTACGATTTTCTTCTTATAAGATGGATTCAGTACAAACAGCGCGTCAGTCTCCAGCTCCAAAGCTTCCGACAGTGCCGTCAATGACACAAAGCGATTTACCTGTACCGTATCGGTAAGCTGTGCGAGCGGCGACTTCTGCGGCATGATCTGGTGACTTTTTGCATAGTTCATTACATAAACCGCAGCAATAAATGCCGGCACATAGTTGCGTGTTTCCTGTGGCAAATAAGATCTGATCTCCCAGAAATCTCTTGACCCTGCCTTTGCAATAGCCCGGTTCACATTACCCGCACCACAGTTATAAGCCGCAATGGCCAATAGCCAGTCACCAAGACTTTCATATGCGTCCCGGAAATAGGCGGCTGCTGCATAACTAGCCTGCACAGGATCCTTACGTTCGTCGACAAAGTTGTCCATGTTTAAACCATAACCTTTGGCTGTGGTAAACATAAACTGCCATAATCCTGTTGCACCTACTCTGGATACTGCATGTGGATTCATGGCAGATTCAATGATGGGCAAATATTTAAGCTCATCAGGAATATCATAAGCTTTAAGTGCCTTTTCAAATATCGGAAAGTAATAGCTGGATAGACCAAGCATCTTGCCCATCATATTCTTGCGACCGGTATATACGTCAATGTACTTCTGAACGTATTCGTTATAATCCATAGGAATTACGTTACGGATAGAATCCAGTCGTTGTTTATTCAGAAAGTTGTAGTTGTAAAAAGCGAGGCTCTCATCGACAAGGGGAACTGCGGCCGTGTCTGTTTCGAAAGTATTAGGGAATGCAAATGGTGAGGCTGGTATGGAATCTAATTTTGCATTTTTCTGCTGCGCATAACCCGAAAAGGCGATCGTCGTAAGGGCTAATACGGTTTTAAAACGTAATTTTAATTTCATAGGCATTAAGCTGCATCTCGCAGGTTTAAAAGCTTTTTTATCTCAGCATCAGGCTACTTCAAAAAACTATGTGATAAATTTAAAAGCGCAGTTTCATTATAATGCGCGGCAATCAGCTGTACACTTAACGGCAAACCTGATTGATTATTGCCTAAAGGTAAAGATATTGCAGGAACTCCAGATAAGGAGGCCAAAACGGTAAAGATGTCTTCCATGTACATCACCAGCGGGTCTTTTATGTTTTCGCCGATTTTGAATGCTGGGGTGGGTGTTACGGGTAGCAGTATGGCATCGTGTTGCTGCAGGAGCAGTTCTACTTTATCCCGGATTAGTCGTCTTACTTTTTGAGCCTTCTGGTAATAAGCATCGTAATATCCGGCACTTAATATAAAGGTTCCAAGCAGGATCCTCCGCTTCACTTCAGGTCCAAAACCTTCTGCCCTACTTAGCTTATACAGTTGATTCAGGTCTTTAGCGTCTTTGTTCCGATAACCATAGTGTACGCCATCATACCTCGAGAGGTTAGACGATGCTTCAGCAGCCGTAAGCACGTAATAAGCAGGCACAAGATAATCGAGCAAGTCAAATGAGACATATTCAATCTCATGACCATCGGTTTTCAGCTTTTCAATACCCTTTAGGATCGCTTCCCGAATTTCAGGATCAAGTGCTTCGCTATTCAGGGTTTCCTGAAGAACAGCAATTTTCTGCTTTTGTGCTGGCACTAAGGATCGGCTATAAGCCGGAACTGGTTTTTGAGAAACCGTACTATCTTTATCATCTGCACCAGCAAGCACTTCGAGCAGCAAAGCCGCGTCATCAACAGAGGATGTTATGGTACCGACCTGATCAAAGGAGGAAGCGTAAGCAATAACGCCATACCTGGAGATGCGACCGTAAGTTGGTTTAAGCCCAATGCAGCCGCAGAATGCAGCAGGTTGCCGAACAGAACCACCCGTATCGGTACCTAAAGTAGCCAGGCACATATCGGCCTGAACTGCAACGGCGGAGCCACCGGAAGAACCTCCGGCAACACGTTCCTGGTCTGCAGCATTTCTTACCGGCCCAAAATAGGATGTTTCATTGGAGCCCCCCATAGCGAATTCATCACAGTTCAGCCGACCGATGATGATGGCATCTTCAGCAAGCAACCGTTCCACAACAGTTGCAGAATAAGGTGCCACAAAGTGCTCGAGCATTTTAGAGGATGCGGTTACCAGATGATCCTGGTAGCAGATATTGTCCTTTATACCAATAACCATTCCGGCGAGTTTACCAGCTGTTTGATTATTGATTTTTTCCTGGACGTCTGCAGCCTGCTTTTTTGCAGATAAAAAAAACACCTCATTGAATGCATTGAGGTGTTTATAATCTTCTATTTGTTGAAAATAGTATTCCAGCAGATCAGGAAGGCTCAGCTTTTGCTGGACAACATGGGCCTGAATCTCTGCTAAAGTGGTGTATTTCTTCAAACTAAATAATAAAGGTCAGCGAATACTTATAGCGGTTTGTTGGTGTTTGTACGATCCGAACCTAAGTTGTCCGAAGTATCAATACCATCCTTACCATCTTTAAATTCTTTCATGCCTTTTCCTAAGCCACGCATCAATTCAGGAATTTTTTTACCACCAAAAAGAAGTAATACGATTACCAGAATAATTGCGATTTCGGTGCCACCTAAAGCAGCTAATAAGGTTGTGTTTAACATAATCGTTAAGTTAAATGTTGTTTTTTTCTAATTCGGTTTTTTCGGTCGGTTCAGCGACAGGCTGAATTGGTTCAGCTGGACTTTCTGTTGGATCCACAACAGGTGTTGCTGTGCTGCTGGTTGATGAGTACGTGTTTGTACTGCTTAAAGTATCATTAAAGGTACTCTTTACATCGTCAACAATATCTACAGCATTGATATTTCTATGGATTTCTCTTTTTACCCCTTCGGAAGCATCTTTAAAGTCCCGGATACCTTTACCCAGTCCGCGGGCTAACTCAGGCAGCTTTTTACCACCAAATAATAGCAGGACCACAACCAGAATGATCATAATCTCACCGCCACCCATATTTAAGAATTCTAATAATGTTCCTGTATACATTGTCTGGAATTTATATGTATCGTTTTTATTTCTTGTTGATTAGCTATTGCAAATATAAGGTATTTAAATTTTAAAACTATTTTGAAATCCAGGCTTCGGGATTTTGAGGGGTTGCGCCTCTCCATATCTGAAAATCAATTTCAGGAACACCATCTGAACCTGAAACCACACCTATTGTCTGCTTTGTGCTAACTTCTTGTCCTACAGACACATTGACTGTTGCAAGATTCTGGTATACGGTAAAATATTCTCCATGTTTAATAAGTACGAAGTATTTACCCATAGAGTTGCTGACGGTTGTAACTTTTCCATTAAACACCGCGCGAACTGCTGCACCCGCCGCAGTAGCGATCTTTACACCATTCTGATCAATGTTGGCCTGGTCCACACGATGGCGACCAAATCGCTCAGTAATGGAGCCTGCGGCAACAGGCCATGGTAATGAGCCCCGGTTGTTTATGAATGCTGCAGAAAGTTTAGCCGCTTCTGGTGTTGCGTTAAGGTATCCTGAGTTGGTTTTGGCCGCAGCTGTTGGTGCTGCAGGCGCCGCCTTATTTTCTGCTTTTGCTTTAGCCGCCGCCGCTCTCGCTGCCTGCTCCGCCCTTTTCTTGGCCAAAGCAATCTCCCGTTGAATCGCATTACGGATATCACGGTCGATCTTTGCCTGCTGCTTTTTCCGCGCAGCAATGTCACGGGAATACTTACGCTCCTGCTGACTATACCGGTTCAGCACCTTTGACTGCTCCGATTTGTTCTTGCCTAATTTTTCCTTTTCAGACTCCTGCTCCTTCAGCAGATTACTCTTTTCTTTAAGGCTCTTATCAAGTACCACTATCTTATAGCTTAGATTCTTTTGGGTACCATTGATGTAGTCGGCTTGTTTTTTACGGTATTGGCTGAACTGCTGCAGATATTTAACACGTTTATAGGCCTGATTGAAATCTTTGGCCGCGAAGATGAACATCATCTTATCGTAGGCATTCTGATTACGCTGTGCAAAGCGGATCATTGCAGCATATTCCTTTTTCAGCTGTGCGAGTTGTTCTTTTAAAGAAAGGACAGCGTTGGTATTCTCATGGATTTGACCGTCCAGATTCCGTACCTCGGAGTTGATAACGCTAATTTTATCCTGCATCAGGTTAATCTTGGCATTTAGCGCCCTTATTTCGCTTTGTGTAAGCTTTTTGCTACTTGCTGTTTTCGTCAGATTTTTCTGCA
>DCLG01000011.1:0-10850 GCA_002320935.1 Pedobacter sp. UBA1654 | reverse complement strand
ATGCTTCCTTTTTTCGCTTAAGCTGGGCACTGCTTTGTGCAAATGCATGGGTACCAAAAGTCAGCAGAAAAAGGAACAGTATTAGTTTGTAGAACTTCATTCAATCAAAAGTATAAATTTTAGTTTATTAACTCGTAGCCCCTCGGAACTCTAAACGGAAAATCAAGCGGAACATTACTTTCGATTTTGGAAAAGTCAAAATCGATATTAACTCTTCTATTTGCAGATAATGAGTTAATTGTAATTTGTGCGGGCATCATAAACTCATTTACCTTCTGGTAATGACCATACTCAACCTTAAGCGCCTGTGCAGCCTTTGCATCGTTCAGGTTCAACTGACCAGGTTTCTGCAGGGCATTGAAGTTCNNCGTACCTTTTAAGGTCCATAAACCCTGTTCATTCTGCTCTAAAACCGATTCTGGACTGAAGAGGGTGTTTATCGTATTTCCGGTAAGTACGTCCTGCAGCATTTTAAAGCTTACCTGTTTGCTGGTATAGCGGTAGATATAACTGAATGGCTGACGGACATAGGTGTTTTGCAGCTTATTCAGTACCATGATGCTATCAGGGGTAATAACTGCCCTTGCCACTTCTATGCCCAGCAAGGCTGTAATGCTCATCCAGATTTTCTGGTCCCGCTGAATTCTAACATTCACAGTAACAGTATTTTCATTACCTGGCACCTTGAGATTTGCCTTTCCTTTCATAGAAAGGGTATTGAAATTGATGTTCTTACTTCTTAAAAGCTTGATATTCGCTTCCTTCTTATCCGACGCTACAGGCGCTGCCTTTACCTCTGGTGTAGTAGCTACAACTGCTTTCTTACTCTTGCAAGCCATGGCTACAGAAACCAGGCTGAGCATAACCATTGCTTTTATGAAACTTTTCTTCATTGAAATCATCTATTATTTTCCGGTGTGACCGTATCCACCTTCGCCTCTGGCAGTTACATTTAACTGCTCAACAGGCTCCCAGCTTATGGTTTCGTGTTTAGCAATTACCATTTGTGCAATGCGGTCTGCATCATTTATGACGAAATCGGTGTCAGAAAGATTAATCAGCAGTACCTTGATTTCTCCGCGGTAGTCCGCATCGATGGTTCCTGGAGCGTTCACAATGCTGATGCCATGTTTATATGCCAGTCCACTTCTTGGACGGATCTGCGCCTCAAAACCAACTGGCAACTCAATATGCAAACCAGTAGGTACCAGGATACGCTGCATTGGCTTGATTACGATCTGTGTATCGGTATGTGCGCGAAGATCCATTCCGGCAGCGTGTGCAGTTTCGTACTTAGGCAAGTCATGGCCTGATTTGTTGATGATGTTAATCTTCATTCTGGTAAATTTGCGGGTTATTTTTTAGATAATATATATTTGAGCTGATCCTTTTCAAAGTAGATTATACCGGCCAGAAAGAGCAGCAGCAGCCCATTGCCCACGTATATGTTTCTGTTGAAGACATAAAAGGACAGGACCACAAAGATGCAGGATACAATCAGGTAAGCAAGAATTCTTTTTAATTGATAAGGAATGGGATAGTGTTTCTGACCTAAAATATAAGAAAGAGCCATCATGCTGGCATATGCAAGCATGGAGACAAAGGCAGACCCCATAAAGCTGAACCTTGGAATCAGCACGATGTTAAGTGCAATGGTGAGTATTGCGCCCGCTGCAGAGATGTAAAGCCCGTACCGGGTCTGGTCTGAAAGGCGATACCAGATGGAAAGATTCATGTAGATACCCAGGCACATGTAACCGAAAAGCAGCAGGGGTACGGCGGGAAGTCCGGACCAATATTGCAGCTGTTCTTCTGCATTCTTTCCTTTAATAAAGTATTTTAGAATTTCAATATTAGCAACCAGACCTATAAAGATCAGCGTGAGCGCAATGACGAAATACTGAAGGATAATGGCGTAGGTCTGTCTGGCATTGGCCTGCTTGGCATGACTGAAAAAGAAGGGTTCGGCACCCAGACGGAAAGCCTGAATGAAGATACTCAGGAACACCGCAATTTTTGCCACCGCCCCATAGATCCCCGTGTCCCGGTCTGCAATGCTTTCCGGCAGATAATGGCTCAGCATGATTTTATCCAGGTTTTCATTTATGATGAATGAAAGATTGGCGACCAGGATCGGCCAGCTGTAAGAAAACATCTTTTTCAACATCTCGCCATTCATGCTGAATTGAACCTTCAGAATTTCTGGTAGCAGCAGCAATAGCGCCGCAGTACTTGCAGCCAGGTTGGCGATGAACACATAACCTACCCAATGCGGCCTGTACCAGGATTGCAGCCATCCCGCAGCAGCCCAGTCGTTCGAAATCATGGCAGGAATAACATACAGGAACAGCATGTTCACGGAAATGAAGATCCCGATGTTCACAAATTTGATGACGCTGTATTTGATAGGTCTGCCTTCGGCCCGCAGCCTGGAGAAGGGAATTACGGCAAGCGCATCCAAAAAGGCAAGCCACACGCAATATTGCACATACCTGGTTTGATCCTTAAGTTCGCTGATGTCGGCGTTCAGCATCATAATCGCAATATTTTCCGCCCAAAATAACCCAGTTATCAGGAATAAACTGGCAAGAATAAGAATCGTAAGAAAAGCATTGTTGTATACTTCCTGCTTCCGGTCCTCATGTTTATTCAGATACCTGAAATAAGTGGTTTCCATACCAAATGCGAGTACCGCATTGACAATTGAAACGTAGCTATACATTTTGGTAAAAATACCATATACGGCAGGTGCAAAAACCCTGATGAATATTGGTGTTAAAATAAAATTTAAGAGCCTGGAGATGATGGTGCTGAACCCATAAATGGCCGTGTCTCCAAGGAATTTTTTAATAACAGACATCTTATTTCTTTACAATTTCGAAATTCTGGTAGCCTTTCATTTCACCTGGAGTAACCTGCACCGCTTCCACTCTGGAACGGTCCGAGCCTTCATGGCACCATTCCAGAAAAATCTCAAGCGAAACATCATCAGCTTCTGCTGCAATGAACAATGAACCATCTTTTTCATTGCGCACAAAACCCCGAACACCCATCTGGTCCGCCACATACTTGGTTGTTGCACGGAAAGAAACGCCTTGTACTTTACCTGTTATCCTTATGTCTATATGTTTTTTCATTGGTTGATATTTTCTCCTCATGAACGATCTTCACCTTATTGTTCGCTTGAATATTCATGATGGTTGTGTCATTATTCCTCTATGTTGATCAATCGTTCTTTTTCCTTTAGAAATTCGCTCCAGATCTGATGCAGGATTTCTGCAGCAGGTTTTATTTCCCGGATCATGGCTGCTATTTGTCCGATTTCCAGTTCACCCTCTTCCAGGTCGCCCTCGAACATACCGGCTTTAGCCCGTGCCCTGCCCAGCATTTCTAGCAGCCGTTCAGGACCGGCACCCTCAGCTTCTGCCGCTGCAATGGCATCTGCAAAAGCATTTTTCAGCAATCTTACCGGCACAAGCTGTTTCATCCGCAATGCGGTGTCACCTTCCATAGCGGTCGTAATGCGGTTTTTGAAGTTCGGGTGTGCCGATGATTCTTCCGCAACGGCGAAAGCAGAACCCACCTGTACCCCTTCTGCACCAAGCGCAAAAGCAGCAAGCATGGCCTTACCGCTGGCAATACCTCCTGCAGCAATCACGGGAAGATCTACAGCTTCGCTGATCATGGGAACCAGGCAAAGGGTTGTGGTTTCCTCGCGACCATTGTGTCCACCAGCTTCAAAGCCCTCGGCAACAATGGCATCTACACCGGCTGCCTGTGCCTTCAATGCAAATTTTGTATTCGCAATAACATGCACCACTACAATACCCCGTTCCTTTAAAAAACTGGTCCAGGTACCCGGGTTTCCGGCTGATGTAAATACAATCTTCACACCTGTTTCTACAATAATATCGAAGATCTCTTTAACGTTCGGGTACAGCAAGGGTACATTTACCGCGAAGGGCCGACTGGTATTTGCCATGCATTTTCGAACATGCTCACGGAAGACTTCCGGATACATAGAACCGGCGCCTATGATACCCAATCCGCCGGCATTCGAAACTGCAGCAGCGAGTTTCCAGCCACTGCACCAGACCATACCAGCCTGAATGATGGGATATTTGATACCAAAAAGTTGCGTAATTCTATTTTGCATGCGCCTAAAATAATCTGGTGATACGTGTCGAGGGGCTTATAACTTCATCCTCCAATGCTTCCAACAGCACTACACCCGGTCTTTTTCCAATATCAAAGCTTCCATATATAGCTTCAATGCCCAGAAATCTGGCGCCATTCAGTGTAGCCCATTGTAGCATGATTTGAAACTGCATGCCCTTATCCCGCTGCAGCGTTTGCATCTCGCTGAGGATGCTTAACTGCTGGTTGCTCGCCAGGCTGTCGGTTCCCAACGTTAGCTGTACGCCTCCGGTATGCAGCATGTCTACATCCGGCAGGGTACTTTCGATATAAAGATTGGCATTGGGACAAAGACACCAGTATAAATCAGGGTGTTTTGCTTTTGCAAATTCCACATCCTCCTGGGCAGTCTGGGTATTATGAACCAACAACGTTTTTGTTGTGGGCAGCTTTGGCAGGGTACTTTGTAAAGATGATTTGCCTGTAGGCTGGAAAAATCCCAGGTCTACCGCAAGCATTTTGAATAGCTCCAGGAATGCGCCTTTTTTCGATCTGAAGAATTCATCTTCCGCGGGCGTTTCCTGGTTGTGCATACTAAGCAGATTGTCTTCTTCCTTTCCCTGAACTGCGATTTCAACAAATAGCGGATCTGAAACGGAATAAGGGGCATGGGGCACAATGGAGGCTTTCAAGGGTGCAAAACTATCTTTGACCGCCCGGGCCTTGCTCATGATTGCTGAAGCCTGCTCTGGATTAAAGCCCAGCACCTCCACAAAGGTATGGTAGTAGATCTTACTTTGAAGCTTAATGCTCGCCGATATTGTCTGGTTGGATATATCCCCGACAGCAACAATCCCATTTTTATACATCTCCTCATCGGCAGTTGCCATTGCCTGTACAATGTCTTCTGCTAAGGCTTCGCGATTTTTCATGACCGCTGATACGAATCTGAAAAGGCCGGTTTGCTGTGGAATTTTCCCCTGAAGATGCGAAAGTTCAAGATGGCAATGGGTGTTCACAAATCCCGGCACCAGAACCCCCTGGTAATGCGCAGTAACCTGAATGTTCAGGTCCTGTGCTTCCTGTGGATTATATAGTCCCCGCACATAGCCCTGCTCATCAATCGCAATGATGCCATTTTTAACAGGTGGTTTTGATACAGGGTATATGGTTGATGCTGATAGGTATGTTAGCATGGGGCAAAGTACGCGTATATGAGGCATTGAACCAAATTCGCATCAGCCTTTAAAAAAGGAAACTCAAAACTTTTTAGCTAAAGAACCGTATTAAAGTAAACACCACAGCATGAAACCAATAAATATTACGCTACTATCCGGTATACTGCTGGTGCTTATCCTAAGTGCCTGCAAAACAGGACCGGTAAATTTGTTTAAAACAGCCAGCCCCTATGAGTTGTACCAGCGTAAGCTGACCACAGCAGGTCTGGATAAAACCGCAATGGGTAAAGCCTGGATTGATGCGGGACAGGAAAGTGTAGCGAAGCCATTGCAAATCAAGATACCTTATAAAGAAGAGGGCTATTTTCCCGCAGAGCGTGTTGCTGCCACTGCTTTCCGCTTTGATGTAATCCGCGGTCAGCAGTTGAACATACGCCTGACAAAAACGCCCGCAGCGGATTTCATGGTGTACATGGACCTGTGGACCTACCGGGAAGGCAATACCCCGAAGCTGATTGCTTCTGCAGACACGCTAAATGCAAGCATTACGGTAGATGTTGATGATAATGCAGAATACCTGCTGCGCCTGCAACCAGAGCTTCTGAAAAGTGGTTCCTATACGCTTGAGATTGTTACTGGCCCATCCCTGGCTTTTCCGGTTAAAACGACCGGAAGGAAAAGAATAGAGAGCCTGTTTGGTGTTGGCAGGGATGCAAATACCCGCAGACATGAAGGTATCGACATCTTTGGCCCAAAACATACACCTGTGGTGGCGAGTGCAGATGGTGTGGTGACCCGTGTAGGTGAAAATAACCTCGGGGGCTTAGTGGTCTTCATGCGACCCAATGACAAAAACTACACGCTTTATTATGCCCACCTGGATAAGCAGCTGGCTGTGCAGGGGCAGGAAGTAAAAACAGGCGATACCCTGGGATTGATGGGTAATACTGGAAATGCCCGCACCACCCCTCCGCACCTGCACTTCGGCATTTACACAGGTGCTGGTGCCATAGACCCACTGCCCTTCGTAAATCCTGATGTGGCAGCACCAAAGCCAGTAGCCGTCGCTACCTCCAATATCAATGCAACGGTAAGGAGTAATACAAAAACTGAGCTTCGGGATCGCCCCGACAGCAAAGGGCTTTCCCTGAGAACCATCAGCCCAAGCACAGTGATGCTGGTTGAAGCCGCAGCCGATTCCTGGTACAAGGCGAAATTACCGGACGGCACAAGTGGTTACATATCCGGCAAGGCCGTTAATCCGGTAAAAACAAGCATTCGCAGCATCAAGCTACAGCCGGAGCAACTTGCATTGTATGACGAGCCCCTCACTGATGCGCCGATCAAGAAAACATTAGATTCGGGTAGTACGGTGAATATGCTCGGGCAATTCGATAGTTTCCTGCTGGTTAAAGATGGAGATGCCGAAACAGGCTGGGTAAGATCTTCAACAAACCGCTAAGTGATTGTGCCATTATCACTTTTTGATAGTTTATATGGGTATAAATCTATTCCTTTGCAGTTCGTAATAAAATTATTAACACATGTCCGATTCGTCTACAAGATTAAACAAATACATTAGTGAGAGTGGTTTATGCTCAAGAAGAGCTGCTGACCGGTATATAGAGCAGGGAAATGTGTATATCAATGGCAAAAAGGCCAAAGTAGGCGATAAGGTTATTTTTGGAGATGTTGTAACGGTAAATGGTCAGACCATTGAACCTAAAGCAGTAGAAAACTCTGTTCTAATTGCATTTAATAAGCCTGTAGGCATCAGNNGGTTCCAAGTAACATCGTGGATTATGTGAATCATAGTGAGCGGGTATTCCCGATCGGCCGTCTGGATAAAGATTCTCAGGGATTAATCTTCCTGACCAACAATGGAGATCTGGTAAACAAGATCTTAAGAGCTGGTAACAATCACGAGAAAGAATACATCGTTACGGTTAACAAACCAATTACGACAGCATTTCTGGAGAAGATGTCTAAAGGTGTGCCCATTCTTGGGGTAATGACTAAGAAATGTAAAATTTCTCAGGAAAGCACCTTCGTTTTCAAGATTACCCTGGTTCAGGGCCTTAATCGCCAGATCCGCAGAATGTGCGAGCATCTGGGTTACGAAGTGACCAAACTAGAGCGTACCAGGATCATGAACATCAGCCTTAAAGGAATCCCTGTAGGCGAATGGCGTGAACTTACTCCGGAAGAGCAGAATGAGATCTATAAAATGGTGGAGAAGTCGACTGCAAATGCACCAGCTCCTAAACCGAAACAAAGTCCTTCAAAGGGCAAAGAACAGGGTTTCGGTGATCAATTCACACCCTTTGAGCCCACCTCCAAAAGAGGCGGAACTGCTAAGCCTTTCGGCAAATCATCCGGAGCTGGCAGAAGCGGCGCTGCAAGCGGTCGCCCTGCAGCAAGAGGCGCCAATGAGGACAAACGTCGTTCACCAGGAAGAGCTTCAAGTGCTTCATCAGCAACCGATTGGCACAAGAGCAACGGTCCTGCGAAAAGACCCGTAAAGCCATCTAAAGGTAAATCTGGAACTCCAGGCAGAAGCCGCGGTACAAAACACTAATTTTTTGGTTACCTTTGTGCCTAAATGGTTTACACAAATAAAACAGACATTCGGGCACTGAGTTTAAGTCAGTTACAGGAACATTTCACCTCCATTAATGAACCGGCCTACAGGGCAAAACAGGTTTATCAGTGGCTGTGGGAAAAGGCTGCCCGCAGCTTTGCGGAAATGAGTAACTTGTCTAAGGACCTCAGAAAGAAACTCGACGAGCACTTTGCTATTAATGTGGTGGAAGTGAACAGCGCACAGATCAGCAACGATCACACTATAAAGAGTGCATTCCGCTTATACGACGGCAACATTGTGGAAGGGGTTCTTATCCCGATGGAAGAACGTATGACGGCTTGTGTGAGCTCTCAGGTTGGATGCAGCTTAACCTGCAAGTTCTGTGCAACCGGTTATATGGATCGCAAGCGTAACCTAAACGCCGATGAGATCTATGATCAGGTGGTCCTTATTGATCAGCAGGCAAAGAAAAACTATAACGCACCACTTACCAACATTGTGTACATGGGTATGGGTGAGCCTTTGCTGAACTATGCAAATGTGATGAAATCCATAGAGCGTATTACCGCTCCGGATGGTTTGAACATGGCCTCTAAGCGGATCACGGTCTCTACCGCAGGCATTGCCAAGATGATTAAGAAACTTGGTGATGATGCTGTTAAGTTTAATCTTGCGCTCTCCCTGCACGCTGCGAACGATAAAAAGCGGCATGAAATTATGCCCATCAGTGAGCACAACTCGCTTGCTGCTCTTGCAGAAGCACTTAAATACTACTATTCGAAAACTAAAAATCCGGTTACATACGAGTACATCGTCTTCAATCACTTCAATGATGAGATTCAGGATGCGATGGAACTTGCTCGCTTCTGTAAACATGTGCCTTGTAAGGTCAACCTGATCGAATACAACCCAATTCAGTTTGCAGACTTCCTGAATGCGGAAGGTGATAAGATTGATGCTTTTGCAAGCTACCTCAGAAGTCAGGGCATTAATACCAATATCAGACGCAGTCGCGGAAAAGACATCGACGCAGCTTGTGGACAGCTTGCGGTTAAAGAACAAGCCTAAATACTAAGAACAAGCTAAGCAGCTTTCTTAAATTATTAACAATTTAGCTGCATGTTGCTATATAATGGTAGCATGCAGCAACTCCAATCACTGGCAGCCGATCTCTTTCAGCTGCTCTTCCCAAAACTTTGTAATGCCTGCGGGCAGCCATTGGTAAGATCAGAACGCCTAATGTGTCTGAACTGTCGTTACGACCTACCTTATACCGATTTTCATACATATGCTGATAATCCTGTAGCCCGGCAGCTTTGGGGCCGTATTCCATGTGAAAACGCCATGGCCATGCTCTATTTCAAGAAAGGCGGTCGCGTGCAGCAGATCATGCATAATCTAAAGTACAAGGGCCAACCTGCATTGGGGTACCTGCTTGGCGAACTGCTTGCAGAGCGGATCCTGAGCAGCAGCGAAGCCTGGCAAATAGATTTGATCATGCCCGTACCTTTACATAAAAAACGGGAACGGTTAAGAGGTTACAACCAGAGTTTGTGCATTGCGGAAGGAGTTGGAAGCATCCTGCAAATTCCGGTCTGCAAAGGGGTGCTATTGAAGTCAAAAGCTACGTCCAGTCAGACGAAAAAAGGAAGAATGAGCCGATATGAGAACCTAAAATCCGCTTTTATCCTTAAACATGCGGAAGTACTTAAAGGAAAACACATACTTCTTGTTGATGACGTAATCACTACCGGTGCAACATTAGAGGCCTGTGCCTCAGTACTTCATGCTGCCGGAATAAGATATCTGAGCATTGCTGCAATCGCGTATGCAGAATAAATTTAAATCTTTTACAACAATTGATACCTGACTGCGTTTATATAATCGAGAGCGTTAATTTAGATGGTAAGGGTCGATAGTCTTTGGATTATCGGCCCTTCACTATTTTATAGGTATTGCTTATACAGCTTTGTTTTTATTTATACAGCGGATAAAGCGCACTTAATGCAAGCACTTTGCTTTTCACATCTGAAAGACTTTCTTCATCAGTTGGGTTGGTCAGCACCTGATCAATCAGGGAAACAATTTCCTCCATTTCAGACTCTTTATAGCCTCTTGTTGTAATTGCTGCAGTACCCACACGGATTCCTGAAGTTACGAAAGGCGACTTATCGTCGAAAGGCACCATGTTTTTATTAACAGTAATATCTGCTTTACCAAGTACCTGTTCAGCATCTTTACCGGTAATGTTCTTATTGCGCAGGTCGATAAGCATCATGTGATTATCGGTACCACCGGAAATAATGCCATAACCCCTGTCCATAAATGCTTTCGCCATGGCTTGTGCATTTGCTTTAACCTGGGTAATGTAGGTCAGGTATTCATCGCTAAGCGCTTCGCCAAAGGCAATTGCTTTTGCAGCAATGATGTGCTCTAAAGGTCCACCCTGAGTTCCCGGGAACACGGCCATATCCAATACAGAAGACATCATCCTGGTTTCACCTTTAGGCGTTTTAAGGCCGAAAGGATTTTCAAAATCTTTCCCCATCATGATCATTCCACCACGTGGGCCACGAAGGGTTTTATGAGTAGTTGTTGTTACAATATGGCAATGCGGAAGCGGATTGTTCAGTAAACCACGTGCAATCATACCTGCCGGGTGAGAGATGTCTGCAAGTACCAACGCACCAATCTGGTCTGCTACTTTCCTGATGAACGCATAATCCCATTCTCTGGAGTATGCCGAAGCACCACAAATGATCAACTTTGGCTTTTCTGCCAATGCGATCTCTTCCAGTTTTTCATAGTCGATCAGACCTGTATCCTGTTTCACGCCATAGAATAAAGGCTGATATAATTTACCGGAGAAATTTACAGGAGAACCATGGGTCAGGTGACCACCGTGAGACAGGTCGAAACCCAGGATCTTGTCGCCAGGCTTAATAACGGCA
>DCLG01000045.1 GCA_002320935.1 Pedobacter sp. UBA1654 | reverse complement strand
GGTGAATACGGACGACTACTCTACCAACATCCCGGGCATCTATGCGATTGGTGACATCAACACCTATAAAAACAAGCTTAAACTGATTCTATGTGGTTTCCACGAAGCAGCATTAATGAGCCACAGTGCATACCAGTACATGAATCCAGGCATTAAATATACCATGAAATACACTACTGTAAACGGTGTATCAGAGTTCTAATATGGAAGAAAATAACATTACCGTAAGCGTTCAGAATCCAGATGGATCGATAACAGCCCTAGAGGCGCCCGTGGATATGGGTTTAAGTTTAATGGAGTTTCTTAAAGCTTCTGAATACGATATTTTAGCCACCTGTGGTGGAATGGCACTTTGTGCCACCTGCTGTGTGGATGTGCTTGAAGGCGAAGAAAAGTTGAACGAAATGTCGGATGACGAGTATGCAATGCTGGATACGCTTCCTGATTTGCTGCCAAATTCCAGATTAGCCTGCCAGTTAAAGCTTAATCCGGCAATGGACGGATTAGTGGTTAAGCTGCACGGAACTTAGGCCTACAGCCTGTTCCCGTCCGGATCAGCAAGGGCCTTCTGAATGGTAAACTCCACGTAGCGGCGATCGCGTTTAACGAGTTCCATAAGTTGTTCTACCAGCTGATCTTCATGGCCTGGTTTAAAAGGTAGATCTTTCTGCGCTAAGTCTCTGTACTTTCTCAGGAATTTCAATTTAACTTTTTCAGCGGTATCGGTCGTAAGTGTAAAGCTTGCCATATCGAGATCTTTTTATCAAAAGTATAAAAATATATAAATAATAAAAGCCCACACCGAAAAGTGTGGGCTTTACTTTTATCAAACAGGTTATGGTCTGTTTGACGTATTGTCAAGGAACGGCCTGTTGATCGCTGCTGCGCCCGTTACGGTCATATCTCCTCTTGAACTGATGGTATAAGTTCTTCCAGCAATGAAAGATACTTGTGAGGTTCCTGTCCTGCTGATCACATTTTCTGAGTTACCCGGATACCTGGCATATACTTCGTAGACGCCATTCGGAACTTCCGTAAAGGTCGACACGCCCTTGTAACCAATGTTTGTTGCGATAACGATCTCCGCAGCAGTGGTTGTGTTTTTAGCAACCAGATCAAAGGCTGAAGTTGCATTAGCAATCGTGTTTACAAACCGGACATGCGCGTTTGTTGCACTTGCAGCAGGAATGATGTCCTCTACAATAAATCCATCCACCGTTTTCGTGGTTGCATTGTAAAAACCGCTGGTATACAATGAATAGAACTTTCCATTATCCAGATTACCTGGTATGTTGGTTACCACAACATTCGGATCTACTGTTGCTGTGGATGAAAGGATACCCTTAAAGGTATAATTGCCCCCAGGTAATAATGCATAGTTGGTTACCGGGAATACGCTTCCGTAGTTAACCCCTGCAACTGCTTCTGCTCCGCTTCCGCTAAGTGTTGCCGTTACCTTTTGGTCATTGGCATAAAAGTTCATAGATGGCGCAGCAACACCGAAGTTGAAAAACTTAATTTGAGCGCCAGCATCTGTTGGAGTTGTTTCTATCTCATGAACGCCGTCCTTCTCACAAGAGACGAATATGGTGGCCAGGAGTAGTAGTGCTGTGATTATATTTATTTTCTTCATGATTCGTAATTAAGGTTGAGTGATCCACATTTCTTTGGTATGATAATCCAGTGCTAAACCGCCGATTTTCTCAAGGCTTGCACGGTTCCATACATACTCAGAGTTATAACGCGGTCTGATACGGTAAACAGGCTTGTTTGCATTGTCAGGGAAAAGATTCACCGGGATCACAAAGCCGCCGAATACCTGGTCCCCTGTTGCTGGGTCTGCATCGGTATAATGGTATCTTCTCAAATCCATCCATTGCTCCAAAGCACCCCATCCCCACTGGGCAATGTATTTTTGCTCCATTATGTGCGACAAGGTCAGGTCTGCAGCTGCAGGTACGATTGCCGGATTGGCAAGGAATGCGTCTTTTTCTGCATTGCTGATTTGACTAGGCGTTTGATTCGCATCTCGGTTCCTTGCATTAACAAAGTCGATATGGGAAGAAACACCGTTTCTATAAGCTGTTAAAGCCGTTTCTTTATCCCCTTTCTTGTAAGCTGCTTCAGCTTTGATAAACTGCAACTGCGAATAGGTCATTACTGGAACCTTACTCTTATCATCAAACAGGTATCTTGTTGGCGTACCAATTGAAATTACTGCCGGATAGCCCCAGATGTTGTTTGGTGTCTGGTTTGCTGTCAAACCTCCTATGCCAAATGTTGGTTCTAAACCTCTGTACACGCTGTCCGGCGCTGGTGAGAGCATCCTGGTCATACGTGGATCCACAACGCCAGAAAACTCTGTGCCATTCATAAGGTTCACGATGAAAGTGGTTTGCCTGTAAGCAGTGAAGTTTTCTCTTGTGGGGCCTAAGAAGTTCCTGTCATCGTTAGACACACCAGTATAGCCCAGTAGTGCATCATCATTATTATTAGCAAAAGACTTATCTACAGCGGCGATAACCTCGTCAGGATTGTAAGCAGCTTTGTTGCTATAATGGTTTAAGTTCATTGCCAGCAAACCATATGCAAACTTCAGCCATTTGCTACGGTCACCTTTATAGATCAGATCTGTTTTGCCGAGGAATGCAGCATCAACTGCGCCATCTGTTCTTTCCAGATTGGTGATGGCAAGTTGAAGTAAACGTCTTACCTCTTCATAAGTATACTCCTGAGTATCATAGTTAAAGACATTTTTCGTCGGATCTATCGCTTCTTTCACGATGATCTCGCCATGTACGTCGGTTAACACCTGCCAGCCCCATGCTTTCAGGATATAACCCACACCCAGCAGGTCCCAGCGCTCTTCTGCCTCTGCCTTGGTCATCATGTCTACCAGGTTCTGGCCGAAGGTCCAATATACATCCCGGAACAACTCTCCGCCGTTATCAGATGATGGATCATAACCCATCCTGTCCCAGGTGCTGTTTACGGTTGTAAGTGTAAGATTTTGAGTATATCGGTTTATGAAGCGCGCATCATACTGCGGCCCGGTTGCCATCCAGTGCAACATTGGGGACAGATAAAGGTTTGGTGTCACCATTTCTGGTGCATTTGGATTGGTATTAACATCCAAATATTTTTTACATCCACTGCCTGCAAGCATGACTGCGGCAGTAAGGAAGGTGATATATAATTTCTTCATGTTGATTTCAATTAAGATTACATGCCAATTTTAATTCCGAAGTTCATTCCGATTGGCATCGGGAAGTTACCATAATCTACTCCGGCAGAACCTGAACCACCTACTGCTGCAGTGTTTCCATTTACAACAGGATCAAGACCTGAATAATTGGTGATCAGGAATAGATCTGTACCGGTTACAAAAACGCTTGCAGACTTAAAGAACTTTTGTTTCTGCAATAGTCTTGAAGGCAAACGGTATGATAAAGTTACGTCCTTAAGTCTGATCCAGTTGATATCCTTTTCGATAAACTGCTCCTCGCTTGTAGCCGTGTAGAAGCTGTTTTGCAGGTAAGGGTTTACAACAATGGTGTTCTGGGTAGGATTTGAGGTGTTCTCTCTTCCATCCTGATAAACACCTTTTACAATCCTCGGCGTGTTACGGTCCAGTGTTCTGGTGCTTAGGCCTTGTGTTGTTAAATAATGTTCCGTTGCATTTAGTACATCACCACCTTTACGGGTATCAATCAGGAATGATAAGGAGAAGTCCTTGAAAGTGAAGCTGTTTGTGATACCTAAGCTAAAGTCTGGTTGTCTGTCGTATCCACCACTGATGAAAGTGGTTGATCTTATTGGCAAACCTGATGAAGGATTGATCAGAATGTCACCATTGTTATTCCGTAAATAGAACAGGCCTGTCAGCGATCTGGTAGATTCTCCAGGCGTATTACCGTTCCTTACGTTTCCGTACAACCAGGTATCAGATACGTAAGATTCAGGTAAGTCGTTCGGCAGCGCAACCACGGTTCCTTTGGCATGCTCAAAGTTGGCTAAAATGTCCCAGCTAAATCCAGGGCGCTCAATAGGTCTTGCTCTAACGCTAATCTCCACACCTTCATTGCGGGTTACACCACCATTAAGGTTTAACAAAATATAGCCGGTTGCATAACTTCCACGAATGTCGTTTACAATCTGATCTTTGGTTTCCTTGCGGTAAACTGCCACATCAATACCTAAACGGTTATTCAGGAAGGCAAGCTCTGTACCGAATTCGTATGATTTTGCGAACTCCGGCTTAAGGCCAGGGTTTGGTCCGGTGAAGCCGTAACCATAGCCACCGCCAACAGTAAGTTTATTCTCCAGAACAGGTCTGTAAGCATAAGGTTTGGCATCCTTACCCACCTGTGCATAGGCTGCTCTCAACTTACCAGAAGTAAAGAACTTTTTCAATCCGCTAAATGCAGGCACATCGGTAAAGACGAAACTTCCTGAAAGTGATGGATAGAAGAACGAATAAGATTCAACCGGGATGGTTGATGTTAAGTCATTACGTCCGGTTGCGGTCAGGTATAAATAATCTTTATATCCAAAGGTTGCTCTACCGAAGAAACTCACCAATCTACGTTGAGAGATCGTGGTGCTGTTCAATCTTGTTGCCGTATTGTTTAAAGAGACGAAATTCGGATCAAGGAAGTTTTCACCTGAACCTGCATCTATGTTTGAACGGGCATCCTGAATGGCATTACCCAATGTAGCATCAAAGGTCCAGTTTTCACCTAATTTCTGCTTGGTGAAGTTGATCAGGTTCTGCATGCTCAGGTTGCGGGTTACATCATTAGCAACATCCAGCAATCCACCTCTGGAGAAACCTGAGGCACTTTCCGGGTGACGGAGGATCATGTTCTGACTGGTGTAGGCATCAATACCGATCTTAGAATTAATGTTTACCCAGGAGAAAGGCGTAACGGTTAGTCCGAAGTTCGTTACAATACGGTTTACTTTCGAGTTGATCTTGTTCTTATTTACATTGAAATAAGGGTTATCGATTTCACTTTGTGTTCCTGAAGGAAAGCCTGGAAGGCTCAATTTTCTTCTTGTGCCCGCTGGCGTAAGGTAATTCCTTGCATCGTCAGTTTGTGGCCATACCAGTAATCCCAGTAGCGGACCGCCATTACCTTTGAATGCCTGATCGTTATTTGAATAACTATACTGCATGGAAAGATCTGTCTTTAACCACTCGTTAACCGTACCCTGTGAAGCGCCGGTGATGTTGAAGCGCTCATAGTTGGTGCCTGGCACCACACCTTGCTGGTCAACGTAGGATGTGGAGATCCTGTAGTTTACTTTTTCAGAACCGCCATCGAAAGAAAGATTATGCTTCTGCGTAAAGCCTTGCTGGAAGAACTCAGAAACGTTGTCAAAAAGTTGGGTACCTGCAGGAAACTCGGGGCCGAACGAAGGGTATGAGCCCGCTAAAGATGTTACTACACCGGTTTGACCTGCAGTTCCGATCCCATATTTGTGCTGGATCTCAGGTTGTGAACGCACCGTTTCTACACGGAAGCTGTTGCTGTAATTTACAGAACCTACACCAGCTTTACCTCTTTTTGTAGTGATCACGATTGCACCGTTAGCAGCATCAATACCATATAAAGCAGCTGCTTCAGGTCCTTTCAATACGGTTAAAGACTCAATATCTTCCGGATTGATGTCGGCAGCACGGTTGGTGAAATCCACGCCCCGGTTAAACAAGCCTGTAGAAGAACTTTTATCAGACGTAAATGCACTTGTACTAAGTGTTTTATTGTCGATCGGCAAACCATCAACTACGAAAAGCGGTTGGTTACTACCGCTAATGGAGCTTACCCCCCTGATGGTGATGGAAGAAGATGCACCCGGAACACCAGATGAGTTGTTTACCTCCACCCCTGCCACACGGCCCTGAAGTGCGTTAATAAAGTTTTCACGTTGGGTGTTGGCGATTTCAGCACCTTTTACAGCCTGTTGTGCAGTACCAAGTGAACGTTTAGAAACTTGCTGACCTAACGCTGTAATTAAAACTTCATTCAGACCTTGTGCATCGTCGGCAAGCACAACATTAATTGTGTTACCAGTAACAGTTTTCTCCTGCGGCGTCATGCCGATGTAGGAGAAGGAAAGCACAGCACCATTTGCTGCACTGATGGTGTACACACCAGATGTATTAGTCTGGGTACCAGCCTGGGCACCTTTGACCTTTACCGAGACACCAGGTATAGGCTGACCATCGGTTGAGGTCACCTTACCGGTAACATTAATTTGCTGAGCAACAGCATGGGTTGTCAACAGCATAATGCCCCATAAAAACATGAGTAGCTTTTTTTTCATGAATTAGTTTGTTTGTGAATAATGAGTTAACCTAGAACGTATAAAGACAAACACGCAGTAACACGCATTCGCCGGCTTGTCATGTAAATATCATGATATTTTCCGATTATAGAACATGCTGTTAATGTTTACCTAACATTTAATTCTGAAAAGCAGGCAAAAACCCGCATAAACACGCAGATTGGGTTATGAATATTTATTTATAAATTGGCAGAAACCAAATAACTTATATGTTGAAACGCGAAAGGCATGAGTTAATCATGCGTCAGATCAACCTGCATAACAGGGTGCTAACGACAGATCTTGTAGACTTACTCCAAGTGTCTGAAGACACCATTCGTCGTGATCTGCAGGAGCTATGTGAGCATCAAAAATTGTTAAAGGTACATGGCGGCGCGCTTTCAAGATCTTACCAGTCGGCATATGATGACAATGCCATTTACGCGCGTGATGCCAAGATCGCAATTGCTAAAAAGGCAATCAGCCTGATCAAAGATGGTATGGTTATTTTAACTGGTGGAGGTACCACTATTATTGAGCTCGTAAAACAACTTCCGGTAAACCTCAAAGCAACGTTCTTTACCATCAGTCCGTTTGTAGCCATAGAACTTACCAAATATGACGGCATTGAAGTCATTCTGATTGGTGGCATATTCTCAAAAAACTCCAAAGTGACCTACGGCAGCCATGTAATCAGTCAGCTTGCAGGTATTAATGCCGACCTCTGCCTGATCGGCACAAGTGCCATTCACCCCCAAAACGGCCTCACAGATACCGATTGGGAAATCAACGAGCTTAAAAAAGCCATGTTCCATTGCGCAAAAAGCGTAGCCATACTATGTATATCGGAAAAGTTAAACAGCACACTTCGGCTTAAAGTCGCTGGTCTTGAAAACATTCACTACCTCATTACCGAACTTTCAGTCCGGGAAGAAGTTTTGAAAGCCTACCTGGCGAAAGGCCTGAATGTCTATTAGAGATTTTCTCAGCGCTTCACGATTGTCATTAAAATTCAATTTAACTGATCAGAGTGACTATATTTACTGCTCCGAACCAATTTTTTTTTAAAAACCTAACAATGGCTAGATTAAATCTATTAGAAGAAACGCGCTTTGAAAAACTGCCGGTTTCTGTTTTTGACAATCCGAAACAGGCCTCGATCAAAGTGGCAAACAGAATTGCAGACCTTATCCGTAAAAAGCAAAGTGAAAATGCACCAGCGGTATTGGGACTTGCAACAGGGGCAACACCAATAGGTGTTTATGCGGAGCTGGTGCGTATGCACAAAGAAGAAGGACTAAGCTTTAAAAATGTAGTCACCTTTAACCTTGATGAGTACTATCCAATGCAGCCTGATGCAGATCAAAGTTATGTTTCATTCATGAACAAACAGCTTTTTGATCACGTTGACATCGATAGAAATAACATTAACATTCCAGATGGCACGCTTAAACTGGAAGAAATTCCTGCTTTTTGTCTGGAATATGAAAAGAAGATCGCTGACATGGGCGGACTGGATATCCAGATCCTGGGTATCGGTAGAACAGGTCACATTGGTTTTAACGAGCCGGGTTCGGCACCAAACTCAGGAACCAGACTGGTAACCTTAGACGATCTAACCAGAAAAGATGCTGCACGTGATTTCGGGGGGAAATCTTTTGTACCGACCAAGGCCATCACTATGGGTATCGGCACCATCTTTCATGCCCGTGAGATCATCCTTATGGCATGGAACGGTAAAAAAGCACCGATCATTAAGAAGGCCGTGGAAGGCGAAATGTCTGGAGAAGTTCCAGCAACCTACCTGCAGCTATCTGACAATGTAGAATTCATTGTTGACGTAGAGGCTGCAAGCCTGCTTACCAGATTTGATACCCCTTGGCTTGTAAAAGATTGTATCTGGGACGAAAGCCTTACCCGCAAAGCGGTGATCTGGCTGGCAAATACGCTGAATAAACCGATTCTGAAGCTAACAGAAGACGATTACAACAACCATGGTATGGCTCAACTGGCCATAGAAAAAGGACCAGTATACAACATCAACATCCACATTTTCAATAAACTACAGCACACCATTACCGGCTGGCCAGGTGGAAAGCCTAATGCCGATGACTCGCAACGTCCGGAACGTGCAGAACCGGCGAAAAAACGCGTGCTGATCTTCTCTCCACATCCTGATGATGACGTAATCTCTATGGGCGGTACTTTCATCCGCCTGGTAGATCAGCAGCATGACGTGCACGTGGCCTACCAGACTTCAGGTAATACTGCAGTATGGGACGATGACGCTTTGAGGTTCGTGGAATTTAGCATTGATTTCGCCAACAAAATGGGCCTTGATGCAACGCCTACAGAGAAGCTGTACAATGATATGCGTAGCTTCCTGGAGGTAAAAAGACCAAATCAGATTGACACTAAAGAAATTCAAACGGTTAAAGGACTGATTCGCAAAGGTGAAGCCATTGCTGGTGCAAGATACTGCGGACTTGAAGACGATCATATCCACTTTATGGCATTGCCATTCTACGAAAGTGGGAAAAGCCAGAAGAACCCGGTTACAAACGAAGATGTTTTACGTACAATTGAGCTATTGCAGCAAGTTAAACCACAACAGGTATTTGCAGCGGGTGATTTCGAGGATCCGCATGGTACACACATTGTATGTTTCAACATCATCCTTGATGCATTGAAAGAACTGCGTAAAACAGAAGCCTGGGCTCAGGACTGCTGGTTATGGATGTACAGAGGCGCATGGCACGAGTTTGAAACCCATGAAATTGAAATGGCTGTACCACTTAGTCCACAAGAGGTGGAGCGTAAGAAATATGCCATTTTCAAACACCAGTCACAAAAAGACCGTGCTGTTTTCCCGGGTGATGACGAAAGGGAATTCTGGAAAAGAGCAGAAGACCGCAACCGTGAAACCGCTCGCCGTTACGATGATCTTGGCCTTGCAGAATACGAAGCTATGGAAGCTTTTGTTCGTTGGAAGTTCTAATACTATTTAATGGAAAAATCTAATCAGCGCTTACTTTCTCTGGATGTTTTCAGGGGAGCAACCGTCGCAGCCATGATCCTGGTAAACAATCCAGGCGACTGGGGCAATATCTATGCACCGCTTAAACATGCATCCTGGCATGGATGTACGCCGACTGATCTGATTTTTCCATTTTTCCTCTTTATAGTCGGCGTATCCATTACATACGCCATGTCTTCTAAGAAGACAGACCCGCAGGCCCATACCAAAACAATCCTAAAAGCAGCCAAACGTGCGGCGATCTTGTTTGGTCTGGGCTTGTTTTTATCCCTTTATCCGAAGATCTTCACGGAGCCCATAGCTGCCTTCAGTACCGTCCGCATACCAGGCGTGCTGCAGAGGATAGCGCTGGTATTCCTGATTTCAAGCATTATTTTCCTTAAAAATTCCGAGAAGAACATTGTACGAATCACAGGCGGCATACTCGTCCTGTATTGGATCATCATGACCTTTGTTCCTGTACCTGGAATTGGAGATGCGAACCTGGAAAAGGAAACCAATATGGGTGCATGGGTTGACAGGAGCATCCTCACGGAAGCTCACCTTTGGAAATCTGCTAAGACCTGGGATCCAGAGGGCATTCTCAGTACCTTACCAGCAATAGCCTCTGGATTGATTGGCGTGCTCGTTGGCGCGTTTCTTCGTCGAAGGGAACTGGAAGATGGCCATAAGATCTCCTGGCTTTTCAGTGTGGGTCTGATGCTTTTCATCGGCGGTATGATTTGGGATCTGCAGTTCCCAATGAATAAGTCGCTATGGACAAGCTCCTTTGTGCTCTATACCGGAGGCTTAGCCACCATGATCCTTTCTTTCTGCTACTGGATTATTGATGTAAACAAATACAGCCGGTTTACCCTGCCCTTCGTTGTTTACGGAAAAAATGCGATAACGGTATTCTTCCTGTCGGGATTACTACCTAGAACTATGAACATGATTAAGCTGAGCAATGCAGATGGTACAACGACAGGTTTACAGTCCTGGTTGTACAACAATGTCTTCAGCACGAACTTCAGCGCCATTAACGCTTCCCTTGCCTGGGCCATTGCTCAGATCTGTTTTTGGTTTATCATCCTCTACATCATGTATAGAAAGCACATTTTTATCAAGGTTTAAAGCTCCGGCTTTAACACCTACCGGACCACTTGGGTCACTCTCATTCTTTAACCTGTCTAACGCGGTAACGAGGTAATTATATCGCTTATTCTTCTCCGCATCGGTGTCTAAGAACATGGTATAGTCTTCGAAGCTGATCTTAAGGATGTTTTTGGGATCGACGATCGAGATGGGCTCACCTTCCTCAAAGCGGTAAATCACATAGCCTGAAGCGGTCTCACCATCGCTGGCTGGCACAGGTGCTTCCCATTTCAACTGCACGCCCGTTGGGGTCGCCGTTGCCAGGAAGTTCCTTGGTGCATTTGGCACCACATCATCCAGCCATGGCATTTGAGGTGGCAATGCCGGATGTTTATACAAGCTTAGGCGCAGAGAATCTCCGGCCGCACGTGCAATGGTCGAGAAAGACTTCGAACTGAAGAATACACTTCCCTGTACCCGGTTGTTATCACGGATGTACCTGATCTGATCAGGGATCTGCTCCGGTAAACGCCATGCAGCTTCTGCCTTCTGGTTTACCAGGTAGGCTGCCTGTCCAATATAAAGGTGTCTGCCATAGGTGTTATTGCTCCACCAGTCCACCAGCGTACCGAATGGTGCAGCTTTCCGTGTAAAACTGAAATAGATCTGTGGATTGATATAATCTACCCAGCCCTCTTTGATCCATTTCCTGGAATCTGCAAACAAGGCGCTGAAGTTAGACAGACCTTTAGTTTCCGATCCTTCAACATCTTCGAAGTTGTTCTTCCAGATCCCAAAGGGACTTATGCCAAATTTCACATGCTTTTTATAATGGTGAATACTGTCGGATAGTTCCTTGATGAGTACATCCACATTGTTGCGGCGCCAATCGTTGATATTGCTGAAGCCGTTATTATACTGCGCAAAAGTTTGCTCGTCATTGATTTTCTGGCCTGCAACAGGATAGGGATAGAAATAATCGTCAAAATGAACACCATCAATGTCATATCCTTTAACCACATCCAGAATTACTTGTACAATATGTTCACGTACTTCTGGCTTTCCGGGATCAAACTGTTTTTTACCTGCATAACTAAAGAACCATTCCGGCTTTTTGCGTGTCATGTGATCTGGGCTTACGACCTCATTAGCACTCATTGTTGCCCGATATGGATTGAACCAGGCGTGCAGCTCCATACCGCGGAAGTGTGCCTCTTTGATGGCGAATTCCAAAGGATCGTAACCTCCTGCCGGAGCCAGTCCTTGTTTGCCCATAAGCCACTTGCTCCATGGTTCGCGTGATTTTGCGTAAAAAGCATCAGCAGCTGGCCTCACCTGCAATACAACTGCGTTCATGCCGTTACCTTTATGGTACTCCAGCAAGGCAATTAGTTCCTGTTTCTGTTGATCTATCGTCAGTCCCGCTCTGGATGGCCAATCGATGTTTGTAACAGTTGCAACCCATATACCCCTAAACTCACGTTTTGGATTTATTTTTGATGTAGTCTGCGCCAGAATGGGTGTGCTTATAAGGAGTGCAATTAGAATTGCGTAAAGTTTATTTTTAGGCATTCTTAAATTCTTACAGATGTGTATTTGTGTGAATAACAGTATGCAAAAGTACTGGAGAATTAACCATTTAAACGAATTTATTTAAAGTCTAATACAATCCAAAGCTGCTTTTAGCCAATATTATAAAGTTTTGTAGTATGTTAGATTTTTAGAAAACAGCTGCAACTTGCATATAGCGTTATTATTTAAGATAAAATGCCTGAACAAAATACCAAGATTAATAAAGGTGATCGTAACAAGATCTTTTTTCTGACCATTGCCATTGTTGCTTTATTAGGTAGTAATGTTTACTTGTATTTTAAAGATAAGCATGAGAATGAGCGGTTCGTAACCGTCAATACCGAAAAAGACCGACTGAAGCTGGAAGTGGAAAAGATTGAGGTCGAATTGGATAAGGTAAGCACCATAAACCTGGAACTTAATGAGAAGCTGATTAAAGAGCAGGACCTTGCCAGGATCAAAATTGCAGAACTTAAAGCAGCTTTAGAAAAAGGAAAGCTTACACAAGGTGAACTAAGCCTGGCACAAAAACAGATCAAGGAACTGAAGGAATTTGTTTACAACTATAACGAGGAAATTGTACGACTGGGTAAAGAAAACCTCAAATTGAAGAATGTACGCGATAGTCTTCAGAAATCCGTTGATCAGATTAACGAAAAAGCTGAATTACTTGCGCAGAACAATCAGGAATTAAATGCACTAGTTAAAACAAGTGCTGCTTTAAAAGCCACCAATGTTAGTGTTCAGGCATTCCGAGTGAAGAATAATGGTAAAAGCATCAGCACCAACAGTGCTTCTTCTGCGAAAAAACTACAGATTGATTTTAACGTTGTACCCAACCAGCTTGCGAAAAAAGATTATCACCAAATCTATTTAAGAGTATTTGACCCTGCTGGAAACCTACTGGCTAACGAAAACAACATGTTTGAAGCCGATGGCCAGGAAATGCAGTATAGCGATATGATTACCATATCTTATAATGATGACAATACAGCCTACAGCATGCAATGGGTAAATCCGAAAGAATTCATTAAAGGCACCTATGCCATTATTTTGTATGCCGATGGATTCGTAATGGGCAAAGGGGCCGTTGATCTGGATTAAAGGCTAGACCACCGGAAAACGTAGGTAGAAAGTTGTTCCTTCATTAATAACCGAGCTGAAGGTTACACTCCCACCAGCATTCTCGACCGCTTGTTTCACAAAGGCTAAACCCAATCCCGTGCCTGAAGAAGTTGTGGTGAAGTTTGGAACAAATATGCGGTCCTGCAATTCAATGTCAATACCTTTAGCATTATCCGCAACCTCAATGACCAACTCCTCGGCGTCTGTATAGATTTTCACAAATATAAGGCAATGAATGGTGTTGGCTGCCGCAGCTTCAATTGCATTCTTAAACAGGTTATTAAATGACCTACTTAGCTGTCCTTTATCACCCCAGATCAGTACATGCTGACCAGCATGGTTGTCGATGATAATTTCAACATTCTCCGAATGACCATACATTCTTTTACTCTCCTCTATAATCGGCAGTACCTGAAGCTTCTCGAGTTTGGTATCAGGCATTTTCGCGAAGTTAGAGAACTCTGAAGCGATGGTCGACAGATTATCAATCTGCTCAATGAAAGACTTATTGAAGCGGTCGAACTTGGTGTCAAAATTAGGATCTTGTTCCTTCCAGGACCTTTCCAGCAATTGTACGCCCAGCTTTAAAGGTGTTAGTGGATTTTTAATCTCATGCGCAATCTGTTTAGCCATCTCCCTCCAGGCGTGCTCGCGCTCAGACCGTGCTAGCTTCCTCGCGCTTTCCTCCAGTGCCGCAATCATCTTATTGTATTCCTTAATTAGTGCGCCAATTTCATCGTGCCTCGACCAAAATATAGGTTTATTGATCTGCCCCAATTTGGTTTTACGAATACTCTCCTGAATGAACGTTAACGGGCTTGTAATCTGATTGGCCAGGAAAACCGCCAGAATTCCGATGGCGACAAAAACGAGTGCGTAGATGTTGATCAGCGTGTTTACAAATAAGCTGATCTTACTTTGATAGTCAGATTCATTGCCGTAATTGGGCAATCCGATATAAGCCACCGTTCGATTTTGATGGTCCCTTATCGGCGCATAAGCCGAGGAATAAATAAATTCTCCAATCCGTTCAGCAGGATTCAGAAACTCAGAACGCTGCAATTCATGAAGATAGATATAGGCATTGGAGGCCATCTTCTCACCAATCAACCCATTTTCATAGATATTTGGCAAAGATGTAAATAGTAGGTCGCCTTTAACATTGAAAAGGTTTAAGTACGACGAATTCATGTCGGCAAACTGATTGAAATCCATAACCGATTGGCTATTTACCTCTGGCAGTCCCCCGTCAGCAATCTGCCTTTCGAAGGACATTTGAATTTTGCGTATTCGCTCCCGCATCAGTTCATCCTGTTGCTTCCGGTATTCCGCACTGATATAAAAATAGGTAGTCCAGCCAACGATTAGCAAGGTCGCAACCACAGAAAGGATAATGGAGAACTGGATCCGTGTCTTATACAGGATCTTGTTCGCATTGATCATCAGCGAACGGTTGATGTTGAACCAGCCTGTCCAGCTTTCATCGATATTTTTCACCAACCAGATCAGAACATAAAGTGATGCGGAGAAGATAATGAACACCAGGAAAAAGAAGGATAATGTTGCCAGATGCATCACAGCGCCAATATTCTCCTTGCTGATGATGATCAGTTTAGCATTTCCCGGGCTGTAAGCAAGGTGATTGAAGCCGTCCTCGTCATCGACATACCTGGGTTCCTGAATTCCCTTAAATTCTGCCGAGGAGAGTTTATAAGTGTAGGCGCCCGATTGCCGGGACAATTTTCCATTGTTGTAGAAAGCGAATGAATAATCTTTATAAGAATCCTCATTAGATGTACGACCTTCCAGAAGCAATTCAGGAAACTTGCTGTAATAGTTATATTGCTGCGATTTAAGTTCAATCAATAAGGTGCCGATCAGGCGTTGTTCGTTAAATACAGGGATGATCCCAAAGTAATTTTCAAATCCAAAAGGATCATTTAAGCGATAGAAATAAGTGGAAACCTTAACCGAACCCGACCGAACGAGGTCTCGGTAATAACTAAGCTTGTTTGGAACAGAATCAGTATCGGCGTCTTGTGTGCCATATTCGAGTACGGTATTCTCAAACTGTGTAAGATAACCTTCAAGGAATTTTCTATTGATGTACTTATCGAGTGTAGACTGCTGCCTTTCGTTCAATGCAACAAAACTCTCGGCAACAAAGCGATCTGAGGTAAGCCCCTCTTCCAGGGTTTTTATCGCCATCAGAACTTTCGGATCATCCGTATAATGCATCCGCTGCGCAATGGCATATCGCATGGTTTGCTCCCGCTTTTCATTATACTCCAGGTATTTTATTGCCGAAATAAAAGCAAGGCAGAAGAACATCAAAGCATAAATGTAAACGTAGAATTTCGCTTGCTGCAGGTAAATATTCCAGCCGAGTAAAAAGATAAAAAAGCAATATGCAGCAAAAAAGAGCGCAAAAGCAGCACTGAAATAGACAATCAGGAAAACAGCAGCTGTTGATATAAAGATGATTAATCGCTGCCTGGTCGTGACCTCGAGCTGCTTGCTCAGACTCATCAGAATGTAACCCAAAATGAAGGCATTGAACCAAACCAGACACAGTATTATGATACTGATCCAGCTAACAAGGCCTAGTCCGACAATATTGGTGATTTCAAAATTGATCTTGGAGTTGATGATCAGACCATATACAATGTGATCAAACAGGAACCCTATGCCTACGAACACCAGCATCAAGGCAACATGCAGGATAATGCCCGCAGACTTACGCTTCCTTAAACGTTCAGGCAGGACATACTGATCCTTATAGGTATAGGCAAAAAGAACAATCCAGGTAATGGAGATGATGTTTAAGAGAAAATCGCCTAAGGAAGGCAGGAAATAGCTCTCTCCATAGACTTTCGGATCGAACAACTGGTAATTAAACTGATGATTAAACCAGCCAAACTCCAGATCCGTTAATCTAAGAATGAGGAAAAATACTGCAATCAGAGCCGTACCAAGCAGCAGTTTGCCATTTTTAACCAGCAAGGCACACAGCGAATTCACAAAAAGACAAAAGCTGAACAAGCCAATTACCCAGAGCCATATCTCCAGATTGGAATAAATGGAATCTACATATCCGGGAACCAGCTTCACGACAAATAACAGGTTCCCGCTATGATCTTTGATGTCCTGCACTTCTGCATCGTTGTAGGAAGCCAGTGTAAGTGCGTCTGACTCCGTAAGCGTCGGGACAAAGCTGTTACTAAGGTATTTATTGGTGAGCTTATATTGACTCTTAATTTCAATCAGGAAAACAATGGTAAAGTCACCAGTCGTTTTCTTAATGACCTCCGACCAGCCATTGGGAAACTGATAAAAGGAATTCCCTTCCCGCAGGCGGGCCACTTCGTATGGAAATGTTTTAAAGGAGCTCCAGAACAAGAGTTCATTCTTTTGATAGGTAAGCACCTGAATACCTTTCGCTTTGAAGCGTTGGATGATATCCAGTGCATAATCCTCATTGAGGTGAAACTGCTGAGCCTTTTTCAGCTCAGCAGGATTCTTTAAGAAGTTATAAACCAGATGCTCCCTTGCCGACAGATTTTCCTGCAGTATGGAAGCCTCATGGTCCAGCAGGTCTTTTTTTGAAATGGAATGTTTCAAGGACACTGCAGTAGCTATACAGCACAGGCTTAAAATCAGTAACAGAAACCTTATTTTCGCACCTATACTCATAACGTTTAGTAAACGGAAAACCCGTGTATATTTTAACCTGCGGAGTTGGTAACTGCCGCTCTGTTCACTTTCTTCACAAGACCTTGTAATACATTGCCGGGCCCTACTTCAGTGAATTCAGTTGCTCCATCTGCCAGCATCTGCTCGATGGTTTGTGTCCATCTTACGGCGCCGGTTAATTGGGTGATCAGGTTAGCCTTGATCTGCTCCGGATCAGTGTTCGGACGGGGATCTACGTTCTGGTATATCGGGCAAATCGGGCTCATGATATCCGTGTTCTCAATTGCCAGTTGTAATTCTACCCTGGCCGGTTCCATCAAAGGCGAGTGGAAGGCACCACCTACGTTCAACTTCAAAGCACGTTTCGCACCAGCTTCGGTAAGTTTAGCACAAGCCAAGTCAACACCTTCAATGCTGCCGGAGATGACCAGTTGACCCGGGCAATTGTAGTTTGCCGGCACAACAACTGCATCAATCTCTGCGCAGATGCGTTCCACAACATCATCGGCAAGACCTAAAATGGCTGCCATTGTCGAGGGCTGCAATTCACATGCACGTTGCATAGCGTTTGCTCTGGCCACAACCAATCTAAGTCCGTCTTCAAACTTCAATGCTGATGCAGCAACAAGTGCCGAAAACTCACCTAAAGAGTGTCCTGCCACCATATCTGGCCTGAAGCTGTCCTTCAATGACTTTGCTAAAATTACAGAATGCAGGAAAATAGCAGGTTGTGTAACGTTGGTTTGTTTCAGCGCCTCATCGGTACCCTCGAACATGATCTCGCTGATGCGGAAACCCATGATTTCATTTGCCTGCTCAAAAAGATCCTTAGATGCCGGATCCTGGTATAGTGCTTTGCCCATTCCAGAGAATTGTGCGCCCTGACCTGGAAATATATATGCTTTCATTCTAAAATTTTAGTGTAAATCTGCTGTAATCAATCTCAAAAACTCTGCCCTGGTGGTTTCATTTTTAAATTGTCCGGTAAACGCGGATGTGGTGGTCACAGAATTCTGCTTCTGAACACCACGCATAGACATGCATAGGTGTTTACATTCAATCACCACGGCAACGCCGGCAGGATTCAAGGTCGCTTGTATACAATCCCTGATCTCGTTGGTTAACCTTTCCTGTACCTGTAAACGGCGGGCATAGGCATCAACCACCCTGGGGATCTTGCTTAAGCCTACAATATGTCCGTTTGGAATATAAGCGATGTGCGCTTTACCGAAAAATGGCAGCATGTGGTGTTCGCACATTGAGAAAATCTCAATATCCTTAACCACAACCATTTGAGAATAATCTTCTTTAAACATGGCAGAGCGTAGGATTTCCTCCGGTTTGGTATCATACCCATGGGTAAGGAACTGCAATGCCTTAGCCACGCGCTCTGGCGTTTTTACCAGCCCCTCACGTTCTGGGTCCTCCCCAATCTGCGTGAGAATGTCTTTATAATGTTCAGCAATAGAATCAATTCTACCTTGATTATACCTGTCAATTTTAACGTATCCTTCGTTTTCTTCTTCCGTAAAATCTTGTGTGTGTTTGTCCATTTTTCTTGTGCTTAACCGAAATACTCTACCAGGTTGTTCTCGGTCTCATAAATTTTTATGCAGTGAAGGCTGGCATTCGCAGCTTCAATATGTGGATGCAAAATATCCCAGATGGCGATGGCCAGGTTCTCTGTGGAAGCAAGCTTACCAGCCATGAAATCGACATCAAGATTCATATTCATGTGGTCAATTTTATCCACCACATGAACATTGATAATATCCTTAAGCCACTTTAAATCAACCAGGAAGCCAGTTTCAGGGTTTATCTCACCCTTCACCGTTACAAACAGCTGGTAATTGTGACCATGCCAGTTCGGATTAGAACACTTGCCAAAAACAGCTCTGTTCTTATCATCAGACCAGTCCTGACGTGCTAGTTTGTGTGCAGCATTGAAAGATGCCTTACGTGTAATATAAATCATTTCATTTGAATAGATTACAAATATACGCAGAAACCATTAAGTAGAAAGTTCTTTACCTTAGCAATATGAAAACATTAGTCGTCGCTGCAACTGCATTCGAAATTAAAAACCTACTGAAACACTTCAACTTAGCAGCTGCCGACTACATAGAAACACCCACATTCGATATCTGCATTACTGGCGTTGGTATGACAGCCACGGCTTTTGTACTCGGTCATGTCCTGCATACACACAGGTACAAGCAGGTCCTGAATCTAGGTATCGCCGGAAGTTTTAAACCCGGATTCAAACCCGGAACAGTGCTGCAGGTAGGCAGTGACGTACTTGCAGAACTCGGTGCTGAAGACCGGGAACAATTCATCCCTATTGATGCTATGGGCCTTGGTACCAGTACCTATACCGCTAAACCGCCGCTGCAAGCCATATCCCCGGCGCTTCCAGTAGTTAGAGGCATCACCGTAAATAAAGTTCATGGCCATCAGCCCAGCATTGATTCCATTCAAGCCCGATTAGCCCCGGACGTTGAAAGCATGGAGGGCGCCGCAGTAATCTACGCCTGCAATCAACTCCAGCTCCCATGTATGCAGGTGCGCTGCATCTCTAACTTTGTGGAGCCAAGAAATAAAGCAAACTGGAAGATTGAGCTCGCCATAGAAAACCTGAACAACTGGGCAGTCCAGTTTTTGACAAACCTTTAACTTATCCGCTTCGCTTTGTAGTTACTTTTACCGCATGAAACTTACACTTGGATTCTCACCCTGCCCAAACGACACCTTCATTTTTGATGCACTCATTCACCATAAAATAGATACGGAAGGATTAGCGTTTGAAGTGTTCTTTGATGACGTGGAAACACTGAACCAAAAAGCGTTGAAAGGCATACTCGACGTTTCCAAGCTTAGTTTTCATGCCTTTGCTCATGTAGCAGAACAATACGCCCTGTTGGATTCCGGAAGTGCACTGGGCTTTGGCGTGGGGCCACTTTTGATCTGTAAGGACGAGCGCTTCCTGGATCCTGCAAATCTGGACAAGCTTAACCCCAGCATTGCCATTCCTGGTGTACTTACCACCGCAAACTTCCTCCTGGGTATTGCCTACCCCAACTTAAAAAATAAAACGCTAAAGGTATTTTCAGACATTGAAGCCGCTGTACTTAAGGGCGAGATGGATCTGGGCCTTATCATACACGAAAATAGGTTCACCTATGCAGAAAAAGGCTTAAAAAAGATTGTAGACCTCGGAAGTTTCTGGGAGAACCTTACCGGATGTGCCATTCCTTTAGGTGGAATAGTGATTAACCGTAACATTGATGCAGATGTTCAGCACAAGGTGAACCGTGTGTTGCGCAGGTCTGTTGAGTATGCTTTTGCAAACCCGAAATCGGGTATAGACTTTATCCGGGAACATGCACAGGAGATGGAAGAAGCAGTCATGTACAAACACATTGAACTTTACGTGAACCAGTACTCCCTGGAGTTGGGTATTGAAGGTCGGAAGGCGATTGATCTCTTATTTAAGATGGCTACTGATAGAGGGCTTATTCCAGAAATTTCTAAAAGTCTTTATTTAAGCAGTTAAATGCTACTGATTGCAAGGGCCATCAGGAATTTCCTTCGTCATCTTCAATAATTTGGTCACCACCATTGTAGAGTCATAGTCTGCGGTAACGGTTAGGCTGTCAGATTTCACAACTTTACACTCTACTTCGATGTAAACAGGCTCATAAGGTTTTTCAAAATTCATGTTACTGTAGGCAAGTTCAAGCGTGTTTGCGCTATCCACAANNAGTATTCCCGCGCTTCGTCGCAGTCTGTAAATGAACGGATCTCCGGACCATAGCTATACAAACCCTTAATCACCCGCGGCTTCTTCTCCTTCTTATCTGCAGAATTCGAATTACATGCAGCAAGTACAGTCAAAAGCAGCAGCAACAAGGAAATATGTCTAACTATGTTCATCGTTTCAAATTTATGTTTTAGTTATGAAGCAATCAATCATGATGCGGTCATAGCTACAGATCTTTATTCATTTCATTAATCTTCTTCACGCTCAGACGGGCAGATAACGCTGATGCTACAAAAGAGAACAAACTCACGGTAAAAAAAACTAGCAGAAAATCGGTCCATTTAAAAGCTATCGGGTAAGCGTTAAAAGCTACATTCGACATCTTAATGAATCCATATTTCTGCTGGAGCAAACAAAAGATAAAACCAATTATGAGCCCTAATATACAACCTGCCATGGTAATCATCATTCCTTCAAACAAAAATATCTGTTTGATGAAGGCCTTACCAGCGCCAAGGCTCCGCAGTATTGCGATGTCTTTTAATTTATCAAGAACCAGCATTGTTAAAGAGCCGATGATGTTGAAAATTGCGATAATGAGGATGAAAGTGAGGATAATATAAACGGCCCATTTTTCCGTGCCCAAAATGTTGTACAATACAACATTTTGCTCAATGCGGTTTTTAACGGTAAACTGCTCACCAATCTCTGATTCAATCTGATCTTTAAATTCATCCGCATCAAAGCCAGGCTTAAGGTTAATCTCAATAGAAGATATCTGTTTTTCTTCCCCCAGCAGCTCCCTTGCAAAATCGAGCGGCACAATGGTCATGTTATCAAAATCCTGCTGTACTTCAAATATGCCCGATACTGGCAATGATTTAATGATCAGATCCTGGCCCGGTATCACCGATGGGGTCACCACACCCTTTTTTGGCGAATAGATCTGCAGCGGTGTAAATGGATCGTTTGTATTCACCATCAGATAGTTCTGGATGGCAGATCCGATCACCGCATTAGGCCCTGCGTCGTTGTTCAGCACAAACTTACCCTGTACGGTGATACTGTCCAGACTTTCATTTTTCAGGTAGTCTTTACTAACGCCCTTCACGAGGCTTACACTTTGTCGCTTGTCATAAACCAGCAATGCATTTTCGGCAAGCACCTCTGTATATGAATAAATGTCCTTATTCGTTTTAAGATTATTAAAATAGCTGGTGTTCGGTTCGAAAGTCTTACCCATTTTTGGCGCAATGACCAAATGAGGCGTAACGGTATTAAACATTTTCAATACCACCTCTTCAAAGCCGTTGAATACAGAGAGAATTATAATCAGCGCCGCACTACCTACAAACACACCCACCACGGAGATCGTGGAAATGATGTTGATGGCATTGGTAGACTTCTTTGCAAAAAGGTACCTGCGGGCAATATAAAAGGGAGTATGCAAGTTTGAATAATTTAAGTTAAGAATGGATTATGCTGTTTCTCATATCCAATCGTTGTGGGCTTTCCATGTCCCGGAAACACCTTAGTCTCTCCAGGCAGGATGAGCAGGTTCTCCTTGATGCTGCTGATCAGCTGCTGGTGGTTCCCACCAGGCAGATCCGTGCGGCCAATACTTCCGAAAAACAGCACGTCGCCTCCAATCAGGAAATTCTGCTCTTCAGAATAAAAGCAAAGGTGTGCAGGCGAATGCCCAGGTGCAAAAATCAGCGATAACGTACTGTTCCCAAACTTAACCACGCCAGTGCTCGGCAGGTAAACTTCCGGTTCTGGCGACAACTCGTAAGACATGCCCATTTGCGGCGCGTAACCGGGTATGGACTGCAGCACCGGCAGTTCACCTTCATGAAACTGCGGTTTCAATGCCCATTGATCAAATACGAATTTGTTACCGAATACATGATCAATATGGCAATGGGTATTCAAAAGCGCTACTGGCTTTAGTTCTGCAGCTGTAATAAACTGTACAAGTTCATTTTGTTCGCCACCATCATACATACCCGGATCAATAATCACACATTCACCCGTTTCATCAAACAAAACGTAAGTGTTTTCCTGATAGGCATTAAATGTAAACTGTTTTATATTGATCATGAGCTTATTTGTTATTGTTCCACTTGAAAGTTTGAATCATCATGTCTATATCCTTCTTCAGAAAGTTAATCACAGGCTGAATGGAATCATACTGTGGCCGTTCATTGAAGTATAAAGCAGCCCTAAAATAATGATTAGTGCTATCAGTTAAGAAGAACTGAACTGATGAGGCCGTATTGCCGTCTATAGCATAATACACGCCATAAACCTTTTTATCAGGATAATTGATGAATTTCTGGTCGATTGCATCCGCTTTAACAGTGTGTTAAAAAGCAAGTTCCCTCGCGTACTCTACCAGGCGATTGAAATCTTCCCTGGAATCGATCTTGTGATAAGTTAAATGCAGCCGCCCGTTGAAGCGCTGAAAGACAAGATTTTTCCAGCAAGGTTGTGCTGCTTTGTCCAGATCAGGTTCTACTTTACCATACACTGGATAGTCAAAACTGTAAGCACAATCATCTGCGTAATGCTGATATGCTTTCTTGGGAAGTTCTATGTTAAAATAACCCCTTGGTTTAGGCGTAACGGGATCTTCTCCCGCACATGCGCTCAGCAGCAAGATCATGAAGGACAGGTAAAACAAGATTCTTTTCATAATTATGCTGTCCAGATTGTCCAGGCGCGTTCCGCCTGCAGTTGTAACATCTCCAGGCCGTTCTTAGTTTTCGCAGCTTGTGCTTTCGCACGCTTTAAAAACGTCGTTTCTTCCGGGTTATAGACCAGGTCGTACGCCAGGTGTTGTTCCGTAATAAATTGATAAGGGATATCCGGGCATTCCGAGACATTCGGGTAGGTGCCCAGTGGGGTGGTATTGATCAGGATCGTTGCTTCAGAAAGCAGCTGTTCATCCAGGTCCGCGTATGTTAAACAACCTTCCTGCGGTTTTCTAACCACAGATATATAGGAAATGTTAAGTTGCTCAAGCACATACTTTACGGCCTTTGCCGCGCCACCGTCACCAAAGATCAGCGCCTGCTGGTGATGAGGTTCAAGCAATGGCTTTAAAGAAGCTTCAAAGCCATATGCATCCGTGTTGTAGCCCTTTACACGCCGCTGTCCATTGTTGTAGCTGATTTGCAGCGTATTTACGGCACCAATATAGGCCGCAGCAGCATCAAGTTCATCAACATGGTCCAGCACGGCAACTTTGTATGGGATGGTCACGTTAATGCCTGCTATCTGAGGATGATCGGCCAACAGCGACTCTAAAAGCATAATCCTTTCAATGGGATACAGCTCATAAACACTGTCCGTTATGCCTTCCTTTTCAAACTTTTCTGTAAAATACTTTTTAGAAAAAGAGTGTGTAAGCGGAAAACCAATCAATCCAAATAATTTCATGCGGTGACCATCAAGCGAGTTCAGCAATGCTGTCCTCTGCGGAATTATTTAATTGAATTTAAGAAATAGTCGAAGGTATCGCCCCTTAGACCAAGACGGATGGTTTCCAATGGAATCACTTCAGCCGGTGCAATGTTTCCAAGATTTACATTCGTACCGATCAGTTTGATGAACCATACCTGCTGTTCCTTTTGGGGTGCTTCCCAGATGATGGTTTCTTCCGGTATCTCCGTAAGGATCTCATCCACTAATCCCTCTCTTACCTCTCCTGAATCACGGTAAATCCCAACATTTCCTCCTTCACGTGCTTCAGCGATCACCTTCCAGCTACCTGCTTCAATCTCTGCTTTCATCAGTTTGATCCACTTATATGGTGCAAATATTTTCTTGGCATCTTTAGAACCAACCTCAGAGATCACAGTTACCTGTCCGGAAAGCTTTCTGATGAATTCACACTTTTCATCATGTTCAATGGTAATTGAACCATCAGAAACCTCTGCGTATTCCATTCCGAATTCCTCCAGCACACGACGGTAATCATCAAATTGATTTCTAATCACGAATGCTTCAAAAAGCGTTCCCCCAAAATAAACTGGGATTCCTGCGCTGCGGTATATTGCAAGCTTCTCTTTAAGATTCGGGGTCACAAAAGATGTTGCCCAACCTAATTTTACAATATCTGTATGTACGCCGGCTACATCAATAAAGTCTTCAACTTGTCTCAAACTTAAACCTTTATCCATTACCATGGTCAGGCCTTTTTGACGTGGTTTTACCGGACGCTCCGGTATATTATTTAATTGGTAATTCATATATGCTGCAAAGGTTATAAAAAAATCAGAAGTTCTGCTTACGAATTCTGCTTTAGCACATCAATCTTATCTCATAAATTTATTAATAACTTCGAGAATAAGACCATTTTCCTGCAGTTGTGGCAGGTACTCAAACAAGATGTGATGCTTATCCGGATCCGTCACCAATGCAGTTTCCAGGTAGATCAATGCCTCGTCAGACTCTCCCAATGCAAAGAGATAGGCAACCATGCGATAGTATAATTCAGCGGCGTCCGGATTATTCTTTATGGCTTCAGAAATAGTGTCCGCAGCGTCGCGCAGCTTTCCAAGCTCGTATAAAAGCGTGGAGTAATCCAGCCAGGCTTCAACATCTACTGGATTGTATTCAATAACTTTTTCGTATGCAGCGGCAGATTTGTCCATCTGCCCCAGTTTGTAATAGGCGTCTGCCATAGCAAACCAGAAGTCCGGATTTTCTTCATCAAGCTCAATTGCTTTTTTATAAAAATGCAGAGATTCAAAGTACCGTTCTTCAAAGTTCAGCGTTACACCAATTCCAAACCAGGCATCAGCCATCGTATTATCCATCTTTACAGACTTCTTGTAATACGAGCGGGCCTCATCCATACGTTCCAGCTTTTCATAGCATTCCCCTATTGCGCAATAGGTATCTGCGTCCGGTTTTTCGTATTCAAAAGTTTGCTTATACACATCAATAGCTTCGGCAAACTTATCCAGTTGCACCAAAGCATTACCTTTATTGTAATAAGCAGACGCAAAATCATCTTTAATCAGGATGGCATAGTCGTAAGCGTCAATCGCTTTTTCAAAAAGATCCAGTTTATGATATGAGTTGGCCAGGTTGTACCATGCCGCATAGGAATAAGGATCCTTATCAATATATTCCTGATAAAACTTGATGCTTTCTTCCTGTTTATCCAGAATATCATAGCAGAAAGCAAGTTCATACAGCCCGTCCTTATTTTCCATATTCTGTTCCAGACTTCGCTTGATGTAAACGATGGCCGATTCATAGTCCATCATTTTCTCGTAAACGAAAGCAATCTGAAGCAGGATTTCGTCTGTAACATCGGCCATGCCCAGCGCTTTCTGATAATTCTCCAGCGCTTCCGTGTACCTTTTAAGGTTGGCATAGATGTTACCACGGACTACGTAAATTTCAGGTTCTGAAGCTTCCAGCATTTCCGCCTTTTCCAGCGCCTGGAAGGCGAGTTCCAACTGCTCTGTTGCCACGTACAAATGGGCCTGCTTTACATGGAAAATGGCAGCATAAGGATGCTGATTCAGCGCATATTCAATCACCTGTAAAGCTTTTACAGGATCATTCTTTTCTATGTAATAGTCGATGATCGTTTCAAAAGCATGGGCATCAAAAAAGTATTGATCCTGGTTCCTCAACATCTCCTCATAACGCTCTACTGAACGTTGCGCATCATCACTAAAATCGAAATTAAAATCCTCTTCCATCGTACTAATTATTTAAAAGAACAGCTCAACGTTATTAATATAGCTATTAAGTTGACGTTTGCAGAACAGAATGCTTATAATATTTTCAACAAAAACCCGGCTCTGGGCTAAGTAATTGATAATGAAAGGCAAGAAATTAAATGGGAAATTTACCTCCAGCATAGATAAGCCCGGTCTGGGCAGTTCGATTATAAATACAAAGTAACAAAACTTCATCAACAACCTGGTAAAATTCGGGTCATGAAAACCGCACAGGGATAACAATGTTGCGGTAATTATGTGTGTTCCTGCATTAAATATATTTTTTGTCTATTTGTGTAGATAAAGTTTATAGCTATGGAAATCAACGTAAAAAACATCCTTGCAGATCTTGGCATTCAGGAATTAAATCCTTCATACAGTACTGGCAGCACTTGGGGCAAAACCGATGGCACAGCCATTGAAAGCTATTCTCCGGTTGATGGTCAGAAGATTGCCGGGGTTGCGACGGCCAGTGACGAGGATTATGAACGGGTACTGGAACAAGCTANNAGTACCGGCACCACGCAGAGGAGACATTGTACGTCAGTTTGGCGATGCACTCCGTAGTCATAAAACGAATCTGGGAACACTAGTATCCTATGAGATGGGCAAGAGCCTGCAGGAAGGTATGGGGGAAGTGCAGGAGATGATTGACATCTGTGATTTCGCACTGGGACAATCCAGGCAGCTTTATGGACTAACCATGCATTCCGAGCGACCGGCTCACCGCATGTATGAACAGTGGCATCCGCTGGGCATTGTCGGTATCATTTCTGCTTTCAACTTCCCCGTTGCGGTATGGAGCTGGAACACAGCTCTTGCGCTGGTATGTGGGAACGTATGCATCTGGAAACCCTCATCCAAAACACCCCTCTGTGCCATTGCTTGTCAGCATATTCTGGCTACAGTACTAAAAGCGAATGACCTTCCGGAAGGTATCAGTAGCATGTTGATCGGAAATTCCATAGGCGATAAGATGAACAATGATCCCCGCATCAACCTGATATCCTTCACAGGTTCAACCCGCGTGGGCAGAATCGTCGCCTCCGCTGTTGCAGGCAGGTTTGGCAAATCTATTCTGGAACTTGGCGGCAATAATGCCATTATCATTTCTAAAGATGCCGATCTCGATATGTCTGTTATCGGTGCCGTGTTTGGAGCTGTGGGTACAGCCGGACAACGTTGTACCTCTACCCGTCGTCTGATCATCCATGAAGACATTTATGACACGTTCAAAGAAAGATTAGTTGCTGCATACGGACAACTGCGAATCGGNNGACCGCTGATTGACACCGCAGCAGTAGACATGTACCTGCAGGCCATTGAGCGGGCCAAAGAAGAAGGCGCAAAATTCCTGGTAGAAGGCGGCCGACTGGAAGGTGAAACCTATACCTCTGGCTGTTACGTTAAACCTTGTGTTGCGGAAGTTGAAAATCATTATAAAATTGTTCAGGAAGAAACTTTTGCACCGATTCTTTACCTGATCAAATACAAAACCCTTGATGAAGCCATTGCTTTGCAGAATGCAGTGCCACAAGGTTTATCGTCTGCCATCATGACTTTAAACCTGCGCGAAGCCGAGCAGTTCCTTTCTGCTGCAGGTTCAGACTGCGGAATCGCAAATGTAAATATCGGCACTTCAGGTGCAGAGATTGGGGGCGCCTTTGGTGGCGAAAAGGAAACCGGCGGCGGTCGCGAAAGTGGTTCCGATGCATGGAAAGGCTATATGCGCCGGCAAACAAACACCATCAATTACTCCAACACCTTGCCACTGGCACAAGGGATTAAATTTAACATCTAGGCGGTTGAGGCCCGCAAGACCTTTCCACCTATTTGGTTTATCTTAACACAACAACCATAGCCCCTAATATTACCAATACTCCAAGCCCAGCAGTTTTTTCCCTAATGGCGAAAGTTCAGCAACAGGATAGTTTAGTTCCCGACGTGCCGGATCCCCGGGAAATGCATAACCTTCAGGAGCCAGACGCGCCTGCCAGGAATCAATTCGCCATTGGCGCATAGCCTCATTATCTTCATCAGCTGGCATCATCGAGATGTATTGCGCAATACGGACCTTATCAACGCTGTTATTGGCTCTGATGCCGTGTGGTTGCGTACTGTTGAATATCAGCAAGTCGCCAGCTTCCAATTTAACTTTTGTCGGTGTAAAGCCGGCAGTATCCGGTTTAAAGCGGTCGCGGTCAGCAGGCTGCGATAATTTCCAGGTATCATAGGACCGGAACAATTCAGGGATACATTGGAAGCCACCCATGTGTTCATCCATCTGATCGGCTAGCGCCAATACGCCCTGCACATTCTGTGGCTTCGTTTCCGGATCATAATCCCAGTGAATAAACCCCTTGTACTCATGACCCGGCCGAATTGGAAAGTTAAGGTTTGCCCGGTCTATCGTTACCCAAAGTTTTTCTGTACCCCATATGTCTGTAAAAGCGTCATGGATACGTTCACTTTGACGATTATCCCAGAGCAGCTGATTATTGTATACCTCAACCATTCCGGTATTGTTCAGTTCAGTCATTTGCATTTTCGCTGAAGGCACCTTATACCAACTTTCAGGATCCTTAGGGTCTTTACCTTCATACTGCCATAAAAAGTCGGCTGTCCTTTGCGCCTGCTCGCGGGAAATGGCATTCTTAATAACGACATAGCCGTTTTCGATCCAAAATTTCCAATCTTCCTCAGACAATACCTTCAAAGGCTCTCCATTACTCCGGTCATTTAATTTGATCTTGCTACTGGTAGCTGTAGAAGGGTTACCGGGGATCTCTTTATGCGCGGTATTAACCCCAGCTCCAGGCATCATTGATTCTCTTTCCATAATTTATCTATGTTGGTTGACCATACAAAGGTGTTACAACAGAGACCAGTTGCTTTTCTCTATGATGACTTGTTTTTGCTCTGTATTGACAGTTATCAAAATACTGCTATCTTTAAGTGAACCAATTGAAGCAACAGTGCAGATTCAAAAAGAGCAGGTCATCATAGATCCCGGACAATCCTTCAAGCTGTTCTCACCAAGCTTAAAGGAGTATTTCTATTGGCATTACTATCCTGAAGTTGAGCTAATTTTCATTGAAGGGTTAACTGGCATCAGGCATGTGGGACAACATATCTCAAGTTTCATGGACAGTGACCTGGTTTTGATTGGACCTAATATTCCCCACTTAAACTTCGATTATGGTTTAACTTCTGAATACCGGCAAATTGTAGTGCAGATGAAGGAGAACTTTCCAGGTGATGTGCTTAGTGGTGCTGCTGAACTTGCTTCCATTGAACAGCTATTCAAACAAGCCAAATTTGGTATCTTATTTAAAGGCAGCGTTAAGACCAAAGCGGGCCAGTTATTAAAGGAAATGGAGGCGCTGAACAGTTTCGGCCGCTTACTTAAGTTGCTTGAAATATTTCAGCTTCTGGCGCTCAGCGATGAACGTGAGTTACTAAATGACCAGGATACAAGCGTTAGCCTTTACCTGAAAGACAAGGTTCGAATGGGGACGATCTATGGCTATATTCATAACAATTATCATGAATATGCAGACGTGAATGAAATTGCATCGCGTGTTGGTTTAAGTACCTCTGCTTTCTGTCGTTATTTCAAAAGACAAACGAAAATGACATTCACAGATTTTGTAAATCAATACAGGATTAATCAGGCGAAAACCATGTTGCTTAAGGATGTCACGGTAACAGAAGCATGTTACAACGTAGGATTTCAGAGCCTGTCCTATTTCAATAAACTCTTCAATAAATTAGAAGGATCAGGTCCTTTAGAATTCAAAAAGCGTTTCTCTAAAGTCTGAAAACAAACTTATCGCAGCGATGCCCACCACTTGTTTGTTTTTGTAACACCAGGAACGGTCTTCTGGCCCATAACTGGCGTAATGATGTTCACATTCGACTTTTCAGCCAGATTTGATACGATTTCTATAGATTCCTTCCAGGGATGTAACGCAAGATCGAACGTTGCTAAATGGATCGGGAACAGCGATCGGGCTTTAACATCTGATACCACCTGAATGACCTGGTCTGGAAACAGGTGTGTGTTCGGCCAGCCATTATTCCATGCATCAATCTCTACGAAAGCGATATCGAAGGGCCCGTATTTTTCTCCAATTTGTTTAAAGTGCTCACTGTAGCCTGTATCACCGCTCCAGAATAGTTTGGTTTCTTTTCCTTTGATGACATAGGATGCCCAGAGTGTTTTATTCCTATCCTTATTGCTTCTGCCCGAGTAATGGACACCTGGAGTAGCGGTGATCTTAATACCATTAAAATCAAAGCTTTGGTGCCAGGCAAGTTCCGTGATCTGATTTGGCGGAACACCCCAGCCTTTTAGCCTGGCGCCCACACCCAATGGCACAACAAACTTGGTATTCGTAGCTGCAAAATGCTTAATCGTATTCGCCTCCAGGTGATCATAATGATCGTGTGTAATCAGCAAAACATCAATTGATGGAAGGTCCTCACGCTCAAACGGAGCAGCTGAAAAACGTTTCGTTATTCCCGGTAGCGGACCTGCGTTATCCAGAACAGGATCTATCAGCATCCGGTGCCCATCCAGCTCTATTAAGGCTGTGGAATGCCCGAACCAGTACAGCGCCAGATCTAAGGGTGTTTCAGAGAAATCCGATTTCCCTAGCTTAACCTTCGGAAGCTCACTTTGTGGTGCATAGGGCGATTTTGTAAAGAACCTCAAAAAGCCCGGGTCGCCTCCAGTAGTTTTCTCTTTGTCTGATATGATGCTTTGAGGGCTCACAAATTCATTCATGGTAGAATCATAATAAGGAAGCTTGCCAAACTTCTGGATATTTTCCTCATGGGAATACCGTGCTCCTATTTGATCATTAACCCGTAAAACTGCTGCCAATATCAGAACAAGGAGAATAATGGAAAAACCTCCAACGAACTTTTTAATTTTAGAACTTTTCATAAACCGGTTTAAGCTAAAAGTAAGCCACCCTGGAAAAATAACTATTAATTGAAAATAATTTACTTGGCTTTTACCACAATTACGTCCTCAATCCTTGTTGTGTATCTTCGTGATAAAAATTCCTGACGCATAAACCACTTCTTTTCGAACCCCATAGCAGCATAACGAATGGTGTCTTTCCCATAATTGCGGTTTAGTTGATCAATAACCATAAGCGCTTTTTGAAGCTTCGCTTTTTTGGCTGTATCTACAGGTTCAAATAAAGAAGCCTGAACCTGGCTATCAGGGCGTAAGTCCCTTAGCTCAACGCCCACTTTCTGGTATCGTGGACCTTTTCGGTAAATCTTCCGAAGTGCAGAGATGGCGTTTTTGATGAGGACAGCAGTATCATTGGTAGGAATATCAACCTGAATCTCCAACCCTGCTGAGTAAAGGTCATTTACGACCGCAAAACGGCTGGTGTGGCAGAATACAAACAACTTAGCACATACCGAATTCTGCGCCCTAAGCTTCAACGCGGCATTTGCTACATAGGTAGACAAAGCCTCTTCCATCGGGGCCAGTTCAGTTTCCATTGTACCAAAGGACCTGGCTGTTGAAATTCCTTCCTTATCTGGCCGATCATACTCCATCGGAATACATCGACGACCATGCAGTTCCCGGTAAGTTCTTCTACCCTGAATGGTCATCAGCTTCAAGACAAAGTCTTCTGGAAGGCTAATAAAATCGAGAGCATTATAAACGCCAACTTTGATCAGCTTTATGGCATATCGTGGACC
>DCLG01000084.1:287133-287385 GCA_002320935.1 Pedobacter sp. UBA1654 | reverse complement strand
AGCTGCTTCCCATGAAACGTTTGATAGAAGAGATCGTTTTTGTAGGGTTAGTGATCGCCTGACGTTTTGCCGGCTCACCAACTTTGCGCTCACCATTCTCTGCAAAAGCAACGATAGATGGTGTTGTACGCTTTCCCTCACTGTTGGCTATAACTACAGGCTCGTTACCCTCCATTACAGATACGCAAGAATTTGTTGTTCCTAAGTCTATACCAATAATTTTTCCCATTTTATTATTTATTTTAATGTTTT
>DCLG01000084.1:285907-287025 GCA_002320935.1 Pedobacter sp. UBA1654 | reverse complement strand
TATTATTTATTTTAATGTTTTACTAATTCGATATTTCCCTTTGAACAAGGGTTGTGCCAATTGTATTTTGGCAGTTAATGGCAATGAATGAGGCAAATAGCAGCCGGATTTCACAATTTCAGCCCACCTTGAAAATGCCAAATTGACATATTAGTCCATTATGCCTGTAAGTTTTTCCAAGTGATGGTAGCTGATTCCAAAGAAAGCCTTGGTCGCCTGGATTTCTTTTAAAATCGCTGCTTTTCTCGCCTCAGTGACACTTTTCTTTATGCCGACGATTAGAATGTTCTTTGGAGTATGCACATCAGATATAAACTGCATAATCTTAGTCTGATATCCATAATACTCCATGATAAGCGCGCGCAATCCATCTGTGACCATTTCTGCCTGCCTTTCCAGGAAGATGCCATACTGCGTAAGGAAATTTAGTTCATTAGAAGCTTTTCCCTGGGTCATTTCCCGCCTAATTTGCTTGTGACAGCAGGGTGCCGTGACGATGAGCGTAGCACCGCCTTCAATTCCTTTGTAAATGGCATCGTCTGTCGCGGTATCGCAGGCATGCAAGGCGATCAACATATCCAACGATGCTGTGTCATATCCTTCAATGCTACCCTGAACGAAAGACAAACCAAAAAAACCGGCATTTTTCGATATTTGGTTACACAGCGCCACCAGGTCTTCCCGGAACTCAACCCCGGTGACTTGTACCTCTTGGTTCAGCGTATTGCTTAGGTAATCGTAAAGTGCGAAGGTTAGATAGCCTTTACCCGACCCCATGTCTGCTATCCGCCGGATAGTACCAGCAGGTAGCGTACTGATCATCGGATGCAGGATTTCAATGTATTGATTAATCTGCTTGTATTTGTCCTGCGCGTTCTTGAAAACGTTACCTTCAGAATCGGTAAGTTTTAAATCTGTGAGATACTGTTTGCCAGGTGTAGATATTTTACGCTGTTTAGGCTGATCATGTGTAAGCTCCGATGCAGAGTGCGTAGTGGAAGCAGGTACTTGTTTTAAGGACCAGCTTTGTCCCCTTAACTGCAATACAAGATCACCTTCATTGCTAAACAGGGTTGACGCCTTGAAATCATCTTTTACAAGTCCTGCCAGCAAAGCAA
>DCLG01000084.1:242321-285899 GCA_002320935.1 Pedobacter sp. UBA1654 | reverse complement strand
GTAGTTCTTTACAATATCTTTGGTTTTATAGCGGTAGGTAAAAGACAATTTTGGTTCACGCTTAATAAGAACCGGCCGCACATAAATGTTCTTAAGCTCGGGCGTTGAACCAGTGTAATTAGACAGGGTGATCTTTGAAAGCAAACCCGATTCTAGTGCTGCATTTACGCGCCCTAAGAACCGTTCAGGATGATGTAAGTCAATCATAACAGATAATAAAAAATTAGACTATTAAAAAAGCCCTGCTGATCAGATCAACAGGGCTTTTTTCTTGTTTGTTAACTAGCTTAAGCTTGTTTAGCCTCTTCACCTTCAGCAGGTGCAGCAGCTTCTTCAGCAGGAGCTTCAGTGGTTGCCTCAGCAGTAGTTGCTTCAGCAGCAGGTGCGTCAGCTTTTTTGCTTCTGCTTCTTCCACGACGAGTAGTTTTCTTTTCTGCAGCGTCAGTATCTTTACCGTATACTTCGTTGTAGTCAACCAATTCGATTAAAGCCATTTCAGCGTTATCACCTAAACGATTGTTTAGTTTAATAATTCTGGTGTAACCACCCGGACGGTTAGCAACTTTAGCAGCTACGTCACGGAATAATTCAGTTACAGTTTCTTTATCTTGTAAGTAACTAAAAACAATACGACGAGAATGTGTAGTATCAGTTTTAGATTTAGTAATCATTGGCTCAACGTACATACGCAATGCTTTAGCTTTTGCTAAAGTAGTGGTAATTCTCTTGTGCTTGATTAATGATGAAGCCATGTTAGCCAACATCGCCTTACGATGTGAATCTGTTCTTCCTAAGTGGTTAATTTTTTTACCGTGTCTCATTTTTGATTTTATTCAGTGCATACCGTCTCTTTGCGAGGGAATTATGCACGATTAACAATAGTTGTATTTGTTATTATTCTTCGTCTAACTTGAATTTAGACAGGTTCATTCCAAAAGACAAGCTCTTAGATTTAACCAGTTCCTGGATTTCAGTCAGGGATTTTTTACCGAAGTTTCTGAATTTTAACATATCAGCAACGTCGTAAGACACAAGATCAGCTAAGGTACGGATATCGGCTGCTTTTAAGCAGTTCAATGCACGTACAGAAAGATCAAGATCAACAAGTTCCGTCTTAAGGATCTTACGCATGTGCAAGATTTCCTCATCAACTTCTTTAGTTTCTTCTTTCGCCTGCGATTCCAATACCAGGTTCTCATCAGAGAACAACATAAAGTGTTGAATTAAAATTTTCGCAGATTCTTTCAATGCCTCTTCAGGATGAATAGATCCGTCAGTAGAAATCTCAAGTATTAATTTTTCGTAATCTGTTTTTTGTTCAACACGATAGTTTTCAATCGTGTATTTTACATTTTTCATTGGTGTAAAGATCGAATCGATCGCGATCACACCAACAACAGCATCACTAACTTTATTTTCTTCAGCAGGAACATAACCACGGCCTTTATTGATTGTNNAAAGTCACAGTTTTCTCCATATTGCAAATCACAAAATCCGGGTTTAAAACCTCAAAGTTGTTGGAGAATTTAGTAATGTCTCCGGCTAGAAACTGATCCTGACCATTTACAATGATGAATACCTTTTCAGAATCACCAGTGTCACCAACTTTCTTAAAACGAACTTGCTTAAGATTTAGGATGATTTCAGTCAAGTCTTCTACAACACCTTTCATGGTAGAAAATTCGTGAGAAACACCAGAAAAACGGATACTTGTAATTGCATAACCTTCCAAAGAAGAAAGTAAAATTCTTCTAAGGGCATTACCAATTGTTACACCGAAACCGGGCTCTAAAGGACGAAATTCAAATATGCCATCGAAATCAGTAGATTTCTGCATGATTACCTTATCGGGTTTCTGAAATGCTAAAATTGCCATTTATAATGTTTTTAGATCGTTTATTAAAAAATGTAACGCAAAAAAAACTAACCGCCCTTTGGAAAAAGGGCAGTTAGAATCAATTCATTACTTAGAGTACAACTCTACTATAAGGTTTTCTTTGATGTTTTCTGGGATCTCATCACGATTTGGATAAGCTAAAAACTTTCCAGACAATTCACTTGCATTCCAGTCTAACCAATTAAATTTATTGATTACTCTTCCAGCAACGGAGTTAGTGATGGATTCTAATGTCTTTGATTTCTCACGAACAGCAATTACATCACCGGCTTTCAATTGATAAGAAGGAATGTTTACCACTTCACCGTTCACTGTTACGTGTTTATGGCTAACTAACTGACGGGCAGCTGAACGGGTTGTAGCAATACCTAATCTGTATACGGTATTATCTAAACGAGCTTCTAATAATTGTAATAGGTTGTCACCGGTAATACCCTGACGTGAAGATGCTTTGGTAAACAAGTTACGGAACTGACGCTCCAATACACCGTAAGTGTATTTAACTTTTTGTTTCTCCATTAACTGAACAGCATATTCAGATTGTTTTCCTCTTCTTTTAGAAACGCCATGTTGGCCAGGAGGATAGTTTTTTCTGTCTAAAACTTTATCAGGGCCAAAAATAGGCTCTCTGAATTTACGCGCGATCTTGGACTTGGGTCCTGTATATCTTGCCATTTTTCTTTGTTTTAAAGTATCGTGCAACCTGTAGCTGCAGACTCTTAGCTTTAAAAATTATAAATTAAACTCTTCTTTTCTTAGGTGGACGACATCCATTGTGTGGAAGCGGGGTAATGTCTTTAATCGAAGTCACTTCGATACCTGCAATTTGTAATGTTCTGATAGCTGATTCACGACCAGATCCAGGACCTTTTACAAAAACTTCAACCTTACGTAAACCTAAATCATATGCTACCTTACCACAGTCTGAAGCCGCTTGACCAGCTGCATATGGAGTGTTCTTTTTAGAACCCTTGAAGCCCATTTTACCTGCAGACGACCATGAAATGGTTTGACCGTTGTTGTTTGTTAGCGTAACAATGATATTGTTAAAAGTCGCATTGATGTGTGCCTGACCAACAGGCTCAATTACAACAATACGCTTTTTAGTTACTTTTTTACTCTTAGCCATAATTATTGTTTGATACTAATTTTATTTAGTAGCTTTTTTCTTGTTAGCAACTGTTTTTCTCTTGCCTTTACGGGTTCTGGAGTTGTTCTTTGTACGTTGTCCACGAACCGGCAAACCTTTTCTATGACGTAAGCCACGGTAGCAACCGATATCCATTAAACGTTTGATGTTCAATTGAACCTCTGAACGTAAAGCACCTTCAACTTTAATTCCGTCGTTGATGATCGTACGAATCGCTGATAACTCTTCATCAGACCAGTCTTGTACTTTTTTGCTAAAATCGATACCTGCTTCCGTTAAAATACGTTGAGCAGTAGATCTGCCTACACCGAAAATGTAAGTTAGACCAATTTCGCCTCTTTTGTTTCTTGGTAAATCAATACCTGATATCCTTGCCATATTTGTACTAAATGTTTGATTATTTGATTAAATGACAGATTGAATAACCTGTACATCCAATCCAATCACACTTAAATAATTTCTTAACCTTGACGCTGCTTGAACTTAGGGTTCTTTTTGTTGATAACGTAAAGTTTTCCCTTACGACGTATAATTTTGCAATCAGCGCTACGCTTTTTAATTGATGACCTAACTTTCATTTTATTTATATCTATAAGTAATCCTGCCCTTCGATAAGTCGTAAGGCGACATCTCTAATTTAACTTTATCCCCTGGTAATATCTTGATGTAGTGCATCCGCATCTTACCAGAAATGTGAGCAATAATCTCATGTCCATTTTCCAGTTCTACCCGGAACATCGCATTCGATAGTGCTTCCCTTATTACTCCGTCTTGTTCAATTGAGGCTTGTTTAGCCATATATTATTGATTTTTACTTAATTAGCTGCTATTAAACAGGGTTGCAAAATTAATTAAAATAATTTAATTATTTATGCTTTTTCTCTAAAACTTCTTCAATCAAAGAAAACGTAGATAAAACATCTGCCTTCCCCTTTTTAACCGCGATCGTGTGCTCGAAATGCGCAGATGGTTTATTATCCTTACTCGTTACCGTCCAGCCATCTGACCAAAACTTAACACCGGCAGTACCAGCATTAATCATGGGCTCAATGGCTATCACCATACCTTCTTCTAACTTTATACCGCGGCCCCTCTGGCCATAGTTCGGTACTTCTGGCTTTTCATGTAGCTTTACGCCTACCCCATGTCCCACCAATTCGCGCACTACACCAAAACCATTATCTTCAGCAAGCTTTTGAATGGCATATCCCACATCCCCAATTCGTGATCCCGAGACCGCTTTCTCCACACCTGCTATCAGGCATGCTTTGGTTACATCAACCAACTTCTGTTTTTCTGCGTCAANNAATCTCGCCAATGGCAAACGTATAGGCAGAATCACCAAAATAGTTGTTCTTAATTACACCGCAGTCTACCGAGATCAGATCACCTTCCTGAATAACATAGTCACTCGGAAAGCCATGTACAACCTGTTCATTCGGAGATATACACAAGGAGTATGGGAAGCCATTATAGTTCAGGAATGCCGGAACGGCACCCTGATCTTTAATAAAAGTCTCGGCAAGTTTGTTTAAGCTCAGGGTCGTTCTTCCAGGGCCGATAACTTTGGCCACTTCTGCTAGTGTCTGCGACACCAACATGGAACTCTCACGAATCAGCTCAATCTCCTCTGCCGATTTATAATAAATTTTTGACATGACTTATATCACGGCATTACTTCCGGTTGCAGCAGGGATACCTGTACGACCAGTTACTCTACCGGTTTTCATCAATCCATCATAATGACGCATCAATAAATAACTTTCAATTTGTTGAAGTGTATCAAGTACAACACCAACAAGGATCAAAAGCGATGTACCTCCATAGAACTGTGCAAATTCAGATTTAATTCCAAACTTAACCGCAATAGCAGGTAGAATAGCAATGATCGCCAGGAACACAGAACCCGGGAAAGTAATCTTAGAAATAACATCATCTATAAAAGATGAAGTTGCAAGTCCTGGTTTAATGCTTGGAATAAAACCACCGTTCTTTTTCATATCATCCGCCATTTGCGTAGGATTTACGGTAATGGCAGTATAGAAGAAAGTAAAAGCAATAATTAAGAAAGCAAATGTTAAGCAGTAAGTAAGTGATGTATAATCACTGAACTGAATCAACCAGGTGTTTTGCAAAGAAGGAAAAAATGATGTGAGCGTCATCGGAATGAACATCAATGCCTGCGCAAAGATGATCGGCATAACACCAGCGGCATTAACCTTTAAAGGAATATACTGTCTTACACCACCAAATTGTCTGTTACCAACAATACGTTTAGCATACTGTACAGGCACTTTACGTACCCCCTGAACAATCAGGATGGTAAACATAACCACTGCAAATAAAGCAACAATTTCGATTACCAGACCAATAAGACCACCTTCACCTACAAATCTGGAGCTGATCTCCTGTTGTAAAGCGATTGGCAAACGTGCAATGATACCAACCATGATGATTAGTGAAACACCGTTTCCGATACCTTTATCTGTAATTTTCTCACCAAGCCACATAACAAACAAGGTACCTGCAGCTAAAACAAACGTAGACAACACATAGAATAATGTACGGTCAATCATGATTGCCTCAACAGGAACCTGTGTTTTGATGTAACCAACTGCCTGAACAACGGTGATCGCGACGGTTAGATATCTGGTGATTTGGTTAAGCTTATTTCTGCCGCTCTCGCCTTCTTTCTGCATTTTTTGGAAAGAAGGAACAGCAATACCGAGTAACTGAACTACAATAGACGCTGAAATATATGGCATTACACCAAGGGCTAAGATAGATACGCGGGAGAATGATCCTCCGGCAAACATGTCTATCAAACCTAACAGGCCAGATTGTTCATTCGTGTCTAACGCAGTTGCATCAACACCCGGAAGAACCACATGTGATACAAATCTATAGACCAAAAGAATGATGAGCGTAAAAACAATACGCTCTCTCAATTCTTCTATTTTCCAGATATTACTTAAAGTAGTAAACAGCTTCTTCATTAATTACAGTTTTTCAATTGAGCCACCAACAGCTTCAATAGCCTTTTGTGCAGTTGCAGAAAAAGCATGGGCTTTAACTTCTATTTTCGATGTAACCTCGCCACGACCTAATACTTTCACTAGATCATTTTTAGATGCTAAACCATGAGCCTGGAAATCAGCAAATGTGATGGTAGTTAAATTGAATTTTTCAGCAAGCGCCTGGATCACGTCTAAGTTAACGCCAACATATTCCACACGGTTGATCGATTTGAAACCAACTTTAGGAACACGACGTTGTAAAGGCATTTGACCACCTTCAAATCCGATTTTGGTTTTGTGACCTGAACGGGAACCAGCACCTTTGTGACCACGGGTAGATGTTCCACCACGACCTGAACCGGTACCACGACCAATTCTCTTGCTGTTTTTGATTGAACCTGATGCAGGTTTTAAATTACTTAAGTTCATTTTGAGAAACTCATTGTGTTGCCCTTCGCTTTCACTAATCAGGGACAACGGTTAAAAAATATACAGAGGTTGCAAATGTAGAATTATATTCCGCATTTGCAACCGCCATTAAATTAGATTTGCTCAATAGCAACCAGGTGGTTTACTTTACGTACCATTCCGATGATTGCATTGTTCGCTTCAACTTCTACAGACTGGTTCATTTTTTTCAAACCTAAAGCCTGCATCGTTCTTTTTTGGCGTTCGCTTCTATCGATAACGCTTTTTATCTGGGTTATTTTAATCCTAGCCATAATGTTATCCGTTAAAAACTTTATTTAAATCAACACCACGTTGCTGAGCGACAGTATAAGCATCACGCATTTTGGTTAAAGCATCTACTGTTGCTTTTACCACGTTGTGTGGGTTTGATGAACCTTTTGACTTTGCCAATACGTTATGCACACCAGCACTCTCCAGTACTGCACGCATCGCACCACCAGCAATAACTCCGGTACCTACTGCAGCTGGTTTGATTAATACAAAACCACCTGAAAATTTACCGATTTGCTCGTGAGGAACTGTTCCGTTCAACAATGGAACTTTAACTAAGTTCTTCTTAGCGTCATCGATACCTTTAGCAATTGCCTCAGTTACCTCTTTCGCTTTACCAAGACCATAACCTACGATACCGTTCTCATCACCTACCACTACGATAGCGGAAAAGCTGAAAGTACGACCACCTTTGGTTACTTTGGCAACACGTTGTATACTAACTAAACGATCTTTTAACTCGATCTCGCTAGTCTTAACTCTTTTTATATTGATAGTTGACATTCTTCTCTATTTATCAGATTAAAATTCTAAACCAGCTTCACGGGCACCGTCAGCCAATGATTTAACACGACCGTGGTATAAATAGCCATTTCTATCGAAAACAACTTGTTTTACGCCAGCTGCGATAGCTTTCTCAGCGATTAATTTACCTACAGCTACAGATTGCTCTGATTTGTTTCCGGTACCAGTAAAGTCTTTAGATAAAGAAGATGCTGAAACGATTGTACTTCCGGTTACGTCGTTAATGATTTGAGCATAAATCCCTTTATTGCTTCTGTAAACTGATAAACGTGGACGGCTTTCAGAACCTGTAAGTCTTTTTCTGATTCCTTTTTTTATACGATCTCTACGAGATAATTTTTTCCCTGCCATGATGATTATTTTTTAGAAGCTGATTTACCTGCTTTTCTTCTTAACACTTCGCCTACAAACTTGATACCTTTACCTTTATATGGCTCTGGTGCACGTAACGAGCGGATTTTCGCTGCTACCTGACCGATCAATTGTTTGTCGATACTCTCTAAAATAATTTTAGGAGTCTGTCCTTTCTCCGAAGATGTAGTTACTTTAATTTCTTCCGGTAACTGGAACACATAGTGGTGAGAGAATCCTAAAACAAGATCAAGGGTATTTCCTACGTTGGTTGCGCGGTAACCCACACCTACCAGCTCTTGTTGTAGCTTGTATCCTTCTGTTACACCGATAACCATATTGGTTAACAATGAACGGTATAGACCGTGCAATGCTTTGTGTCTCTTTTGCTCAGTTGGACGTTGTACAGTAAGTACATTGTCTTCTAAACTTACAGTGATATCTGAATCAACTGCTTGGGTTAACTGTCCTTTTGGACCTGCAACTGTTACTACGTTATCTTTAGATACGGTAATGGTTACTCCAGCAGGAACATTAATTGGGGCTTTTCCTATTCTTGACATTTTGTTATCCTCCTTTAATTAATAAACGTGACACAAAACTTCGCCACCAATGTTAAGTCTAGCCGCTTCTTTATCTGTCATAACTCCTTTAGAAGTAGACAAGATTGCGATACCTAAACCGTTTAATACTCTTGGCATATTACCTACGCCAGCATATTGCCTTAAACCTGGTTTGCTGATACGCATTAATGTACGTATTGCAGGAACTTTAGTAATCGGGTTGTACTTCAAAGCAATTTTGATGGTGCCTTGAGCAGTAGTGTCCTCAAATTTGTAATTGGCAATGTAACCTTTGTCAAAAAGTACTTTCGTCATTTCCTTTTTAAGGTTCGATGCAGGAATCTCAACAATTCTGTGATTTGCCTTGATGGCATTTCTTACTCTTGTAAGATAATCTGCTATTGGATCTGTATTCATTTTGATATGATTGTGACAGCGGTTTCCTTCCCGATCCATTCGGGACGACCTTCCATCGGTTAATATTCTTTTTAACGCAAATACATTAGAAGTCCTGCAGATGCAGATCTTCTAATGTATACTGGATATTCTTACCAGCTCGCTTTTCTTACTCCCGGAATCTTACCAGCCAATGCCATTTCGCGGAACGTAACCCTGGAAATACCAAAGGTACGCATGTAACCACGAGGGCGGCCAGTTAATTTACAACGGTTGTGCAAACGAACAGGAGATGAATTTTTAGGTAACTTATCAAGTCCTTCGAAGTCACCTGCAGCTTTTAATTCTGCACGTTTATCTGCGTACTTAGCCACCAATCTTTGGCGCTTAACTTCGCGTGCTTTTACACCTTCTCTTGCCATTACTGATTTGTTGGGGTTTGATTTTTAAATGGTAATCCAAATTGTTTTAAAAGTTCCAATGCTTCAACATCGTTGGTAGCAGTTGTTACAAATGTAATATCCATACCTAAAATCTTGCTGATCTTATCGATGTTGATCTCAGGGAAGATGATTTGCTCAGTTACACCTAAAGTGTAATTGCCTTTTCCATCAAATCCTTTGTCATTGATACCTTTGAAATCACGGATACGCGGCAAAGCTACGGAAATTAAACGATCTAAAAACTCATACATGTTGTTATCACGTAAAGTTACACGTACACCTACAGGCATACCTTTACGTAATTTGAAGTTTGAGATATCTTTTTTAGATTTTGCGCCTACAGCCTGCTGACCAGAAATGGTAGTCATCTCTAAAATAGAGCTGTCCATAATCTTCTTGTCAGTTACAGAAAAACGGCCAACACCCTGGTTGATAGCGATTTTCTCTAATTTAGGAACCTGCATTACGCTCTTGTAATTAAACTTATCTTTAAGATTATTTACAATTTCCTCTTTATATTTACTTTTTAATCTTGGTACGTAAGCCATTATTTGATCTCCTCTCCTGATTTTTTAGCAACCCTAACTAATTTCCCATCAGCGTTTAGCTTTCTGCCAACGCGGGTAGTCTCACCAGATTTTGGATCAACTAGCATCACGTTAGAAATGTGAAGAGCAGCTTCTTTTTTAATGATACCACCATTTGGAGTAGCAGCATTTGGTTTTGTATGTTTTGAAACAAGGTTAATGCCTTCTACCAATACTCTGTTCTTGTCAGTTTGTACTGCTAGTACGTTACCTTGCTGGCCTTTTGAATCGCCGGCTATAACCTTTACTAAATCTCCTTTACGGATCTTTATTTTTGGTGTCGTTACTTTATTTTTCATTTTATAATACCTCCGGTGCTAATGATACAATTTTCATGAATTGTTTTTCACGCAGTTCTCTCGCTACCGGGCCGAAAATACGAGTACCGCGCGGCTCATCTTGTGCATTCAATAATACTGCTGCATTGTCGTCGAAACGGATGTAAGAACCATCTTTACGTCTGATCTCTTTCTTTGTTCTTACAACAACTGCTTTAGAAACTGTTCCTTTCTTAATGTTTCCAGAAGGTAATGCGCTTTTCACGGTAACAACGATCTTGTCACCAATAGAAGCATATCGCTTTCCAGTACCACCAAGTACACGGATAACCAATACTTCTTTTGCGCCGCTGTTATCGGCTACGTTTAATCTTGATTCCTGTTGTACCATGTTATTTAGCCCTTTCTAAAATTTCCACTAATCTCCAGTTCTTGTTTTTACTCAGCGGACGAGTCTCCATGATCAGTACTGTATCACCAATACCGCAATCGTTTTTCTCGTCATGAGCCATAAATTTGGTAGTTTTCTTCACGAACTTACCATAGATCGGGTGTTTCACTTTACGCTCTACTGCTACCACAACAGATTTATCCATCTTGTTGCTTACCACTAACCCGGTTCTTGTTTTTCTTAATTGTCTTTCCATTTCGACTCTAAAGTTATTTAGTTTCACTAGCAGACACAGCCTTGCGCTTAGTCAGTTCAGTATTTAATTGGGCAATATTCCTTCTTACCTTTGTGATGCGGGAAGGATTTTCGATAGCCGAAATTGTATGCGCAAACTTTAACTTAACTAAGTTTTCTTTTTCTTCTGCAATCCTGGCTACTAGTTCTTCCTGTGAAAGCCCTGTGATTTCTGAGTTCTTCATTTTATTAATTTTAATGTGTTGGGTCTAGAGGTTATAATAACAAGTTACTTACAACATGCAACCCAATACTTTTTTATGCTTCTACGTAATCTCTACGTACTACAAATTTTGTCTGGATTGGTAATTTCTGAGCGGCTAATCTCATGGCTTCTTTGGCAACTTCCAAAGGTACACCTTCTGCTTCAAAAATAATACGTCCGGGTCTAACAACAGCTACCCAGTATTCAGGAGCACCTTTACCTTTACCCATACGTACCTCAGCTGGCTTCTTAGTTACCGGTTTGTCCGGGAAAATTCTAATCCACACCTGGCCTTCACGTTTCATGAAACGAGTTACCGCGATACGGGCTGCCTCTATCTGACGACTGGTAATCCAGGTCGACTCTAGAGATTTGATCCCGAAAGATCCGAATGATAGTTCAGCTCCACGTGTAGCTAAACCTTTCATTCTGCCTTTTTGCATCTTTCTGAACTTCGTTCTTTTTGGCTGTAACATTTTATCTTAATATTATCGTAAAACGATTTGTTAACTAATTATTTGCGAGGACCTCTGTTAGGAGTGTTTCCGCCTCTGTTATCTCTTCCTGCTCCAGGACCACCTTGACCCGGGCCTCGTCCGCCGCCACGATTCGCGCCACCGCGGTTATCGTTACGTCTTTCGCCGCCGCCTCTGTTGTCTCTGTCTCTGCCGCCACCGAATGCGCCTTCAGGTCTGCCACCTTTACCAGGTGCATTGCTGGTTGATCCGATGTTTGGAGAAAGATCACGCTTACCGTAAACCTCACCTTTGCAGATCCAAACCTTAACACCTATTTTACCATAAGTAGTCAAAGCTTCAGCTAGTGCATAGTCAATGTCCGCACGGAAAGTATGCAAAGGAATTCTTCCTTCTTTGTACTGCTCGCTACGTGCCATCTCTGCACCACCTAAACGACCTGAAGTCATGATCTTGATACCTTCAGCGCCCATACGCATCGTTGATGCGATGGTAGATTTCATTGCTCTACGGAAAGAGATCCTTGCCTCTAATTGCTTAGCAACGCCTTCTGCCACTAATTGTGCATCTAACTCAGGACGTTTGATCTCGAAAATGTTGATCTGAATCTCTTTTTTAGTAAGTTGTTTCAGCTCTTCTTTAATCTTGTCAACCTCTTGTCCTGCTTTACCAATAACGATACCCGGACGGGCAGTGTGAATGGTAACCGTGATGCGCTTTAATGTACGCTCGATAACAACTTTCGCAACGCCGCCTTTAGCGATACGTGCAGAAAGGTATTTTCTTATTTTTTCGTCCTCAACTAATTTATCAGCATAGTTGTTGCCACCGAACCAGTTAGAATCCCAACCTTTGATGATTCCTAACCTGTTACCTATTGGATGTGCTTTTTGTCCCATTTCTGTTAATTAGTTTGAGTTTCAACGATTTTACTATCTACTATCAAAGTTACGTGGTTTGAACGCTTGCGAATTCTGAAACCGCGGCCTTGAGGTGCCGGTCTTAAGCGTTTAAGCTGACGGCCACCACCAACCATGATGGTTTTAACATATAGTTGGTTTTCTTCAGGACGAGAACCTTCATTTTTAGTTTCCCAGTTCTTGATAGCCGATAACAAAAGTTTCTCAACTTTTTGTGCTGCTTCTTTATTGGTAAATTTCAAAATATGTAATGCTTTCTCTACACGCTCGCCTCTGATAAGATCTACAACCAAACGCATTTTACGCGGTGAGGTTGGACAATTGTTTAATTTCGCTACTGCTTCCATCTCTTAATTATTTTCTTTTTTCAGAGTGACCCCTAAATGTTCTGGTCGGAGCAAACTCTCCCAGTTTGTGACCAACCATGTTTTCTGTTACGTATACCGGTATAAATTTGTTACCGTTGTGTACTGCAAATGTATGACCCACGAAATCTGGTGAGATCATTGATCTGCGTGACCAAGTTTTGATTACAGTCCTTTTGCCTGTATCATTCATAGAGACTACTTTTCTCTCTACGTTGTGGTCAATATAAGGTCCTTTTTTAATTGAACGAGCCATTATTTTTTCCTTTTCTCTACGATGAAACGATTTGAGTATTTTTTAAGTGTACGGGTCTTGAAGCCTTTGGCATACATACCATTTCTTGAACGAGGCTGACCTCCTGATGAACGGCCTTCACCACCACCCATTGGGTGATCGACAGGGTTCATGGCTACCGGACGTGTTCTAGGACGAATACCTAACCAACGTTTGCGGCCTGCCTTACCTAATACTTCATTTGCATGATCAGAGTTGGAAACAGCGCCAATTGTTGCTAAGCAGGTAACCAAAATTAATCTGGTCTCTCCTGAAGGCATCTTCAAGGTTGCATATTTACCATCACGTGCAGCTAATTGTGCATAAGCACCTGCACTACGTGCTAATTGTGCTCCACGGCCCGGGTGAATCTCAACGTTGTGCACAATAGATCCCAATGGAATATTGGCCAACTTCAATGTGTTCCCTACCTCTGGAGTAGCTGTTTCTCCCGAAACTACTGTTTGTCCTACTTGCAATCCCTCAGGTGCAATAATGTAACGCTTCTCACCATCTACGTAGTGTAATAATGCAATACGTGCGGTACGGTTAGGATCGTATTCAACAGTTGCTACTGTTGCAGGAATATCAAACTTATCACGTTTGAAATCAATCAAACGGTAAGATTTCTTGTGACCACCACCTAAGTAGCGCATTGTCATTTTTCCTGTGTTATTACGTCCACCCGATTTTTTAGAAGATACAACCAATGATTTTTCGGGCTTGGTTGCTGTAATCTCCGAAAAGCTGGCACCTACTCTAAAGCGGGTACCCGGAGTAACTGGTTTAAATTTTCTTAAGCCCATAGTTATAAATTATTCAATTCTAATTAAATATTCGAGTAATAATCAATTGTTTCACCGTCTTTCAACGTTACAACTGCTTTCTTGTATTTTGGGCTACGACCCGAAACTAAACCACCTTTAGTGTTTCTGGACTTTAGTTTTCCGTTTACAACCATTGTATTAATGGCTACAACGTTAACACCGTACATCTTCTCTACAGCTGCTTTAATCTGCAATTTGTTCGCTTTGTGTTCTACTTTAAAAGTAAAGCGGTTAGACTTTTCTGTTAATGCAGAAGCTTTTTCGGTTAATATTGGTTTCTTTAAAAATTCCATATTACTTGGCAAATGCCTCCTCCAATGTTTTAACAGAATCCGCAGTTAACAAAAGCTTGCCGCAGTTTAATACATCATAAGTATTCAACTGATCAGCAGTAGTAACTTTCACTTTCTGAATGTTTCTGCTTGATAAATAAATATTAGTGTTTTGTGAAGGTAAAACCAATAAGGTCTTCTCGTTAGTTAAGCTCAATGCATTAACCAAGTTGATGTAGTTTTTAGTCTTGATTGTATCAAAAGTAAAATCTTCCAACACAACAACATTGTTGTCCTGTGCTTTGTAAGACAATGCTGACTTACGTGCAAGAGATTTTAATTTTTTGTTCAATTTGAAACTGTNNACGTGGCTGAGGACCAAACACACGACCACCACCATTAAACAAAGGTGATTTAATACTTCCGGCACGAGCACCACCAGTACCTTTTTGTTTGTATAGCTTACGGGTAGAACCTGCAATCTCATTACGTTGCTTAGACTTGTGCGTTCCCTGGCGCTGATTTGCCAAATATTGCTTTACATCTAAATAAATAGCATGATCAACAGGTGATATGCCAAAAACTGACTCAGGAAGTTGCACTGTGGCACCTGTTTCTTGTCCTGAAATGTTTAATACTTTAACTTCCATCTGCTTACTTATCTAAGATTACGTAAGAACCTTTAGCTCCTGGTACGGAACCACTAACTACAACTAGATTTTGATCAGCATAAACTTTCAAAACCTGTAAGTTCTGAACCTTTACTCTGTCGCCACCCATTCTTCCCGCCATACGCATACCTTTAAATACACGAGCTGGATAAGATGCAGCACCCAATGAACCCGGCGCACGCATTCTGTTGTGCTGACCGTGAGTCTGACCACCTACACCGCCGAAACCATGACGTTTTACAACACCCTGGAATCCTTTACCTTTTGAAGTACCAACTACGTCAACAAAATCACCCTCGTTGAAAATAGTAACATCAACCGTATCTCCAAGAGCAACAGCCTCTTCGAATGGATCAAATTCTACTAATTTACGTTTTGGGGTAGTGTTTGCTTTCGCAAAGTGGCCTTTTAGAGGCTGGGTAGTGTTTTTAGCTTTGGCTTCGTCGAAACCTAACTGAACTGAAACGTAACCGTCGTTCTCCACGGTCTTTACCTGTGTTACTACACAAGGCCCAGCTTCGATTACCGTACAAGGAATGTTTCTTCCTTCGGCATCGAAAATGCTGGTCATTCCTACTTTTTTTCCAATAATACCTGACATTTTCTTTTTTAAAGTTTAACACCCATCGAAGCAGTAGGGCTTCGTTCAAGGTGGATATAATTCCCGTTTAAGGGAGGGCAAAAATACGAAAGTATTATTAATTTTCAAACAGTTAGCTTATTTATTTTTGAAATAAGTACCATTATTCTCAGGAAGTTGCGCCCGGGGATTAACTAAGTTGCGATTGAAGCACTTAGCCCGGTTTAGCCCGCCAGCTTATTGCTCAAGCTGAACAAAATTATACCTAAAATCATCAGGCCAATCAGCACATACAGATAATCGCGCTCTAAAAAAAAGCTGAAAACAGCTAGAATCACCCTGGAAATTGGTGTAAAAATCAACAGCAGAATACCCAGTTGAATGATCGCCTTACCGTTCATCTCCAATATACCGGTCCAGATACTCGCAAGTGAAAAAAAGCCAGCCTCATCCATAACAAACTCGCTGTAATCGGCCTTTAGCTGCCCAAAGCCTAACAGATAGATGATGCCGCCGATGGCAACCACTGTCATCGATAACACCACCCCTACCCTAAGCAGGTTGCCCATGATCAGTTGCATATCACGTTCTTTCAGCGCATGTTTCTTCCCTTCCATCATCATCCTTTTAGCCCGTTATAGATCATTTGTAATGCCAGGAACGTGACCACACCCGCAAATAGTACCTTCAGCTTCTCGGGTTTAGACTTAATCAGGATCTTTGAACCCGCCCTTGCACCAACCAGCACGCCTAAACAGACTGGCATCGCTATCCCTGGGTCAATCTGCCCCCGGTGCAGGTATACCACCGCACTTGCAGCAGCGGTAACGCCCATCATAAAGTTACTGGTCGTCGTAGACACCTTAAAAGGTATGCGCATGATGTTGTCCATAGCTAACACTTTCAGTGCACCAGAGCCGATGCCCAGCAAGCCTGAGGCAACTCCAGCAACCGCCATCATGACAAAGCCACCAACTACATTATGTACAGCATAGGGTTGTTCACCTGATGGTGTCGGGTAGCTGCCGTTGAGCTTAAAAAATCTTGCCAGCTTGCCAGAGGTATCTACATCCGAATGATCTACTTTCTTACGCAGCATCATCGCAGCTGAAAACAAGAGGATCGCTCCAAAAATTACAGAGATGTAATTGGGGTTGATATAAACCGTGATGATTGCCCCAAAAATGGCACTAATGGTGGTTGCTACTTCCAGGAACATCCCGATCCGGATATTGGTGATTCCCTCCTTTACATAGGCAGCTGCCGAACCTGAAGATGTAGCAATGACTGATACAATAGAAGCACCGATGGCATAATGAATGTCAACATCCAGTACCAGGGTCAGCAAGGGAATAATGATCACGCCACCACCCAGTCCTGTAAGCGAGCCGACCAGGCCGGCTAAGAATGCGCCAAGCAGAATAACTAAGGTGAATAGGAGAATTGACATTGGCGCAAAGATAACATCTGAGCCCTAAACACAATAAAATTAAAATATTAATGTTAGATTAGAATAGCCAGACTCTATGAGAAAATTTATACACCTATTTACCGCCGTTTTGTTTTTTGCCTTAAACACCAACCACGCTGCCGCACAGCAGACTGCAAAAGACAGTGTGAACACAGACCCAAGCCTTCGCGGACAGTACCAGAGTTTACTTTCAAAAAGTAAAAACCTGAACGGTTTTAAGGTGGTCAACCCGGTCCGGATTAGCGCTTTCTGGAAAAATGTCAATGATTCCCTGCGTACAGAACGCCGTCAGCTTACAACGTTTAAAAAGCAGATTACAGAACAGCAAAAAACAATTGCCGACCTGAAAGTTCAGCTTACTGAAAAGGAAACTGCATTGAACACCACAAACCAGAAGTTAGACGAAATCACCTTCATGGGCATTTCCTTTTCAAAAGGAAGTTATAATACCATGGTGTGGACCATTATTCTGATTCTTGCCCTGGCCCTGATCATCATCATCATCCGCTCGGCGAAGCTCCTGCATGAGGCCAAATACAGAAGCAGCCTTTATGAAGAGATTGCAGCCGAATACCAGAGCTACAAGGTCAAGGCAAATGAGAAAGAAAAGAAGCTTGCCCGTGAGTTACAGGACGAGCGCAACAAACTTGACGATTACAAGAGCAGAGGCTATTAAGCGGATTGTATATCCGGGCTTAATAGCTCAAACATAAAAAAGGTCCCGGCAAATGCCGGGACCTTTTTTATGTTATTAAGTATCTATATCAATTAAACTTTGATTTCAACCTCAACACCGCTAGGCAATTCAAGTTTCATTAAAGCATCAACTGTTTTTGAGTTGGAGCTATAAATATCTAACAAACGTTTGTAAGCGCACAATTGGAATTGCTCTCTTGCTTTTTTGTTCACGTGTGGTGAACGCAAAACAGTAAAGATTTTCTTTTCTGTAGGCAATGGAATTGGACCACTAACTACTGCACCTGTTGGCTTTACAGTCTTAACGATTTTTTCAGCAGATTTATCTACCAAATTGTAATCGTAAGATTTCAATTTAATTCTGATTCTTTGGCTCATGATATGTTTAATTAAGGCCGTTGTTAGAGCTATTAATAACAACGGCCGGATTTTTTTTATTAGTCGATAGACTTAACCTTGCCTTTTGATTTAGCAATTACTTCCTCTTGAACGTTTCTTGGAGCTGGTTCGTAGTGATCAAACTCCATAGTAGACGTTGCACGACCTGAAGTGATGGTACGTAACTGCGTTACATAACCGAACATCTCAGAAAGTGGTACAAGGGCTTTAATAACTTGTGAACCATTACGAGTGTCCATACCTTGCAGCTGGCCACGACGACGGTTTAAGTCACCCATTACATCACCCATGTTTTCTTCCGGAGTTAATACTTCAATTTTCATGATAGGCTCCATCAACACAGGCTTACACTTAGGCAATGCCTCACGGAATGCAGAACGAGCTGCAATTTCGAAAGATAAAGCATCTGAATCGACTGCGTGGAATGAACCATCGATCAAACGAACTTTCATGTCAGGAAGTGGATAACCTGCGATAACACCATTTGACATGGCTGCAGCAAATCCTTTTTCAACTGAAGGGATAAATTCACGAGGAATAGAACCACCTACAATCTCGTTTACGAATTGTAAACCACCTTTTTCGAAATCAGGATCGATTGGAGAAATAACAACCTGGATATCCGCGAATTTACCACGACCACCAGTTTGTTTCTTATAAGTTTCACGGTGTTGAGTAGAACCAGTAATTGCCTCTTTGTAAGCAACTTGTGGCGCACCTTGGTTAACCTCTACTTTAAACTCACGTCTTAAACGGTCGATAAGGATATCTAAGTGAAGCTCACCCATACCTGAGATTACAGTTTGACCAGTTTCCTCGTCAGTTTGTACACGGAAGGTAGGATCTTCTTCAGCCAATTTAGCTAATCCCATACCAAGTTTATCAACGTCAGCCTGAGTTTTAGGCTCAATCGCCAAACCGATTACCGGCTCAGGGAAGTCCATAGACTCCAGAATGATTGGGTTTTTCTCATCACAAAGGGTATCACCAGTTTTGATGTCTTTAAAACCTACAACCGCAGCAATATCACCAGCACCTACGTTAGGGATTGGGTTTTGCTTGTTTGCGTGCATCTGGAAGATACGTGAGATACGCTCTTTGTTTTCAGAACGTGCGTTGTAAACGTATGAACCTGCTTCTAAGTTACCTGAGTAAACGCGGATAAAACATAGACGACCTACGAATGGGTCAGTCGCAATTTTAAATGCTAATGCAGCAAAGGGTTCTTTGATGTCTGGTTGACGAGTAACCTCTTCACCAGTATTTGGGTTAGTACCCTGAATACCTTCAACATCCATTGGCGATGGCAATAATTCCATTACCAGATCCAACATGGTCTGAACACCTTTGTTTTTGAAAGATGAACCACAAACCATAGGAACGATTTTAGCATCTAAAGTAGCAGCACGTAAAGCATCAAGAATTTCACGCTCAGTGATTGAGTTAGGATCATCAAAGAATTTCTCCATTAATGACTCATCATAATCAGCAACCGCTTCTAATAAATTCTCTCTCCATTGTGCAACCTCATCAACCATATCGTCAGGAATTGGCACTTCAGTAAAGGTCATACCTTTATCATGCTCATTCCAGATGATACCACGGTTGTTGATCAAATCAACAACACCTTTGAAGCTATCCTCAGCGCCGATTGGCAATTGCAAAGGCACAGCGTGGCTACCCAACATATCTTTAACCTGCTTAACAACTTTTAAGAAGTCAGCACCAGAACGGTCCATTTTGTTAACGAAACCGATACGTGGAACTGCATAGTTGTTCGCTAAACGCCAGTTGGTCTCAGATTGAGGCTCAACACCATCAACAGCTGAGAACAAAAACACTAATCCGTCTAGTACACGAAGTGAACGGTTTACCTCTACGGTAAAATCCACGTGTCCCGGAGTATCGATAACGTTTACCTGATATTTGTTTCCTCTGTAAGGCCGGAATACAGTAGTTGCAGCAGATGTGATTGTTATCCCACGTTCCGCTTCTTGTACCATCCAGTCCATGGTAGATGCACCTTCGTGTACCTCACCAATTTTGTGGTTTACCCCAGCATAATAAAGGATACGCTCCGTTGTTGTGGTTTTACCCGCATCAATGTGAGCTGCAATACCAATATTTCTTGTGTATTTTAAATCTCTTGACATTATATTATGAATCTAATATTAGAAACGGAAGTGAGAGAACGCTTTGTTAGCCTCAGCCATTTTATGCGTATCTTCTTTTTTCTTAACTGCGGCACCTTCACCTTTAGCTGCTGAAACGATCTCACCTGCTAATTTTTCTTTCATGGTTTTCTCACCGCGTTTACGTGCGTAAGAAATTAACCATTTCATACCTAAAGCAATTTTGCGGTCAGGTCTAACCTCAGTTGGAACCTGGAAGTTAGCACCACCTACACGGCGTGACTTAACCTCTACTGCAGGCATTACGTTGGTTAAAGCACGCTTCCATACTTCTAGACCGTTCTCACCTGCTCTTTTTTCTGCAAGTTCTACTGCGTTATAAAAAATATCATAAGCGATGGATTTCTTTCCATCGTACATCATATTATTTACAAACCTGGTCACCATAACATCGTTAAATTTCGGATCAGGAAGGATAATTCTCTTTTTTGGTTTTGACTTTCTCATTTTTCTTTCCTCCTAATTATTTCTTTTTACCTTTTGTTGGCGCCGCAGCTACTTGTCCTGGTTTAGGACGCTTAGTACCATATTTCGAACGACGTTGGTTACGACCAGCTACACCTGATGTATCTAATGCACCACGGATGATGTGGTAACGTACACCTGGTAAATCTTTAACACGACCACCACGGATCAATACAATGGAGTGCTCCTGTAAGTTGTGACCTTCTCCAGGGATATAGGCGTTAACCTCTTTTCCGTTGGTTAAGCGTACACGGGCAACTTTACGCATTGCTGAGTTTGGTTTTTTAGGGGTAGTGGTATATACACGTGTACATACACCTCTTCGCTGTGGACAGCTGTCCAACGCTGGAGACTTACTCTTGAACTCCAGTGCTACTCTACCTTTTCTAACTAATTGTTGAATGGTTGGCATTGTTTTTTGTTTTCTATTAAATGTTTTAAAAACTTTACCCCTAATAAAGGGACTGCAAAGGTAACAGAATACATTTTATAAATCAAGGGGTTAACTTAAATTTATTGTCGCCATGACATCACTACTCAGTAGTTCTGAAATGCAAGGACTTAACCTCAAAAACAAAATCAATATTGCCTTGTAAAAAACAGTGATCTAAGCATGATCAAACAGAGACCGAACGCAACTCAAACACACAGGTTTGGTGTGGCCGATGTGCGTTCGATGTGGATTTGATGTGCGTTTGATCTGTGTTCTATCCGAAGCCCGGACGGTGCCAGGTCCAGCTAAAATAAACTTAGCTGCCCGGTGTATTTGCTGACTTTTTGTTTGGGCTGCGCTTCGCCGAAGTTAGAAAGTGAAATGCCGAATAGACGAATCTTGTGACCAACAGGTTCGGTACTCATCAATAAGCTTTTTGCGGTATCCACAATAGTCTTTAAATCACCTACAGGATGGGCAAATGACCTGTTCCGCGTGATCTGTTTAAAGTCGCTGTATTTGATCTTCAGGGTGATGGTTCTGCCTATAAGATTCTTTTTCTTCAAGCGTTCATAAACGATTTCAGCAATTTCTTCCAGCTTGAGCTCCATGTCTTCAATCTCGGTCAGATCATAGGAGAAGGTATCTTCAGCAGCCAGGGACTTGGTCTCCCGATGCGGTTGTACAGGGCGGTTGTCGATACCACGCACAATGTTATAGTAGAAGTGCCCTGTTTTCCCAAACCGGTAAACCAGCGTCTCCTCAGACAATTTCTTGAGATCAGCACCGGTATGCAGGCCCATCTGTTTCATCTTTTCCGCCGTTACCTTACCTACTCCATGGAACTTTTCAACCGGAAGTTTTTCCATAAAAGCTTCAATAGATGAGGGCCCGATAAATTTGAGCCCATCAGGTTTGTTGATATCAGAGGCAATTTTAGCGACGAACTTGTTTATGGAAATGCCCGCCGATGCGGTAAGTTGAAGTTCTTCTTTGATGGCATTCTTGATCTGTTCTGCGATTTCCAGCGCGGAGCCGATGCCAAGTTTGTCTTCAGTAACGTCCAGATAAGCTTCATCCAGGGATAACGGTTCTATCAGATCGGTATAGCGCTGGAAGATCTCACGGATTCTATTGGAAACTTCTTTGTAGGCATCAAATCTGGGTCGCACAAACACCGCATGGGGACATAGTTGTACCGCCTGGCGGGCAGGCATAGCCGAATGAATGCCATACTTCCGCGCTTCATAGCTTGCCGTGGCCACTACGCCCCTGCCCTGCGGCGAACCACCCACCACCAGCGGCTTACCCCGGAGCTCCGGGTTGTCACGCTGCTCTACGGAAGCATAGAAGGCGTCCATATCAATGTGGATAATTTTGCGGATCGTGGCCATATTATTCAAACTTATTGCAGCGAGACAAAGTTACGGCCAAAAGCCAGAACTATACCTATCATTAGCGATTTGAAAGCAAACCCGACACCTATATTCAGGATGGGATAGAAAAGCAGGCTGCCAATTCGAGCGCGCGCGCAAATTTCACCGGGTAACTTCTACCAGTTCAGTTACAGCGTCTCTGTAACTGAACCACATGTCAGCATGCTATCCCCAAAATATGGATTTCTGATTTCTTTCGATGTACTTACCCAGGATGCACCCTGATCATTGAGTGCCATTGGACAATGTGCTACATACAAGTTTCCATTTTCCAGTCCTGTGTCCTTTAATAACTTAATGAAATCTTCATTTAGACTTGAAAAGGCAAGACGCTGTGCTTTCAGATCTGCAGTACCACTGATACCTGCGGCAGCTTTGGCGATAGATTCACCATTTTTAATCTTCCGGGCACCAGTTTCGATGGCCAGGGCAGCGGTTTTTGCAGTACTGGCATCACTCGAAACCAGGGCTTTTGTCAGCTGTTGATATTGCTGGTAGACTGCATCAAGGTTAGGATCCTTTACCGTAATGGAAGAAGTCGCCTTGATACCTGCCGAGGTTGCATCAGCATGGCCTGCCTGCGGGGCAGTGGTATGTTCTGCATGTGCATGTTGTCCATGCTCAACTTGTTTGTTATTGTCGCTGCAAGCCGCAGCAAATACGGTTACAAATAATAATGAAGCAATACGATTCAATTTTCTCATGATTTTTTGTGATTTGTTTTAACGGTTATTGTGTATTTAATTTAACTCTTATGAACTGCGGCCATCGGATCCTTGCCCTTTTTTAGCATAAACTCGCTATAAAGCAGATAAGCGCCAGAAATGACCACCTTATCGCCTGATTTCAAACCGGATCTGATCTCTACTCCGTCGGAGCGCTCCGTTCCGGTTTCAACGATGCGAGGCTCATAATATCCTGCTTTCGTTTCCAGCCAGACATGTGCACCATGTTCATTGTGGATGAGCGCATCCGGAGGTAATATCATTGCAGCACCAGCACTTACCTGTTCCACAAAGACCTTTGCCTGCAAGCCTGGCTGCCATTGATTGGCGGGGTTTGGCATCACCGCACGAATCTGTACGAGCTGCGACCCCGGCTGAAGGGCTGGGTTAATGAACGACACCTTCACGCTTTGCGGCTNNGTTCGGAAGCATAAATATCAGCTTCTACCCAGAGCGACTGATAACCTTCTAAACGCAACAGCGGACTTCCTTCGGCAACATATTGACCTTCGGCTACGGAAAGTTCTGCAACTGTTCCACTTTCGGTGGCAAAAAAGGTGATGTTCGGACTAACTTTCCGGTTTTGTTGCAATGCTTTGATCTGGCCGTTTGATTGTCCGTATAAACTAAGCTTTTGTCTCGCAGCGCTTAGGATTTGCGCAAAGGTTTTATCGTCTGGAAATTGCGCGGACTGCTCAAGTGCCAACAGGAACTCCTGCTGTAGTGTTGCGAGTTGTTCGGAGTAGATCTGGTATAAGGGCTGCCCCTTTTTTATCTGCTCTCCGGTTTGACGGATGAACAGCCGGTCCAGCCGCCCGGCCACCCTGCTGGAGATAAACGAAGTTTGTTCCGGATTGGAAACAAGCCTGCCATTCAGCTGCTTAGCACTCGCCGTGCCACTACCTCCAATGGTCATTGTATTTACATTGGCTAATGTTTTCTGCCGTTCATTAAGCTGTAATCCCCCATCTTCGCCACTTTTATCAAAAAGTACCAGATCCATACCACAAACCGGGCAAGTACCCATTTGCTGCTGCAGCACCTGCGGGTGCATCGGACAGGTATAGGTCTTTTCATTTACCGTGCTTGCTGCTGATGATGTGCTTTTTTCTTCCGAACAGCCCATCAGTGTAAATAAAGGCAGCAGGAGGATTAGATATAATGTTTTCATGGTGATTGTATTTTTGCTGTTTTAATGAAACTTTCACTATCAACCAGATACTGTGCATTGCCGGCAAGCTGCCATTCGCCAATCTCGTCAAGCACCTGCACTTCGCTGTTTTGCACCACACCTGTTCTGACTTTAGTTGGCATGAATACCTTTCCTTCCTTTTTAAAGACAACACTTTCATTGCCTAATGACAATACCGCAGCCTGCGGAAGCCAGTAGCTGTTCTCCGCAAGAAAGGGAAACTGACCTGTTACCAGTTCTCCGGGTTTCAGGTTACTTTTTTGGAGATAGACCCTGGCCAGGACAAAGTTTTCGCCTGCATTAAGTACCGGTTGGATCATACCGATCTTCCCTGAAATCGTTTCTGATTCATCCGCAATACGTTTAATAAGCACCTTCTCCTGTTTATTTATTTGCGAAGCAACCTGAGGGTTCAGGGAGAATTCCGCAAGCAGATCGCCAGTCTGATAAATGGTAAACACCTGCTGACCAGCTTTCAGATATTGTCCTTCACGCAATAGCACCGGTGTATTTTGTTGAGCGGCCGGTACTGTTGCGGTAGTGGCACCCGGGGATGCGGGATTCATACCGGCCATACCTGAATTACTGCCAGAGCTAGCTGCTGCAGCTTGTTGCGGCGCTTGCACAGCAGTCGTTTGCTCTAAAATGTACCCATTTGCGGCGCTATATACCGGAATGCGATAAGCAACCTGCCCGGTACGCAGCACTTTGCTGATCTGCAGAGGATCCATGCCCAGCAGCATCAACCTGCGCCTGGCTGGTTCGAGCATATTCGACTCATTTCCGTGCTGTTGTATCAGCAGCAGTTCACGCTGGGCGGCGGCAAGGTCAGGCGAATAGATCTCCATGATCAGCTGTCCTTTTTTCACTGGCTGATAATTGTATTTTACGTAAAGCTTTTCTATGCGTCCGGATACGCGGCTTGCGAGTGCACGCTGATTGCGGGAATCATAGGTAATCCGGCCCTGCACATCCTGTACATACAGTCTGGAGCCTTTTTTAGCCTGTATAACCGGCGTACGTGCAAGCACCTGCTCATTGGCGGGCTTAACAATCGCACCAAGCGTTCCCTCCGGCCTTTCAGTGCTTGCGGCAATACCGCGCTCCTGCGCTTTTTGCTTACAGGCAAGCACAGTTGCAGTAAGCAGCAGAAGGAAAAATACCTTAACGATACAGTTCTTTTTCATAATTAACGATCATGGTATACAATTTCATTTTCTCATCCAGCACATTCCCCTGCATCATCGTAAGTGCTTCCCAACTGTTGATGACAGCCCTCACTTCAAGCTTATTCTCCTGGTAGTTGACGAAATCTGCCTCCAGTGTTTTCTTCAATGCGGGAAGGATCTTTTCTTCCATTGCAGCAATACGCTTCTGCATAGACTGGATTTCGTACTGCATGCCGGTTAACATCCCCTGGCTTTCCTGCAGCATGCCGACACGTTCTTTTTCCATGGCCTGAATATCATAGTTCATGGCCTTGACTTCCGATTTGTACATTTTTGCAGACCAGGGCGCTACAGGAATGCTGATCATACCCATCACGCTGTAGGCTTTCGGCATCATGCTGCCCAGCGGCGACATGTGGTCTACGCGCAACTTGAAGTCCGGCTTTGCCTGACTCTGCATGGCTTTTACACCAAGCTGCATGGAACGAATGTTCTGCTCCATCTGCAGGATGTCTTTGCGCTGTCCCGCAAGTACTGCAGTATCCAGGCTCAGTTCTGCAGTAAAAACAGGGAGCCTGGTGGTGTCAATGACCAGCGGTTGATTCGCTGGTAAATTCATGAGGCTGTTTAACCAGGCTTTAGCTTTTGCAATTTCCCCATGTTGCATGCGGATCATGTTCTGATTCTCTTCAATCTTTGCAGCAGCGCGGTATACACCGGATAACGCAGATTGATTATAGGGATACCGGATCTCCTCAATCTTGCGCATCATTTGCATAATCTTTTCATTCTCCTGCAGCACTTTTACACGCTGACTGGCGATGATCCAACCGTAATAAATGTTTTTAGCACGTGCTTTCAGCTCATTTAAGACAATTGCCCGCCCTGCGAGTTCCACATCGCCTTTGGAGGCTTCAAACACCTTTTGTGCCCGGAGTTTTGCAGGATTTGGTATCTCCTGTTCGAGCTGTAACATTAAAGATCCTTTGTCACTATCGCTCATAGTCTGCTGCCCCGGATAGGGTGTCATGAACGTTCCGGCACCGACCATCGGGGCCATCCAGGCGCTGCCCGCTTCCGCCCTGTGCCGATAACTTTCTGCTTTCAGTGCATAGGTCTGCAGCATCGGATTATTCAGATCGATCTTGTTTAAAATGGTATCCAGCGATACTGTATGTTGCTGTGCACATAGTTGCAAAGGCAGCAAGCCACACAGCAGGGCTATGATCTTAATGGTTCGCATTACTGACCTCCAGTTTTCCATATTTTTTCAATTCATATTCTTTGCTCATCAGAAAGATGAGGGGTGTAACAAGCAGAATGTGGGTAGAAGAAGTAAGTACGCCACCAATCATCGGCAACACAATAGGCTGCATCACATCACTGCCTACCCCGGTCGCCCAAAGTACAGGGATCAAGCCAAACAGGGATACACATACGGTCATTAGCTTAGGTCGAAGTCGCTTGGCTGCGCCTCTAACCACGTATTCGCGTAAGTCTTCCCGGGTGATGGTTGCGCTGGAATTACCTTTCAACTTCACCAGCTGGTGCATGGCATCATTCAGGTAGATCACCATGACGATCCCGGTCTCTACCGCAATCCCGAACAAGGCAATAAAGCCCACTGCAACGCCAATGGACAGGTTTACGTCGAAAACGTAAATGAGGTAGACACCGCCAATAAGTGCAAAAGGCACCGTAATAAGACTGAGGAATGCCTCCCGAAGCGAATTGAACGCGAAGTACAAGGAGAAAAAGATTACCAGGAGGACAATTGGCGCAATCCAGGTTAATGTTTTCTGCCCGCGTATGAGATTCTCATACTGCCCACTCCATTCCAGAAAGTAGCCTTCAGGCAGGATCCCCCTGCTTTCATTGATCCTGGCAATTGCATCTTCAACCGTGCTGCCAAGATCGCGATCACGTACATTGAACATTACGGCACCGCGTAACATGGCATTTTCGGAGTTGATCATTGGTGGTCCATCTTCAAAACGAACATCCGCAACTGCAGACAGTGGAATCTCGCCCATGCTCGGAGATGTTAATGGAATGCGCTTAATGCCTTCTACACTGCTTCTGAAAGCCTGACCAAGCCGAACGCTGATGGAGAACCGCTGCCGCCCTTCAATGGTATTACCAACGGGAGCACCACCAAGTGCAGACTCCACCACCTGATTTACATCATCAACGGTTAAGCCATACCTGGCAAGTTCATTACGCTTTACATCGATCGCCAGATATTTACCACCTGTTATCGGATCAACATAGAGGTCCGTAACCCCGCTTGTACCTTCAAGTGCCCTTTTTACCCGCTCTGAAACCTTGGCAATGGTATCCAGATTCTGTCCATAGATCTTTACACCCACATCTGTACGGATGCCGGTTGCAAGCATGTTAATGCGGTTTATGATGGGTTGTGTCCAGCCGTTTACCACACCAGGAATCTGTAACTTGTGATCAAGCTCATTGATGATGTCCTTTTTAGTAAGTCCTTCCCGCCATTCCGATTTGGGTTTAAGCATGATGATGGTTTCAATCATACTGATCGGGGAGTTATCTGTAGCTGTACTTGCACGTCCTGCTTTTCCGAGCACCTTATCTACTTCTGGCACCGACTTGATGATCTTGTCCTGCACCTGCAGGATGCGTTTTGCCTCATTGTTGGAAACATCCGGTAAGGTAACCGGCATAAAGAGGATGCTTTGCTCATCAAGAGCAGGCATAAACTCCGTACCCAGATTTTTAAGCAGCGGAATGGTAATCAGCAGGGCTATAACATTGACCGCAATGGTTGTTTTGCGCCAATTCAAGACGCCACGGATTACAGGTTCATAATAGCGTTCCAAAAAGCGGTTTACCGGGTTCGCATGATCAGGCCTGAACTTTCCTTTCATGAAAAATGATATCAGCACCGGTGCAAGTGTTAGCACCAGCACAGCGTCAACAATCATGATGAAAGTTTTGGTAAATGCCAGTGGATGGAACATTTTACCCTCCTGCCCGGTCAACATAAAAACCGGAAGAAATGAGGTAATGATAATCACTGTTGCGAAAAAAACGCCCCGTGACACCTGCTTACTGGATTTTTCGATGACCTTAAGTCTATCTTCTTCAGAGATCCAGTTTGCATCTCTGTTCACTTTTCTTTTAAACCAGCTTCTCATAAGTGCTTCGTATTTTGTTGTTCCTGCCAGTTTTCATATTTTTCTGAAAGATGCTTGTAGGCATTTTCACTCATCACAATACCATTGTCTACAATGACACCAATGGCAAGTGCGATTCCGGTAAGCGACATGATGTTCGATGATATGTCAAATGCGTTTAACAGGATAAAGCTGGTTGCGATGGTAATGGGAATTTGGATGATGATGCTGACTGCACTTCTCCAATGAAAAAGAAAAACGATCACCACCAGCGAAACTACAATCATCTCTTCAATGAGGGTCGTTGTGATTGAGTCCACCGATTCCTGGATCAGTTCACCACGGTCATATACGATGTCGAACTTGACACCCTCCGGCAGACCTTTAGAAACCTCCTTCATCTTAGATTTCACCCGGTCGATCACTTCGGCAGCATTTTCTCCATAGCGCATGACTACAATTCCACCTACGCGTTCACCTTCGCCGTCCTGATCGAAGATGCCCAGTCGTGTTTCACCTGTCATCTGCACGGTTGCGACATCGGAGACCTTAATGGCCGTTCCATTTTGGTTTTTCACAGGAATATTCGAAATTTCCTCAAGTGATTTGAGGTATCCGGAGGTTTTGATGATGTAGCCAATACCGCTCATTTCAAATTTCCTACCCCCGGATTCATTGTTATTGGTGCGCACGGCACTGATGATTTCAGGGATCGACAGTTTATAGTAAAGGAGTTTATTGGGATCTACAGCAATCTGGTACTGCTTCTGGAAGCCCCCGAAGGATGCAATTTCACTTACACCAGGTACATTTTGCAGGGCGAATTTAACATACCAGTCCTGTATGGCGCGCTGTTCGCCCAGATCCAGGTTTGGCGCATCCAGGGTATACCAGAGTACATGCCCCACGCCGGTACCATCAGGGCCGAGTTGTGGGTTTGCTCCGCCAGGTAAGGTATTGCTGATGGTGCTTAAACGTTCCAACACCCGTTCCCTGGCCCAGTATACATCAACGTCATCTTCAAAGATCACATAAATGAAACTCATGCCGAACATGGAGGAGCCACGCACGTATTTGATCTTTGGAAGACCTTGTAAGTTGGTAACCAGCGGATATGTCAACTGATCTTCGATAAGTTGCGGCGATCTGCCCATCCACTCTGTATAGACGATCACCTGATTTTCAGAAAGGTCGGGTATTGCATCAATAGGGTTCTTCTTTACCGCGAATATGCCCCAGATAAACAAGCCTGTTGCCAGGAGGAGCACGATCCATCGGTTACGAAGGGACCATTCAATAATTTTATGTACCATTTATGCTTGCGCTAACAATGCATATTGCATTGGAAATGATGATCCTGCATAAAGCAAAAACGCTTTAAACCGGGATTAACGAAATATTCTAATAAGTTTCAGGCAGTATTCAGGCCAGCCTGTTGCCATTACACGAAGGTGTAAAATGATGCGCGATGGTACTAAATGCGATAGGTACAGTTCCGTATGAAAACGGGAATATCCTGTAGTGGGGGCTGCTCTTTTTCAGAAAAGACAGCTTGTATTCCTTGTTGGGGGGTAGATTGGAGAAATTGTTCGATGAGGGTTCTGGGCAGCAGTACTGGCGCTTGTTCGAATTGGAACTCGCTTTTGACAATCTTCTGGACATTATCAACCTTTATGCTTTTGGTGTCTTCCTGACAGCAAGCTTCCCGATCAGAAGCCTCTTTGTTCATACCACAGAACGAACAAGCACCAGACTCGCCAGGATGCTCCAGTCCCATCTGGACCAGTTCTCCCATGCAATAATGAAGATACACCGTTGGCCCTTGAGAGAACCCAAGGTAAACAAAGGCAAGTAAAATCAATAGTGTCCTTTTCATGCTTAAGCACAAAGCTAAGGCATCTCCCGCGGAATTGCTTATAGAATTTTGATTAATTTTTACAGATGAAGGTCAAATTAATATGGAATTAACAACAGATTTTATAGCTTTAAAAAAAACTTTAGGGGTGCCTTGTGCTGAGATATACCCTTTGAACCTGATGCAGTTAGTACTGCCGAAGGGAAAAGTGAGACGACATGTCCATGTTGTTTGCCATTCCTTGTACAGGTGCTTCCCTGAGGTGTAAAAAACAATCAACATGAAAATTGAAAAAACACCAGGAGCAGAAATCATTAGCCGCAAACCCTTTCCGGCATCCAGAAAAGTCTTAATTAAAGGTCAGCTGCACGACATCAGCGTTGCCATGCGCGAAGTTGTGCTCAGTGACACCAAACTGCATGGCAGATTTGGAGAAACCACACCGAATGCTGCGGTAACGATTTATGACACCAGCGGTCCGTATACCGATCCCAACGTAGAGATCGACGTGAAGAAAGGCTTACCGAAATTACGGGAGCAGTGGATCTTAAACCGCGGTGATGTTGAAGCACTGGACCACATCTCATCGGAGTATGGTCAGCAGCGTGCGGCCGATGAAAGCTTGAACAAGTTACGTTTTGCCCACATCAGCAAACCTTATCGTGCGAAAGCCGGCAAAAATGTATCTCAGATGCACTATGCCAGAAAAGGGATCATTACCCCGGAGATGGAGTACATTGCCATCCGTGAAAATCAGCGGATCGATCAACTTAAGGAACAGCTGAATGGTGATTTTGACTTGATGAGCCAGCAGCATGCGGGTCAGAGCTTTGGTGCCAATACACCTAAAGGTTACATTACACCAGAGTTTGTACGGTCGGAAGTAGCCGCCGGACGTGCGGTTATTCCCTGCAACATCAATCACCCGGAAATTGAGCCCATGATCATTGGCAGGAACTTCCTGGTAAAGATCAATGCGAACATTGGGAACTCCGCTGTAACATCCAGTATTGAAGAGGAAGTTGAAAAAGCTGTTTGGGCATGCCGCTGGGGAGCCGATACCATCATGGACCTATCTACAGGGAAAAACATCCATGAAACCAGGGAGTGGATCATCCGCAACTCCCCTGTTCCCATTGGCACAGTACCCATCTATCAGGCATTGGAAAAAGTAAATGGCAAAGCAGAGGACCTGACCTGGGAACTTTTCCGCGACACCTTGATTGAACAGGCTGAGCAGGGTGTCGATTACTTTACCATCCATGCAGGTGTTTTGCTGCGATATGTGCCGCTTACGGCAAAGCGCATCACCGGCATTGTGTCACGCGGCGGTTCCATTATGGCGAAGTGGTGCCTTGCCCATCATAAAGAAAACTTCTTGTATACACACTTTGAAGAGATTTGTGAGATCATGAAAGCGTATGATGTTTCCTTTTCACTGGGAGATGGACTAAGACCGGGCTGCATTGCAGATGCTAATGATGCGGCGCAATTTGGAGAGTTAGAGACCCTTGGGGAGCTGACTAAAATAGCCTGGAAACACGATGTACAAACCATTATTGAAGGTCCGGGTCATATCCCAATGCACATGATCAAAGAGAATATGGACAAACAACTGGCACATTGCGGAGAGGCACCATTTTATACATTAGGTCCTTTGACCACGGATATTGCACCGGGTTACGATCACATCACTTCTGCAATTGGTGCCGCGATGATTGGCTGGTTTGGTACCGCGATGCTATGTTATGTAACACCAAAGGAACACCTGGGCTTGCCAAACAAGAAAGATGTAAAAGATGGTGTGATCACCTATAAAATTGCAGCCCATGCAGCAGATCTGGCCAAAGGACATCCGGGCGCGCAGTACCGGGATAATGCTCTAAGTAAAGCCAGGTTTGAGTTCCGCTGGGAAGATCAGTTTAACTTATCACTGGATCCGGATACCGCGAAAGAGTTTCACGATGAAACCCTGCCTGCAGAGGGCGCGAAAATTGCACATTTCTGTTCAATGTGCGGACCGAACTTCTGTTCCATGAAAATTACCCAGGATGTACGGGATTATGCCAGGGATAAAGGTGTGCAGGAAGACGAGGTGCTGAGCAAAGGTATGGAGGAGAAATCCAGGGAATTCCTGGAGAAAGGCAGTGCGCTTTATTTTTAAAACTATATTGATCAACAGCGGAACAGTCAGATGGATGTTCCGCTGTTGATCTTCTAGATATTCCTGCAAAATTGTTACCCTCTTCCTTAAACTGATTGGGTCAATACTGTTTAACTTGCATCATACCTACTAACGTATGAGACAGAAATTCAGCCCCCAGCATATTAGTCGATTATTGATGATGATTGCTTTTGTATGCATCAGCTTTCATGGTTTCGGGCAGCAAACAGGCACAAGAAAGAACAACATCTTCTACTATCCGGACTCCAATTCAATCAGCGACAGCTATATCAAATCGCAGTGCAGGCTTGACATATATTACCCAAAAAACGTAAAGAACTTTGCAACGGTTGTGTGGTTTCATGGCGGAGGCATTACTGGCGGCCATCGTGAAATCCCCGCAGCATTATTGGACAAAGGTGTAGCTGTAATTGGGGTGGGTTATCGCCTGTCACCAAAAGCGAAAGCACCGGCATACCTTGAGGATGCAGCGGCAGCAGTGGCCTGGGCATTCAAGCACATCGCAACTTATGGTGGCAGTAACAAGCTGATCTTTGTCTCGGGACATTCCGCAGGCGGCTATCTGGGTGCTATGATCAGCCTCGACAAACAATATCTGGCGAAGTATAAAGTTGATGCAAATGATATCGCCGGTGTTATACCATTTAGCGGTCAAGCCATTACACATTTTACGGTCCGTCAGGAGATGGGCATTAAAGATATTCAGCCCACTATTGATAGATATGCACCGTTATACCATGTAAGGTCAGATGCACCGCCCATGCTGCTGATTACAGGTGATCGTGAAATGGAACTATTGGGCAGGTATGAAGAAAATGCATACCTGAATCGAATGATGAAGCTGGCCGGACATAAAACAACGAGGTTATTTGAACTGCAAGGTTTTGACCACGGTGGCATGGCACAGCCTGCATTCCCACTACTACTGAAAGAAGTTGGGGAACTGAAAAAGTTGATTTTGAAATAAACTCTTCATAAAAACTTACCTTTACGACCTATGCAGACAACTGAAGTCACCACAAGAAAGGTGATGATCTTCGATGATGACGAAGACATCCTATCCATATGCAGTTATGTTCTTGAAGAAAAAGGCTGGCAGGTTCATACCTTTACCAACTGCAGTGAGGTTGTAGAACAGGTTACTGCCATTCGGCCCGACGTTATCCTGATGGACAACTGGATTCCTGAAGAAGGTGGCATTGTGGCTACCCAATTACTGAAGCAGTCTGAAGAACTAAAAAGTATACCTGTGATCTATTTTTCGGCGAATAGCGATATTGAAAAGCTCAGTGAGCAGGCCGGAGCCGAAGCCTATTTAGCTAAACCATTTGATCTGGACGATTTGTTAAACATTGTTGATCAGATGATCAGCTCATCGGCAAGGTAAACCAGAAACTACTGCCTTCACCAAGTTCAGATTCCACACCTATCTGGCCGTCATGCTTTTTAATGATCTCGGCACAAATGTATAAACCTAAACCCAGTCCGGAAAAACGGTGACCGCTGTAATCCGCGCGGTAGTATCGATCAAAGACATGCGGGATCAGCTTTGCTGGTATACCCGGACCCTGGTCTACTACAGAAACCTTTAAGGTATCCTCTAGATTTTCACAAACAATCCTGATCACTTTCGAATCTGGTGCATACTTTACAGCATTGTTCAGATAATTTATCAGCACCTGCTCAATCTGCTGTTCGTCTGCATGTACCATCGTATCGGTAGCACCTTCCACGACCAGGTCGAATTTACCGGAGGTACGAATATGATTGCCACATTCTGCTGCCAGTTCGCCAACGTTAAAGCGCACCTTACGTAATTGCAGCTGCCCTTCCGAGATTCGGTTGCTGTCCAGCAGGTCTATAATAAGCCGGTTAAGTTTATTAAGGCTTCTGCTTGCCTGGTTCAGCATCTTATCGAACATCACCGGATTCGGCTTGTCTTTCATGCGTTCCATCACCTGTATTGCAGCCTTCAAACTGGTAACCGGTGTTTTCAGCTCATGGCTTGCAACATTGATAAACTCATCTTTCTGTTGAAGCACGCGTCGGCGGTTGGTAACATCCATAAAAGTGCCGATACCTCCCGTAAGTTCGCCAGTCTTGGGGTCGATAATCGGCGCGGCATTAATAGATATATAGAAGCGTTCACGGTCAGGTGGCTGCACGCCGATCTCATGATCAAAAACAGGCGCTCCGCTGCGCATCATTATTGCCATAGGATGCTCTTCTTCCGGGAGTGGAGCACCATCGACCCGAAGGTTCTGCCAACGCGGGTCGTCAAATGTCCTTTCTTTAATTTTACTATGCGTCAGGCCAAGAATCTGCTGAGCCATAGCATTCGCATAAACCAATTGGCCGGTAGCATCAATAATACCAACACCTTCTGCCATGGTATTTAGGATGTTCTGAAAATTCTGTTCACTGGCACCTAACTTTTCATTGCTCTCCAAGAGTTCCCGATTGATTTCCTGCTGGCGTTCAGCATTCTGCATATTAGTCAGGTGGAGCTCAATCTTATCCATTACCAGCCCTGCCATCCCGGCTAAGATGCGTTTATCATGCTCACTGAAGGCCCTAGGTTTCGTATCTACGACACACACGGTTCCAATCATGAAGCCATCAGGTGTGATCAATGGTGCTCCAGCATAGAACCGTAAGCCGAATTCGCCGCAAACCAGCGGATTATCTGCAACTACCGGATCCATACGTGCATCTTCAACAACATTCACTTCAGGACTAAGCACGGTTAGCGAACAAAAGCTTTCCCCTCTGGGGACCATTGTGTTTACCATGCCAGTGTTGGACTGAAAAGAAACCTCCTGATCATCGACAAGCGAGATCATGGCGATGGAAACATTGAAGATCTCAGCGACTAAGCGCGCGATATTTTTAAAAGATTTCTCCGCCTCAGTATTGAAGATCCTGTATCTGCGCAATGCATCAAGTCGTTGCTGCTCGTTAGATAGGAGGATGTTTTTGTTAAATGTATTGAGCATGTGCGTATACAGCGTATGTTTTATGACCTGGAAATACTATTTGAATCGTGCCTTTAGTTTATCCAGGTCCAAAGCTTCTTCTTTTTGATCCAGCTGGATGAGCCAGCCTTTAGCTTTTAACAATGGAATCTCCTGTTTGGCAACAGAAAGATCTTTCCCTTTTAGATGCTGATGGAAAGATATTGCTGCTTTCGGTTCAAAGTTCGCTGCAGTGTGAAACAATGCTTCTAACCGGAACTTCGGCCAGATCTGTATATCGGTCATGTTTGCGGAATAGATTCGCTTGGATGATTTACCTCCTACCATTCCTGCAAACTCACCTTTGAAGTGTTCGCTTCTTTCTGTTGTAAAAGCAACCAGCAGGTCGTAGGACGTATCGTTGACAACATGAAAATGTGCCACAGAGTTGCTGTGCTGATCACTAACAAGTGCCAGAAAAACTCCGTCTTTAATAAACTCTGCCGTTGGAATCACCGCAGCAGGGCGGTTACCGACCACGGTATCATCATCAGGAATACTGCCATGTACCAGCGTAACCTTCGATGCGAGCACCGGAATTTCAAAGTCGTTGGCATCCGTAACACCAATAGTGTCTTTATCGATGATGCGGGTTACATACCCTTCTATGTTTTCGTCTACAAAACGGACAAAATCGCCTAAGTTTATTTGCATAGCTCAAATTTACTTAATCTTCCTAATTTTGTAGTATGACCATTAAAGAACAAGTCAACAATCCCCTGCACGGTAAAACCCTCGAGTTTATACTAAAACAGCTTGTATGGCACTATGGTTGGGAGGAATTGTCTACTTACGTTAAGATAGACTGCTTTAAGAACAACCCTACAATGAGCTCCAGCCTCAAGTTTTTACGCAAAACAGACTGGGCAAGGAAGAAAGTAGAGAAGCTTTATCTGAATACTTTCCATTAAAACGCTGCTACAATGAAGCTGGAAGCGAATCATGTCTCTGGATCCAGCTCAGGCTATGTTAAGTATACGTTAACAGCACTGGTATTCAAGTACATCGGTAACATAAAATTTACAGCTTAGTCAATCAGCTAAAACTACCTTTATCCAATCCCGGAGACCGACCGCTTGTTTAATCCGGAACTTGGTCAGAATCCCGGTTGGTAAAATGTAATCACAAACCTGAATTATAAATGAAAATAAAAAACCTTTTAACCGCAGCGCTGCTAGTGTGCATCAGCTGCGGTGCTTATGCACAGACCTATATCTTTGGAAGCTTCAATGTTAGAAATGACAACAGCGGTGACGCGGGGAATCTATGGTCGCAACGAAAGGAGTTCGCAGCTAACGTCATGCGCTTCCACCAGTTCGACGTGTTTGGAACCCAGGAAGCCAAGAAAAACCAGATTGATGACCTTGGCACTTACTTACCAGAATATGCAAATCATGGTGCAGGCCGCGATGATGGGCAGTCAGGCGGAGAACACTCTTCCATTTTTTACAAGAAAGACAAATTTAAGTTATTGAACAAGGGTGATTTCTGGTTATCCGAGACGCCCGACAAACCCGGGCTTGGATGGGATGCAACCTGCTGTAACCGTATTGCAAGCTGGGTTCAATTACAGGACCTGAAAACCGGCAAGAAGTTCTTTTTCTTCAATGCACATTTCGATCATCAGGGGAAAATTGCACGGGTAGAAAGCAGCAAGCTCATGATTAAGAAAATCAAGGAAATTGCAGGAAACGCTCCGGCGGTATTTACCGGCGACTTAAACGGTGATCACCAGAGTGAATGGTATCTGACCCTCAAAAACTCCGGCTTTCTCTATGATACCTATGACCAGGTAGAGAATCCGTATGTAAATAACGCCTCTTTCAATGGCTGGGGTAAACAACTGGAAAGCACCGGTGTAATTGATCACATCTTCGTAACCAAACACTTCAGCGCAACACGCTGGGGTATTTTAACAGACACTTACCGCGGCAAGTTCGTATCAGACCACTTCCCGATCCTGGCGGAAGTGACTATGAAATAAACAATCTCTAAATACAAAAAGGGCTGCCATTTTTAAGATAGCAGCCCTTTTTTAATTGTAGTCAACTTATTTTTTCCAGCTGTTGTTCTCTGCATTAGTATCCGGCAGTTCATGATCCGGATCGATGGTAACTGATACTACTTCTTCCGTTGTCGGGAAATGTACTGTCCAGCTGCTGTTGCGCATCCAGACATCAACGGGCACTTTCACCAATTCCTTTTTACCGCTAGCAGTTTCCACACCAAGGAGGATCGGCATCGGTAAACGGCCAAGGTTGTTCACCACAATCTCGTATCCTTCACGTTGTCCGGCATTACTCTTAGCTTCCTTAACGCTGGCAATAGCCTGATCCATGGTCCAGTCTTCCATAAACCAGCCTCTCCAGAACCAGGACAGATCTTCACCTGCTGCATTCTCCATAGACCGGAAGAAATCAGTTGGTGTAGGATGTTTGTATGCCCAGTGCTTGATGTAATTACGGAAAGCGTAGTCGAATCTTGCCTCTCCCAGTACATGCTTGCGCAGGATCTCCAAACCAATTGCCGGCTTGTAATAAAGGTTGATCCCGATATTCGCTTCGCGCATTGCATCCGGTTCAAGCATAACTATTTCATTTGTAGGTCTGGCCAGGTATTTTCCAATCGCCTGATAATCCATCCGGCCTTTGTTGAATTCACCGTTATTAAATACGGTTTTAGAGATGTTGTTGATAAATGTATTGAAACCTTCATCCATCCAGCCGTATTTACGCTCATTGCTACCTACAATCATCGGGAACCAGGTATGTCCAAATTCATGGTCGATAACGCCCCATGCATCTTCACCTTTCGCTTCCCAGCCGCAGAACACAATGCCTGGATATTCCATACCACTGATGTTTGAAGCGATATTGATGGCCATTGGATAAGGATACTCCAGCCACTTTTCTGAATAGTGCTCAATGCTGCCTTTCACATATTCGGCACCACGTGCATAACCGTCAGGTGTATTGCTCTCTACCGGGTGCGCTTCTACCGCAAAAGACTTCTTGTCACTTGGCAGGTTGATCCTTGCACCGGAAACCACAAATGCTTTTGAGGAAGCCCAGGCAGCGTCCCTGGTATTGTTCATCCTGTATTTCCAGGTTAGTTTGGATTTCGATGGTCTTGAAGCGGGGTTTAACACATCAGCTTCAGAACGGATGATCACCGTCTTATCGCTGTTTTTCGCAGCATTCCAACGCTTCAATTCTTCAGCGGTGAATACTTCCTGAGGGTTTAAAAGCTCACCTGATCCCAAAACTACCTGATTCGCCGCCGCAGTGATGGAGTAGGTGATATCGCCGAATTCCAGATAAAACTCACCTGCACCCCAGTACGGGAGGGTATTCCATCCATGTATATCGTCATATACGCTCATTCGTGGAAACCATTGCGCTATGCTGTAGATTTCACCATTTTTGGTGGTCAGGTGCCCCAACCTATCCGATCCATTTACCGGAATCGGGAAGGAATAGTCCATTTTGATGGTAATCAAATCCCCATTTGCTGCCATGGGCTGATCCAACTGAATCTGCATTCTGGTGTCCTCAATCAGGGAGTTGAACTTTACTGCTTTAGACTTCTGCGAAACGGCAAGGTTGGTGATCTTATACCCACCGTCTATCTGTTCACCACGGGCACCATAACGACTGCCTTTAGCGATTACGGCATTGCCACGTGAGTTCTTTGCAAACAAGTTCTGATCCAATTGCAACCAAAGGAATGGCAGCTGATCAGGACTATTATTCTTATAGGTAATGGTTACTGTCCCGGAAATGGTATGTGCCTGCTCATCAAGATTAGCGGTGATGTTGTAATCCGCACGGTTCTGCCAGTACTTTGGTCCCGGATAGCCGCTTGCTGATCGATATTCATTACCATTCGAGGTGTAAAACATCGGACGGAAAGCCTCATGTGAATTGTATTTACCCGTTTGTGGACTGGCACTTTCCTGTGCCTGCAGGCTTAACCCTGCGGCCAAAAAGCCAACCCAAAGCAGAAGTTTTTTACTGCAGTTCTTAATCATAATTATTATTTAAATTTTGGTACTTTCCGTTGTGCAGGCGGCAATTTCAGCCATGCCTGATACGCTTGTGCAATGTACAAAGTGTAGTTGAAAGGCGCTTCGCTTTTTACACGTTCTACGTTGGGCTGGTAGATGGAAAGGAAAGCCTTCAATTCATCCCCTTTCAACTTCGTGATGTTCCCTACAGTTGTTTCATTGAAGTTCAGCCGGATCTCATTTTCAACCCCTTCATTTTCTGTCAGGCGCTGCTCCTTCTCTCTTTGCGCTTTCATCTTGTCGAAACCCAGGTTGAGGACGATCCCACCTGCCCGGTCATTATTTTTCTTACCTGCCAGATCATCACCTTCAATACGTTTAGTCGGCGTGATACCGGCATTAATATTTTCAATATCCAGATAGGGTGATAGTTTAGCGCTTTGAATCTTCACCTCATTCAGACTAATGGAAGAATTTGGGAGATAGATGGCTACTGGACGCATGCTGGTCAGATATAGCGTATCCACATGGTATCCCTTCAAAGTGAAGGTTAGTAGATCACCTTGCTTTGCAGTTACAGAAAACTGGCCGGCTGCAGCGGTTTTTGACGATTGTTTGTTGCTCAGATTTAGCACTTCAACCTGTGCAAGCGGCAGTTTATTCTCAAAATCATAAACACGACCGGTTATTGTCGATTGTGCCGCCAGCTTTAGCGGGAGCACAAATAGCGATAGTAGTAGAAGCTTCTTTATCATAGTGTGTTCCGGTACAGCTTAGTCTGCACCGGTCTTAGGATAACAACAAACAATAACAAGGGTTTACGATTTAAGCTTTTGGGCATATAGTGCCTCATCGAAACCCAGCAATATGGGCTGTTCGTCTTGTACAATTACCGGGCGTTTAATGGCACTTGTTGCTGCAAGCATGGTCGTAATTGCAGACTCCTGATCTTGAACTGCTGACTGCTGCGCAGGATCCAGTTTACGCCAGGTGGTTCCTTTCTTATTCAGGACATGCTCCCATCCAAACACCACAGACCAGCTTTTCAGCTGGTCTGCGTTTACACCTTCTTTTTTGAAGTCGTGAAATTCATATTCGAGGTCATTGTCCTTAAGCCAGGTTATGGCTTTTTTCACTGAATTACAATTAGGAATTCCGTATACTTTAATCATTGTCTTTAATTTGATCCTGATGAACCGCCTGATTTAACATCGTCGTTGCTGATTCCTCTTCTGTTCTTTTTAATTGATTCTTTTAATTTACCAAAGCGCCAGTTCAGACTTAAGTTGAAACGTCTGTAATAAGTTTCACTGTAGCTTCGCTGGCTAAAGTTAGGGCCTTCAATCTCATTTTCCCAGGGCATAAATTTCTGAAACGGGTTACTCACACTTCCTGAGAACGTTAATTTATCTTTTATAATGTCCTTACCGAGTGAAAAAGCCGTATTCCATCGGGATCTGGAGCTACCCTGCAAAGTAATCCAGGCACTGCTATAAGAGAAGTTGCTACCCAGGCGCCATCCCGATTTAAGTCTGTAATTCAGGTACCCATACATATATCCCGTTAAACCGTCGTTACTAACTGTTACGTCGTTTACAAAGCCTTCCAGCCAGATGTAATTCATATTACCACCTAAAGTCAGGTTTAAGGTGGGCAGAATCGGATAATTAATGTTGAAGTTGGTACCCAGCTTTTTGTCTTTACCAGTATTAACAAAAGTAGATCTGGTAATCTCAAACTCAGGAATATAGCTACTAACCCGCTGGATGGTGTTGTTTGCAAAGGAATAGTTTAGGCCAATATTGATAGAACCTTTCTTAAACTTGTTATAGTTCAATTCAAAACTATTGTTCAAAACCGGCTCCAGGTCCGGGTTACCGCTCGACTCGAAGTTAGGCTGACGTTGTACAAAGGGGTTCAACTGCCAGATGCCTGGACGCTCAATACGCTGCGTGTAGCCAAAGTTCAAGCTACTCATGTTTTTAAACTTTCTATTGATAGATAAAGAAGGTATTACATTGAAAAAGCTTTGATCCAGATTTGAAGACTGCGAAATGAAATCTGCCTTGATATCGGTTAATTCAAGCCTTACACCTGCCTTGAAGCCCCAATCCTTGACATTGTATTGGTAAGTGTTGTAAATACCGTAGACGTTCTGATTATTGTTAAAGTTATTTGTTCTAAGTGAATCGATCACATACGCGCCACCAGCATTTTGTCCCTGATATTCGAACATACTGTTATTGTCCCGAAGTATGGCCTTAATACCGCCTTCGATATTCAGCTTCTTCCCTACCGGATGTACATAGTCGGCCTGAATGGTTTGCTCCTTCGACTGTTCGTCGTTATACTGGAGGAAATTGGGGAAAATCTCCGGGTCATAATTTAAACGTTCAGAGATGNNGATGTTGAAGTTTGACTCCTGATTATTTTTATAATTGTTTACCCGGTACGAGAGGGTTAACAACCTGCTTTTATTGCTTTTGAAACCCTTCTGATAGTTAAGGCTGAAGTCATATCCTTTACCCAGGTTATCAGACACATTGCTGGACCGGTAAGACTGATACAATTCACTGGCTTGCAGCAGGGACGATGCCAGGTTTGAGATACCATCATTTCCGTACTGATTGAACGAAAAATCACCAGTTATCAAATTCAGTGTATCAATTTCATAACTAAGTTCTGTACTCAAGTAAGTAGATTTACCCTCGTAGCTATTTCTGCCCTCCTGATTTAACGCAGTTGATGGAAGACCAAGCACATCATTGGCGGTCGTTGTCCTTTCGCTACGAAATATGGTACCTGGATTTTCAAACTGGCTTACCCCGCCGAAAGCGGAAAGCCCAAGCTTACCTTGTTTCACCGTGATGGAACCGGATGCACCGGGACCACCTGCTGGAAATGCATGGCGGATGTTCAGGTTACCATTGTATCCTGCATCGATGTTCTTTTTGGTGATGATGTTGATGATACCTGCCAGACCTTCGCTGTCATATTTTGCCGGAGGTGTAGTAATCACCTCAATTTTTTCAATATTGGCAGCAGGCATACTTTTGAAAACGTCAGAGGGGTTACGTGCCACCAATGAAGAGGGTTTATTATTGATCAGGATCTTATAACTCCCACTCCCCTTTAGCTGGATGTTGTCTTCCGCATCTACCGATAGCAAAGGGATTTTCCGCATCATATCCAGGACCGTGTTTACTTTACTTTCCGGATCGGCCTGGATGTCGTAGGTAATGCGATCTATCTCCTGCTTAATGATTGGTCTGGCAGCGGTAACATTTACCTCCGCGAGGTTCTTAGCCGTCCCGCTCACACGAATCTTGCCCAGGTCATAGGTTTTGGCTTCCTTCACCACCACGGGGATAGATTTTGGAGTGAAACCCATAGCCACAATCACCAGCGTATAATTTCCGGGTACGACTTTGTCGATTTGAAAGGAGCCATCCGTTTTGGACAGCGCAGTTTTAATTGTCGCGTTATCTTTTTTTAATGCGGCGGTTATGTAATCCTGACCTTTATTCGAGGCTGAATCGATTACAATACCTTTGATGGATGCGGATTCCGGAGAAACCTGAGCTTTAACATTGTAGAAACATACACATGTTAGGAACAGCAAGAAAGAGAGCGTTCTCATTTAAAATGGGTTAAGTGGTTGGTAAGACGTGAAACTAATTTGTTAGTTACAAGTCTAGGGAAATTATTTTTCAACTTTCTGTTAAAAACTGTTAATTTTTTGTTCTCCTCTTTATATTAGTTACTATTGCGTAAAAATTCGTTTACATTCCTATAATATGCTTAATACTGCATTTAAAAGGCAGGTCCTGGTGGGCTTCACCATTACCCTCATCTTTGCATTAATCTCCGCAATCACCTCTTGCCTTAGCATCCTTTCAACTCGTAAGAGTGACGCCTGGCAAAACCACACCTACGAAGTCATTAATGATATCCAAGCCCTTGATTTGAAA
>DCLG01000084.1:240069-242279 GCA_002320935.1 Pedobacter sp. UBA1654 | reverse complement strand
TGCGCGGCTATATGCTCACTGGTTCAGAGATGTTTCTCGGCCCCTATAATGAAGAGGTGAACAGAATTCTTCCAGCGATAGAAAATTTGCGAAAGGAAGTTTCAGACAATGGTAAGCAGGTAGAAAATATAGACACGCTTACGGCCTATGTGAAGCTAAAACTTGCTGCAATGCAAAGCAACCTTGATCTCTACAAAAGGGACAAAGAGATTAATGACAAACTCATGGCTACAGCCGAAAAGGGCAGGGCTTATAAAACTAAGATCCTGAGTATAATCAGGAAGCTGGTAGATGAAGAACGACGGTTACTACTGCAACGCGAGCAAGATGCCACTCAGAAGTCAAATCGAACCATAGGAATCGTTATCGTCAGTTCGTTGACCATCTTCGGTTTGGTATTCTACTTACTTACCCTGATCAGAAAGACGTTCGATTTCCAAAAACGTGTTGAAGAACAAGTGAAAGAACGTAATGAACGCCTGGCGCAGTTGTCGTACGATAATGATCAGAAAAACAAGCTCATGCTTGCACTGCGCAATGTTAATGATTTAATGTTCGGCACACAGGAGCTTCACGAGCTTGCAAACAATATTCTTGTAGAAGTCTGCAAGTATACCAGAGCCAGCGCAGGTGCTTTGTATTTCCAAACGGACATTGATGAGTTATCCCTTAAAGCTAGCTTCGCAATCACAATTGATCATCATAAAACAAATATCAAATTTGGTCAGGGTTTGCTCGGGCAGTCTGCACAAGATGGGCAAATCAACATCATACATGACCTCCCTAAGGACTACATAAAAGTAAGTTCTGCGCTGGGTGATAGTAAACCAACGATTCTATACCTGATCCCGGTACAGCACAATCAGGAGACCATTGCCGTATTTGAGCTTGCCTACATTAAAGCCCCTGATCATGATGCTGTGTTGTTTCTGGAGCACCTTGCCAATGGTGTCGGCGCCGGATTAAACAGTGCGCTTGCTAAAATGATGCTTCGTCAGCTTTACGATAAATTGCAGGCCCAAAGTGAAGAACTGGAAAGTCAACAGGAGGAGTTACTAACCACCAATGAAGAACTGGTATATAAGTCCGAGCAGCTCCAGGCCTCTGAAGAGGAATTAAAAATTCAGCAGGAAGAACTTCAGCAAACCAATGCGGAGCTGGAAGAAAAGGCACAGCAGCTGGAGGAACAAAACCTGGCCGTAAATCAGGCCAAAGAGGCTGTAAGCCTCAAAGCAGCAGAGCTAGAAGCCTCAAGCAGGTATAAGTCAGAGTTCCTGGCCAACATGAGTCATGAACTGCGCACACCACTAAACAGCATTCTGATTCTTGCCAGAATTCTGAAAGAGAACAAACCTTCAAACCTTACAACGGATCAGATTAAATATGCAGGGGTAATTCATAATGCCGGTGCAGACCTGCTGAACCTGATCAACGATATTCTGGATCTATCCAAAATAGAATCCGGAAAAGTGGAACTGGTGATTGAAGCGGTAAAGCCTATGGACATTTGCCGAATATGGAATCGCTCTTCTCTGAGATTGCAAACAGCAAACGTATTCATTTAAAAACTGAACTGGCTGAAGGCTTGCCTGCGGCATTCAGTTCCGATGGCACAAGGGTTGAGCAGATCATCAAGAATCTCCTCTCCAATGCATTCAAGTTTACGCCAGAGGAAGGCAGCATAACACTCAAGGTTGACCTTGCCACCGACCCACAGGTATTCTACTCCGAAAAGCTAAAGAATAGCAACGCAGAGATCCTTTGTTTCTCCGTATCGGACACTGGAATCGGTATTCCTGAAGAAAAACAGCGGCTGATCTTCGAAGCTTTCCAGCAAGCAGATGGCTCCACAAGCCGGAAGTACGGCGGAACCGGACTGGGCTTATCCATCAGCAAGGAACTTGCAAGTCTGCTGGGTGGCGAAATCCAGCTGTCCAGCGTTCCCGGACTTGGAAGTACATTCAAGCTATATCTCCCTATAGTAGAACCAGAGTTGACAGGAAGCACTCACGAAGTCGAGGCTGCAAGTCACCCGGCACCGCCCCCAATTACAGCTCCGGAGACAGAGGAGGTCCACACGCTCCTTATAGTTGAAGATGACCTCGTATTCGCGAAATTGCTGGAGAACTATGCGGTCCAGAAAGGGTATAAGCCGGTACTGGCACACGACGGCAAAAAGGCGTTGGAAATTGCCCAGGACCTTATCCCCC
>DCLG01000084.1:211271-240047 GCA_002320935.1 Pedobacter sp. UBA1654 | reverse complement strand
CCGATACCGATGGCTGGGCAATTTTGAAAGCTTTGAAGGCGGATTCAAAAACCCGGAACATCCCTGTCCACATGATGTCCTCGGGAGAAAACAATCCGATGCGGGCGCAACAGGAAGGCGCCATAGGTTTTCTGAAGAAACCCATTGAACGTGCAGCACTAAATGAAGCCTTTGAACTGCTGGAGCATGCACAGCTCAATAATTTCAGATCCGTACTCATCATTGAGGATCAGGAAATGCAAAGCGAAATCGTAAAGACCCAGCTTACATCAAGAGGTATAGAAGTGAGCCAGGCCTATGATGGACAGCAGGCACTGTCCCTGCTTGACACCCGTACCTTCGACTGCATAATTCTGGACCTCAACCTTCCGGATATCTCGGGTATGGAACTGCTTGACAGGATCAAAACCAGGCCCGAACTCGCCCATATTCCGGTGGTGATAAATACTGCAATGGAGCTTGATCAGGAAAAGATGACCCAAATTATGCGGTACTCTGAAGCAATGGTACTGAAGTCGAACAAATCAAACGACAGACTCATGGATGAGGTCAGCCTGTTTATTAATAAACTCCAGGAGCAGCGTGAAGTAAGCCCGCCACCAGCTTCAGCATCCACTCGTAAGCCTACTAATCAGGAAGGGGTACTGGAAGGTAAAACCATTCTGATCACGGATGACGACATGCGCAACATATTTGCTTTATCGACAGCATTGCACGAGTATGACATGCAGATCGTGATTGCGAATAACGGCCGGGAGGCCCTCGAAAAACTGGATGCAACCCAAAATATCGACTTGATCCTGATGGACATCATGATGCCGGAGATGGATGGATACGAAGCGATCAGAAGGATCAGGCAAGATGAAACTCATGGGAAAACACCAATTATTGCGCTTACGGCAAAAGCTATGCAGAATGACAGGCAGAAATGTATAGATGCGGGTGCAAGTGATTACATATCCAAGCCTGTGGATATCGATCGTTTATTATCATTAATGCGGGTTTGGCTAAGTTAATAATGCTCCTATATGCCTACAAACGTTTCTTTTGAAGATTTAGACCAGCTGGTTCAGCTGATCAGAAATATACATGGATTTGATTTCAGTGAGTACTCATCGGCCTCGCTGAAGCGTCGCATCTCCAGGATTGCGCAGCTGGAGAACCTTAGCATTTTTGATCTGAAAAATCTGCTTACAAATGATCCGGATTATTTCGAACATTTCCTTGCTGAAATCACCGTGAATGTAACGGAGATGTTCCGCGACCCCGATTTCTATAAGGCGCTTCGCAACCAGGTACTCCCCTATTTAAAGTCCTATCAACACATAAAAGTATGGAATGCCGGATGCTCAAGTGGCGAAGAATTGTATTCCTTTGCGATTGCTTTTGAAGAGGAGGAAATTTATCAAAGATCCTTCCTATACGGCACCGATGTCAACCCACTGATGATCGAAGAAGCGCGCAGCGGCCGTTATCCCTTAAAGCAGATCAGCCTTTACGGCGAAAACTATAAGGCTGCCGGCGGTGTTAAAACCCTGTCCGACTATTACACTATGGAGCATGACAAAGCAGTTATCCTTCCGGAACTAAAGAAAAGAACATTGTTCTCCATACATAATCTGGTATCAGACGGCGTATTCAATGAGTTCAATTTGATCTCCTGCAGGAACGTTCTGATCTACTTTAACACCACACTGCAAGAAAAAGTCCTGCAGTTATTTTACGACAGTTTAATGAATTTTGGCTTTCTTTGTTTAGGAAGTAAAGAAAGTCTGAAAGGTAGTGTGGCCAAGCGCTTTAAAGTTATAGACAGAAAGCATAATATCTATCAGAAAATCACCTAATGTACCAGATGGAACATGGATAAAACTAACATCTTAATTGTCGATGACAGAGCCGAGAATATCATTGCACTTGAGGCGCTCCTGCAACGCGACGATATCAATATATTATCTACCACACGGCCCAATGATGCATTGCGTATTGCATGGGAAAATGATATTGCCCTTGCACTTGTAGATGTACAAATGCCCGAAATGGATGGATTCGAACTTGTAAAGATCCTGAAGGGCCATCCAAAAACTAAAGACATTACGGTAATCTTTGTTACCGCCATTTCTACCGATACCGCATTTGCATTGCAAGGATACCAATCCGGAGCCGTAGATTACCTGTACAAACCCCTTAATCCATTTGTCACTGCTGCCAAAGTAGATGCCTTCATCCGCTTTAATAGAACCCAGCGCGACCTGAAAATTAAGAACCAGGAACTTCTGGATTTTCAGGACAAACTCATTAAAGCAAAAGAGCTTGCAGAACAGGGCAAACGGATCAAAGAAAACTTCCTTGCCAACATGAGCCATGAGATTCGCACACCGATAAATGGCATCATCGGCATTACCAGACTTCTGCAGCTTACCGACCTTAGCGAGGAACAGCAGGAAATGATTAACCTGCTTGAAGTATCCTCCAATTCATTGCTCGGCGTGATTAACGACATTCTGGACCTCTCCAAGATTGAATCTGGGAAGTTCAAGATCGTTCGTTCTGCAACGCAGCTGCGCGCCATCTGTGGCGACGTGGTTAACCTCCTGAAGATAAAAGCAAAGGACAAAGGCATTACGCTAAACCTTGAGATTGCAAATGAAATTCCTGATACCGTCATTGCAGATTCGCTGCGCCTGAATCAGATTCTCATGAACCTGGTCAGCAATGCCATTAAATTCACCATAGAAGGCAGTGTGACCTTGAAGGTTGAAGTGATGAACAGAACAGAAACCGATTGTATGATCAAGTTCTCCGTTATTGATACCGGAATTGGAATTGCAAAAGAGAATATTGACAAGATCTTCGAAACCTTTGAACAGGCAGAAGATTCTACAACATTAAAGTTCGGCGGCACGGGTCTGGGCTTATCAATTGTCAAACAGCTTGCGACACTGAAAAATGGTTTACTGGAAGTAACAAGTGAAGAGTTTAAAGGCAGTACCTTCAGCTTTAGTAATCGTTATGACTTGCCGGAAATTAAGATCACGCCGATAGCTACACCCCTCAGCAGCGATAACTTAAAACCCCTGGATGGCTTGAAAATTCTTGTTGCAGAAGATAATACCATCAACCAGTTTCTGATTCTTAGAATCCTCAAATCCTGGGGTATTGAAACCGTAATGGTGGAGAATGGTCAGGAAGCTATAGACCGTCTTACAGCGGAAGACTTTAATCTGGTACTGATGGATACATTTATGCCCGTAATGAACGGACTGGAGGCTATAAAGCTGATCAGGGAAGGTGTTGTTCCAGGTAAAGCACAAATTCCGATCATTACCTTCTCTGCGGCAGTCATGGAAAGCGACAGGCAAACTGCAATAGAAGCTGGTGCCAACGACATCCTGAGCAAGCCTTTCGATGTTAAATTGCTGCACAGCAAAATTGCCGGCTTGGGCATGGTTCACTAAACTAAGAGTTGAATGCTGTCATGGTTTTGGCCGGACCTACCGTTACAAAGCTTTTAATGAGCTCTACACTGCGGTCTATCAATGCTGGCAATTCAGGTTGTTCATCCTTGTCGAATGGCGCAAGCACATAATCCGCCTGCAGTCCTTTAGGATAATTATCACTGATCCCGAATCGAAGCCGGGGATACTGTTGCCCTCCGCAAAGCGCTTCAATGCTCTTCAATCCATTATGCCCTGCACTACTGCCCTGTAACTTCAGGCGAAGTTTACCTAAGGGTAGTGCCAGATCATCAACCAGCACCAAAACATTTTCCAATGGAATTTTCAACTCCTGCATGTAGTAGTTTACAGCTTTTCCACTAAGATTCATATAGGTAGTGGGTTTAATCACGTGCAGTTTGCGACCTTTAAAGGAAACCTCCGAATAGTATGCCAGGCGGACATTCTGAAAACTACCATCAAGGGATTTTACCAGCTCATCTGCAATGTCAAATCCAATGTTATGCCGGGTATGTGCGTATTCGGACCCGATATTCCCTAAACCTACGATCAAATATTTCATGCTGGACAAATATAAGGCTAAAGAACCAGCTACGGGAATCCAGGGCACAAAAAAGGCCGCACAATGGCGGCCTTTCCTTGTAAAGCATAATGCTTATTTTTTACCAGCTTGTTGTTCAGCTTGTTTTAAAGCTCTTGACATACCTACAGATACGATGGTATCTTCAGGCGTGTTGGTGATTACGTACTCGCCTTTAGCAAGATCACGTACACGGAACAAGTTACCAACTTCTAATTTAGAGATGCTTACTTCTACCACTTGTGGCATGTTTGCAGGCAACGCTTTAACACGAAGTTTACGTAATTTTTGTACCAGTTTACCACCCATTTTAACACCTGGAGAAGTTCCGGTTAATTTAACAGGGATCTCCATAAGGATTTCTTTATCGTCAAACAACTGTAGAAAATCTACGTGTAATAAAAGGTCAGTTAGTGGGTGAAATTGAAGTTCTTTAATGATTGCTTTACTTTTAGCACCATTGATTTCAATTTCTAAGAAGTTTGCTTCTGGTGTGTAGATAGCTTCTTTTAGATCAGTTGCAACTACAGCAAAATGGATTTGCTCTGTACCACCATACAATACTGCAGGAACCTTGCCTTCATAGCGAAGCTCTTTAGCATCGCGTTTCCCTACGTTCTCTCTTGGAGAACCGCTAATTGCGATTGTTTTCATTTTATTGATTTTAATTGATTTGAAGCGTCCTACCCAATGTACTGGCTTCGGTTATTTATTATTGTTTATACTTTAAATAAGTCGCTGATAGAACCATGCTCATTCACATTCGCAATGGCTTTGGCAAACAGCTCAGCGGTACTCAGTACCCTGATCTTGTCGCTCTCCCTTTTCAAAGGAATTGTATCCGTAACGATCAGCTCCGTCAGCATTGAGTTTTCAATCGTCTCATATGCCTTTCCTGAAAGTACCGGATGGGTACAAACAGCACGTACACTTTTCGCACCTTTCTCCATGATCAGTCCAGCTGCTTTTGATAATGTGCCTGCAGTATCGCAAACATCATCAATCAAAACCACATCCATTCCTTTTACATCACCAATGATCGACATCGATTCGATCTCATTCGCACGCTTACGTCGCTTATCGCAAATCACAACTTCTGCATTAAAGAACTTTGCGAAAGTACGTGCACGGTATGAACCGCCCATATCCGGAGAAGCAATAATCAGATCATCAAGACCCAGACTTTTAATATAAGGCACGAAAATTACCGAAGCATCCAGGTGATCTACAGGTACGTCAAAGAACGCCTGTATCTGTGCTGCGTGAAGATCCATGGTCATGATGCGGCTGATGCCTGCAGCCTGCAGCAGATTCGCGACCAGTTTAGCACCAATGGCTACACGTGGTTTATCTTTACGATCCTGTCTTGAGAAACCATAATAAGGAACAATTGCTGTGATATAATGAGCAGATGCACGCTTGGCAGCATCGATCATTAGAAGCAGTTCCATAAGGTTATCATTGGGCTGACAAGTGGACTGGATCAGAAATACATCACATCCACGAACAGTTTCATCATAAGAAGGCTGGAATTCCCCGTCACTGAATCGGCTTAGTGTAACGTTACCAAGAGGTTTGCCGTAACTGGCGGCAATTTTGTGAGCTAATGCTTTACTGCCGGTTCCGGCAAAGAGTTTAACTGGGTTAAATTGCAATGGCATGATTGGCGGGTATCAATGCTGGTTAAAAAAAATCGGATTGCGGTTTTCGCAATCCGAATATGTTTTGTTGCCCGACCAGGATTCGAACCTAGACAAACGGTACCAAAAACCGTCGTACTACCTTTATACTATCGGGCAATCTCCGTCAAAGGGTTGCTTTGAATTGGGATTGCAAATCTACGCACATTTTTTAATTCTGCAAATGTTCCTCAAAAAAAATTGAAAATAATTTCAGGCGCTATACCTAAAGTCCTGAAAGCGAGTTAAAAATTGTTAAAGTGTTTTTTTCTTCTACCCTATTATCAATCTTTATCTTTAATTTCGGCAGCATTTATATGCCCGAAACCTATACCCAATTTAAAAATGAAGTATAATAAAATAAACAATCTAACTGGCTGGATATGCTTTTTAGTTGCTGCAGTAACCTACATTCTGACGCTTGAACCCAATGTTAGTTTCTGGGATTGCGGTGAATTCATTGCTTCCGCATTCAAAATGCAGGTCGTACACCAACCTGGTGCCCCACTCTTCCTCATGATCGAACGCTTCTTTTCACTGTTCGCCTTTGGTGATGTAACTAAGATCGCTTACTTCATGAACATGGGATCGGCCATTGCAAGTGCTGCAACCATCTTGTTCTTGTTCTGGACCATCACTGCACTCGCAAAGAAAATGGTCGTAAAACGGGATGAGGAAATCACCACTTCCAAAATGATCAGCATCATGGGTGCCGGGGTTGTGGGTGCTCTAGCTTACACCTTCTCTGACAGCTTTTGGTTTTCGGCAGTTGAGGCCGAAGTTTATGCACTTTCATCTTTATTTACAGCAATCGTTTTCTGGGGCATCCTGAAATGGGAAGCTCATGCTGATGAGCCACAATCCGACCGCTGGTTGCTGTTTATCGCCTACATCATGGGCCTTTCTATCGGTATCCACTTACTGAACTTACTGACCATTCCGGCAATTGCCTTCGTATATTATTTCAGAAAAACACCTAACCCAACAACATCTGGTGTAATTAAAACCTTCATTGTTGGCGTACTGATCCTTGCAGTTGTGCAGTACGGTATCATCCAGTACCTGATCTCATTCGGCGCTTATTTCGATCTTTTCTTCGTGAATACGCTCGGAATGGGCTTTGGTTCAGGCGTGCTTTTCTTCGCATTATTGCTGATCGGAGGCCTGGTATATGGTATCCGTTATTCCATCAAACACCGCAAACGCGTAATGAACCTGGCATCGCTTTCTACCGCATTGATCATCTTCGGTTATGGCTCTTACGCCATGATCGTAATACGTGCGAAAGCAGATCCAAACCTGAATAACAGTGATCCGGACAATGCGTTTGCGCTACTTGGATACCTGAATCGCGAGCAATATGGCGACCGTCCATTGCTTTTCGGACCAAACTACAACTCACAGCGTGTTGCCATTAAAGAAGGTAAAAACCTTTACCGTAAAGGGGAAGATAAGTATGAAATCGCCGGTAAAAAGACCGATTACGAATACGACAGAACCACACCTTTCCCAGNNAGTCAGTTCCCCACCCTTTTCGATAACATCAGCTTCCTGTTCAAATATCAGATCGGCAACATGTACATGAGATACTTCATGTGGAACTTTGTAGGCCGCCAAAACGATGATCAGGGACAAGGCAGCCTATATGAAGGACAGTGGTTAAGTGGTGTCAAACCAATTGATGCCCTCCTTTTAGGTGACCAAAGCAACCTGCCTCCGAGTATCGTAGAGAGCAAATCTTATAACAGATTCTTCTTTTTACCATTAATCATCGGCGTGCTGGGTGCAGTATGGCACTTCAAACGCAATCAGAAAGATGCCGGAATTGTTGCATTACTCTTCTTCTTTACCGGACTGGCCATCGTATTATATTTAAATCAAAAGCCATTAGAGCCTCGTGAGCGTGATTACGCCTATGCCGGGTCCTTCTACGCCTTTGCCATATGGATAGGCTTCGGTGTGCTTGCTATTCGTGAATGGCTGGAGAAAAAAGTTACACCAAAGAACGCTGCAATCGGCGCAACTGTACTTTCCCTGTTCGCCGCACCAATTATTATGGCCGCGCAAGGCTGGGATGACCACGACCGCTCAACCAAAATGGTTGCTCACGATATCGCTGTAGATTACCTGGAATCCTGTGCGCCAAACGCCATCCTGTTCACCTATGGGGATAATGATACCTATCCACTATGGTATGCACAGGAAGTGGAAGGTATCCGTCCGGATATCCGTCTGGTGAATTTGAGTCTCTTCGACACCGACTGGTACATTAACGGTATGAAGCGCAAGATGAACGAATCTGAGCCATTGCCAATCTCCATGAAGGAATCGCAGTATGTGCAGGGTGTTCGTGATGTAATGTACTATCAGGATTACAAAATTGCAGGTTCTGTAGAGCTTAAGAGTATCCTTGAGGTGTTATTATCTGATAACGACGATGATAAGCTTCAGGTTACAGAAACCACAAAGGAGAACTTCATTCCAACCAAGAACTTCCACATCACTGTCAACCCGGAAGATGTTCTTAAAACAGGAACTGTAAATCCTGCGGATGCAGCGAAAATTGCACCGATCATGCAGTGGACTTTCAACAAGGGTTATGTGACCAAAGGAACCCTGGCCATGTTTGATATTTTGGTGCACAACGACTGGAAAAGACCTATTTACTTCGCCAGTACTGTACCTTCAGATCAATACAACGGTTTAGATAATTACCTGTACAATGAAGGACTTGCGCTACGTTTATTGCCTTTAACACCAGATACGGCAGCCAGCAGAACAGAATTGCTGAATGCGCCGGTGTTATACAATAACGTAATGAACAAGTTCAAATGGGGGAACATCAAACATGCGAAATACCTGGATCCACAGTCGGCAGATGATATCTCCATCTTCGCGAACGTTTGGAACAATACCGTAACGGGCATGCTGAAAGAAGGTAAAGTTGCAGAAGCGAAAAAAGCAGCAAATAAATACCTGGAAGTGATGCCGGAGAAATTCTATGGTATGCGCTCAATGATGGGTACTTACTTCATGGCAGAAAACTTCTACACCCTGGGTGAAACCGCAAAAGCGAATGAAATTGTGAATAGATGCTCAGATTATATCCAGAAGGAACTAACCTATCTTGCCGATGTTTCTGAAAGCAAAAACAGGCTTGTGGGTATGCAGAATGTACGTTTGGGCATGTCATTTCTAAACCAGATGGCCAACACTGCAGCACAGTACAAGCAAAATCAGCTTGGTGACAAACTTAATAATCAATTCAAAGCGCTCGAAGCGCGATTTGGCCCTTACCTGGGTCAGGAATAACAGACAACATTTCTTGAATGCAGTCCCGCCATTAAAACTGGCGGGACTTTTTTTGCGCCAGATTTACTTACATTAAGTCCTGCCTGAAACGGACATTTGATTTTATGTTAACAAGGCCTTGACAGGGGTTAGCAGACTAACTCCTTTTTAATCTGCATTGCAACGTCAAATCAATTTAAGACTGCAGTAGATCTTCCAAATACCCGGCTTATCAGGAAATTCAGGACACAAAAAAAGCTGCTCATGGATCATGAACAGCCTTCATATACTGATATATCTTTTCTTAGTCTTCCACAACAACACCCATTGCACAGAACTTGTCAATCCTTTTAGCAATCAGTTCGTCTGTAGGTACAGGAATAAGCTCCTGGAGATCTCTAAGGATGCGTTCTTTAACAGTTTGACCCATTGCCTCAGGGTTCTGATGCGCGCCACCAAGTGGTTCTTTCACGATGCCATCAATTAACTTGTTCTGGAACATGTCTTCTGAAGTTAACTTCAGGCACTCTGCAGCCCGTTCTTTGTAATCCCAGCTTCTCCATAAGATTGAAGAGCAAGATTCAGGAGAGATTACCGAATACCAGGTATGCTCAAGCATGTACACACGGTCACCGATTCCGATACCCAATGCGCCACCTGATGCACCCTCACCTACGATGAAACATAAGATTGGCACTTTCAGGATTGACATCTCAAGTAGGTTTCTGGCAATGGCCTCACCCTGACCACGCTCTTCCGCTTCAAGGCCAGGGTATGCACCCATGGTGTCAATGAAAGAAATTACGGGTTTATTGAACTTTTCTGCAAGACGCATCAAACGCAGTGCTTTCCTGTAACCTTCAGGATTGGCCATACCAAAGTTCCTGTACTGGCGCTCCTTGGTGTTCTTTCCTTTCTGGTGCCCGATAATCATCACGGTTTGTCCGGCGATGGTAGCAAAGCCTCCGATAATTGCTTTATCGTCCTTCACCGTACGATCTCCATGAAGTTCAATGAAATCTTCACAGATCATGTTTATATAATCGAGGGTTTGGGGGCGTTCTGCATGTCGGGACATCTGTACCTTCTGCCATCCTGAAAGATTGGTATAGGTAGCTCTTGTGGTAACATCCAGCTTCTCTTCCAGTTCTCTGAGCGTAGCAGACATATCTACCTTCGTTTTTTCAGAAACCTGTTTTACTTTTTCGATTTGCTGAACCAGTTCAGCAATTGGTTTTTCGAAATCAAATGACGTTTTTATCTGTTCCATAAGCGGACTGTAAAAATAGACATTTTATTTAAAACATAACACTGACATGCTGATTAGCTAATTTTTAGTTGATTAAAGCACGTTTGCTGTAGATGTGGTATTCACCAGGTGCGAGCGTTTGAGTATAATTGCCGCTGCTTAGATTTAAGGTCTGCGTGCTGCCTGCCTCGTACCACAAGCCCGCGGCGCCAAAGTCGACATTTGCTTGTTTACTGCTAACATCGAAGTTCCCCACAACCACCACGACATTATCACCATCCTTAAGTTTGATGTACTTCACACCGCCTGCTACTCCAAACTGCACATTACTTGTATTGAATATAGCATTCCTGGTTTTCAGATTGATGAATTTAGCGTAGGCATTATACAATGTTTTTCTTGCGGGTTGCTGGTAGTAGTTCCAGTAAACAGGTTTTTCTCCTGTACGCCCGTTTGCGTCAATACTTACATCGTAGCCCAGCTCCTGAAACTGCCATAGCATCTTCGGGCCCGGAATGGCGAAGAAAAATGCAGCTGCAAGTTCTTCTCTTTTTAAAGCAGTATTCAAGTCTTTAACCGAATAATTACCAGAAATATTACCATAAGAAAGGTTCTTGAACATGGTTCTTTCCTCATCATGGCTCTGCATATAGCTGATCAGATTGTCGGACCTGCTAAAGCCATGGGTTCCGAAAAAGCCTCTTGAGAAATCAGATGTATCGACGTAGCCCATTATTGCCTGATTGAAGCTACCATTCAGGTTATTCCACAACATCATGCCTTTATCTGCAAGCTCCTTTTCCTCGTTATCCGCAGCAAAATGTTCCAGGATTACATAGAAGTTATTCGCATCTACACTTTTGATGTAGTCGTTGTATTCATTCCAGATGGCAATCCGACCAGCATCGTAGGCGCTCCAGGCATTGACCGCAGCGTCTGAGCTGCCCGAGTTCTTTTGCGTAAAACCTTTTGATAAGTCAAAGCGAAAGCCATCAACTTTATATTCCTCCATCCAAAAGCGCAACACATTCTTTACAAAGCTTTTGGTCGCTGCACTTTCGTGATTAAAGTCGTAGCCTACGTTAAATGGGTGTGTTGGATCAGCGTTAAACCATGGACTGTTTGCCGCAGGTTTGTTGGTTGCGCGGTCGAAATACAATTGTACCATTGGCGATTGACCAAAGGAATGGTTTAGCACCATATCCAGAATAACGGCTATGCCTCTGCCGTGGCACTCATCTATAAAGCGTTGCAGCATGGCCTTGCTGCCGTAATATTTATCGGGTGCAAAGTAAAAGGAAGGATTATAACCCCAGCTGGAATTACCTTCAAACTCGTTTACCGGCATCAACTCAATGGCATTCACGCCAAGACGGCTCAGGTAGTTAAGTGTATCTGTTAGCGTGTTGTAGTTATTACTCTTCAGAAAATCTCTAAGATGTAGCTCATAGATCACCAACTTGTTCTTTTCTGGCCTTCTGAACGCATTATTCTTATAGGTATGACCTGGCTTGTTGGCCTGCATTACACTTACAATACCTGTTTGACCTGCCGGATACACAGGTAGCGCTGAAAGCTGGCTTGAAGATAGATACTGATCATTATCAGGGTCCAGTAACGCTTCTGAATATGGATCCGCAACCTTCAAGGCGCCATCAACCAAATACTGGTAGGTATAGGACTGATTCGCATCAAGCTGATCAATCTGGATCCACCACTTCCTGCCATCTGGTGTCTTTTTCATCTGCTGCGCGGCATCGACGCTCCAGTTATTGAAACTTCCAATTACATAAACGCTGTTTTTCTCTGGTGCGGTTAAAGTCAGTATTGCCGAACTGCCGCCGTTTAAAAACACGACACCTTCTTTAGCTTGCGCAGGCAATTCAGCCACCTGGGCTTCTGCCGTCGCAATCAGCTGAATGGATGCTATTGCTTTTCCCCCTGCACCATTACCTTCAATTACGATCTGCTGAACACCGTTCTTGATGACCTTCACCTTACCGGCGATGCTTGTGGCGTTGACAGCAGTTGCAAAGCTTTCACCGTTGAGCATTAATTTGAGATCGGCCGCCGCAGAAGCTGCTGCCGAGATATGCACTTCTGAACCAACAACAGCGACATTAACCACCGGGGAAGGTTGATAATTGAAATTCAATTCCGGTGAAGTGATCTTCACCCCCAGCTTGCCGGCTTCGTAAATTGGCAGGTAGATATCAGAGCCGTCGGTATTCCTGGCTACTGCCTCACCATCGGCTGTTCTAAAAAGCATCACCAGTTTCAGGACCTTTTCCGATGCAGGAAGCCCGAAGAATGTCCGTGGATTGATGCTGATCTTGTATTTATCCGGACCGCTTGCCGTCATTTTCGCAGCAGCATCGGCAGTATTAAAGGAAGAACTTTTTACATACTTCCAGTCGCCCGGGCCTGTACTCTTGTCTGTAATCAGGCCAGCATAGAGGTAGATGTCCTGGTTTATCCCTTGCAGACCTTGATTTCCTTTAGCTGCATCAAATATCAGCTCGAAGGTATCATCAGCCGTGGGGAAATCTTTTGAAGTTGAAATTAAACCTGTCGGGGTACTAACCGGCACTGTTTCAGGGCCGGTAGCCTGCTCCTCAGGATTATTTTTACGGCACGCGGAAACCGTTATCCATAGGATAAGCAGCAGACAGGAAAGTTTTTTCACTAAGCTTTTTCTTTATTGTTCTGTATGTACAAGACGGAGATTGCGCCTAAAATCATGAATATTCCAGCTAAAACAATTGCATAGATCGCCTCGCCATTATAAAATCGTTTAACGATCATACCGCCGAAAAATCCGTTAACAATCTGCGGCATGGTTATGAAGAAGTTGAAGATACCCATGTAAACCCCCATTTTGCGCGCAGGAATAGAGCTTGAAAGGATTGCATAAGGCATAGAAAGGATACTACCCCAGGCCAATCCAATACCGATCATAGAATAGATCAAATGATCTGGATTGGTGATAAAGTAGATGGACAACAGTCCAACACCACCACAAACTAATGAAAAGGCATGCGCAATCTTACGGCTGGTTTTATCTGCAATCCATGGGAGCACAAGTGCATAAACCGCGGAAATACCGTTGTAAATACCAAAAAGGAAAGCAACCCAGTTCGCTGCATCTGCAAATTGCGCTGAAGTGGTGTCGCCAGGCATAACTTTATAGATGTGCTGAGCAACAGCGGGCGTAGTAAATACCCACATGGAAAACAAGGCGAACCAGGAGAAGAATTGTACAATACCCAATTGCTTCATGGTCAAGGGCATGTTCGCGAAATCCTTAAAGATCGCCATCAGGCCGGGTTTGTCTTCTTCTACGGGCGTATTATGGAATTTCTCCATCTCTTCCGGAGCGTATTCAGTCGTTGTAACAACCGTCCACATGATCGTTGCGATCAACACGGCGGCGCCTACATAGAAGGAGTAGATCACGTTGTCTGGAATTTGCCCTTCGGCAGCTACTTTGGAGACTCCTGTGTATTCCGACAGGATATATGGCAACCAGGAACCGGTAATTGCCCCGGCACCAATCAGAAAGGTCTGGGTAGAAAATCCGTAACTGCGCTGACTTTCGGGCAGCTTATCCCCTACCAGGGCGCGGAATGGTTCCATAGCAACATTGATGGAAGCATCCATAATCATCAGCATACTCGCCCCTATGATGATTGGCGGCATTAGTCCGGCAATNNATCAGCATACCTGCACCAATAATAATTGGCGGGAGGAGTCCGGCAAGTACCGCCGAGTTGGGCATCAGGATCAGTGCGATTGCCGTAAGGATGGCGCCGATCATAAAGTAAGGTCTCCTTCTGCCGAACCTGTTCCAGGTGCGGTCGCTATAATGACCTATGATCGGTTGCACGATCATACCGGTTAATGGCGCGGCTAGCCAAAACAAAGATAAATGCTCAACATCCGCACCGAAGGTCTGGAGAATCCTGGAAGCATTTCCGTTCTGCAAAGCAAAACCGAACTGTATTCCGAAGAAGCCCATACTCATATTGAATATCTGAAGTTTACTTAAGCGGGGTTTTGAGGATACTTGTTTTTGGCTAACCTGTTCCATATAGTGAATTAGAATTTTATGATTTGTGCAGCAGAAGGACCTACCTTCAGGCTGATGGTTTGATCTTTAACTTGAACTGCGGCGTCATTTAGCAATTCCTTCGCGGTACCAGGCTTTGCACCCGATAATACCTCAGCAGGAATACTGATCTCACGCTCCAGGCTGTTCTCGCGGTCAAAGTTTACGACGATCAGCATTCGCTCTGTTGCGGTATATCTGAAATAAGCATATGCACGGTTGTTTTCCATTGGGAAGTTATAGTGCTTACCATTGATAATGGCGTCAGACTTGCCGGCAATTTTGAACAGTTTGCTGTAGAATGCTCTTAGGGCTTTCTGCTCGTCATTCAACTTCGCACCGTCATACTTACCACCATTTACCCATTGCTGTAAAGCAGGTACACCCCAATAATCGAAAATTGTGGTACGGCCATCGTCGCCGCTAAACCCGGATACACCATCTGCTTTTTCGCCCATCTCCTGTCCAGCGTATAACATCACCGGGCCACCTGATAGCGTCGCCGATACAACCATCGCCGGAACGGCTAACCATGGATTACTAGCGAATGCTTTGGAAGCAATACGCTCTTCATCGTGGTTCTCCAGGAAACGCAGCATCTTGTTGCCAAAATTCGCGCTTTCAACCTGCCACACATGATCTATGTCTGCAACCTTTGCATGGTCTTCATTGCGCATTAACCGCTTAAGACCATCGTAAAGGCCCACTTTATCATACAGGTAATCGAACTTACCTTTGGAAAGATAAGTTTCGTAAGCTGTAGGGTCATAAGCTTCGCCAATGAACACCAATGAAGGTTTAACTTTCTTCAGTTCCGGGATCACCCAGTTCCAGAATTCTACAGGTACCATCTCGGCAACATCACAACGAAAACCGTCTACACCTTTATTACTCCAGTAAACCAGCATATCCCGCATTTTGGTCCATACCGGTGGAATTGGGTCAAAGTGCGTTTTATTGTTGTTCTGGTAATCCACACCATAATTTAGCTTCACGGTTTCATACCAGTCGTTTTTACTTGGCGCTTCAGAGAATACATTGTTTCCTGTTGCTTTTGCAGGGCTGTCCTGCAACCGGCCGTCTTTAAGATCAGCAAGGCCGTCGTTAAGTATCGTGTCTGTCGGTGCTACAAAATCTTTGCCTGGCACATAGTAGTAGTCGTTACGCGGGTGGTACGCGACCGTTTTATCATCTTCCGCACCGAAGTCAATGACCTTTGCAGGTTTAGCTTTCGACTCATAACTTCTGGCAACATGGTTCGGCACAAAGTCGATGATCACTTTCAAGCCGTTTTTGTGCGTGCGCTCAATTAATGCTTCAAACTCCTTCATGCGGTTTTTTACATCCACAGCGAGATCAGGATCTACGTCATAGTAATCACGAATAGCGTATGGAGAACCTGCACGGCCCTTTACCACATCAGCGTCTGCTGTTGGAATACCATATTTACTGTAATCCGTTAAACTTGCATGCGCAATAATACCAGTGTACCAAACATGGGTAATACCCATTTCTTTGATGCCACTGATTGCTTTTTGATTGATGTCATTGAACTTCCCGCTACCATTCTGTTCAATGGTGCCATACGGGATATTCTGAGATTTGGTGTTGCCAAANNACCTTGGCAACATTTGATAGATCATCAGTTTGTCGTTCTGCTGTGCCACGGCACTTTCAAAACCAGTTGCAGACATCATTGTCATAAGTACTAGATATTTTAATTTTCTCACAGGCTCAATGCTTTTAAAGATATCGTTTTCTCGCCCTGCGCGATATCAGACGTCTCATTAAATACGCTTACCGCAACTGTTTCCGCGTTGTTATTTGTGATCGAGATTTCAGAAGCGCTGATTCTGATCTTCAGTTGCGTACCCCTGAAGCCGNNTTAAAGGAGAATGATTTCCACTGGCTTGGTAAGAATGGATTAAACTGAAGCTGGTTGTCGCGCACTTTCATACCCGCAAAACCTTCAACAATACTCATCCAGGTACCTGCCATAGAAGTGATGTGCAATCCGTCTTCCGTATCGTTATTATAATCATCAAGATCTAAACGTGCCGTACGCAGGTAAAACTCATAAGCCTTCTCCTCATCGCTCAAACGCGCAGCAAGAATACTGTGTACGCATGGGGATAGCGAGCTTTCATGTACGGTACGTGATTCATAGAATTTGAAGTTACGCTTCAGGGTCTCAATGTCAAATTCATCTTCAAAGAAGTACATGCCTTGCAGCACATCTGCCTGTTTGATGAAGCATGATCTTAAGATTCTGTCCCAGCTCCACTTCTGGTTCAGGGGACGTTCTTCAGCTGGTAGATCAACTACGAGCATTTGCTCTTTGTCCATATAGCCGTCCTGTTGCAAGAATACACCTTCTTTTTCATCGTATGGATAGTACATCTGATCTGCAATGCTGGTCCAGTCCTGGAACTCTTTGCTGTCGAAGTTTACCCGTGAAAGGATTGCCTCATATCTCGATGCATCCTGATCTTTAACAGCTTCCGCAGCTTCCTTCGCGTAACGCAGGCACCATGCAGCAAGTTTGTTGGTATACCAGTTGTTGTTGATGTTGTTCTCGTATTCATTCGGACCGGTTACACCAAGAATGACATACTTGTTCTTTTCGGCGCTCCAGTTTACACGTTGTTTCCAGAATCTGGCGATGCCGATAAGCACTTCCAATCCGTGTGATGCCAGGTAACTTGCATCTCCGGTATAACGGATGTAGTTATAAATGGCGAAAGCAATTGCACCGTTCCTGTGGATCTCTTCGAAAGTGATCTCCCACTCGTTGTGGCACTCCTCACCATTCATGGTCACCATCGGGTACAATGCAGCACCGTCTTTGAAGCCTAACTTTTCCGCATTTTCGATCGCTTTCTGCAGTTGATTGTGACGGTAAACCAACAGGTTTTTTGCAACCTCTTGTGGCGCTGTAGCCAGGTAGAAAGGTATGCAGTATGCCTCGGTATCCCAGTAGGTAGAACCACCATATTTCTCGCCGGTGAAGCCTTTAGGTCCGATGTTTAATCTTGCATCTTTACCGGTATAGGTCTGGTTCAACTGGAAAATATTAAAGCGGATAGCCTGTTGTGCAGCAACGTCACCTTCAATCAGAATATCGCCTTCTTCCCATTTGTTTGCCCAGGCGGAAACCTGTGCTTCAAACAATTGGTCATAGCCCGCAGCCACTGCACGGTCTACCGCAGCAATTGCGGCTTTCTGTAGTTCCGCTTTGTCGTAGTTCTGTGAAGATACGTTTGACGCGTATTTATAGATGGTAACCTGCTCACCCTGTTTAACTGATACGTTAAGCGTTGATGCGATGTATTTTTCTCTTTCAACCGCTTCCGCTTGGCTGTTCTGCAATTCGTTATTCAGGTAAACCTGGGTATTTGATGCCGTACAAACTTCGAAGTTTGTCTTCTTGGTTCTTAAAGTGATGTATGCAATATCGTTTTGGAAACCTTTGTTAACTTCTTCCCAGAACTTTTCATCGTAATTGGAGTCCTGGTTTTTTACATCACCATCAATTGAAGAAGTGATGGTGAGCTTGCCGCTGAAGTTCTCTGCAACCAGCTCGTAGCGGATGGCAGCAAGTTCATCATCAGCAATGCTGCAGAACCTTTTAGACACAACGCTTAGCACCTTCCCTGAAGGTAATTCTGCGGTGAATGAACGTTGAAGGTAACCTTCTTTCATGTTCAAAACACGTTTGAAGTTGCTAACCTTAGCAGTATTNNCATCAGCTTCAATCGCGATACCGATCCAGTTTGCAGCGTTCAGTACTTTAGCGAAGTAATCCGGGTAACCATTTTTCCACCAGCCTACGCGGGTTTTATCAGGATAATATACACCTGCAACATAATTGCCCTGCAGGGTATCACCGGTATACGTTTCTTCGAAATTGGCTCGTTGGCCCATTCTTCCGTTTCCGATGCTGAATAAGCTTTCAGAGATTTTATTTAAATGAGGATCAAAACCTTCCTCTACTATGTTCCACTCGTTTGGTTTGATATAATTTTTCATTTCTGACTAAAATCTTTCATTTACTAGGTCAATGATTTGGGATACGGAGATCTCCGAAAGGTCTTTAATCACCAGGTTGGCGCCTTCAAGATTGTTCTGTTGCCCCACGCCTACGACCTTCATTCCGCCATTTATGGCTGCTTGTACACCTGCCTGTGCATCTTCAAACACGATGCAGTTCGCGGGCTCAAGGCCAAGCGCTTCTGCTCCTTTGAGGAAAACCTCGGGGTCGGGCTTTGAAGCATTCACATGATTTCCATCAATGATGGCGTCAAAATAATGTGCAAGGTTTGTTCTTTCCAGGATGAGTCCGGAGTTCTTACTTGCAGAACCCAGAGCTATCTTAATGCCTGCGGCTTTCAGTTGATCCAGCAATTGCAATGTGCCAGGCAGCACTTCTGCTGCGGTCATTTTGCTGATCATCTCAACGTATTCTGCATTTTTACCTGCTGCAAGTTCAAGCATTTCGGCTTCGCTTTTAGTCACCTTACCCCAATTGAGAATCATGTCCAGCGAACGCATTCTGTTCACCCCTTTCAGGTGTTCATTTTGTGCTTCTGTAAAGTCAAACCCAAGACGGTTTGCAAGTGCCTTCCAGGCTTTGTAATGGTATACAGCGGTATCTACCAGGACGCCATCAAGATCGAAAAGGCATCCTATTTTATCGGTATTGGTATTCATTAGTTAAGTTCTAATACCAGTGTATTGCTGGCAGGAATATTTATGGTGTTAATGTTATTGATTTTCTCTCCTGTAATGATATTGGTAGCCGTGGTTGCCTGTAAAATACGCTCCGCGAATCTAGCTGTGTTCAGCTCTTTTGCTTTGTCTTCTGAATTCACAATCACCATCACCGTTTTTTTATTGTCTTCCGCATATCTGAAATANNACCATCTTCAGGAATAAACTGCATCATTTTACCGGTTGTCAATGCAGCGCTCTCTTTACGGTAGTTCGCAAGTTTACTCATGAAATCGAAGGCCAGGTTTTCATTTTCTGTTCTGCCGGCTTTAGTAAACTTATTTACCTTATCGCCTTTCCAGCCACCCGGAAAGTCAGATCTTACCAGGCCATCCGGATTGGAATAGTTCTTCATCAGGATCTCTGTTCCGTAATAGATCTGTGGAATACCACGAACGGTTAGCAGAATTGCCATTCCAGTTTTGTATTTATTAAAATCCTCATTCACCATAGAGTAGAATCTACTCATGTCATGGTTGTCCATGAAGACAACATTGCTTGACGGGTCTTTATAAAGGAAGTCTTGTGCTAATGTTGCATATAAACGGAAGATACCGTCGGTCCATCCTGGTTTACCGTTTAGGGCTTCATAGATGGCGTCTTTCAATACTGCGTCGGTAATCCCTGGCAGATTGGTGTCCATACCGCGATTACTCGTATTGCCGCCGGTGAAGTAAGATTGCGCAGCTGCTGAATTTACCAGGGTCTCTCCAAAAACGGATAGCGTCGGGAATTCAGCTTTAATTTTTAGTGCCCAGTCAGCCATGTAATCGCCATCGTTGTACGGGTAGGTATCTAATCTTAATCCATCAATACCTGCATATTCGATCCACCAGATGTGGTTCTGGGTAAGATAGTTCTGAACGTATGGGTTTCTGTGGTTCAGGTCAGGCATGGTTGGTACGAACCAGCCATCAAGCATACGCTTTTTATCTGCCTCAGATGCATGGATGTCCATTACCGGCTGGTCGCGGTAGTTGGTTTGTGTATATGTTGGCCATTGGTTCAACCAGTCCTTCATCGGAATATCCTTGTAAGTATAGTGACCGGTACCAATGTGATTGTGTACAATATCTTTAATAACTTTTAATCCATTTGCGTGTGCTTTTTCCACGTAAGCTTTGTATAGCTCATTTGTGCCATAACGCGGATCAATCTTGTAGTTATCGGTAGCAGCATAGCCATGGTAAGAGGCTTGCTTCATGTCATTTTTAATTTCCGGAGTCATCCAGATGGCAGTTGCGCCAAGTTCTTTGAAATAATCCAGGTGGTTCATTACACCCTGGATATCGCCTCCATGGCGGTAATACATGGAGTCTCTGTTTAATGCGGTTTCCTGCAGGCCTTTAACCACATCGTTAGATGTATCGCCATTGGCGAAACGGTCTGGCATCAGCAGGTAAATAAGATCTTTACTGGTAACCGGCTGAATTCTTCCAGGAGTTTTATCCCGGTTTTTCAGCTCATAAGTATAGGTAAGGTTTTTCTTTCCTTTTTGTGTAAACGTAATGGGGAACTTTCCTGCTTTTGCTTCCGGACTGATTTCCAGATCCAGGAACAGGTAATTCGGGTTTTCTACCTTATTTACTTTAACCAGCGACACACCTTGATAGGTAAGCTGAACTGTTGAATTGGCAATTTGATCGCCGTGTACCAGCAGCTGTAGTTTGGGATTGTGCATGCCAACCCACCATGACATTGGTTCTACCCTTTCCAGTTTAGGAGTTTGAGCAAAGACCTGGAGCGAAGCGACTAAAAGTAAGGAGGTAAAAAGATTTCTCATTTAGCAGTTTTATTAGTGTTTAATTCGTGTGTAATGAGCGCTGATTGATGAAAATAAGCCCTGCAAATGGATCCATTTGCAGGGCAGGTATGTTAGTTTTTAACGAGTGTATATGTTTTTTCTACCGGATCAAGGGTGATCGTGTAGTTACCGGCTTCAGCAATTTTGATGTTATCACCACCATCAGATAGCTTGCCATCTGCGCCACCAAGGTTAACTTCCCAGGCATCGTTCATTCTGAATTTGATTTCGCCAACTTTCAGGGCTACTGTTAACTTCCAAAGTCCACTTCCATCATTGATGAACTTCAGATCGGTGTCATTATCCCAGCCAGCTGGTGTAGCATCACCGATTAGTCCCCATGAATCTGCAGCTACGATCTTGTAGGTACTGTTGTTCAGGTCTACCGTGATCTTCTTCAATCCAGGTGTTCCTGCAGTTAAGTCTCCTCCGGTTGTGCTAAGTGCATCGCCGCCACCATCTCCATAAGCTAGATCCCATGCTTTCTTAGGTGTGATCTTGAATGTAAGCTGATCAGCAGGTATATTAATCAGACCTTCATAGATGCCGTTTCCAGTAATGGAAACCAAACTGTCTACGCTGTCAAAACCCCAGCCATGGTATGCACCTGGAACATAAACCCATGCAGATGCCAGGTAAGGTGTTCCGCTAATGGTAATCATGTTGGAGTATGTTGCCGCGTTTGCTGCTGGTGCTGATTTTAAACGTACTTCCATTTCTGCTGGTACGCCGATGGTTGCGCCCAGGCTCAACATCATTTTATTCAACTCCGCTACGGTAGCACTGTAAGTGGTAGTTGTTAATACAGTTTCTTTCGCAGTTGTAAAGTTGTTCCCTTTAAGGTCGAACTGCAGCGTGCTGGTTACCGGAATTTGGTACCCTGTAACGCTTGCTGCAGGAAAAGTAAAGGTTACTGCAGTTGCTTCACCAGCTGCAAGGTTTAAGTCTACGCTGGTCGCAGATGCCGCCAAAGTACCCGCCGGACTGACCTCGGATATGATTCTATCCTCATCCTTTTTACAAGACCATAGCGACAGTACCATAAGGCCCATGGCAACGGATTTTAAAATATTTGCTTTCATGTTTTTAAAGATCTTATGATTAATAACCTGGGTTCTGAACTAAGTTTGGATTTGCAATTAAATCTGCAGCAGGGATCGGATAGATATTACGGGTTTCCTCAATTGCTCGCCCAGACTTCACGCCACCTTTAAATGGCCATAAGTAATTGCCACCAGTGAACCTGCCGTAACGTACAAGGTCTGTACGACGGTGACCTTCCCAGTATAATTCTCTCGCACGTTCGTCGATGAAGAAGTTTGTAGATACATTGGTTACGTTTCCAGATGGATTACCATACGCACGGGTACGCAGTTCATTAACAAACGCGATCGCTTGTGTAATGCTTCCGCCAGTACCACCACGTGATACTGCCTCTCCGTAGATCAGATATTGTTCAGCAAGACGGAACAATGGAAAATCTACTGAGCTGAATGTACCATTTAAAGATGGTGCAGGGTTTCCTTGTGCATCTACGTTTTTGAATTTGGTAACGGCTAAACCGTCAGTAAATACAGCGATATCATCTACAGTTGGTTTGTTTCCGAAAAACTCGCCTCTTTTATCTAAAGTTCCTTTCGTGTCTGGAAACAAGGCAGGAAGATTCTGACGGGTTCTGTTACCACCCCATCCGCCGTTTGGAATACCAAAGGATGCTGGGTTCATATCAGGGTTTACAGCCGCGTTGATCAGGAATGTAGTACCGCCAAAGTTTGTTCCTCTGAATCCATCATAGTTAATGGATAATATGGTTTCTGGATTATTGGTCTCATTCGCTACATTAAAGAGATCTTTATAGTTTGCTTTCAAAGCGTAACCACCGTTTATTACTTTACTTGAGTAAGTAATGGCTTCCGTGTATTTTGGAGTGCCAGCATATACTTCTGCATTCAGGTATAATCTTGCTAGTAATGCCCAGTTTGCGCCTTTATCTGCACGACCATATTCATTGGTACGTGGCTCCGCTAAATCATTCTCGATTGCAAGCAACTCAGATTCTACAAACTTAAATAGCTCCGCTCTTGAAATTTGCTTTGGCGCAACTTTACCGATCGCATCAGCCTCTGTGACAAATGGTGGATTACCGAAGTTGTCCATCAGCACCCAGTACTGGAATGCTCTTAGGAAGCGTCCTTCAGCACGGTATCTTTGTATATTTGCCGCATCCTCACCGGTAATACCACGTCCTGCTAATTTCTCAGGTGTACTCTCCCGTAAGAACTCATTTATAAAAGTAATGTGGATCATACTTCTTGAATAAAGTCCTCTCAGGAAAACGTTATCCGTTGACCATGTAGAATTATCCAGCTCCGGAATACCAACATCACCCCATGAACACACAGCTTCATCTGTGGTTAATTCCTGTGCAGTCCAGTAGAGTCTCAGGAAATCTGCGAAACCGGCATCTAATCCACCGATATCACTGGCGTCAGATCCTTGTGCACTGGTCAGGCCGTAACCTGCGTATAGTTTCGCAAGTGCATTCTTGTAGCCTTGAGGGGAATTGTAAACCTCTGTTGCAGTTACATCATTCGTAGGCGTTAAGTTGAAGTCTTCTTTCTTGCAGGCATTCATTGACATCAGGAACACCCCTGACACCAAAGCTATTTTATGTAATTTTTTCATTTGTAATTTCTAATTAAAAACCAACATTTAAACCTAAAGTGTACGTTCTTGGTCTTGGATATAAATTGTAATCAATACCTGTAGGCAACTCAGGGTCAATACCATTGTAATCACTGATCACGAAAACATTCTGAACGTTTGCAGATATACGCAAAGTAGTGTTCCTGTTTTCTGAAAGTTTGCCAAAGTTGTAAGACAGTCCTACGTTATCCATTTTCAGGAACGAAGCATTTTTTATGTAATAATCACTTAGGTATTGAACTTGTGTAAAGCCAGTGTTAAGGAAATCTGCACCGGTGTTGTTAATGATACGGCTAGGGCTTAAAATATTGCTTCTTACACCGAAGTTTGAGCTGATGTTATCATAAACGTAGTTGCCAAAGTTTGCTCTCAATACCGTGCTCAACGACCACTTTTTATAGTTTACCGCCGTGTTGAAGCCTAAAGTAAGACGTGGATCAGGTGACTGGTAGAAGTATTGATCGTCAGTGTTAATCACACCATCTTCATTGCGGTCTGCGTAAACGCCTTCCAATGGAAGACCATTTGCATCATATACCTGCTGATAAACAAAGAATGCACCCGGCATTTGATTAACCGCATTGTACCTTAAAGTTGTACCGGTACCACCTGCAACGTTTCCATTAACCGCGCCAATTTTAGAAGCCGGATCTGGATTAAGCGTTAAGTTGGTTACCTTTCTCTTGTTGTAAGCTATGTTAAATCCGAAGTCCCAGGTAAGGTTCTCCGACTGTATTGCAGCGAAGTTAACGCTTGCTTCAATACCCTTTACCTCCATGTTACCTACGTTCGTAGTTAACAAGTTGCTGAAGTTGGTACCTACCGGAATATTGATAGTACTCAACAAATCTTTCGTCTCCTTGTAATATGCATCAACAGTACCGGAGATTCTTCCACCAAGGAAGCCATAGTCGATACCTGCGTTATAAGTAGTCGTAGTTTCCCATCTCAAATCTGGGTCATACGCAGCTGGGGTGTAGTAGTTATAGTAGTCATTTCCTAAACGATATTGACCAGTATTGCTGTTTGCATAGTATTTAGCCAGGTAATCGTAGTTACCGATACCATCTTTGTTACCAGTCTGACCGTAGCTCAATCTAAGTTTTAGGTCAGAAAGTACTTTGCTTTCCTTTAAGAAATTTTCACCGATCACTCTCCAGGTTAAACCAACAGATGGGAAATAGCCCCAACGGTTATCTTCTGCAAACTTTGATGAAGCATCCGCACGCATGGTACCGGATAAGATGTATTTATCATTCAAGGTATATACTAACCTTCCATAGTATGAAAGCAATTTGTTTTGCTCAACTGCAAAAGGGAATACTGGTACCGTCTGAACGACGCCTGTTGAACGATAAGTTGGAAAATTGTAAACAGTAGTCGCATTGTCATAGAAACCGTAACCCGCAGTTGCATCTATACGGCTTGAACCAACATTCTTTGCATAGTTTAAGTAAAATTCAGCAATCTTGTTGGTTTCGCCGTTTAATGACTGAGATCTCGATCCTTCAGTCGCAAACGATTGTGCGGCAAATGCAGGAACACTGATTCTTCCATAACCCTTAGACACATCATATCCCACATTCAGGTTTGCGTGTAACTCAGGCAAGAAATGAAATGAGTAATCCATACGGATATTACCAATACTTCTTTCGGTTTTACCGTTATTGTTATTCAAATGAAGCAATGCAACTGGATTTCTTGGTGCGTTTGGATTTGGCACTGCACCTTGTGTCCATTCGAAGTAGTTTCCAAATTGATTGTCTGCATGAACTGGTTGCGTTGGGTCGAATTGAATAGCTGCACCAATAGCACCAGTGTTTGCAAAACGGCTGTCGGTTAAAGATCCTTTTAAGTTTAAATCAATCTTTAAGTGGTTATCAAATAAAGAAGGGCTCACGGTAATTGCACCAGTAGCACGTTTTAATCGATCTAAAATTACAGTTCCTTGCTGATCAAGGTACCCCCCAGATACGCGGTAAGGCACACCCTGGAATTTACCTGCAACACTTAAGTTGTTATCAGTGGTAAAGGCATTCTGATAGATCTCATCCTGCCAGTCGGTGTTTGCAGTACCCAACAAAGCTCTCTGCGCAGCATTTCCATTTGCATTAACATACTCACGGATTTGATCTGCTGATAGCACATCTACTTTCTTGGCAACAGTCGCAATAGAGTTGTTGGTCACAAAGTTGATTTCCGGTGCTCCAGAACCACCTTTTTTGGTGGTAATCAAGATAACACCATTAGAAGCTCTTGAACCGTAGATTGCAGTTGCATTCGCATCTTTTAGTACGGTGAAGGTTTCAATGTCATTCGGGTTGATCAATGCTAATGGGTTTGCAGCATTTCCAATAGAGTTACCACTTAATGGCACCCCATCAATAACGATCAATGGATCATTGCTGGCGTTTAATGATGCACCACCACGGATACGGATCACGCTACCACCCCCTGGCGTACCACCGTTGTTCACGATGTTCACACCTGCTACTTTACCCTGAATCAATTGCTCAGGTGTCGTAACTGTACCTTTCTGGAAATCCTTCGCACCTACTGTGGTGATTGAACCAGTAAGGTTCTTCTTTTCAGCAGTACCATAACCGATTACCACAACCTCATTCAGGTTCTGTGCATCAGGCTTCAGGTTAACAGTTGTTGTTGTATTTCCGGATATTGTTACCGCCATGTCGTATGGCGTGTAGCCAATGTAGCTTACCGTAATGGTAACCGCTCCATTTGCCAATCCGGTGATTTTGAAATTACCATCCGGATCTGTCGAAGTGCTTTTGTTCAGGCTTTTGATCTGAACGGAGGCACCAGGTAAACCCTGACCGGTTTCATCTAAAACTTTACCGGAAAGTGTACCGGTTTGTGCTTGTACCGTAACTGCCGCAAATAGAAACAGCAACAGTAAGCAAGACTTCATGACGTAAAATACTTTCATATTTTGAACTCGTTTTTATGGTGATATATTTAGTTAACACTTAGTGTGTATACAATCGAGGTAAATTTACAATCCAGGTTCATAATTCAAAATTTTATACTACAAATTATTTTTACACAATATTTTATACGTTAAAACCGAGAAAATTTGCTCATATATATTATTTGTCAAATTTTAAAATCGCACAAACCACAACACATATAACTCATAATCAATAAGTTAAAATTGAAAAGCTCAATAGATGGTGTCAAACGTACACTAAGATAAATGCGCGAGAAATTTCGGGAACGTTACCGGGATCGTTCCCGAAGAAAATGAAAGACGAGCGAACTATCCTGATTCCGTACCTCAGAATTCTGCGTATTTTGGGTTGGACAGCTCGTAAATTTTGATTTTTGTTAACCTGAAAAGGCCTGATTTCTTAATGAAAAATTAACATCCCGTGGAGTTCCTTTTCACTAGTTTTGAGTCCAGCACAATCTTGCATTTCAGGTCTACCGTCCCTGGCTCTTCAAGCATCTTGAACAACAGCAAAGCAGCCTCAATTCCGATCTTTGTAGCAGGTTGGGTAATGGTCGTAAGTGATGGGTTCAGTAATGGCGCAATCTCCAGACTGGAGAAGCCAATTACCTTCAAATCCTTGGGAATGGAGATGTTCAGGTCATAACAGGCATAATAGGTGGCAAATGCCAGACGCTCTACCGAAGTAAATACACCATCAGGTTTAACCTTTGTCAGCATGTTCTTCAGGATGGTATTATTCTTCCGGTAGCTGTTCGTGCAATCAATCACCAGCTTTTCATCGTAAGGAATTTTAAACTCCTCCAGTGCATCCAGGTAGCCTTGCATCCTGGTCTTACCGATCGACAGGTTTTTGTTGATCACCAGGTAAGCTATTTGTTCACAACCCTGTTTGATCAGGTGCCGCGTAGCGGAAAAGCTGCTGTTGTAGTCGTTGGTGATAACCCGTGGGGTAATAATATCTTCATAGACCCTGTCGAAAAACACCAGCGGCAGGCGTTTTTCTGCCAGTTCATCCAGATAGGTATGGTCATTCGCTTCCCCGGAAACGGACATGATGATCCCATCTGCCCTGCCATTGTGTAAGTGACGGATGAACGAAACCTCTTTGTCATAATTGTCTTCAGTGGCGAAGATCAGGATGTGGTAGCCTTTTTCCCTTGCAATGCGTTCAATACCATGGATCGCCTGAGAGAAGAAGTTGTTGGCAAGTTCGGGTACAATTACCGCGATCGTCTTGCTGCGCTGCTCCCGCAAATTGCTGGCATAATGATTCGGCTGGTAGTTTAACTCTCTTGCTTTGGCCAGAATGCGTTCCTTGGTCGCCTTGTTAATATCGCTGTTATCTCTGAACGCTCTTGAAACTGTAGAAGTGGAAATATTTAACGACTTAGCAAGTTCTTTTATATTGATGTTATGCATGGTCCATAAAGGCGGTTATTTTTTTCGCTCTGTAGTATAGCGAACCAGTTGTTCCAGACCGGTACGGGCCTCACCTTCTTCAAAGGTATATAAGATATCGAAGGCTTCCTGCTGGTATTCCAGCATTTTCTGATTCGCATAATGCACCCCTTCTTTAGCATTTACAAAGTCAATGATCTCCGCAATCTTCTTCGGATCTTCCTGATGATTCTTAACCAGGTTGATGATCCGCTTCTTTTCTGAACGATCTGCACGGTTCAGTGCATAGATCAGCGGTAGTGTCACTTTCTTTTCTTTAATGTCAATGCCCAGAGGTTTCCCTACATTGTCGGTTCCGAAGTCAAAAGTATCATCTTTTATCTGAAAGGCAATACCCACTTTTTCACCAAATAATCGCATTTTTTCAATTGTCTCCTCATCAGCACCTGCTGAGGCCGCACCACAGGCGCAGCATGAGGCAATTAGCGAAGCTGTCTTCTGACGGATCACATCGAAGTACAGACTTTCACTGATATCCATTTTCCTGACCTTCTCGATCTGCAGCAACTCCCCTTCGCTCATCTGCTTTACCGCTTCTGAAACGATCTGCAGTAACCGGAATTCATTGTTGTTCACGGAAAGCAACAGTCCCTTAGCCAGCAGGTAATCACCCACCAGTACAGCGATCTTATTCTTCCATAAAGCATTGATTGAAAAGAAACCCCTACGTTCATAAGCGTTATCTACCACATCATCATGCACCAG
>DCLG01000084.1:210835-211237 GCA_002320935.1 Pedobacter sp. UBA1654 | reverse complement strand
AGGCCTGATCTGCTTCCCTTTTCGCTTTACGATGTAATGGGTAATCCGATCTAAAAGCGGGGCGTCACTATGCATTGAAGCCTTGAATTTCTCTTCAAAGGCACTAATGTCCGCTGCTATGGGTTGTTTGATTTGATTTATTCCTGGCATTCAGGTCTTGAAATATTTGTGCAAACTTAACTAAAATCCTTTATATGCAGCTTTAAATTGCAGATATCAGGATTGCAGGCGCTTGATGTGGTCAAAAATCTGAACCGCATGCACCCTCGAGTTTTCAATAAACCACTTGTGGGTGTCCATACCGCCACAGACCACACCCGCAAGGTAAAAGCCAGGTGTACTGCTTTCCATGGTCTCCGGATTGTAGACCGGACAGTTTGCGGTATCGCCCGAAAGTTCAAG
>DCLG01000084.1:186573-210794 GCA_002320935.1 Pedobacter sp. UBA1654 | reverse complement strand
TAGCCGGTGGTCGCAATCACGAAGTCGTTTTCCAGCACGACCTCACCTTCCGGCGTATTGATATGCACCGTATCCGGTTCAATCGATGTCAAAGTAGATCCGTAGTAAACGTTGATCTCGCCCTCCTTGATCCTGTTCTCAATATCCGGGCGCACCCAGTATTTCACATAAGAACCAATTTCCTGTCCACGGATAACCAGCGTCACCTGCGCACCCTTACGGTATGTTTCCAGTGCCGCATCAATCGCGGAGTTGTTTGCGCCTACCACCACCACACGCTGAAAAGCATACTGATGCGGATCTTTATAATAGTGTGTAACTTTCGGCAGCTCCTCGCCCGGGATGTTCATCATGAGCGGCACATCATAGAACCCGGTGGAGACGATCACATACCTGGCTCTATACTGCCGCTTGGCAGTCTGCACGTCAAACAATCCATCCTCAGCTTTCCGGACACTGTCCACCCTTTCATACAAATGGATGTTCAGCGAGAACTTTTCCGCCACCCGGCGATAATATTCTACCGCTTCATTCCGGTTAGGTTTTGGATTGATGCTTACAAAAGGTACATCGCCGATCTCCAGTCGCTGAGAAGTCGAAAAGAAAGTCATTAACACCGGATAATTATAAATACTGTTCACCAGCGCTCCCTTCTCCACAATAACATAACTCAAGCCCGCTTTCTTCGCTTCTATCGCACATGCCATCCCTATCGGACCGGCACCTATAATCAGGACATCGTAATCTACCATATGTTTTAGCTGTTCATGGCTTTCGAAGGACAAGCAAAGTCTGTCCGTTTTAGGCCTGTATTTTTTAATGCGCCATAGCCGCCTGCAACATCAATCACATCAGCTACACCTCTTGCTTTAAGGATAGACGCTGCAATCATAGATCGGTAGCCACCTGCGCAGTGTATATAGTACTGCTGACCGGGTTTAATCTCCCCCGTCCATTCATTGATGTAATCCAATGGCCGTGCCAATGTCATTTCAAGATGTTCCGACTCGTACTCCCCAGGCTTCCTTACATCCAGCACAATGAGTTCCGGGTTTTTCGAGACCATGTTTTCAAAAGCAGTGGCTGATATGGAAACAATCGTATCTACACCACGACCGCTCGCCTTCCAGGCATCCATGCCGCCTTCCAGATATCCAATCGTATTATCATAACCTACCCGGCTTAAACGCGTAATTGCTTCTTCTTCCCGGCCGGCTTCTGTCACCAACAGAATCGGCTGCTGCAGGTCCGTAATCAGACTCCCTACCCATGGCGCAAATTGTCCACCTAAGCCGATGTTAATGGAAGACGGAATAAATCCCTGCGCAAAGACCTGCGGATCGCGTACATCCAATACCAGGGCATCAGTTTCATTCGCCATCAGTTCGAACACTTCCGGCGCTAATGCCTTCAAACCTTTTTCCATTACCTCTTCAAAACGTGCATAGCCCTGCTTATTTATTGCAGCATTCTTTGCAAAATATTGTGGCGGCGGTAAAATACCATCAATTACCTCACGGATAAAGGTGTCGCGGTCCGGTGCTTTAAGCGCATAGTTCAGCTGCTTCTGATTTCCCAATGTATCAAAGGTCTCTTTGCTCATATTCTTACCACAAGCTGATCCTGCGCCATGCGCTGGATACACCAGTACATCATCCGGCAATACCAGGATCTTCGAATGTAGAGAGTCATATAGTGTTCCCGCCATATCCGCTGCAGTAAGCTCCCCTTGCTGCGCCAGATCCGGCCTGCCTACATCGCCAATAAATAAGGTGTCGCCGGTAAAGATGCAGTATGGTTTACCAGAAGCATCTTTCAACAGGTAAGTGGTTGATTCCGGCGTATGTCCAGGCGTATGGAGTACAGTAATGGTTATCGCTCCGATCTGGAACACTTCGCCATCCCGGGCCACATGTGCCTTAAAGTTTGTCTCTGCGGTAGGTCCATAAACAATGCTGGCATCTGCACGCAATGCAAGATCAACATGCCCGGACACAAAGTCCGCATGAAAATGCGTTTCAAAAATATACTTGATCTTTGCCTTGTCCTTTTCTGCACGTTGCAAGTAAGCATCAACTTCCCGCAGGGGATCTAGAATAGCAGCCTCTCCATTGCTTTCAATGTAGTACGCTGCTTCTGCAAGGCAACCGGTATAAATTTGTTCAATCTTCATCATTGTATATTGTTTTGCTAAAATCCAGGTTGCTTTTCCAAGCCGGACCTGAATCGTTCATAGCGTATTATTTGTATTCAAATTAAGGTAATTCTGCTTCACAGCATGTGATTTAGATCACACTTGTCCGGCTTAATTCACCCCTTAAGTTTTGTTCCATCATTGCGCTTAGTTCCGATCGCTCCAGGTCCTTCGCCAGTAAAAACATCAACTTGGTAATGGTGGCCTCAAAGGTCATGTCATAACCACTCAGGATCCCCATCTGCTGCAGTTTCCTGCTGGTCTCGTATTTACCCAGCTCTACAGAACCGGCCTGGCACTGGGAGATATCAACGATAATCTTACCCTGATCTGCAGCTTCCTGCAAACAATTCAGAAACCAGGGGGCCGTGCTGGTATTACCTGCTCCAAATGTTTCCAGCACAATGGCATCCAGTGATGATGTGGTGATCGCCTCTACAGCGGCCTTGCTGATCCCGGGATACAACTTCAACACACCAATATTGGTGTTCAGCTTATCGTTTACACGAAACGCTGCTTTGGATGGTTTCTGAATGTAGTTATTGAAAAAGGTAAGGTGTACACCGGCTTCAGCAAGTATTGGATAGTTCGGCGACTGAAATGCCTCAAACTTATCCGAGTCATATTTGATGGAGCGATTGCCTCTAAACAACTGGAAGTCGAAATAGATACATACCTCCGGAACCCTCGCCGCACCATTCTTCCTGGTTGCAGCAATTTCCAGCGCCGTGATCAGGTTCTCCTTTGCATCTGTCCGGATCTCTCCGATCGGCAATTGTGAGCCAGTCAGCACCACGGGTTTAGAAAGGTTCTCCAGCATAAAACTCAATGCGGAGGCCGTGTATGCCATTGTATCTGAACCATGCAAAATCACAAAGCCGTCAAAGGCATTGTAGTTCTTCTCAATGATGCGGGCCAGTTCTATCCATACCTGCGCATCCATATTGGATGAGTCCAGGATCGGATCAAAGGAATGGACCTCAAGGTCGTAATTTAGCCTTGCCAGTTCCGGCACATTCTGCTGGATCTGTCCAAAATCGAAAGGGATGAGTGTACCCTTGTGCGGGTCATTAACCATCCCGATGGTACCACCGGTATAGATGATCAGGATCTTCGTCATCTGCTATTAAACGTTAAATATTTTACGCGAATTTGCCGTCGTGATTTCAGCAACTTCTTCTACAGTAAGCTGGTAAATTTCCGCTACTTTCTTCGCAATATGGATCAGGTAACTGCTTTCGTTCGGCTTGCCACGAAAAGGCACCGGCGCAAGGTACGGACTGTCAGTTTCCAATACCACATGCTCTAAAGGGACATCATATAGTACCAGGTCAAGGCCGGCCTTTTTGTAGGTCAGTACGCCCCCAATCCCCAGGTAAAAACCCAGGTCTATACAGCGTCGTGCCTGTTCCAGGTTACCTGTAAAACAATGCAAAATACCGAATAGCTTTTCATCTCTATGCTGCTCCAGCACTTCAAACACCTCATCAAAAGCCTCACGGCAATGGATCACAATTGGCAATCCCATTTCCTTGGCCCAGCCAATCTGAATGGCAAAGGCTTCCTGCTGAAACTTCAAGGTGCTTTTATCCCAATGAAGGTCAATACCAATCTCGCCAATAGCGTAAATTTTACGGGAAGGGATGCTGGCTTTGATCTCGGTTAGAATCGCAGCATAATCCTCGCGTACATCACAAGGGTGTAAGCCAGACATGGCAAAGCAGTTTTCAGGATATCTGCTTACCAGTTCATCAATGCGGCTAATGGAAGCCACATCCACATTGGGCAGAAACAAGCGGTGTATGCCCTGGTCAAAACAACGCTGAAGCAGTGCCGCCTGCTTTGCTTCATCCGTCTCATAATATAAATGGGTATGCGTATCTGTTAAAAGCATGAAACAAAGCTAACAAAAAAAGAGGGCCCCTTTTCAGGGCCCTCTGCCATTCACCATAAAAATGATTCAGGTATTACATGCTATTTGTGTGTGTTTTCTGTGGAGAAAGAATAAGGGAAATCTGCTTCGTTCGTTCCTCTTTTCTTGTTTGGTGTTGCGCTCATATCGAAATCGAGCACCGCACCTTTTTGAAGGTCCATGTGGTTTAACCAGTTTTTCGAATAAGGTTTACCATTGATCTTCAAAGCATTTACATATCGATTTTCATCGCTGTTCTTAGGCGCATTGATCACGATCGTTTTGCCATTCTCCAGGTTTAAAGTCACCTTTTTGAATAATGGCGCACCGAGTACGTATTCATTTACAGCAGGTGTTACCGGATAGAAGCCCATGGATGAGAATACATACCATGCAGATGTCTGACCATTATCCTCATCGCCGCAATAGCCATCAGGTGTTGCCGAGTACATTCTGTTCATCGTTTCTCTAACCCAATACTGCGTCTTCCATGGTGCACCACCATAGTTGTACAGGTAGATCATGTGTTGGATCGGCTGATTACCGTGTGCATACTGACCCATGTTTGCAATCTGCATTTCGCGGATCTCGTGGATCACACCACCGTAGGCACTTTCATCAAAAATTGGTGGTAACGAAAACACTGAATCCAGTTTCATGACAAACTTGTCTTTTCCACCCATCAGCTTTGATAATCCGGCTACGTCATGGAACACGGACCAGGTATAGTGCCAGCTGTTACCTTCGGTAAAAGCACCACCCCATTTAAATGGACTGAATGGCGATTGGAAGCTTCCGTCCTTGTTTTTACCACGCATCAAACCAGATGACGGGTCGAACAGGTTTTTGTAGTTCATGCTGCGCTTTGCGTAGATACCGATTTCACTTTCAGGTTTACCTAAAGCACGACCTAAGTTATAGATGGCGAAATCGTCATATGCATATTCCAAAGTCTTTGCCGCATTCTCATGAAAACCTGCATCGAATGGTACATAGCCAAGTTCATTGTAGAACTTCACACCGTCACGACCAACAGCGGCCATGGGACCAGTATTGTTAGCGCCTTTCTTTAAGGCTTCCCAAAGGATTTCAATATCGTAACCACGCAGACCTTTGATGTAAGCATCACTTACTACAGAAGCAGAGTTGTTACCAACCATGATGTTGGCATATGCCGGGCTGCTCCATTCAGGCAACCAACCACCTTCTTTGTAATCATTGATCAGGCCTTCCTGCATCTCTTTGTTGATGGAAGGATAAACCAGGTTCAGGAAGGGATATAATGCACGGAAGGTATCCCAGAAGCCGGTACCTGCAAACATGTACCCAGGAAGCACTTTACCATTGTATGGGCTCCAGTGCACGATCTTATTGTTTGCATCAATTTCATATAGCTTGTTCGGGAAGAAAACAGTGCGGTACAAAGTTGAGTAAAAGGTACGGGTCTGATCAACGGTACCACCTTCAACACTTATTCTGCTCAGGGTTTTGTTCCAGATTGCTTTTGCTTTTTCCTTAGTGGCATCGAAGTTATCGTTTGCAAGCTCACGCTTCAGACTGATGTCTGCCTGCTCAAAGCTGATGAATGAAGAAGCGATTCTTGCAACCNNATGAAAGAAGATGCCACTCTGGCAACCACCTGTTCACCTTTTTTGGTGTTAAAACCAACAATTGCACCTACGTGATCACTTTCGATCTCCAGACCTTCTTTAAGATCCTTTTTGCTCCAGGTTTTTGACAGCTTAAAATCTTTGTCAAAATACATAACAAAGTAGTTCTTGAAGTTGTCAGGCAGTGGCCCCCTTGCAAATTTCTTGGTGTATCCGATAATCTTTCTTTCCGCAGGAATGATCTTGATGTAGGATCCTTTATCTAAAGCATCAATCACTACATAAGCACTATCCGTTTTAGGAAATGTGAAACGGAACTGTGCCGCCCGCTCAGTTGGTGTAATCTCAGTGGTTACATCCGAATCTGCAAGATAAACACTGTAGTAATACGGTGTAGATTTCTCTGCCTTATGACTGAACCAGCTGGCACGTTCATCCTGGTCAAATCTTAACTTACCCGTTACCGGCATAATGGCAAACTGTCCGTAATCGTTCATCCATGGGGATGGTTGGTGTGTTTGCTTAAATCCGCGGATCTTGTCTGCATCGTAAGTATAGATCCAGCCATCACCCATCTTACCGGTTTGCGGCGTCCAGAAGTTCATACCCCATGGTACGGCAACTGCCGGATAGGTGTTCCCATTAGACAGGGAAGGTTTTGATTGTGTACCCATCAAAGGATTCACATAATCCACCGGGTTGCTTATCTTACCCATGGTTTGCGCCTGGGCAAAACTGGCACCCAGTAACAGCAATGCTGTAAATATTTTTCTCATCTCGATTTATATTAGGGTTTCATTTATCATTTAGCTTGCCTGTACCAGAGATTGCCAGCAACTTGCTGCACCGATCAGCGATGCATCTTCCTGCAACTCTGCAATCTTGATCACGGCCGGTCTGGAGGCTACATTCAACTGCTCTAGTAATGCAGGCATAAAAAGCGGATGTGCATTGGATATATTACCACCCAAGACAATCGTATCTGGCTGCTCCTGATCCAAAAAAGGCACTAAAAACTCCGCCAGGTGTTTACCAAACTCCTCAAAGATCTGTTGTTTAACGGCTTCATCGGTACTCATATCGGTAAGCGCCTTTACGCCGGAAACCTGCTTTCCGGTAAGTGCTTCATACCGGCTGAGAAACCAGCGGGTAGAAAGATAATCTTCCGCAATACCCTCCTTAAAAGGAGAATTCCAAAGTGCTGCATCAACAGCTACACCATCTGCACAAAAGGAAGCTCCCAATCCTGTACCGAGTGTCAGGCCAATAACCTTCTGCCTGTCTCTGGCTGCACCGCCAAAAACCTCACCCTGTAAAAAGCTGGCTGCATCATTTATAAACCTGATGTTTGCCGGCTCCAGGTTCAGACGTTTGGCCAGTTCATTTTTAACATTGATCTGATACAGATTTCTGAACTTTGGCTGATCCTTGATCAGTGAAATGCCTGCTTCATAGTCAAAGGGACCTGGCATGGCGATGCCAATGTATGCTGCCGACCGGTCTGTCTCAGCATAAACACCTTCGATCATTCCACACCAGGTATTTAATAACTCTTCTGCATTTAGGTTAGCGTCTACCGCCGTTCGCGATGTTGTTCCCGCTATGATACTCCTACTTTCCAGGTCTACCTTGGCTGCGGTTATGTGCGAGCCGCCTATATCAATGCCTAATGCAATCATATTCTATTATATTGTTCTAATTTCCGCTTGCGTTTATGCTTTTAGTAGTTCAGGCGATTGGTTATAAGTTCTCCACAACAGCTCTCCGAATAAGGTATTTGACCATGCAAACCATGCTCTGGTAAAGTTTTTCGGATCGTCTTTATGGAAAGACTCATGCATAAAACCTTTGCCACCATGTGTTTTACGCAGCGTTTCTATACAATATTTGATTTCGTCTTTATCTTCTGATGTTAAAGCACGGATACTAAGACTCATTGGCCAGATCATGTCCTGACCCGCGTGTGGTCCACCAATACCTTCACCAGCTTTACCGATGAAATAGTATGGGTTATCTGCCGAAAGCACAAACTTACGGGTGTTCTGATAAATTGGGTCATTCTTGTCGACAGCACCAAGGTATGGCAGCGACAGTAAGCTTGGTACGTTGGAATCATCCATCATATAAGCACCACCAAAACCATCTACTTCGAAGGCATAGATCTTACCATATTTTGGATGCGTAACCACACCATGTTGTTGAATAGCAGCTTCAACTTCTTTCGCAAGCGCCAACAACTCGGTTGATAGTGCATTGTCGTTATGTAATGCCACAACCATTTCTGCAGCTTGTTTTAAGGAAACAACAGCGAAAAAGTTAGAAGGGATCAGGAAAGGGAAAATGGTAGCATCATCACTCGGTCTGAATGAAGATACGATTAGTCCGACAGGTTTAACCGGGAAACCATAGCCGCCCATTGGCAAACTATCAGTAGGATGTTGTGTCTGACGTTGGAAACGATAAGGTCCTCTATCCTCTTTTCTTTGCTGCTCTTTGAAGGTTTTTAAGATCGTAGCGATAGACTGTTTCCAGGCTGCATCAAATGGTGCTTTATCACCGGTTTTTTTCCAATAGTGGAAAGCAAGGCGAATAGGGTAACAAAGGGAATCAATCTCCCATTTGCGCTCATGTACGCCAGGAAGCATATTGGTATGATCGGTTTTNNCTCTGCGGATCGCCGTAAAAAGCATTGGCATAAGGATCTTTAAGAATGCTTTTTGTCTGGTGATTGATCACCCCAGCAATCAGGTTTTTCAAAGGTTTATCTTCATTTACAAACTGAAGGTACGGCCAAACCTGTGCCGAGCTGTCACGCAGCCACATGGCATCAATATCTCCGGTAATTACGTAAGTATCCGGACGGCCTTGTTCTTCTTTGTAATACACGGTGGTATCCAGTGTATTTGGAAAGCAGTTCTCGAACAACCATGTTAATTCAGGGTTCTTAACTTTAGACTGAAAGGTTTTGATTGCTGCGTCTACAGCTTTACTTCTGAAGTGACGTTCTGAAGCTGCTACACGAACTACTGGAAATTCAGGGGCTGCTGCGAAAGATACTTTCGATGCTAAAATTCCTGCACCCAGCAAGCTGGTGTTCTTGATAAAATTTCTTCTTCTCATACAAGTATGCTTATAAATGGCGGTGTACTCTTTGGTAAAACGATTTAGTAAAACCAATTATAAGCAATATAATGCCTATTCACAAAAGCACCGCAAGAAGTTCCTGTAAAAAAACGGATACAAGTTTATATTACCCTATCGTAGAATAAGTTTTACAGGAAGAATGGTCCNNTCAACCGTCACTTCGGACTTCGCTGAAAGCTGCTGAAATATATTCCTGATGATGTTATCGGCGATTTCCTCCAGTGGTTGGGCGAGTGCGGAGATCTGCGGGGTATGCAGTTTGAAGATGTCTCCATCATCATAAGCGATTACGGAAAGATCTCTGTTGATGACTTTATCAGTTTGCTTAACGGCAAGCAGTCCGCTGATGGCCAGGTAGTTGGTTGCAAAAAGAATGGCATCAATTTTAGGGGCGTCTTTAAACATCTGTACGAGTAGCGCAATGGTATCCTCGCGGCTATGTCCGTAAGGCACTTTAACCACGACGGATGCTTCTTCATCTATGCCGGATTCAGCTAGCGCTTTCTTGAATCCGGCCTCCCGCTCTTTGATCTGTTCGATGTCAAGTTCAACGGTGACCAGCGCGAAGTGGCGCTTTCCTTCTTCCATAAAGTGCCTGGTGGCACGGTAGGATGCGTCAAAGTTGTCTACACCCACATAGTTTACATCCAAAGCCGGCAGGTACCTGTCGAACAGGACCACAGGTTTGCCATCATCTATGATTCCCTGGATGTCTTTTTCTGCACCTTCGGCCGGAGCAATGACGTAGGCATCCACCTGTCTGGATTTGAAAAGGTTGATCAGCTCACGTGTTTTTTCTGCCTGGTTCTCAGTACTGGAGTAAATGATCTTATACCCTCTTTTATAGGCTTTGTCTTCCAGTAAACGTGCGATGCTGGCGAAAAATGGATTGGCGATATCTTCAACAATAAGGCCTATGATTTGGGAGTTCCCTGTCCGCAAGCTTCTGGCAATCTGATTGGGTTTGTAACCGTCGGCTTCAACAATTTCCTCGACACGCTTAATAACCGCTTTGCTTATATTTCTTTCCACCGCTTTACCATTAAGGATGAACGAGACAGTAGTGATGGAAACATTCGCTTTGGCTGCAATATCTTTTATAGAAAGTGCTTTTGTGGACATGAAACAAATCTATAAAAATAATCGAAAGAATATGATCTGTCGGGATCAACTCCCCTGAGCTAGAATATTACAAATTATTATAACTCAGATGACGTAGTAAGCGATGCCGATCGTGGCCGGTAGTGGGGGCACCAGTTCCGGATCAAACCCAGATCAAACCCAGATCAAACCCACATAGCACACACACCTACCGCACAAATCCTGTGTGTTTGATCTGAGCACTATGTGTTTCCGATCAGGATCTGATCAGGATTAGTTTCGAATACTAAGAAAAGCGGCTGCCCATTTTACATGAACAGCCGCTTGGAACTATATTGGTTATTGATTAGTAACCTGGGTTTTGTTTCAGGGCACTATTTAAGTCAAGTTGTCTTTGTGGAATTGGATATAAAGCCCTTGTTGCATTTGAAGGCTGATGATCCCACCACGAGGCAGTCGTAAATTTACCGAATCGGATCAGGTCATCTCTTCTGAATCCTTCGAAGATAAACTCACGACCTCTTTCTGCAAGCAATTCGTCCAGGGTTAAAGTTGCTGGCGTATAAGCAACACCTGGTTCTGCCCAGGCTTCCGGGGTGTAAGCACGTTGTTTACAGGTATTGATCAAATCAACAGCTTCCTGGGTTGCAATACCGCCGTTTTTACGCATGATCGCTTCCGCTTTTGCGAAGTAGATCCAGGTTAATCGGTAAATGTTCCAGTCTGTGTTGTTATAGTTCGGATCAGGCTCTGTGCCATCATGGCCTTCCTCCTGATTTCCAAGCTTATATTTATTGAAACGTATACCACTATTTTCCTCGCCCTCGCTCATATTTGATACAGTAGAACCTGTTTTATTCTTTTGAATGTTATCTACGAATACCAGTTGCTGACCGTTGTACTCTTCAGAGGCAAGGACTGCAGTACTGTCACGGAACTTAACTTGCGGGCCTGCCAGCAGCCAGTTACTTTTTCTAAGATCAGCGTCAGCGTAGGTCGTGTAAACACCAGGAATCAAAACAATACCGTTGTGCCCGTTTCTTCCACCGCCATAGATTTCACGTTGCTTGAAGTGAAAGAACTCGTCAGGGAATTTAGGTTCAAAATTAGCTACTCTATAGTTATAGGCCACAGAGAAAATCGCTTCTTTTGACAGTTCATTATCCGTCTTAAACTGATCCAGGATGTTCGGATCCAGTGCCATTGCACCGTTCTGTCCGCCTGCCTGATTATTGATCAGTTTGTCTGCAGCAGCAATACAATCATCCCATCTTGGTGTACCTGTCCAAACTTCCGCATTCAGGTAAAGTTCAACAAGCATTGCGTAAGCGCCTGCCTGACTCATCCGCCCCATCATAGCTTTGGAATGTATAGGTGCCGCAGCAACATTCTCCAGAATTTCTTTTTCAATGAACTTGAAAACATCTGGCCTTTGCACAGTCTCTGGCTTCAATGGCTCACCTGGAATGGTTACGACCGGAATATTACCGAAAAGGTCCATTAGCTTCAGGTAGTGAAAAGCCCTTAAAAGCTTCAGTTCCGCAAGAAAAGAAGCTTTCTCTTCTTCGGTGATGCCCATATTAGCAACCTCGCGGCTACCGATGTTCTTAATGGCATCATTACAGAAACCAATACCATTGTACATCAATGACCAGGCGTTATTCAATCCACCTTCGTCGGTGGTCCAGGTATGATAATGCAGGCGTTTCCATTTACCACCATCTTCACCATGGCGACCTTTCGTAGGCCAGGCCAGCTGATCTGCTGAGAGCTCTGAAGGCCTCCACCAGCCATCATGACCGGATGCTGTAGCCCAGGCATTTGCATGCGTATAAGGTCTTAATACCGCTGAAAGTACCTCTGTTTTATTGTTGTAAAAATTATCAGTTAATAACTGATCGTATGCATTTTCTTCCAGCTGCTTTTTACATGAGCTTGTAAAGCTTAGCGCAGCCACAAGGCCTAAGTATATAATTGATTTACTTTTCATTTTTTGATTGCTTAAAATCCAACATTTAATCCAACTAAGAAAGAACGTGTACTTGGATAGGCCCCACGACTATCGATACCTGGACCAAGGCCTGTATCCTGAACAAAATCAGGATCATTTCCGGAATATCCCGTGATTGTTGCAAGGTTCTGTCCAGAGGCATAAATCCTGGCGCTTCTAGCCCACTTTGTGTTTAATTTGAAATTATAGCCAAATGTGATCTCATCGATTTTAATATTCGTACCATTTTCAAGGTAGTAATCAGAGTACATGTAGGTATCCTTAATATCCTTGTGCTTAGTGAAAGTTTCCCTTAGCAGGTTGCCACTCCAGGTCTTATTACCATAGGTAAGCGCTGTTGTATTAAGGATCTTGTAATCGAATTTTCCGCGTACAAAAATTCTTAAGTCAAATTGTTTGTATGCGAAATTGTTGGTCCATGAGGCGTAGTATTTAGGCACTGCGTTACCCAGGTTCTGAAGATCTGTCTGATTTTTATCTTTAGAATTATTGATCCTGTCGTTTCTCACCGCCTCACCATTTCTGTTGTAGAATAACCATTTGCCATCCTCAGTAAAGCCCGCGAATTTTTTACCCCAGAACTCACCAATTCTAGAGCCTTCATACGTTGTAATTGCATCACCCAAAGCGCCTGCTCCTCCGATACTGCCAAAGGTTTTGTAATCTACCTTGAACTGCTCATCTGAATAGGAGTCCATCACGTTCTTCAAAGTACTTGCTGTCACATCCATGTTCCATTTGAAATCTTCACGATTAATGGCCGCATAGCTTAATGCAAGCTCGATACCTTTAGAAGAGATCTGACCTACGTTTGCATAAATACTCGACTGTACAAACGGCGGCTGTGGCGTCGTATAGGTATCCAACAGATCTTTGGTTGTACGGTTANNGGAACCAGATAATCTATTATTAACCATGCGGAAGTCTAAACCAATGTTTAGCTCACGTTTGGTCTCCCATCTCAAATTAGGATTAGGATTTCTGTTTGGCCCGTAAGTTTCATAATAATTGCCATCAGGGAAAAGATATTTACCTCCACCACCTAGGGTTACCCTTGATGCGTTGTTTGAAAACCCACTATTTCCGGTTATACCATAACCAATTCTGAACTTCAAATAGTTAATGGTCTTCGAATCTTTTAAGAAATCCTCCTCTGAAATATTCCAGCCCGCAGATACAGCAGGGAAGTTACCCCATTTATTGTTCGTTCCGAATCTGGACGATCCTTCTCTTCGCAATATGAACTGTGCCATATACTTGTTATTGAAAGCATAGTTAACACGCCCAAAAAATGCAACCAGACTGTTGTCATTTTTGTAACTGCTCATGCTGGCCTTTCCTAAACCCAGTGCAGCGCCCTGTCCTAGATTATCTTCATGAAATAGATCATTGATGAAGCCCCGGTTTGCCGCTGAAGACCCTTCGTTGATTTCATATCGGTAGCTATATCCGGCAACTGAGTTAATGCTATGTTTCTCCTGAATTAACCTGGAAAACTGTAAAGTTGGCTCTAAAGCAAAGCGCTGGTTTAGGTCAGTTCCCCGCGAAGCATATGCACCACCACGGAAATCTGAGTTCTCCAGTGAATTTTCGCTGTCTTTGAACCGGTAAGAACCGTCATTATTGTTATTCCTGGTTACGGAACCAAAAACGGATGCTTTCAATCCCTCAATAATATCAAGGTCAAACTTGGCATCAGCAGAAGTTGTCTGCTGCTTGCGTCTGTTGGTTTCCATAAATAACCTTGCATACTCATTGGTACTGTTTAAGTCATACCGGTACGTGCCATCTGGATTGAAGTTGCTTAGTGTTGGGTTTTTAGCAGCCTCGCTCTCCCATCCGCCGCCGCCGAGTGTATTTGCATTGTTGAAGTTGGAAGCCAGATTAAATTGAGCACTTAAGCGATCGTTGAAACCTTTCTGGTTAATGTTCAATCTAACGGTATATTCTTTTCTTCCATTTTGCAAGGCGATACCCTGCAGATCCCGATAGTTAATACTTGCCCGATAGTTGCTGGTGTTTGTTCCGCCAGACAAAGACAAATTGTGATTCTGAGAGAAATTGTCTTTATTAATTAACGCATCATAAAAGTCTGTATTGTTTCCAAAATCCTGCTGGTTTATTTCACCTAATGCAATCTTTTCACGAAACTCTTCCGGACTCAAAAAATCGGGTTTATTGTGTAAATATTCTTTTCTGAAATAAGAAGAATAGTTGAAAGTTGGTGGTCCTGCTTTTCCTTTCTTAGTGGTAATAATAATTACACCAGCATTACCGCGAGTACCATAAATTGCAGCACCCGAACCATCTTTCAATACATCAATAGATTCGATATCATCCTGCTGTAAAAGATCTGGATTCGCATCAGGAATACCGTCAATTACGAACAAGGGACTTCCACTACCGGTTACCGAAATGGCACCTCTTAATTGTACAGAAACACCACTGTTTGGATTAGATCCTGATGTCCGGGTTAATACGAGTCCCGGAACTTTTCCCTGAATTAAATCAAGCGGATTTCGTGAACCACTTTGACGGAATTCAGAAGCATCCACATGGCTTACTGATGATGTAATTTCTTTTTTGTCGAGCGTTCCGTAACCCACTGCAACCACTTCTACAGCTTCTAAATTTGTAGCGCTAGGTTTTAGGTTTACGTTAATGTTTGTACGGTTACCAACAGTTACTTCCTGAGCGTCATAACCGATAAAGGTAAAAACTAATACTGATGTTGATGCAGGTACGGCAATACTGAAGCGTCCGCTTCCATCGGTGGCAACAACTGTAGTTGTTCCTTTGACTTTTACACTTACCCCAGGAACCGGCTGTCCAGTTTCATCACGGACAACACCCTGAACCTGGATGTCTGCTACCGTTTTTTTATGTCCAGACGAGGCACTACGCTCAATGCTAATGTTTGCAGCCAAGGCGCCAGAATGTGTCAACCCCATGCCGAGCATCACACTCCCTGCAATCAGCACACGACTTGGCTTAATAAGTCTGATAAAGCTTTTTTTCATACTGAGATTTCATTTGGTTTTGTTTTGTTTCACACATCTTATCTTTTGAAATACGATTAACTATGATTATAGTTCCTCATAGCGAGATAAAACGTTTTACTAAATCAAAGGAGCAAATATTATTGTTGACCTGCAATAGGAAACGAAACACAGGCAGTAACAATTCCATGACAATCGATTTACGGAATTTGCTGTTATCCGCACTTCATATTAAAAGATTTCGCTTGAAGTAAGCTCCATATCTCCTGGCACAAAGACATCATTGCGAGATCGGTTAAGGAATGTATGAGGACATCCTGCAGCGACATCCTTATGGTTAGGGCAGCATTTTTCTACCAGGCAACTTTTGAGGCACAATACACTAAGGTGCCGTTATGCATACACAATATGATCGAAAAACTGTGTCATCCTGTAATCGTAAAAAGAAATTTCAGGTCCTGAATATGCCGGATTTCACCTGCCTTTACTATTCCATTACAGGATTTAAAAAAATGCTTCAAAATAATTTATTATTCGATTCGGTTAAAGACTCCAATAAAGCTTAGGTGAACACCAAATCTACCCTTGTAAAAACCGGCGATATAAGCCATTAATGAAATTAGATTTTGTACCTTTAAAAGTACTGCATCGTAACTTCCCCGTTATCATACTCAGTACGTTACAAAATTGCCGAACTTAGAAGCAAGTAGAAATTATGGCTTGTTTTTTCAGATCCATTTTACCACCTAAATTCATGCAACAATTCGTTTATTAATATTCAAAAAATGAAGAATCTTTTTCAGAAAAGCGTACTTGCTGTCACGGTTATGCTAAGTGCATCCGTTCCTGCTAAAAGCCAAAGTACCGGCTATACCAAATACGTAAATACATTCATCGGAACGGCACCACTGACCGATCCAAAAATACTCGGATATGAACTTCCTGAAGGATGGAGATCCTGGGCTGGATTGACATTCCCCGGCAGTTCATTGCCAAATGCCATGGTGCAGCTCAGTCCCATGACGGAGTACGGTTCTGGTGCAGGTTATGAGTATGAAGACAATGTAATTTACAGCTTCACCCACACCAATAAAGGACATTGGAACCTCTGTAATATTCCTGTACTTCCATTGTCCGATCCGGGCAAAAATTTGTCTGCCCTGAATAAGGATTTTAAGTTTGGTTCTACATTTTCGCACAAACGGGAAAGTGCAGCTCCAGGCTTTTACCAGGTTTACCTGGACGACTACAATGTTAACGTGAGCCTCACCTCCACTTTGCGCAGCGGTTATCATAAATATGAATTTAAGGACAATAGCAACCGGCAGATTCTTTTTGATTTGGCAAGGGCAAATAACAGGATCTCGAACTGGAGCATTGAACAGGTTGGCAATAATGCTGTACAGGGTTATCAACAAACCGGCGAGAAGATCTTTTTCTATGCACAGCTGAATACCAACGTTGAAAAGCTGGAAATAAAGGAAGAGGGTAAGCAAAGCGGATATGCCATTGTACATCTGGCAAACGGCAGTAAGGCTCCTGTAGAAATGAAGATCGGGATATCTTTCGTAAGCACTGCTAACGCAAAGCAGAATCTCGAAGCAGAGATCGGCAAAAAGAATTTCAACCAGATCGTTGCGGAAGGGACCAGGAATTGGGATGCCTTACTTTCAACGATACAGGTAAAAGGGGGAACGGAAAAGCAAAAACAGATGATGTACTCTTCACTGTACCGCTCCTTCTTATGGCCCGCATTGCGCAGTGATGTGAATGGTGAATTTACGGATGCTAAAAAGAATGTTGCCAAAGCAGAATACAATTATTATACGGAGCCTTCATTATGGGATACTTACCGCAATAAGGATGTACTCCTGGGCATGATCTCGCCAAAAGTTACACTGGATGTAATCAAATCCATGAAGGATGTAGGTGATAAAACAGGCTTTATTCCCACCTTCTTCCATGGCGATCATGGTGCCTCTTCCATTACAGGTGCTTACCTGAGGGGCATCGATGATTTCGACGTGAAAGGCACTTACGAAATACTGCTCAAGAATGCCAATGTATCGGGGGGTGCAAGGCCGCATATTGCTGAATATATCGAGAAGGGTTTTATTTCTGACCCTGACATCAAGAACCCCCATGTAGAGACAAAGGCCAATGCTGGTGTATCTAAGACACTTGAATATGCCTACGATGATTATTCACTGGCACAGATGGCAAAGAAACTCGGCGACTCCGCGAATTACAAGATCCTTATGGCCCGGTCTAATAACTACAAAAACATGTTCGATCCTTCAACCAGATTTATGCGTGGCAGGCTGGCAAACGGCGATTGGATCAGCCCCTTTGATCCGCAGTACCCATATTATGAATATATGTACCGCGAGGCAAATGCATGGCAAATGTCCTTCTTTGCGCCGCACGATATGAAAGGACTTATAGCCTTATATGGCGGAGAAAAGGGTTTTGAATCAAAGCTTGATTCCTTGTTTACCGTACCATGGAACCCTAAACATATTGCCAGAAACGTGGAGACCTTCATTGGTCAATATTGCCATGGTAACCAACCGGATCATGAAGCACCTTTTTCCTACCATTTCATCGGTAAACCTGAGAAATCTCAGAAGATCTTAGATACCATCTTGAACACTTTGTATGGCATTGGCGATGAGGGGCTGGCACTTAGCGGCATGGATGATGCAGGCGAAATGTCGGCATGGTATGTATTCAGTTCCCTGGGCTTCTATCCGTTTTCTGCCACAGACCCCGAGTATATTGTAACGGCCCCACTGTTTGATGAGGTTAAATGGAGAAGCAGTAATGGCAAGTTGGTCACCATTAGAAAACCTGGAAAAGGCCGGGCCATAACCTCCATAAAGGTAAATGGAAAACCGATCAAGGGCTATTTTATTCCGCATGATCTGTTCCTGAAAGGCGGCGACGTAGAAATCATTACGAAGTAATAGCGATTCATTATAAAACAAAGAGGCCTCTTTGTTTTATAATCCTCTTGGTCGTTTCTTTGCGATTCTACTTCAGGATTTCACTGTCCTTCAAACTGGCAGCAGCCTCTAGCAACATGATCCCACTTAACTGCGTCGTAAGATCTGTGCTGGCGCCCGGTGCTTTATTCCAGGCAGGACTTACCATTAATGCCGGGCGACTAATACCTTGGGTATACAAAGTCTGCGCATTGAACTTGATAAACTGCACATATTTGTCCCGGTCTGAAGCCGGTACATCAGGCTCATTAATCAACAGGGTAAGATACCGGATAAAAATGCCTTTGAACAATCCACCATCACCCTGGCCTTCATCTTTCAAGATCCCACCTGGTGCAAGTTCAATATCAGCAATCGCAGCATTGGCGGTTTTTATGGCATCATCCAGGTAAGCACGCTCCTCCGTCGTTCTATACAACTCCAGACCTGCACCTATGAATAAACCGTAATTGTAGGTGTACTTGGTTTTAGAAAGTTCTCCATCGCCGTTATAGTTTATACCATCATAGATCCGATACGTTCCCGCCTCTACCAGTGTAGCCTTTAACCAGGCGTACAGTGATTTGGCAGTTTCCAGATCTTCCGGTTTCTGCTGTAGCCTGTACAACCTTGAAGCAAGGATAATGGCAGGTCCGTTTGCCGGGGGATTTTTGAAGTTCGGCCGATCTTTCGTCCAGCCCATACCGCCGCCCGCTACATCCGAGATGCCCTTCTTCATGTCTTCCCACAGGATTCCTGTTGCATCGAGATAAGCCTGATCTTTGGTTACATCAAAAGCTCTTACACTTGATAGGGCAAGCCAGCCCATATCATCATAGAAGTTGTTCGGGAAAACATCTCTGTTTTCTGCTTTAATGCCCAAAAGCAATGTTTTCATTCGAGGTACTAATGCCTCATTCTTAGTCCTTAAGTACTGATCAACCATAACATCAAGTACATGTGCATTTGGCCAGTAATGGAAGGTTGAATTTCCCTGGTTATTCTGAACAAAATAGTTTGTGTTCGCAGCGAGGAATGTTGTATAGGTTTGCTGTTGAACAGAATCGGCTAAGGCACTGTAGTTGTAATCCACTATAATGATTTCATCATTATACAAGGGAAAAACATTCTTTTTACAGGAAACTACCGCAATTGTGCCGGCCATTACGCCGGTCACAATCATAAATTTTATCATCTTTTTCATAGCCTATTTTACGGTTACGGTATGCGTATAGTTTCCATCTGCACGGAAAAGCACCTCAACATCAACGTTCTTATTATCTGCTTCTTTGTAGAACTTGAAAGAGAAATCATACTGTGAATTATCAACAGAAACAACGTTAAAATAAGCCGCTGGTGTAGCAGCAGTAGGTGCCTGATTATCCCTATTGGTGCTTCCAAACCATTCGGTGGTTGAAGAACCATCTTCAGCCTTAACTTTCATCTGCAACTTGTAACGTTCATCTCTTCCCCAGCCTTCTTGCTTGAAAGCTACAGGTTGATCCACGGCCTTGAACGATCCATTGCTGGTGTAAGGTAAATTGAAAATGACTTTATTGTCGCCACTTAAGAACACACCGAAGGATTCAATTTCAGCGAAGTTTGCTGCGGCACTGTTGAAGTCTACGCGAATGCGCATTACTTTCGTTCCTCCGCTTGCCTCCATGGTGCCGTTGGTCGTTAATGTACCATTCTGCACCGAGAAAGTAGTTGGTGTACCGGTATTTGCGTCTACAAAATGGTAGCTGCCATTGCTGATGGCCGTATAAACTTCAAACACACCTTCTGCAGTTTTCTTGAAACGTACCGCTTTTGAAAGATCTGCCCCACCTTCACTTGCTGCACCGGTTAAGTATAGATCTGCTGGAATTTCAGAAAATCCTGCAGGCCGCTCGAGCTGAAGCGTATGGCTTACAGCAGCTTGTTTCACATTGATGCCTTTCGAAGAACGCACAGTCCATTTCAGGTTTCCTGTAGCCAAAGCTTCTATTCCTGCGCTCGCCGCAATTTTGTTCATGTCAACATGTGTCAAAGTTAGCCTGTTGTATAAGCCATTGCCTTCAGATGGAAAGGAGTATAAAGGTTTTGAAAAATCACCATCAACCTTATCAAACACAACCTCATACATAACAACCCCGCCATCTTCGGCACGCGCCTGCTCCCATTCGAAGCTGGTAGAACCACCTTTAGGAACGAGTTTAACCATTGCGTCATTTGCAGGTGCGAACAAGGTATTTACCGCCGACACCTGGGTATTCTTTAGGGTGTCGTCTTTCTTACACCCTGTAATAACGGCCAGCACCACCAGGGCAGCCTTGAATATTATAGAAAACTTATTTTTCATGATCTTGATATTGAATGTTTTTATTTTTTACCAGCCTGGATTTTGTTGAAGATTTGGATTCAGGTTTCTTTCGTCTCTTGGAATAGGCCATAGATAATGCTTTCCGGGATCGAAGACCCTAAGGTTTGCACGGATATAACCGTTGTCGATGGAGGCGGGACCATATTTTGCACCATGCGCCCAACCATTAAGCACAACCTCTGCAGTCTTCCATCTTCTGATGTCAAAGATCCGGAGTCCTTCCATTGCAAGCTCTGTTCTTCTTTCATTTCTGATCACCGTTCTCAGGCCATTTTGCCCCAATGCAGCATTGAAATCAAGTGCTAGAGACTCTACAAACCCTGCTCTGTTGCGTATGGCACGAATGGTTTGGTTCCAAACACCTTCGTCCATTGTACCAAGTTCATTCCTGGCTTCAGCATACATCAATAGTACGTCTGCATAGCGGATTAAGATCAGGTTTAGTCCAGACACAAAGTTTGTCAATGAGGTTGGATCATAGTATTTGCGCAAGTAGTAGCCCGTTGGGGAACTCACACCTCCGGCAGCATACTCGTCCATCTTTGTAGCTTCCGGATCTGTTCCGGGCTGGATGTAAATGGTTTTTACGGTGCCATCAGGTCTGGTCCACTTGTAATTGTGGTATACAACCGTTGACGTTAATCTTGGGTCGCGATTTACATATGGATCCTCAGCATCATAACCGGAACCCGTCTCGTTGATGGCGCGGCCATTGGTCATAAGATAACTGTCTACCAGCTCCTGTGTAGGTGCCAGCGCATTCAGTCTTGCGCCAACGGAAATCGGCACAAAGTCAAACAGGTGATTGTATGTTCTGTTTACCGGTGCGAACTGAAAGTCCAGCAATACTTCTGGGTTGTTTTCATTCTGCGGACTGAACAAGCCATCATAAGAAGAGAACAGGCTGTAGCTCCCATTATTTCCACCCATAATGGCCTCACAAGTGGTGACCACATCCTGCCACCTGCCTTCATACAGGTATACGCGGGCTTTCAATCCCAGGGCTGCGCCTTTTGTAATTCTGCCTTTATCGTTTGCGGGATAAGCAGTATTCACCGGAAGCGCGGCAGCAGCAGCATCCAGTTCGCTAAGAATGAAAGCAAGCACTTCAGCTCTTGGCGTCCGGCCAATGCTTAGCGATTCTTCTAGGCTGATGTCTTTTGCAAATAAAGGCACATCGCCAAACCAGGTCATCAACTGAAAATATTGGAACGCACGTAGGAATCTGGCTTCAGCTTTCATCCGTTCTTTCAGCGCAGCATCCATATTTTCTACCCTGTCCACGTTATCCAAAAAGAGGTTACAGGTTTTGATACCGGCATAATGATCATTCCATTCATTCTTTACCCTACCCAGAGAAGCATCATATGTACCCGCAGCGATTGAAGCTACACCTTCATTATCTCCCCTGCCGTTGTATGCATTGTCGGACAGCGCTTCATTCAGAAAGAACCTGCTGCTGTTGAACATCTGTGAGTAAGCAGTATTCAAAATGCTTGTAGCCTTTTCGGTGGATGTCCAGTAGTTGACATCCGTGAAGCGGTCCATAGGTGCGAGATCCAGCTTCTTACAGGATGTGACTGTTGTTAGGAACAGCAGTACAACCCAGCTAATATTTTTAATAGATTTCATGTTGATAGATTAAAAAGTTACATCCAGACCCATCCCTATATAAATTGGCGTTGGATACGCGCGGGCACTGTTCGCGCCGTTATTATTTAAATTGTTGTCGAACTCCGTGTTTTCAGGATCCAAAAACTTCAGCTTGGACAATGTGAACAAGTTCTGTCCTGAGGCATATATCCTAAGTTTCTGCATGCCGATCTTTTTGGCCACTTCGCTTGATAGTGAATAACCGATCTGCAGGTTTTTCAAACGCGCATAAGAAGCATCATATAGATATGCATCTGATCCTCTTCTGTAATTATTGGCGTTCGACTGGCTGCCGTTTGCTGCTAGTCGTGGGTAGCGGGCATCTTGATTTACCGGTGTCCAGTAATCGAGCTGATGCTGATACATCACCTGTCCATAGTTGAAATGGTAAGGTTCTACCATTTCTCCACGGATAAAGGCATCACGTCTGCCCACACCTTGTATGAAGATATTGGCATCGAAGTTCTTGAAGTTTACTGCATAGGTTACACCAAAGGTGAATCTCGGAAATGCGTTACCCAACACATGACGGTCGCGGTCATTGATCACGCCATCTTTGTTTACGTCCACATAGCGGATGTCTCCAGGTGCAACATTAATACCCTCAGGCTTTGGACCGCTGTTAACCTCGTCTATATTCTGGAAGTATCCGTCGGTTTTTAAACCCACATAGGATTTAAAAGGCAGCCCTTCACGGATGATGAACTGCATTTCATCTGACGACAAGATCCGCTCACCACCATATTCAAGAATTTTGTTCTTGGAATCGCCGATATTAAGTCCGATCTGATGCCTGAACTGCTCACCCGTGATGCGGTAATTGATGCTCGCTTCCCAGCCACGGTTCTGCATTTTTGCCGCATTAAAATCCGGGAGACCTGTTCCAAATAGCCCTGGCACCACTGGTGGTACAAGAATATCACGGGTAACCTTGTCGAAGTAATCTAATGATACCGTAAGGCTGTTTTTAAAAAAGGTTGCATCAACACCAATATTGAATGTTGAGGCCCGCTCCCATCTGATATCCGGATTGGCAAAGTTAAATCCTGTACCACTTACAGCATTATTGTTGAAAGCATAAGCACTCTGAAAGCTGAAGTAGGTGGTCTGGAATTGATAGTTACCGACATTCTGATTCCCCAGGATACCGTATGAACCACGGATTTTCAGATCACCGAATTTCTGACGGTAGTTCTCCATAAAGTCTTCCTGACTGATGCGATAACCTGCAGACACAGCCGGGAAAAAGCCCCAGCGGTTCTGTTGGCTAAATTTTGATGAACCGTCTACACGGAAATCGAACTGTCCATAATATTTATCGCTGAACGCGTAACCCACCCTACCGAACAGTGAATTCAAACTACTTTCATTTGTACGCTGATTGGTGTTGTACGAATTTGCGGGATCAATAACGGTCTCTGTAATTGGTGTTCCAAGTTCAGGATCTGTAAACCTCCGGTGAATCCTGTTTTCTTCATTGTTGGTAGACTCATTAGAGACACCCAATAAAGCATTAACGGCATGGTTTTGTGCAAAGGTCTTATTGAACTCCGCTAAAAACTGCGTATTCAGAAACAGGTTTTTTGCATTCTCGTCATTGGTATTTCGATCGGCACCGGATGTACCCTGCGGAAAATAGTCTACCCGAAGTGTTCTTGCGAACAAGTGATTGGCAGTTAAGGTACCCCCAACAACAGCACGCAACTTCAGGTAATCGGTCACTGCATATTCTGCATTCAAGCTACCAAACAGGTTATCGTTGTTGTATTTCCGGTAACCGCCCTGCTCCAATACCCCCAGTGGGTTAAATTCACCCAAAACCTCATTGGTTAAGTAGCGGCCCTGCTCATCTTTCATTCTGAAAATGGATGGGACCCGACCTGCATCAACGATTAGCGTAGAGGTACTGGAAGAGTGATCGTGAATTTGCGTTTTCGCATAGGATAGAATGCTGGTCAGCTTAAACTTGCCATACTCATTATTCATATTGATGCGGTAATTGTAGCGTTTTAACCCAAAGTCCTGCCCAACCAGGTTGTTTCTCTGGTCGGCGTAGCCAACTGAGACGAGGTAGGTAGAATTTCCATTTCCACCCGAAAGGCTCACATTATGGTTTTGCTGCAATGCATTTTTAAGGATGGAATTCAGGAACCATTCTTCATCACCACGCGACTGGAAATTCCGGATCTGCTCAGGGCTGTAAATGGGTGTAAGTCCGGCATTCACATTCGCCTCGTTTCGAAGTATG
>DCLG01000084.1:150354-186470 GCA_002320935.1 Pedobacter sp. UBA1654 | reverse complement strand
ACCGAAACAGATTGAATATCTGATGGGTTAAGCAGGTTGATATCTCCACCAACGATACCATCAATTACAACCAGTGGGCTGTTGTCTCCCATTGTACCAACACCACGCACGTTGATGTTGATGTTAGCACCAGGCTCAGCGCTTCGCTGTTGAACAACTAAGTTCGGGGAAACACCCTGTAATGCCTGAGTAGCATTCATAGCAGGTTTACCTTCCAAAGCTGCTGCGGTAATCTGGTCTACAGCACCGGTCACGCTGCTTCTGCGTTGTGTTCCATAGCCCACAATTACGACATCACTAAGTGCCTGTGCGTTTTCTGAAAGGGTTAAGTTGATTTGTTGTTGATTGTTCACGGTTCTTTCCACCGTTTCATAACCGATGTATGAAAACACCAGTACACTTGTGCTTGCAGGTACCGTGATCCGAAAACGGCCATCCTGATCGGTGATTGTGCCGATGTTAGCGCCTTTCACACGTACACTTACGCCAGGTAATGCCTGATTTGTACGGTCTGTGATGCGACCGCTAACGGTAAGATCTTGTTGCTTGCTTACCTTGATCGGCGTTAGGGTAACCGTTTTCTGATTAATCTGGTAGGTGAAAGGTTGCCCCGCTACACAAAGCTTAAGTGCTTCTTCAATGGTGGCATCTTTCAAACTTATTGTTACCGGGCTGGCTTGTGTAAGCAGGTCTGAACTATAAAGGAAATCAAACCCGCTTTGCTGCCGGATATTCAGGAGTACATCTTCTAAAGGCGCATCCTTATACCTGAGGCTTATTTTTTGTGCGTAAGTGTTTGCACTTACCTGTAGAACTGCCAGGATCAGCAGTACGCAGGTCAGCTTCATCATACGGCAAATTCTAAGCTTAACACAGGATTCGCTCCTGTTTGATGCAGTAAAATTTTTATACATTTGGTTAGTGATTTTAGATTTTTCGATCATTGTGCGACCCTGATCATTTTGATGATGCTTTAACATCAGGCGCAGGCGGGTTGCAAATCTGGCCCGTTCAAATGGGTATGCTAAGACATAACAATGATCCTCCTTCCTTCAATCTTAAATCGAACCAGACCTGTAAGTTCAAGTCCTTTCAGTAATTCATTGATGTCTTTATTCCTGGAGTAGATACCTCCAAAAGCCTCTTGTGAAACGGCGCCTTCAAATTCAACCTCTACATCATACCAGCGGCTGATCTGCGCCATGATATCTTTAATTTTATCATCCTGGAACATGAAATAACCGTTTTTCCAGGCCACGGTCTTATTTATATTTACCTCAGCAACTTTGATGCTTTCATTATCAAAGTTCAGCACGCTTTGCTGTCCGGGTTTAAGCAGTGCAGCTTTATGGGCTTTGCTAACCTGTACTGAACCTTCCAGCAGCGTGGTCCTGTAGCGCTTGGAATCATAGGCATTGATGTTGAAGTGGGTACCCAGAACCCGAACATTCATCTCATCCACACGTGCAATGAATGGCCTGGATGGATCTTTGGCAACCTCAAAATAAGCTTCACCACGTAAGGTTACTTCCCTGCTTTTACCTTTGAAGGCCGTAGGATAGGTTAAACTCGATAATGCATTTAGCCATACAGCAGTTCCGTCTGGCAGTATGACCTGGTATTGTCCACCCGCCGGAACAGCGATGGTGTTTAGACCACCCGGATTGGAATCATCTTCAATTACCTGGTAGACGATTGAACCGTCAGCTGATTTTTTTACCTGAGTGCCCCCAGTACTGGCGATCGTTCCATTTTCCAGGTTCTCCAGATCCAATACGGCACCGTCTGAGAGTGTGAGTGTAGCGGTGTTCCGGCCGGGCTTGATGGATGCTTTACTTACATGAGCTTGTTTTAGTGTGTTAGAACGCCCGGGATGCAGTTGTTTGTTGTCGATGAATAGATAGCCCGCCGCTAATGTTAAAAGCAGTATAGCCGCGTATTTAAGCCATACCAGCCGTATCGTTTTTGGCCGTTCTGCAGCTTCAATGGTTTGACTGATCTTTTCAAACAGCTGATCCTTGTACTTTAAATCGGCTTGATCAGCACCCTGGAGGTCACTTTCAAGCATCTTAAAGCCATCCGTATGTGCATATAACTGCTCTTCTTCTTCCGGGCTACATAGTCCGGCAATGTATTTTTCGTATAGTGTGAGGTATTCTTCCTGGTTCATACAGTCTGGTTGTACCATAAAGAGGTAATTGAAAGCGCGATACACACATCATTTTGAAAATTTTGTATAAATGTGGATAGGTAAGTTCTACATGAACCAAAATTTGTAGTTTTAATCACCAAATATGAACAACGATACCCTATCGGATCTTGAGCTCTGGAACAAAGTAGTCTTAGATGACGCCGGTGCTTTTGCCTTGTTATACAACAGGCACTGGGCATCGCTGTTGAAAACCGCGGTCTACTACACGCAGGATCAAAATACTGCGGAAGAAGTTGTTCATGATGTGTTTGTTACACTTTGGCAGCGCAGGAAGTTCCTCAACATCAATAATTTCAGGAATTATATTTTCATCACAACCAGGTACCACGTGCTTAAGCTCATCAAAGCTGGCAAGGTANNCGCCAATTACCTATGTAGAACAGTATGATGAATCTGTGGGAAGCCAGACGAGTGCCACAGAAAGTGAAAAAATCAGTCAATCTGATTTTGAGATAGAGCTGAAGACCCTGTTGAATGGATTACCAAAAAGATGCAGCGAAATCTTCTATTTAAGCAGGGTGAATCACCTCAGCAATCAGGAAATTGCAAAGACCTTCGGCATATCGAAGCCAAGCGTAGAAAATCAGATCACCCTTGCTTTAAGGTATCTTAGAAATAAGATGATGAACAGATCTGGCTAGCATAAGCCTCATTATAAATAAAAAAAGGGCGTCCAGATTGGACGCCCTTTTTTTATAAGTCTAACCTGAATCAGGTTTATCATTATGGTTTCTTGATATCCACCATTTCTACCTCAAACACCAGTGGTGTGTACGGCGGAATACCACCTTGCATACCTGCTTCACCATAAGCTAGTCTTGAAGGAATGATGAAAGTAGCTTTTCCACCTTTACCCAGCATTTTCAAGCCTTCATCAAATCCAGGGATTGCATTACCCAACTGGAAAGGGCGCGGACCATATTCCATACCAGGAACACTAGGTTTACCACCAGCTTCTGCATCAGCTTTCACGCTTGTATCAAATACATTAAGTTTACCATCAGTTCTTTTGTGCGTAAACTTACCAGTGTAATTGATCATCATGGTATCAGCTGGTTGTGCACGCTGTGCATCACCAGGTGCAGTGATCACATATTGTAAACCTGAAGCAGTTGTTTTAACCTTCAGATTGTTATCAGCGATGTATTTCTTGATTTTACTTTCTTCAGAACTCTTACGCTGTGCAACAGATGCCTGGTAGTCTTTCTCGAAAAACTCCTGTGCTTTCTTAAGGAAAACACTATCCGGCTCAGCTTTCGGCTTTGGCAATACTTTCTCCACTTTAACAGTGAACAACATGTAAGTATCTTTGGTGCCTGGAGGTTTAGGTTGGCCAGATCTTGTTGCCATGGTATCCAGGTTTAACTTGAAGGTAGCACTATCGCCTTCTCCAAACATGGTAAGGATGTCGTTCATGTCACCAGCATACATTTTTTCGCCTACAGGGAAGATTTGCGGCTGCTCTACATCATAAGTACTGTTCATGATTGAATCTTTCTCGCTTTTACGGATGAAGTTCAATTTCACGATATCTCCTGGTTTGATTTTTTCTTTATCCTCAGATTTGTGGATGATGTACTTTGTACCACCCGGTGCATCCTTGTAGTTGTTACATGCACCCAATCCAAGAGCGGCTGCACAAAGAATTACTAAACTTTTTTTCATTAGTATAAATTGTTTTTTTTTAGAAGTTATGAAGTCATCACAAGCTTTTATTGATTGTTTCTTTAAGCTTTAGGCTTATGATGGTTTCATTATTGTGATTTAATTTTTGATCGATAAGCTGCGCTATGCGCGTTATCATGTTTATATTCGGTTATTAAATATCTAAGCTAATAATTGCTGTTCATAGTCTTTCAGCAAGGCTTTAAAGATTTGCACAGTTTCTTCAAGGCTCTTATCTGAAGCACCACCTGCGGCATTGCGGTGACCCCCACCATTGAAATACTTTTTGCAGATTTCATTTGCAGGGAACTCTCCGGTAGAACGCAGTGAAAGCTTCACGCGGTCCGTGCGTTCAATAATGAAAGCTGCCAGTTTGATACCGTTTACAGAAAGGGCATAGTTGACAATACCTTCTGTGTCTCCGGTAACGATGTTATACTTTTTCAATTCTTCCGCAGTTACGGTGATGATGGCGGTATTGAATTCGCGTATCACTTCAAGCTTGTTGGTTAAACAATGGCCTAAGAACCGAAGGCGGTTTTCGGTAGCATTGTCATATACCTGCTGGTGGATTCTCCAGTGTTCCGCACCAAGATCAATAAGATCAGCGGCAATGCTGTAAACTGTAGACGTGGCCGAAGGGAAACGGAACGATCCTGAATCGGTCATGATGCCGGTGTACAGACAGGTTGCAATGTCTTTGGTCATCGACGCACCATCATTTAATACGTTCACGATGAAGTCGTACACCAATTGTGCTGCAGCACAGGCATTGATGTTCCAGTGACGGAAATCATCAAAGTCTTCCGGCTCCAGGTGATGATCTATCATAACCTTATAACCATCTGCTGCACGGATCAGTTCACCAAGTTCATTGATGCGGCTTAGTGTGTTGAAGTCGAGGCAAAAGATCAATGAAGCTTCTGTTACATAAACCTCTGCATCCTGCTGATTGTCGGTATAAATAATGACGTCGGAATTGTTCGGGAGCCAGTGCAGAAAATATGGATAATCTGTAGGCGTAATCACTTTTACGTGATGGCCTTTCTGAATCAGATAGGCATACAAACCAAGTGAAGAACCCATTGCATCGCCATCGGGTTTATGATGGGTAGTGATGACAATTTTTTGTGGCGTAGCCAATAAATCGTTTAATTCTGAAAGAGATAGCATATTTTAAAGCTGCAAAGCTAATAATTAAATAGATGAATTTTTGTCGATTTATTTTGAAGCTATAATATTTACTGTTTAAAACGTAATTTTGGAAAAAAATACAAACCCATGAGTACAAACAGAACATTTACAATGATTAAGCCTGATGCGGTAGCAAACGGACATATCGGTGCGATCATCAACGACATCACTACTGCAGGATTTAAAATCGTTGCTTTGAAATACACCAAACTTACAGCAGAAAAAGCAGGTGCTTTCTATGAAGTACACAAAGAACGTCCTTTCTATGCTGATCTGGTAAGCTTTATGTCTTCAGGACCAATTGTTGCTGCGATTCTTGAGAAAGATAATGCTGTTGAAGAATTCAGAAAACTGATCGGCGCAACTGATCCATCTAAAGCTGAAGCAGGCACCATCCGTCAGAAATATGCAAAATCTATCGATGCAAATGCTGTTCATGGATCAGATTCTGACGAAAATGCTGAAATTGAAGGTAACTTCTTTTTTACAGCTGACGAGCGTTTCTAATCTCGGTTTAGCGATCAAAATATAAAATAGAGCACCTCCAAAGGGTGCTTATTTTTTAACTGTCCATTTCTATTGAATGGTGAACTTTAAACATACATGAAAAAGACCTTTATGGCATTCGCATGCTGCATGGCAGCAATCAGTGTAAATGCACAAACTAAAAAGCCGATGATGGTGAAAAAGCCGGTTCCTAAAGTGGTGACTAAAACCACAGCTCCGGTAGTTACTTTGAAGAACAACCTGGACTCTGCAAGTTATAGCTTTGGTAGTTCTATGGGCGCAGGGCTAAGGTCGAACGGAATTACCAGCTTAAACTACGACCTGCTTTTGAAAGGATTGAAAGACGCTTTTGCAGATAAGGACCTGATGCTGGAACGTATGGATTCTCAGGAAGCCATAAACAAGCTGTTCATGGAAAAGAGCAAAGCTAAATTTGCAGCCGTGATTGAAGAAGGCAGGGCTTTCCTGGAGAACAACAAGAAAGTGGATGGCGTAAAAACAACTGCAAGTGGACTGCAATATTTTGTGGTTAAAGCAGGCAATGGACCTAAGCCTTCAGCAGATGCATCCGTACTGGTAAATTACAAAGGGCGTTTGTTGAATGGGAAGCAGTTTGACAGCAATGAAGGTCGCGAGCCGGTTGAACTGAATGTAAGTGGTGTAATTCAGGGCTGGACAGAAGGTTTACAGTTGATGAATGAAGGTTCAACCTACCGCTTTTTTGTTCCGCATGAGCTTGCTTATGGCGAACGGGGCGCCGGTCAGAACATTATGCCTTATAGCACACTGATCTTTGAGGTGGAGCTGTTGAAGGTTAAATAATACTATTTTATCGGGAAACCATTTTTACAATGTGTTGTTAGTAGATAAAAACAAACATTATGATGACGAAAAAATATTTTCCCCTAGCACTCGTAGCGCTCCTCACTACTACATTAGCAAGCTGCTCAGCCATTGAAGGTATCTTCAAAGCAGGCATGTGGGCCGGCGTTATTATGGTTGTTGTAGTAGTTGTATTGATCATCTGGATAATCAGAAAAATATTTGGTGGCGGTAGCAGAAATTAAAGAAAGACAATTTCTGTTATCACTTCAGAGCCGGCGCGTTCATTTAACTTTTGAATGATGCCGGTTCTGATCATTAGCAAGTCATTCTTAACCACAGAGGATTCAATGCGCACAAAAAGCTTTTTATGTGCAATATAAATCTGTGTAGTCCGGTTTGATACTGCTTTACCCATTACCTCGGGCCAGAGTGCCACAACGGAGGTCTCATCCAGCTTGCTCTTCAGGCGGTAAACTTTAAGCATCTTGTCAATGCCTTCTTTTAAGGTGATGTCGTTTGGTTTACGCATGATTGATTGATCCGTTGTCTACGTCGAACAAAGTTACGGGAACATTGATTTTGTTGAAAATATTGAGCACCCTTTCTTTTCCGGTGTGCGTGATGAAGATTTGTCCGAAGTCCTGGTGCGACACCATTTCCATAAGTTTATGCATGCGGCTGTTGTCAAGCTTATCAAAGATATCGTCCAGCAGCAGCAGCGGCTTAAAGCCTTTATATTTCTGCAGATAACTGTATTGTGCCAGCTTCAGCGCAATCAGAAAAGACTTTTGCTGGCCCTGGGAACCAAATTTCTTTAATGGCATATCGCTGATGGTAAACAGCAGGTCGTCTTTATGGATACCGGTGGTTGTACGTTCCAGCACTTTATCTTTTTCGATAGACTGCAGCAACAAATCTTCAAATGGGCTGTCATTTAACTGCGAAGCATATTCAAGACGTACCTGTTCCCGATCGTTGGTTAGAAAATGATAGTGCTGATTAAAAAGCGGAATGAAATCAAGCATGAATTCCTTGCGTTTTTCGAAGATCTTCTTTCCGGAAAATGCAAGCTGCTCATCATAGATCTCCAGTAATGCAGGATCGAAGCGCCTGGTAGCGGCCACTTGTTTCAGAAAGGCATTCCGGCTTTGGAGCTGTTTATTATAACTGATCAGTTCATCCAGATATTGGGCATTTGTCTGGGAGATCACATTATCCATAAACCTGCGGCGTTCTTCACTCCCCTCCATGATGATACTGGAATCATAAGGTGAAATCATCACCACTGGAAAAAGTCCGATGTGGTCTGCAAGTTTGTCGTATTCTTTCTTGTTGCGCTTGAACTGCTTTTTCTGGTTCCTTTTTACCCCGCAGCTGATCTTTTCATTCTTATCCTTAAGGTCAAAATCTCCCTGGATCATAAAAAGGTCCTGTCCTGTTTTAATCTGCTGCGTATCTATTGGATTGAAGTAGCTTTTGCAGAGACATAGATAGTGGATGGCATCAAGCAGGTTGGTTTTACCCGCGCCGTTGTTTCCAACGAAGGCATTAACAGTCTTTGAAAAACTAACAGCAGCATCCGAATAATTCTTGAAGTTCAGAAGGGTAATGTTTTTTAACCACATAAGTATGGTTCAAAGTTATACTTTTCAAAACTATTTTGTGGGTAGTTCAGTTTCAGAAGGTTAAAGTTTGTGTAAATACCGCAAAAGGGTTGATACTTTAATCGAAAAATGTATTTTTGCAATCCTTAATTTTTTATAAATAAAATGTCTACAACACAAAACGAAATAAATCCTCCTGTAAAAAAGGGATCATTTTTACTTGAAAACTCTAAAAGCCTGTTGTTCATTGCTGGTGCAGTAGTTGTGTTAATCGCAATCTACATCTGGTACCAGAATGTATATCTGAAGAACAGAGCGGAAGAGGCTTCTGCAAAAATGTACAAAGCAGAACAATTTATTGGTGTTGATTCCTTAGCGAATAAAGCCCTAAAAGGCGACTCAGGCTATCCTGGATTTGAGAAAATCGCTGATGAGTATGAAAACACAAAATCTGCTAACCTTGCTAACCTTTACTTAGGCGGTATTTATTTACGCAAAGGTGAATACAAAAGAGCAACTGAAGCATTGGGCAAATACAGCGAAACTGGTAGCCCTGTAGCTGATCCATTGGCGCTAGGTCTTTTGGGTGATGCATACAGCGAGTTGAAAGATTACAAACAAGCCGCTACTTACTACAAGAAAGCAGCTGAGAAAACAGGTAACAACTTTACTTCTCCAATGTTCCTTAAAAAGTTAGGACTGGTACAAGAGCAGTTGAAAGACTTTAAAGCGGCCGAAGACAGTTACACTAAAATTAAAACAGAATATCCTGCAAGTGAGGAAGCAGCAATGATTGATTCTTACATTGCGCGTGCTCATGCACAAGTAAAATAAACTTACTTAATCAACAATATTGAAGGTTAGCATGAAGATGCTAGCCTTTTTTTATACGCAATACTTATCTTTATCCCATGGCTACACAATTAAAAAACCTATCCGACTTCTCCCATACTACTGTGCCTGATGCCAGTCCTTATAAATTTGCTATTGCCGTTGCAGAATGGAATGCAGAGGTTACCGGCAGCCTGTATAACGGGGCGTTGGAAAAACTTCTTGCTTATGGTGCCAAAGAAGACAATATCCTTTCGGTAGCGGTTCCCGGCAGTTTTGAACTTAGCGGAGCTGCAGAGATCCTGTTGAACAAACACCCGGAGCTTGATGCCGTAATTTGTCTAGGTTGTGTTATCCAGGGCGAAACCCGCCATTTTGATTTTATTTGTGACGCTGTTGCGAATGGCGTAACGCAAGTTGGCATAAAACATGCTAAACCTGTAATCTTTGGTGTACTGACTACAGATGACCAGCAGCAGGCCATTGACCGTGCAGGTGGCAAACATGGTAATAAAGGCGATGAAGCCGCTATTACAGCCATTAAAATGGCACATATGGCTGCTACCCTGTAGGTTGTAAGTAATCCTATTTGTAATCCATTAACCCACCTCCTATGAGAAAAATTGCAACACTCTTGCTTGGCGTATTTTTTGCGACCGCTATGTTACAGGCATGTTCAAACAAGATCTGCCCAGCCTATAGTTCCTATAAGGAAGGCAAAAAAAGAAGAGGATAATCCTCTTCCAGCTTTAAATTAAACACGTTTATCGATGCAGTGGAATATAATCACAGATATCGCACAGATTGAAGATATCAAAGCAAGTGAAGGCTATAGCCTCATTTGTAAACACAGTACCCGTTGCCCGGTAAGTTCCATGGCAAAACGGAGATTTGAAATGGACTGGGATGTGATCCCGTCAGATGTTTCACTCCATTTCCTGGACCTGATTGCCTATCGCGCTGTTTCTGCACATATCGCAGAGACCTTTGAGGTACATCATGAATCACCTCAGATCTTGTTGATCAAAAATGGCAACTGCATCCTGGATGCCTCCCATGGAGACATCTCTGCGGACGAAGTTGCTGAAGTGATTAATAATTAAAAGTTACCGTTTTCGTAATGTCCGGGTGTATGCTATATGCAACCGGACATGTTTGAGCGGAGCGCTCAATGATGGTTTTTATCTTATCAGAGTAATCATTCTCCGGGAACTGAAAATCAACCACGATTTCTGCTACCCTTCTCGGGCCTTCTTTTGCCATGATCTTGGTGATCTCGCAGGTGGTGCCATCAATATTAAATCCATGTTCTCCGGCAGCAATACCAATGATGGTTAACATGCAATTGCCCAGTGATGTTGCCAGTAGGTCTGTTGGTGAAAAAGCTTCACCCTTGCCTTTATTATCTACAGGTGCATCAGTAATGATCTCTGTGCCCGACTGTAAGTGAACTGAAGTGGTTCTCAATCCACCGTTATAAGTAATTTTTGAAGTAGCCATGTTATTCGTTTTTATGCAGGCAAGTTAGCATTCCTCAGGTATTAAACAAACCCTTAAACAAGTGATGCCTGTTCAAAGTGGCCGGATATGAATTGGCATTTAAACAGACATCACAAGAATGTGTTCGGGATATTGGAAGCTTTTACAGCTTAGTGAATGGATTGAATATTAGCTATAAGTACATTCTTAAGCGACTTGGTTTTACCACTTACTACTTTAAGATTACTAATCGTTTCATCAGGGAAAAATATATCCGTCATCACCGATAATCCATCATCAGCGAAGAGTTCCACAGAGGCAACATCTGCAAACAAACTCAGCTTAATTTCTTTACTCGTGCTAATCCTTGGAGCAGTATGTTTTTTAGCAAAGCCAGCCTCAAAGTCCGACTTTCCAGACTTTGTTCTATCAATGTAATACGTGCGCTGTTCACTGTCAAAGCCAATGGTGAGTTCTTGTCCAACCTTATTGCTTAAAACAATTTGAAAGTCATTGCTAGCATCTAAAGTCATATCGATTTTGAATGCACCATTAGCATTCTTAATATGATCACTTAGATTCACCTCCTTCGAAAAGCCTACAGAAGACTTCTTAAAACTAACTTTCTGTAAAGTCGCCAGCTCTTTTGAAGGCTGAGAGGTTAGAAAATGTTCGCCATTAACTTCAGTAATGTCCAAATCTCTAGGGATTGTTGCAGCGCCACGCCATCCTTGGGTAGGCACAACATTCGCATATTGCCAGTTATTCATCCAACCAATGAAAATCTTGCGTTCGCCTGTGTTTGACCAGGTTACACCGGCATAATTATCTGTGCCGTAGTCAATGAACTTAGTCTTTTCCACTTTGGGAACAAAAGTCTTACCATCAAAAGCTCCGGTGAAATATTGCGTTGCGGAACCACCATTTGGCCCACCCGGGTTGATACTCACCAGAAGCACCCAAACCTGTTTACCCTTGTGCATGATTGGAAATAAGTCCGGGCATTCCCATACGCCACCATGAGCACCGATCTCGGCGCCAAATTCGCTTTCTTTGTTCCATTCCTTTAAGTCCGGCGAACTGTAGAACGTGATTCGGTCTTTGGTCGCCAAGGTCATAATCCATTTCTTTTGTGGCTCATACCACATCACCTTTGGATCACGGAAATCCACAATACCTGGGTTTTTAAGAACAGGATTTCCCTCATACTTAGTCCAGGTTTCTCCATCATCCAAGCTATAGGCAAGACTTTGATTCTGGTAATTCGTGGCCTTCTCATGCTCCAGCTTAGCATTGTGGTGTGTAAAGATTGCCACCAAGGCCGTTTGTCCCGCCTTTGCAAAACCAGCAGTATTGTTTACATCCACCACAGCACTACCAGAGAAGATGTACCCCAAACTGTCGGGAAACAATGCCGTAGGCTTGTGTTGCCATTTCACAAGATCCTTGCTCACTGCGTGCCCCCAATGCATAGGCCCCNNTTTGGATCATTCATCCAATTGGCTGGAGGAGAAAAATGGAACTGTGGTCGATGTTGCTCTTTGAAGGTCTGCTGCGCCAAAGTGTTGACACTTAATGCAAGACAGAAAAGTACAATGAAGCTAAATAGTTTTCTCATAATTATATTTTTAAATTCGTAATGGCTGCATTACCAGCCGTTATTTTGTTTATAGAGACCGGCGCTGAAATTTATCTGATTTAGCGGAATTGGAAAGTACTCGTCGCGGCCCCTGGTGAAACGTGCATCATTCAAGTGGGCTACCCGCTGTTTTTCCGTGGTAAAATAAGCATTCATGGTTTGTGCAGCAATGCCCCATCTTACAAGATCAAAGAAGTGATAGCCTTCTGTTGCAAACTCGAGCCTGCGTTCAAACCGCAATGCTTCCCTTGCATTTGCTTGTGTCCAGTTGCTGTTTACGCCTGGCTGATATAATTGAACATTATAGTTCGACACAGCGCTTCCATCGGCCATTTTCAATAGATTCCTGCTGTTATTTGCTCTCGCGCGAATTTGATTAATCAGCGGCAAAGCTTCAAGGGATCTGTTTAGTTCAATCAGAGCCTCAGCTTTCCAAAGCAACACATCAGCATAACGTATAATCTCCCAATTTTTAGAACTGCCAATGAAGGGCGGAACTTTTTGAAACGAGGGATCATCTGGCAGTACCGTTTCCTTCATGCTCGCAAATGCATCGTAAATAGCAGGTGCTCTGGACCAGGAACGCTGATAGATAAAGTTGCTTTTGTATTTATATGGTGCTCCAGGTTTTGCTACCGTATGATCCAATCGGGGGTCAAACGTTTCAGATTTAAAGTCAAGCGTTGCTGCCACATCGGTGTTGTTATATGTTGAAAACTGTGGCAATCCATTCTGGTCAGTCTTGTAGGCATTAATTAAATCATGACTGGGTACATTGAAACCACAGCAACCGTATTCCTGATTCATTGGATAGTTAAGCGCATGCCCATAATCTAGTCGGCCTTTCGGCGTTCCATCATCTTTTGAATATTGGATTGCAAAGATAGACTCAGGACCATTTTGGGTTGAAGCCAGGAAGTTATTTGCATAATCCGTTGTCAGGCTATATTTTCCTGAAGCAATGATCTCATCTGCAAGTGCGTTTACCTCCTCCAATTTAGAGGCGTTAATGGAGGTAACCTGGTGGTCTTCGCTTTGTTCATAAGCCTGATACAATAACACTTTCGCCAAATATGCTTTAGCAGCAAATTTGCTTACCCTACCTAATTCTGCCTGATTTTCTGGTAATGCGTTTGCAGCTGCTCTAAAGTCATCCGTGATTTTAGTCCAGAGTTCTGCATCAGATAATGCTCTATTGGAAATCGTATTATAGGTCGTTTTTTCCATGTTCTCATCCAGGTAAGGAACATACTTAAACAGAATTTTAGCGAGGAAGTAAAAGTGCCCCCTCAAGAATCGAAGTTCTGCCTGGCGCTCCGCCTTTTTAGGATAATCCGCATCAGCGATTTCATTCACACGTCTTAGCGCATCATTCGCTCTGCCAATGCCAACATACAGCCTGAACCATACCTGATCAAGCAACGGATTATCTACGCGATTCAGGGAAAAAGTCTCGAAAAGGTGAAACTCTGACAAATCGCCCGGCCCATCGCCACCTTTGTACGTATCACCACCCCTTACACTCCCATATGGCCACATACTGGAGTACGGTGATGTATAATGATCATTTCCTAAAGCTGAATACGCAGCTATCACCATCTTATCAATGTTTTCTGGTGTTCCGAGATCCTCCGAGGACACCACACCCTGTGCAGGTTCATCCAGTACTTTCTTGCAGGAAATAAGCACGGTGAACATCATCAAGAATATATATTTTAATTTTTTCATGTTATCAGATTTAATTATAGCGTAACATTTATACCGATTGTGCCAACAACAGGCACTGGAAATCCGTAGTTGGGAATTTCCGGGTCAGGACCAGTAAAGGACTTGCTTTTAATGGTGAAAAGATTACTTCCCTGCACAAACATCCTGGCATTTTGAATTTTCATATTGAATGCTTTTTTGAAGTTGTAACCAATTTGAAAATTTCTAAGCTTCAGGTAAGAACCATTCTCAATGAAGTAGGTTGAGAATCTGCCTTCGTTGTTCCTGTCCACTAAGGTAAGTGCCGGAATACTCGAACCCGCATTGCTCGGCGACCAGGCATCCAGTGTTCTGGACCCCCAGTTTGTGCCTGTCCATAGTGATGAAAAATCCGTGTAAGTCTTAAAATCATTCACGACGTTCACATTAAGTCCTTGCAGGAAAAAGCTAAAATCAAAGTTCTTATAATTCAAAGAAACGTTGAGTCCTGCAGCATACCGGGGACTGTTGTTGCCAATAAAATCCCGATCCTGATCGTTGATTATGCCATCCCCATTTAGATCTCTGTACTTTATCCTGCCCAGCCCTTTGCCTGGCTGCTCCGCAGCGCCTTCAACCTCGGCTTGAGATGTAAACAGGCCATCTGCCACATATCCAAAGTAGGAATTCACCGGCCTTCCTAAAATCGTCTTATCAGTTCCATTTCCAGGGTACGATGCTAATACAGCCTTCGGCAAGTAGGTAACCTTATTTCTGTATAAAGAAAAGTTTCCGGTTAGATTCAGGGAAAGGTCATTGCCAAGCTTTGCATCGTAAGAAATAATTGCATCTAAACCTTTGTTTTGCAAGGAAGCACCATTGATGAAGCTGTTTCCACCCTCGCCTAATACCGCCAGGTATGCTGGGCTGATTAAAATATCTGATGTTTTTTTGATAAAGTAATCGAATGACCCGGTTAATTTGTTGTTAAACAACCCGAAATCAACACCAAAATTCGACTCCTGCAAAGACTCCCATTTTAGTCCTGCATTTCCTTGTTGAATCATTGTGAAGCCTGATGGTAACTGCCCTGTTCCACCGCCATTAATATCGTATGCGCTGCCGCGATCAAAATCCCAGGTTGGATCTACACCATAAATTGCAGAATAAAGCGAAAGGCTGGCATTATCCGGAATATCCTGGTTACCCGATCTACCCCATCCATATCTTAACTTCAGATCGGAAATAAAGTCTATCTCCTTAATAAATGCTTCTTCACTCAATCTCCAGCCCAGTGAAAAAGCTGGAAATGTTCCATACCTGTTTTCCGCTCCAAATCTTGATGAGCCATCCCTTCTTAGCGTTACAGATGCGATATATTTATCAGCCAATACATAGTTGATCTTGCCAAAATAGGAAAGCAAGGCATAAGCAGCTCCAGATCCACCATTTAAGGTGTTCGTTGAGCCTGCATTAAGGTAAGCATAGTTTATATTCTCCAAAGCCAAGCCTTGTCTGCTTGCAGAAAACTCCTGATTGATATTTCTTATGTATTCATGTCCGGCAAGAAACTCCACACTGTGCTTTCCTTTTTCAAGTTTATAATTCAAGGTATTCTGCCAGATGATGTTGCCCTGGTACACTTGAGCATTGAAAACCTGATTTGCGGGATCAGCAAGAAATCCGGAAGTGTAAGACTTCTTCAGTGTTCTTTGGTAGGTCCCATTGTAGTCGATACCGAAACTTGTTCTAAAGGTTAAACCTGGCAGCACTTCATAGTTTGCAAAGGCATTTCCGAAAAGGCGATAGAAATAGGATTTGTTATCCCGGTTATCCTCAATTAACCGAACTGGATTTTGTCTATCTGTCATGCCTGCCGCGGGACCACCCCAACCGCCATCGATGGTATGAACCGGAACGATAGGTTGCTGCACAAGAGAAGCGAATAAGATATCACTTGCAGGGATGAGCGCATTTTTAATATAGCTCGCCGAAAAGTTCTCTCCTATTGTAAGCTTGTTATTAAGCATCTTATAGTCCGAATTAAACCTGGCTGTGTACTTTTGACTATGAGACCCTTTAACGATTCCCTTGTTGTCATAGTAGCCTAAGGAGAATAATGAATTACCTTTTTCACCACCGTTTGAAAGGGATAAATCATAAGACTGGATGATGGATTGCTGAGAGACCTCATCATACCAATAGGTATCTGCCGGGCGCATAGTTCCTGCGGCGTCGATAAACTCAGGCAACACCACCCTGTTAAGCACCGGGTTCGTAAAATCATTATTCCAATCATATTGGTAAATTTGGTTGTTATTAGGATTTGCATCATCATTAACCGCAGCAAGCCAATAAGCCCGTCCGCGTTCTTCCGCATTTAAGGTCTTTAACTTGGTAGCGTAATTTTGGATGGATGTACTGGCATTTACATCTACTTTCGAGAACCCATTTTTTGCTTTTTTAGTTGTGACAATGACCACACCATTTGCGGCCCTGGAGCCATAGATTGTCGCGGACGAAGCATCTTTAAGCACCTGAATGGACTCGATATCATTTTGATTGAGCTGTTCCAGGCCACTTTTAGTTGGCACACCATCAATGACATATAACGGGTCATTGTTCCCAAGGGTACCAATACCGCGGATGCGCACGGTCGCACCTCCGGTGGGCGACCCATCGGTTGTGATAAGTACCCCAGGCACACGACCTTGTAAAGCTTTAGTTGGATTACCGGTAGGAATATCTTTAATGTCTGCAACGTCCACTACATTCACCGCACCGGTAATGTCTTTTTTACGCTCCGTTTGATAGCCTGTTACCACCACTTCATCCAGTTTATTGGATGATATATCCATTTGGACATTCACGTTCTGCGTGCTGGCATCAATTGGGAAAGTGACAGGCTCGGCACCCACGTAGAAAAACTTGAGCGTTTGACCTGCTGCGGCTTCAATTCGGAACTGACCTTTCTCATCCGTCATCGTTGTGGTCTTCGTACCAACAACGTTCACCGTTACGCCCTCGAGCGCTGTTGAGGCCTTGTCCGTCACAGTGCCGCTCAGCGGCCTGACTTGCCCGAAGCTCCATCCTACTGCACTTAGCAACAGGATAAAGAAAAGGAAGATTCTTTTCATACAATTTTAATTAAGGTTTAATATTTGGTTTTCTTTAGTTCATAAAGCTTAGCTGATGCCGAGCTTTTTTTTCCAGATGAAGCGCTCAAAATCGGACTTGGAATAAGGCGGACATGCACCTGGCTGAGAGGTGATAAAAGCGCCCATCGCAGCTGAGTAGTCCAGCATCAATTCTAAGGGTTCATTTTTTAATTTCATGGCTAAAAAGGCAGCTAAAAAGGAATCGCCGCTCCCTATGGTATCATTCACATCAATATTGTAGGCCGGATAATCATACCGCAGTGTAGGACTATAGTAAGATGCGCCATCACCACCTTTTGTGATTAGCATTTCTTCAAGCTTGAACTTATTCAGTAGAACTTCAACACATTCCGCTTCTCCACAACAATTGGGATTATACCATCCGGCAATTAACGTCAACTCGCTTTTATTCAGCTTCGCAAGGTGTGCTGGGCGCAGTAACTGCTCAATAGTCTCTTTTGTATAATGCGGAGCCCGCAGGTTCACATCAAAGATCCGGTAAGGAGACTTTTCCAATAGCAAGTTTAAGGTAGATCTTGAAACGGTATTCCGTGCACTTAACGTTCCGTATACAAATGCCTGAGCATCTTCCACAACGTATGTTAATGCTTCATCCGGACGAATAAAGTCCCATGCTACCGGCGCTACTATTTCGTAACTCACCTCGTGGTTGTGTGGATTGACTGTTGCCTGCACCTCACTTGTTTTTTGTTCAGGATTGACCTGAACATAGGCTGTTTCAAGTCCTATCGATTTCAGAAAATCAATTAACTCCTGGCCAGCGCCATCCTGCCCTACACTGCTGACCAGTTTACTTTCCAAGCCCAGTCTATGCAGATGGTAAGCCACATTCATCGGGGCACCGCCAGGTCTTCTGCCACCTGGAAGATTATCCCAAAGAATTTCACCAAAACACACTACTGCTATTTGTGATCGATTTGTTTTCATCAACATCTAAGTTTTATTGCTGCCTNNTAATGCATCACTATGTTTGTTCCGATTTGTTCGAGCGAGCGCCCCTTTGTCTCTGGCATCAGTCGCCATACAAAAATCAATTGTAGCACCATCATGCTTGCGAAAAACAGGAATGTGGTTCCACCACCAAGGTTTTCGGCGAAATATGGAAAGCTAAAGGCGATTAAAGATGCCATCACCCAGTGGGTAGAACTCCCAAGTGTCTGGCCTTTCGCACGCACCTCATTAGGGAATATTTCAGAGATAAAAACCCAGATAACTGCGCCTTGAGAGAAAGCAAAAAAAGCGATAAATATCATCATGTAGATCGGTATGGAAAAGCCGCTTAGATCTCCACGATAAAACGTATAGCTTACCAATGAAAGCGAAACGATCAAGCCTACAGATCCTACGAGCATCAAAACCTTCCTGCCAACCCTGTCGATCACATTTATCGCCAGCAACGTAAAAGAGAAGTTGATCACACCAATACCGACCGTTGATAATAAAGAGGAGTGTGCACCAAGGCCGGCCATTTCAAAAATTCGCGGTGCGTAATATATGATGGCATTGATTCCCGAAACCTGGTTGAAGAAAGCAAACAACATCGCTAATATTACCGGTGTTTTGTATTTTCTGGAGAATAAAACTTCGCTCATTCCTTTTGTATCGGTCGGAAGGGCTTTAGAATTCTTAATCGCCTGCAACTCCTCCTCACAGTTAAGTGGATTGATAATACGCAGTATTTCCAGCGCTGCCTTGTCCTTGCCTCTTTTCAAGATCAACCATCTCGGACTTTCAGGAATAAAGTAGATTAACACCAGGAACAGGACAGAGGGAAATGCCTGTACACCAAGCATCCAGCGCCATGATGCATCACCTCCCTGACTCAGTAAATAATTTGATAAATAAGATATTAGAATTCCAAGTACAACATTAAACTGAAATAACCCGACTAATCGACCGCGGCGGTCGGCTGGTGAGACCTCAGATATGTATATCGGTGCGGTAACAGAAGAAATGCCCACGCCAAGGCCGCCTAAAAACCTGAAGATCAAGAAAACCGACCAATCGTTGGCAAGTGCCGTTCCAAGTGACGAAAGTAAGTATGCAATAGCAACAAAATATAAAGTGTTTTTGCGTCCGAAATGATCAGAAGGACGAGAGCCAACTAATGATCCAATTACAGTACCAATTAGGGCAATCGATATCGTAAAGCCATGTTCAAATACAGAGAGATTCCAGTACTGTTGAATGGACTTTTCTGCGCCGGAAATTACAGCAGTATCAAACCCAAACAAAAAGCCTCCAAGGGCGACGACCATGGACCAGGCCAGGACGGATTGATTTTTCATAAGTATATATATTGGTTAGCATCTGCAAAGTATGCAGGAGTTTGCCTATCGACTTGTGTATTTGTTTCAAATAGATTCGAAAAGCTGAAAAAATACAACTATCTAATTATCAGCAGGATAAAATACACACATCTGTAAATATCCAATACACTTACAATTTTATTACAGGTAATCTTCAATATTATTTCATGCTTACAAGCCAGTGCAGCCGAACGGCAGTCACTTAACTGGCTGCAAACTGAATTTTTCATATCTTTAAATGAGTTTGTAGAAAAACTCCATCTATATTTTCAATAAAAGACTTCTAATGAATAATCAGAAAAAGGCTTGGAGACGATTAACATCGATCTTAGTTCAGCTTTTTACCTTAATCTTTATCGGCATCATTTTTCAGGGATGTAGTTCCAAAAAAAAGAGTCCGGAATATCTCATTGGCTTTTCGCAATGCACTGGCGCAGATCTCTGGCGTAAAACCATGTCTGCAGAAATGAAGATGGAGCTTTCGCTTCATCCTGGAGCTAAACTGATTTATACTGATGCAGATGGTAATAGTGATACGCAGGTAGAACAGGTACAGTGGATGTTAAAACAAAACATTGATCTGCTCATCATCTCACCAAATGAAGCACAACCACTCACGCCCGTGGTCGAGCTAGCCTACAACAAGGGCATCCCGGTTATCGTCATAGATCGTAAAACCGCTTCAAATGCCTATACGGCATACGTAGGTGCCGATAACTTCCAGATTGGAAAAACTGCTGGTGCATATGTGGGCGGCGTACTGCATGGTAAAGGTAATATCATCGAAATTATGGGCCTACCAGGCTCATCTCCTGCCATTGAGCGGCAACGAGGATTTTCAGAAGGCCTGAAGCAGTTCCCAGAAATCAACATTAAACATCAACTCTATGGGAACTGGCTAAAACGTAATGCAGAACAACAACTAAAAAGCCTTGAAACTTCCTTTAGTGATATCGATGGTATCTTCGCTCACAATGATGTTATGGCAAGTGGAGCCAGGGAAGTAATTAAACAACTTAACCTTCCCCGGCCAGTAAAGGTATTCGGTATTGATGCACTACCTGGAGAGGGTGGCGGGCTACAACTGGTCTCCGACAAGGTTCTCGATGCCAGCTTACTCTATCCAACTGGGGGAAAAGAAGCCATTTCAACGGCTTTTAAGATTCTAAAAAAGGAACCTTTCACCAAGGAAAACATCCTTCGGTCTATCGTTATCGACTCCACCAATGTGGAGTTAATGAGGCTACAAGGAGAAAAAGTAAGGAGTCAATATACAGATATTGAACGCCAACAGGTCTTGTTGGCAGAACAGGAAGTTCTATTCAGCAATCAGCAAACAGTCCTTAACATTACTGTGATTGCACTGGTCCTTGCGGTTGTATTTGGCGGTTTGGCCTTCTATTCTCTGTTAGAGAATAGAAAAATAAATAAAAGATTAAACCTTAAAAATGCTGAAATTCTACAACAGCGAAATCAGCTGATTGAAATGTCTACAAAAGCGGAACTCGCCACGGAGGCTAAACTTAATTTCTTTACAAACATATCCCATGAATTCAGAACGCCATTAACACTTATCCTTTCACCACTGCAAGACCTGTTGAACAATGAAAAAATTCGTCTCCTAGGGAGCACTAACCTAAACCACATCCATAAAAATGTTTATCGTCTGCTCAGATTGGTAAATCAGCTGATCACCTATAGGAAGATCGAATATGAAAATGTGAAGATCCATGCAGCACCAAATAACATTGTTGAATTCATAAAGGATATTCTGGAAAGCTTTAAATTCAATGCACAGCAATTAAACATCAACTTGAAGTTTACAGCATCAGAGCAGGAAATTTTAGTGTGGTTTGATGCAAATATGTTGGACAAGGTCATATTTAACTTACTCTCTAACGCCTTTAAGTTTACGCCGCGTAATGGAACAATCTCGGTATCTATAGAAAATAAAGGTGAACTCGTGAGTGTCCAGGTTCAGGATAATGGAATTGGTATGACCAAAGAAGACAGCGAACATATATTTGATCATTTCTACCAGGTAGACACCAATTCTACCAAGGGATCTGGCTTAGGCTTATCCCTTTCGAAGGAAATTATGCAAATACATCATGGTAGTATTGATGTTCAAAGTACCAAGCAGTATGGAACAACTTTCACCCTAACACTTTTAAGCGGATCTGACCATTTCAGCCCGGCCGAGAAATCAAACGTTGAATTAAATAAGTCAGACCTAAGTGAGACCGCACGTATCTACACCTCTGAGATAGACTTACCATCACCTGAGGTTACCCCGACCAGCGAGACTAGGATACATGATCAATCAATTCTGATTGTAGAGGATAATTTAGACCTGCTGAACTACCTGCAGGAAAGATTTAGTAAGCATTACGAAATCTTCACTGCTCATACGGGGACCGATGGTTTAGCTGCCGCCTATGAACATGTACCTGATGTGATCATCTCAGATGTTGTGATGCCAGGCATGACAGGTAAAGAACTATCACAGAAGCTGAAGTCAGACATACGAACCAGCCATATTCCAATAATTCTATTAACGGCCCGGGGTAGCAATGAACAACAAATACAAGGACTGGATAGTATGGCAGATGCATATGTCGTGAAACCATTTGACTCAGATCTGCTATTGGCCAAGGTGAACAATCTACTAAAAAACCGGGTCCTGCTAAAGGAACATTACACCAGTGACGTAAGCACAGCTAAGCAGTCTCAGAACTACAATGCTATAGATCGGAAATTCGTGAATGATCTCGCGGCAATAGTAACACAAAACCTCGCAAACGAGAACTTTAATGTTGATGATATATGCAGGGAGATTGGGATTTCACGGGTACAACTGTACCGGAAAGTAAAAGCGCTGCTGAACTGTACGATTACAGAATATATATTAAGCAGAAGGTTAAAAAAGGCAAGGTACCTGTTGATTAATGAAGCATATTCCATTTCTGAAATCACCTATATGGTCGGTTTTTCTACGCCTAACTATTTTTCAACCGTTTTTAAAGGCAAGTATGATTGTACCCCTAGTGAATTCAAGAAAAAACACCAGGGGACGAAGTAAATAGACAGCGTGGTTTACACCTTTGGCTCCCAGCCTTGGTGGTATTCCCGTTTCCAGAGCTTCTGTGCTTCTTTATCGCCTTTGATGTGGCCATTTTTCGGATCCACATGAATATCCCTGCCCACTCTCCAGGAGATGTTCCCCAATTGCATGGCTACGGTACTCTTATGGCCGATCTCCACATCGCAGTTTGGTTTTCTGTTGTTCTTAATCGCATCAATGAAATCTACCATGTGCAGGCTATCCAGGCCTAAGCTCGGACTGGCCGTATTACGACCAGCCATGGCTTCTGTATTGCCCTGCTGTTTTTCTTCCCGGACCAACTTACCACTAAGGTCATAAATCCTGTACGCGTCTTCACCAGTGTCAAGGCTCCCTTTTTCTCCGTAGAAGATAACACCTCTGTCCAGCGCTTCTACCTTTCGGCCATTGCTGCTTCTGCCTTCCCATACAATCGAGCGACCTTCCGGATATTCAATATTTACCACCTGCGTATCTGGTGTTTCCCAATCATCCTCAAAGTGGAAGCGTCCACCGCTGGAGCTTACCCGCAACGGGAAGTCAACACCAAGACCCCAACGTGCTACGTCAACCTCATGCGTGCCATTATTCAGAGCTTCCCCGGTACCCCAGTGCCAGAACCAGTGCCAGTCGTAGTGGATCAGTCCTTCTTTATAGGCCATTCGGGGCGCAGGCCCTTGCCACAGATCATAGTCCAGCCAGTCCGGTACATTACCGGGCTTCAGATACGTTGCCTTACGAGCATTTGTGTACCAGGTTTTTGCAAGATAGACCTTACCAATCACGCCTTCATGCAGCAGCTGAATGCCCTTCGTTAAGATCGGCGCAGATCGACGCTGTGCACCCATTTGAACCACCCGGTTATATTTCCTTGCCGCTGCAATGGCAAGTTCCCCTTCATGGGGATTATGGCTCAGTGGTTTTTCCACGTAGACATGTTTTCCCGCCTGACAGCCCATAATCGTCAGCGGTGCATGCCAGTGATCTGGCGTTGCCGTAAAAATTGCATCCACATCCCTGTCCTCCAGCACCCGGCGCAAGTCGGCCTCCTGTTTAGGTTGCTCCGCATGTCCGGCTTTTGAAATCGTGTTCTGTACCTTGGCAAAGGTCCTTTTATCGACGTCGCAAATCGACACAATCCGGGCATCCTTAATATTTGCAATGGTGCCGCTTACACTGTCGCCACGACCGTTCAGCCCAATCACAGAGATGTTTACACGCTCATTAGCGCCCATGATGTTGCGGTAGCTCTTCGCACTGAAGCCTGTTGCTGTTCCACCAAAAACCTGTTTACCCACAGCAAGTGCTGCAGTACCAACCCCTAATGTCCTGATGAAATGTCTTCTTGAATTTGCAGTCATATCCTTTGATTTTGGTCCTTGCAACCAACCAGATATTGTGCATGCAGAGATTGTGGATGCATTCAAACCCAAGGCCCGCGGAAAACGGGCAACCAGGTTGATTTAGAATATTTGGTTAGAAGCGGTTAATCAAGTTGTGAAGAAATCAGGGAAATACGAAGCAATAGGAACAATATTTCAACTTTGTTACCATTAACAATAAATAGATGGCCAATATCACTACCCATAGTAGCGCACATAGTCAATTTAACTATGAACAACCTATATAAGGACTTAGTAATGACCTAAATACTTTGACTTCCGTGGTTATATTGGCTATGTTTGATAAAATTGAAACATTCAACCCTACATAGCGCCCGGTTAATCAGCAGTCACAAGGCCATTTCGGCTAAACTTATACGTATGCGCGGTGCTGCCATGCCCGATGTTATACTGCTTAGCAAACGCTATTTCTTTTCATCCTTCAAGGTTTTCAACACCTTAGCCCGGGCCTAAAAACCGCAGGTCTGGGATCTACATAATCCATCTATTACGACTAAACACACCACTTCCCTGCTGGAACACTTCTACGCAGGCATGTCATGCAATGTCTCAAGACGGGCATTGCGCAGGAACGCTATACTTACCTGGCCATTTTAGTGCGTAGAGCATGGTAGCGGATCAATACCAATAGGAACACGAATTTTCAATTCAAATACAAGATCATGAATACTACAGAAACCACAACAGAAACCACGGAATCTATCATAATAACCACTGGAATGTTTGACTTGCTAAAAGATCAAATCAGACGTAAAAAGCTATCACCACATAATGAACTTAAAATAGCAGAGCAGTTGAAAACTGCAAAACAAGTGCTGCGGAAGGACTTGCCATCAAACATTGTCGATATCGACAGAAACGTACGCATGGCGGATGTTGAATCGGGAGAAACGTATACTTACCGTTTTGTGGCACCCGATAAAGCAAAGCAGAAAAACAAGACGCTGTCTATTCTCTCTCCAATCGGATTGGCGCTGATTGGTTATGCAGAAGGCACCATTTTATCCTGGGAAGTAGAGCACAGTATCCGTCAATTACGGATTGAAGAAGTAAGCCCATTGTAATTTCAGCAACAAGCTGCAGCCCAGTTACTGCAGCTTGTTACCTTTGCAGCAGATGTCAGATCTTATTGAAGAAATTCTAAGTTGCACCTTGTGCGCAAGTATCCTTCCCCATGAACCCCGGCCTGTTATCCAGTTTGGCAAACGCGCCAAAATCCTCATTATTGGTCAGGCACCTGGAAGACGGGTTCACGAGAGTGGCATTCCCTGGAATGATCCAAGCGGCAATAAACTGCGCGACTGGCTTGGCGTTCCGAAAGAAGCTTTCTATGATCCCGAGCTTTTTGCCATCATCCCGATGGGATTTTGTTATCCTGGTAGAGGGAAATCCGGAGATCTTCCACCAATTCCTGCTTGTGCGAAAATGTGGCATACACAACTGCATGCCTTATTTGAGCAACAGCCACTAACGTTGCTGATCGGACAGTATGCACAACGTCACTATCTGGGCAGTGCTTATAAAGGTAACCTGACTGATACCGTTAGAAGTTATCATGAATATCTGCCGCAGTACTTCCCCCTCCCTCACCCATCACCCAGAAACCAGAATTGGCTTAAGGTAAACCCNNCCAATGACGTGCTACCGGCCTTAAAACAACAGCTATTACCTTTAATCCGTATCTAGACAAACGCACCAATCAAGGGGTATCTCTTCAGCATCGAACAACTTTTTGTCGAAGCAGCAGTTACAAGGATTCTGGATCTCTGCTTAGATGTTACACTACGATTATATTTTAACACTCGATCTTGTCGCCCAAATGCGGACCTTTGCGCCAAATAATTAAGATTATGAACTGGATTATATTGGTTATTGCAGGTTTGTTTGAAGTCGCCTTTGCCTCCTGTCTTGGGAAAGTTAAAGAAACCAGCGGCAGCGAGATGTACTGGTGGTTTGCAGGCTTCCTGGTATCATTAACCATAAGTATGGCCTTACTGATCAAAGCAACAGAAACACTTCCTATCGGAACAGCATACGCAGTATGGACCGGCATTGGTGCTGTAGGTACTGCCATCATCGGTATTCTGGTATTCAAAGATCCTGCAAGTTTCTGGAGAATTTTCTTCATCACCACCCTGATCGGCTCCGTAGTTGGGTTAAAATTTGTATCCCACTAAGCAAAATAGCGCCCTAAAGTTCAGCACTCTGTCCAATTTATACCCAAAGTAGGCCGAACTTTAAAAATAATTTAATAAGTATATAACTTTTAGGTTAAATACTTATTAAGTTTGACGTCCGGAATGACGCCATGAATGCTATTGAAGAAAAAAGTCAGCTGCTTAAAAACGTAATTACCAAGCAGCTGTATTATAAACATCCACTGTCTTTAACAGAGATCAGCAAGCTTACAAATAAGAGTTTGCCGCTGGTCACTAAAGTCGTTCAACAACTCGTAGCCCAAGGCTACATTGTGGAACAGGGACTAGGTCCTTCTACAGGAGGCAGGCGTGCCTCGTTATTTCTGCTCAATGCTGAGAAACAGAAGTTCATCGTTTCAGTAGCCATGGATCAGTTCATTACACGGATGATGATCTGCGATCTGAGCAATACCAGCAGATTCGAGATTTCCAGTCTCGAGCTCCCCTTGATGAACAATCCCGAAGCAACCGACCAGCTCGCCGACTTTATACAGGCGAAACTTGAAGCATCTGGTATTCCAAAGACACAGCTTCTGGGCATTGGTATCGGACTTCCAGGCTTTGTGAGCGCCGAGCTCGGCATCAGTCATTCTTATCTGCCCACCAGAGATGGCAGCCCGTTGGCCAGCTACCTCTCGAGCAAACTTGAACTACCAGTCTTTCTCGACAACGACTCCAGCCTCATTGCATTAGCAGAGTTGCGCTATGGCGCTGCTGTAGGCAAACGTAACGTGATGGTTGCCAATATCGGTTGGGGTACCGGGCTGGGAATGATTGTTAACGGCCAGCTGTACCGGGGAAGCAGTGGTTATGCAGGCGAATTCAGCCACATTCCACTGTCCAAATCCAACGACCTCTGCTCCTGCGGAAAAAGAGGTTGCCTGGAAGTAGAAACCTCGCTCAGTGTCATGACGGAGCGTGCAACAGCCGCCATCGCGTCCGGTGCGGCAACCAGCATGCGCAAACTGGCTGAAGATAAAAGCAAAAACATAGAGCAGGTTTTCCTGGAAGCCGCTAAAGCGCACGACCCCCTGGCCGTCTCCATCCTGTCCGAAGCTGCATTCATGATCGGCAAAGGGCTGGCAACCCTGATTCACATCATGAACCCGGAATGCATTGTCTTAAGTGGCCGTGCAGCAGTAGCAGGCAAGGTACTCCTGCCACCGATCCAGCAGGCGCTGAATGAATTCTGCATCCCGAGGATCGCCAATCAAACAACCATCGTGCAGTCAGAATTAGCGGAAAACGCAGAGTTGCTCGCCGCAGCGAGCCTGGTCATTGAACATGCAGCATTTCAATAATATAAACAAGATCTAAAGTAACACATCACATATAAACCCGATTTATTAACAAAAAGCCCAATCCATCACAGAAAGACTAGCAAACACACAATTAAACTTTAAGAACAAACAATTAAACAACAATTATTAATCCTTAGTACTTAGACTATGAAACAAATCTATGCCCGATGCTTAAGTATGTTATTGCTGACGATGCTCACAATAACGGCTTACGCGCAGAATACCGTTACGGGTACGGTAAAAGACGCCAAAGGGGAAGCAATTCCTGCTGTCAGCATCTTAGTTAAAGGCACCACACAAGGTGTAAGTTCGAATGCCGAAGGAAAATTCAGTATCTCCGCCGCTAAAGGTAGCGTATTGATCTTCCGTTACATTGGTTTTCAAACCCAGGAAGTAACCGTAGGTACATCAAACACCATAAACGTGGTACTTGCAGACGAAAGCAATAACCTGAATGAAGTTGTCGTAACTGCACTTGGTATCCAAAGGGAAAAGAAATCCCTGGGTTATGCCGTACAGGAAGTGAAAGGTGAATCTCTTGTTGAAGCCCGTGAGCCAAACGTGGTGAATACCTTGTCCGGAAAAGTGTCCGGCTTACAGGTAACCAGGTCAAGCAACGGTCCGGCAGGATCTTCCAAAATCACGTTAAGGGGTAACAACTCCCTTACTGGCGACAACCAGCCACTGATTGTAATTGACGGGGTACCGGTAAACAACTTCACTGGTGCAACCAACAATGATTACTACAATCCATCAATCGATTATGGTAACGGATTATCAGACATCAACTCTGAAGATATTGAAAGTGTATCCGTACTGAAAGGCCCATCTGCATCCGCACTATATGGATCAAGAGCAGGTAACGGTGTAATTCTAATTACCACCAAAAGCGGTCGTATTCAGAAAGGTTTAGGTATTACAGTATCTTCTACTTTCGGAGTTGAGGACATCTTTACCCGTCCTAACATGCAGAACGATTACGCACAGGGTGATCAGAATGGATTTGACCCGATGCTGAGCACCAGCTGGGGACCAAAGATTGCCGGTCAGACCGTAACCAACTGGAGAGGTGAGCAGGAAGTGCTGAGTGCGCACGATAACCTTAGCAACTATGCAGATCAGGGCTTTAGCTCAAACCAAAGTTTATCGCTACAGCAGCAATATAAATCTACCTCTGTTTATACTTCCTTCAATCGTTTAGACGACAGAAGTATGATTCCAGGTGCTAAACTTCAGCGTACCAACTTACTTGCAAGAGCAATCAGCAAGTTTGGTGAAGACGACAGATGGACTGTAGATACCAAAGTGCAGTACAGCAATTCAAATGCGCAAAACAGACCTGCTACCGGTGCTAACCCGAACAACGTTTTCGCTACTTTGTATCAGTTTCCAAGATCATTGGATATCCGCCAGTTAAACCCGGCTGTAGATCCGCTAACAGACAGAATGATCTGGTATAACAACAGCTCGCAACTAAACCCATATTGGGCGAGAGATTACAACCGTAACCAGGATGTTCGTGACCGTTACTTGCTAAACGGATCATTGAAATACCAGGTTAACGATTGGTTGAATGCTGAGATTAAAGCAGGTGCAGATAAATTCAGCACCACTACAGAAGGTAAACTATACGGAGGTAGTCCTTCAAACCCTGGCGGTATGTACAGCCTGGGTAAACAGACCTTCACAGAGACCAACTTCAGCTTCTTGCTATCCGGACAGAAAGATAATCTGATCGACCGCCTTGGTGGTAACTTCACCGTTGGAGGTAACTTAATGTCACAACAAAACAGTGGCTTAAATGGAAATTCAGGACAGTTAAATGTTCCGAACCTGTTTTCATTAAACAATGGTATCAACAACCCAACTGTTGAGCAACTGTTCAACCAGCGCCGCATCAACTCCCTTTACGGAACAGTAGGTGTAAACTGGGATGGCTACTTATTCGTGGACGGAACTTTCCGTAACGACTGGAGTTCTACTTTGAGCATGGCAAACCGCTCATTCTTCTACCCTTCACTTAACGTGTCCCTTGTTGTTACAGAAATGTTGTCCAAATTGGGTACCACAGTACCAGAATGGATCACTTATGCGAAAGTAAGAGGTTCTGCAGCTTCGGTTGGTAACGACTTACCTGCATATCAATTATACAACACCTACAACATCGGGAAAGACCCTAATGGCGGAACCACAGGATCAAGGAATGAAATCCTTTTTGATCCTAACGTGAGAAACGAGTTGATCAAATCTTATGAGGCTGGTGCCGAACTAAGGTTATTCGCTAACCGTGTAGGATTAGACTTCGCAATCTATAAATCGAATGCCACTAACCAGTTGCTGAACTTGCCAATGGACCCACTTAGCGGTTACAGGTTTATGAAAATAAACAGCGGTGATATCCAGAATACTGGTATTGAGCTAACGCTTGATGGCAAGATCTTACAAAGTGAAACCGGAGTAAACTGGAACATGGGCGTTAACTTCTCCCGCAACAAAAACACAGTAGTTTCTATTAAAGACGGCCTGGACCTATACCGTTTAGGTGGTTTTGATGATGTTGCAGTATATGCTGTTAAAGGTCAGCGTTACGGCGAAATCTACGGAAGTACTTTCAGAAGAGTTGAGGATGCTGCTAGTCCTTTCCATGGTGAGCTTTTGCTGGATGCGAATGGTTTGCCGCAAGTTGGAAATCAGAACGTAAGATTAGGTAACCAGCAAGCTAATGCATTGCTTGGTATTACAAACACCTTTTCATACAAAGGATTTAACTTGTCATTCTTAATTGATGGACGTTTCGGAGGTAAGATCTTCTCTGCGACGCTTGCAAATATGCAGCGCAACGGTACCTCAGATAAAACTGTTGTAAACGGCTTACGTGAAAACATGGTAACACCTGGTGTGGTCCTTAACGCAAACAACCAGTTGGAACAAAACACGAAAGCTGTAACGCCTCAGCAATACTGGGCAGCAGTTGCTGGTATCGGAAACCTTGGTATTACGGAAGCAAACTTATATGACGCTTCGAATATCCGTATCCGGAACATCAACCTTGCTTACAACTTCTCGCCAAAAATGCTTGAAAAAACATTTATACAGCGTGCAAAAGTGGGTGTTTCCTGCAACAACGTATGGCTAATCACCAGCCATATGAATGGATTGGATCCAGAGTCGGTATTTGCCACAAACACCAATGCAACTGGATTTGAAAATGGTGCAGCACCAACAAGCCGTTCATTCTCCTTTAACTTAACATTAGGATTTTAATCTATCCCGCTAGAGATCATGAAACAAATCATAAAAAAATCATGCATGCTTTTGGCAGCAACCCTGGTGCTGGCATCGTGCAAGAAATTTGAAGAAATCAATGTAAACCCTGTTGCCGCAAATGATGAGCAGGCACAGTTAGAATACTTTATCAATGGCTCCATTATCGGCGCGCAGATGAACCCAGATGTAGCAGAACGTTCTTTCGTGCTTTACTGGAAATCTGCCGGCCGTCAGATGTCGGAAGCTGGTACAATAACCGTTGGTAACTACAATGACCAGTGGACAAGCGTTTATTATGACCAGATATCAAACTGGCTAAATGCTGCGAACACCGCTATTCAATTGGCCGACAAGCAAACTGCTGCCGGTATTGCGAAGCCACATACGCCAAACCTGGTACAGGTTGCCCGTATCTGGAGAGCTTACCTGATGAGCGAGATGTCCGATAACTTCGGTCCAATTCCGGTAAATGCATTTAACGGTACCAATCCGCAGTTTGACGATGTTAAAACGGTCTACTATCATATCCTTGCTGAACTTGCAGATGCAAGCCAGAAGCTGGACCTTGCTGTTCAAAATCCATCAGGATTGGACAAACAAGACCCTGCTTATGGATATGACTACGCCAAATGGCGTAAATATGCGAACTCTCTTCGTATGCGTTTAGCAATGCGCTTATCTGAAGCGGATCCAGCTAAAGCACAGTCGGAGTTCGAAGCAGTGATGGCAACCGCCGGTGCTACCAACGACTTCATCACCAACATGAATGAAAGCTTCCAGGTTCAGGAAAGAGATGGCTGGAGTGACCTAACCGGTGTAATGAGCCGTTCATGGAATGCCCAACCGATTTCGGCAACGATCAACAACCTGATGATTGGATTGGGTGGTATCAAAAGTGCCGATATACTGGATGCTAAATTTCAGCCTTACATCAAACCTGCGAACTGGCTTGGACAAAGTTATCCGGATCATTTTGCAACTAAAACCAATGCACCAGGTGCAGGATATTGGTTTGACGGATTACCAGAAATCATGGACCCTCGTGCCTATGTACTTTTCAGTATTCCTGGAGATGTAGAAAACCCGAACTTCCCTGATCAGAATACGAATGACACCATCACTACGAGACCACTTAGAGATGCAGCTGGAAAGGATATTAAAGCCATCAACGCTAAGTACACCTGGAATGCCAGGATAAACGGTGCATGGGGTACTAAAACAGGTATGAACCTGGTATACAACTTTACCGGAGCCATGCCGCGTATTAACATGCAGTTCCGTACAAGCACAAATAAGAGAGTCTTCTTTGGTCCATGGGAAACTTACTTCCTGATTGCTGAAGCTGCAGTTCGTGGTTGGAACACCCCGATGACGGGACAAGCGGCTTACGAGACTGCCATTCAGAAAAGCTTTGAGTACAATGGTACGTCGGTAGGTTCCTACCTGACATCAGACAGCTACAACCGTGTTGGTACATCCGTAGCATGGAACCACACTACAGAACCGACAAGTCGTGTAATGGAGTTTGAAGATGGGTTTACTGGTGCAAAAGGATCTACTACTGTAGCTTACCCTAAAAATGATCTTTACAAAAACGGAAGCGTTAAAAACGATCATTTAACCAAGATTATGACACAGAAGTTTATTGCACAAACGCCATGGTTGCCATTGGAAACCTGGAACGATCACAGAAGAACAGGTTTACCTTTCTTTGAGAACCCTGCAATAGAGATTCCAATTATAACCTTGCCAGCGCTTACAGATGCGAACTACATGACCAGCAATGTACAGTTCTTTCCGCAGCGACTTAGATATCCTTCTAACTTAAAGAACACCAATGCCGCAGGTTATAGCCAGGCACTGGCAGATCTTGGCGGTAAGGATGAGATTCTAACCCCGCTATGGTGGGCGAAAAAATAACCAATCCACAAAAAAGGGGGTGCCAAAAGCATCCCCTTTTTCTATATTATCCCAGCCATAAAAGGATCGCTGAATCCGGCTGCTCCGGTTTCCACCCGCCCCGCGAACCGCTGAAGATAATTTGGAAAACCATCCACAGCTACGCTGAAGTCGTACCAGCAATGGCTCCTACTCAGTTCTATCACCGTTGAAGCGCTGCCGCCTTTTAAAGCGACCTTCTTTTCCGGTTGCTTATAAGCGTTATCTGTTATGGTGATTGCAGCATTCAGCTTTCCATGCACCTTTAATATGACATTGCCTGAAAGCTTTTTGGGATTAAGCCGATCCAGCTGACTTTCGCAGGCGACCTCCAATCGCGGACCATTGTGTTCACCCTTAAACACCCGGTAAAAACCGTTGGGGCCGTAAACTTCCAGGTGGTACTGCTCCTTTTCAAACATGGAAAGCGGATATTCATCAATCACCCGGTCGCCAGCTTTTACGGCGTAATGCCTGTTATTCATCTTTGACCAGCTTTGTTTCCCCTCAGCACCTGACCGGCTCGTATTTCCAGGGAAATACACGATAAATGCTGCACCTGCAGTCTGCTTGCCGAAAGCCTCAGCTTTGGATTCAAATGCAATCTCCAGCTTTCTTGTTAAAGGATCATATCTTGCGTTTACTTCCAATTGATAAGGTAACGCATTGGAGGGCCGAATCCCTTTTTCCTGCATGGGAACGTGGGCGGAGTTAAATCCCGAAGGCAGTCCTTTGAACCTGGCATTATGAATACTTTGGATGAATGCTTCCTTTTTCAGCGCTGATGGCATTGCAGAAGGCTTATCATCAGCTACGCGGAAAACAGAGCTCAGATCACCACATACAGTTCTGCGCCAATCACTGATCTGTGCTTGTTCCACCTTCTTCCCTGTCCTGGCAGATAAGAAATGTTCCAGGAACTGCAGGTTGGAGGTATGATCAAAAACCTGGGAGTTCACATAGCCCCCTTTGGTCCATGGCGACACCACCAGCATCGGTACCCGGAAGCCGAGCCCGACTGCACTTTCACGCTTTTCATCAAAGCCACGCGCCATCTCCTGCTTCATAGAAACGAATTCTGCCCGGGTATTCATTCCAGCAGATGCTTTACCAGTTTCCGCCTTTTCAGTATGAGGCGGTAAAAAAGGCGGCACGTGATCAAAGTAGCCGTCGTTCTCATCATAGGTTAAAATGAAGATAGTCTTCTTGAAAACCTCCTCATTTTTGGTAAGGATATCCATCACTTCGGAGATGTACCAGGCGCCATACCAGGGTGCACCCGGATGGTCGGAAAAGTTGCAGGGTGGGACAAGCCAGGAAACGGTTGGCAAGTTCCCCTCCGCAACATCCTTGCGGAACTGATGCAACACATCCCCTTTCGGGATCTTCATGTTACGTGCAGCACCATTTTCCTCGTACTGCATATCAACCAGCTTGTGGTAATCCGGATCATTTACATTGGTTACAAAAGCCTTTTGATGGATGCTCTTCTCCCTGGCAGATAACCCTTCATATCGCGCTTGCGTCCAAATCTTCCGATCGGCTGATACTTTCGCTAAGCTTGCTTCTTTTTTCTTCAGCAGCGCTGCTTTTTTTTCATCATTAGGATTCTGCTTGAGCAGTGCTTTTAAACTTTCAATCTCCATTGGCAGTGCTTTCGACTGCTGCTCTAAAAATGCCAGATGCTGCGGGTGTAAACGCACATTAAACTGCTTAAAGAACTCCAGGTCATTGTCGGTGAAGTTGGCGAGCCAGTCGGCCTCCTCCCCCTCAAACCCTACAGGAATGCTAAGCTCATTCTGATAGGTTTTCCAGGAGACGCCGAGTTCCTCCAGACGCTCAGGGAAAGTCGTCCAATGAATATCCTTATGGTCGATCTCATCATTCCATACATGAGCCTTTGAGTCTTCGTGTTGCTCCGCCCGAATGGTGCCGCTCCAGAAGAACAGCCGGTTAGGACTCGTACCCGTAAGCGAAGAACAGAAGTGCTGGTCGCATACGGTAAATGCATCTGCCAGGGCGTAATAGAAAGGGAGGTCTTCCCTGTTGTAATAACCCATGGTCAGGGGCATGTGCGCGAAATCCTTGTTGCCCGACTTTTTAGCATCCAACCAGTTATCATTTTTACCACCGTTCAATGCGTCCACCTGGTTTTCCCAGGAATGTGGCAGTGAGCTCATCCAGGTGGATTTAGTGTCTTTCAAGTTGAGCCGGAAAGGAGCATAGGTCTTTCCCGCAGCATTACTTTGCAGCCATACCGGATTATTGTTCGCCAGCTTCATTGCCCTTGGGTCATTGAACCCGCGTACACCCTTTAATGTCCCGAAACAATGGTCAAAGGAACGGTTTTCCTGCATGAGAAAAACGACGTGCGCTGCGTCCAAATACGTGCTGCCGGCTTTCGCCTCTATGGCAAGAGCCTTTTGAATCGCTTCCGGAAACACGCTGAACAGGCCTGCCGCGCCGCTAAGTAAACTCGCTTTTTTGATGAATGCTCTTCTGTTGTCGTTCATGACTATGCTGATTTGATTGACCGCCTATTGACTAAGATAGAAAGCTTATGCTTATATTCAGGTATGTACTTTGCACGTTATCCATAACAAAGAACTCTATGAGCCAAAACATCATAACCCAGCACCTGCATAGCGCCTTTCCGCAGTTTGAACCCGGATTAATCCAAATACTTGCAGAACATGCAACACTAAAGCAATTCGATGCCGGCGATGCTTTGATGACCACCGGCCAGTACATGCGTTTTACCATGCTGGTTGTTGAGGGCTTAGTAAAACTATATCGCGAAGCGGATGATGGAAGCGAATTCTTCATGTATTACATTCATCCTGGAGGTGCATGCGCACTTTCCATGATCTGCTCCACCAAGCAACAGACCAGTGAAATCAAAGCAAGTGCTGTAGATAAAACAACTGTTTTGGCTGTGCCAACTGCCCTGATGGATGAGTTGATGAAAACCTACAAAACCTGGTATTACTTTGTATTGGAAACCTATAGATCAAGATTCGAAGAACTGCTGGTGGTCATCGACAACATTTCATTCAAAGCCATGGATGAAAGATTAGAATCTTACCTCCAGAAGCAACATCAAGACCTTAATACCAGAAAACTAGCACTAACCCATAGTGAAATTGCCAGGGATTTGAATTCTTCCAGAGAGGTGATATCACGTTTGCTAAAGAAAATGGAGCAGCAAAAGAGGGTGATTCTGCATCGGAGTTTCATTGAATATTTGAAATAAATCGCTGTGTGACCAATGTCACCGTAGTCAGGATTTTTAGACCCCATATTTGTAGTATTATGTTAGAACTTATAAAGCAACCATGGCCATGGTATACGTCAGGCGCTGCCATCGCATTCATCATGATCTTACTTCTTTACTTCGGTAAATTCTTTGGCGTATCTTCAAATTTACGCACGATGTGCAGCATCGCCGGTGCAGGAAAAAGCGTCAAATTCTTTGACTTCGACTGGAGAAAACAAATATGGAACCTGCTATTTATTGTTGGTGCGATTATAGGCGGTGTGATCTCTTCTACAATACTGGATAGCGGTCAGCCTTTGCAACTCTCTACATCCACCGTTTCAGACCTCAAAGACATCGGGATTGCCTTTGATGGGCAGCTAAACCCATCTCAATTGTTAAGCCTCAATGCGGTTTTTTCCCTTAAAGGCTTTCTATTGCTTTCCCTGGGCGGCGTACTTGTGGGATTCGGTGCACGTTATGCTGGTGGATGTACTTCGGGACATGCCATCTCCGGTCT
>DCLG01000084.1:148867-150300 GCA_002320935.1 Pedobacter sp. UBA1654 | reverse complement strand
ATTTAATTTTACCACACCTGTTTTAATCGTAAATCTAAAGAGATGAAATCCATTAAATTTATACTTGCCGGCATACTGTTCGGCATCATCATGAGTAAATCGGAGGCCATATCCTGGTACCGGATACAGGAGATGTTTCGCTTCCAGTCCTTCCATATGTACGGCTTTATGGGTACTGCGGTAGTGCTTGGTTCTCTGGCAGTTTTTCTGATTAAGAAGTTCAAAATCAATGATTACGCAGGAAAACCCATTATGTTCCAGGATAAAGACAGAAGTTACCCACGCTATATCATAGGCGGAACAATCTTCGGACTAGGCTGGGCCCTTACCGGTGCTTGCCCCGGTCCGATGTTTGTGAATGTCGGATATGGATACCTCGGTATGATTGTCGTAATTCTTGGGGCATTGCTGGGCACCTACTTTTATGGTGCAATAAAACACAAGCTTCCTCACTAACGTACGCTAACGGTTAATTAGTCACCAATTCCACAGGTCATTTTAAGATAGTTGAATATTAAACCAAGAAACATGAAAATTGAGCAATTCGAAGATAAAAACCTCTCCCACTATAGTTATATAATTTTAGATGACGCTGACCAGCAAGCTGTAGTCATTGATCCATCACGTGATCCAAAGCCATACTATGACTTCGTTAAACAACATAATGCCCGGATAATCGGCGTAATAGAAACCCATCCCCATGCAGATTTCGTGAGCAGCCATCTGGAAATTCAGAAGCATACCGGAGCAAGAATATACGCCAGTAAACTACTGGATGCTAACTATTCAGTTACCCCCTTTGACGATGGTGATGTTCTTGAACTTGGCGGGGTAAAACTTAAAGCCATGAATACGCCAGGTCATTCACCAGACAGCATCTCGTTGGTTCTGGAGCATGAAGGGAAGGATAAAGCTGTTTTTACAGGTGACACCTTATTTATCGGGGATTGTGGAAGGCCAGATCTAAGGGAGCTTGGCGAAGACCTCAGCCTGAAACGTGAAGCTTTGGCAAAAAAGATGTACAGCTCACTTCGCGAAAAACTCATGAAGCTTGATGACGCTGTGCTTGTATATCCTGCACACGGTGCTGGCACCCTATGTGGCAAAGCCTTAAGCAAAGCAAGCAGCAGTACAATCGGTGCAGAAAAGATGAGCAACTGGTCGCTACAGGAGCTGTCGGAAGATGCGTTTGTCACTGCCCTTACGGAAGACCAGCCTTTTGTTCCTTTGTACTTTCCGTACGATGTGGAACTGAACAAAAAAGGTGCTCCTGACTTCGATGGCAATTTAATTCAGCACATCAAGGGTCAGAAGGTTGACAGCATGGAGATGGTAGCGGGTTTAGATCCTGGCATTCCCATTATTGATACCAGAAAGTCTGAGCTCTACAAAAAGCAGCACTTAAAAAATGCCATTAACATCATGGATGGTGA
>DCLG01000084.1:147870-148789 GCA_002320935.1 Pedobacter sp. UBA1654 | reverse complement strand
AAGAAGCTCTTTCTGTTTTAGCAGGCCGCATTGCCAAAATTGGCTATGAACCTTTTATTAAACAAGCATTTGTCCTTGATTTCGGGCCGGAGGCCTCAGCTGCGTTAAACATGGAAGCTTTCAGACAAGATCCATCAGCCTATACCATAGTGGACATTCGCAATGAAAGTGAGTCTAAGAGCCAGCCTGCATTTGAAGGATCCTACAACATCCCGCTTCCGGAACTTAATGAACGTTACCATGAATTACCTGTTGATAAACCCATCGTTGTTCATTGCGCTGGCGGATACAGGAGTGCAGCTGGAAGCAGTATCTTAGAAGATAAGTTAAATGTTGATGTATTTGACCTGGGGGACAACATCAAGGACTTTATCTCAGCGCACTGATACTGATCAAATCAACAGCGGTAAACTTAATCACACTTTCATGAGAGGTCAAAAAGAAACTTCACCAGAAAACGTTGTAAACCTGGCCGCTGGCAACATAGCCAAAATGCTTACATCTTATCGCGTTGACGCTTCCAACGCGATTAACCAGTCAATATTGGAATTGTTCCATGCTATAGGTTCGCTCATTGACCACAAGGCAACTTCAGGTTCAATCAAAGGTCTAAATAAACTGATGGTTGAACTGGAGGCCTTTCTTAAGCCAGCGTTCGGGAACTATTTTGAGTATGACAATATTATGCTGATGTGGCGCTTCTCAAAAGCCTGTTCAACGAAGGTCCTGACTGAGGTATCACCCAATATCAGTTGGGACTACATTCCTGAGTTGCTTGAGTTGCAAGCTGAATCAGAATGGATTTTTTACGTCAGGTTAGTACACCAGGAGTCGCTAAGGCCCGCACAATTGAGCGCCCGGATTAAATCAAACGACAAAACTCCAACAACCTTAGCGTTACCCTATCCAGATTATCCTT
>DCLG01000084.1:145095-147824 GCA_002320935.1 Pedobacter sp. UBA1654 | reverse complement strand
CAGGGTGGATCAACTCCTTACAGGTCCATCTGCAAATAAGTTTCAGGACTTATTCTTCCCCAAAAAAGGCGACGACTTTACCAACAACCTCGACAAGCGAAAACATCATGATGAAATCTTTCAAAAGATTTATGATCAAGTAATCGCAAATCAGATTTTCTATAATGCGCTATTAAATATCCGATTCAATTACATGTTCTGGAATATCGGAAAGGAGATCCTGAGATCGGCAGTTCTAGTTGACTTATCAATAGGCCAAATTACGATGATGCTCAGTGAAAATTTAAAAACCTGCCCGGGAATTACTTTTGACAGCGATCAACTGATGTCCTGCATTACCTTTAATCGCCAGTACAAATTTGACCAGGAGCTTGATGAACTTTGCAACATCGTCCAATGGGGACATATTAAAATACTTTTAACCCTGGAAAATCAGCGGAGTCAGATATCACATGCTAGATACGTCCTGAGTAACAATTTTTCTCCTGAAGATCTTTTATCGTTGATTGAAGATCAAAGCATTGATGTATTTGCAACAACAAACAATGAGCTGATTTCTTTTGGAACAGGGCTTCCCAGTCCGGAGGAATTTTTATCTGGCGCATACCGTAAATTGGCAGATTTATATATATCGCGTTATGATCTGAATAGAAATATCTATCGAAACGCGGACTTAATGAAGCTTTTAACTACTGAATGAAGATTGAACGTTACGAATCGATATGAGCTTCAATAAATGCATCATCTAATATCAAAGGTCACGATCTTTTAATGCATCAGCGATTAACAATCTAAAACTTTTTCTGAGCCGCATGGACAACTTTTTTGAGCCGTAGAAGAAACCTCTAACTGTAATCAAGGTTGATCTTTGAATCATGAAAAACATCAAAAAAATTCAGTTAGGTCAACATGGCCCCTCTGTCTCCAGACACCAAAAACCTTCAGTCATCTATTTAGATCTGGGCTTTGAAAGTCTGGCGCACTTCTCACATGCTTTTAAGAAAAAATTTGGCATGACGCCTAGAGAAGCAACCCATNNGTTTTTCAAGCATTTTACAGGGTTGGCATGTGCCGCTTTTATCGCTTGCATACCAACGGTTAGCCAGGAAATGAATAATGCCAGGAAGCCCGCCGCAACGAAGTACCAGAGTTGCATTTCAATGCGATAAGCAAAAGAATTAAGCCAGTAGGTTGTTAGTACATAACTTATTGGCAGGGCAATAAAAATGGCCACAACAACAGGAATCGTAAAGTCTTTAGATAAAGTATAGATGATATTTAACTCACTTGCACCCAGGACCTTCCTGATGCCAATTTCCTTAAGTTTCCGTTCAGCAGTAAATGCAGCAAGCCCAAATAATCCTAAACAAGATATCAGGATGGCTAGCAAAGCAAAATATCTTGAAAGTAAAGCCACTCTATTCTCAGCAACATACTGGGCCTGGTAGTCCTGATCTAAAAACTTGTAGTCAAAGGTATACCCTGGGTTATAACCCTCGTAAAAACGTTGAAGAGAAGCAATAGTGGATTGCTCTTTACCTGCGCTGATCTTCACCATAATTCTGTTGGTATGCTCAGGATTGAATTTGAAGAACATCGGCTGAACAGCCTGATGAAGAGATTCAAAATGAAAGTCTTTCACAACGCCTATGATCTGGAATTCTTTACCCCATAACGTGAAGATCTTTCCGACAGGGTTGGTTAGACGCATGGCCCTGATGCCCGATTCGTTAATGATCATTTTAGAGGTATCAGAACCGAATTTTGCAGAAAAGCTTCTGCCGGCAGCCATCTCGATTCCGAGGGTTTCTAACAATCCCGCATTGATCTGTGCACGCTGAAATTTAATCACTTCTTCAGGATCCCGGCCTTCCCAGGAGAAGTCACCAAAAGTGAAGCTTAAGTCGCCCAGAAAGCCCCTGTCTATGCTGGAGGCATTAACTACACCCGGAATCTTTTTGATCATAGATAATGTCTGGTCCACAGTGGTCTTTACTTTCCCATCTGTTTCAAAATAGAGGACATTGTCTTTCTTGAATCCCAGATTTTTAGACTGGACATAATCTATTTGTTTATAAATCACAAAGACCGCTACGATGAGGACGACAGACAGTGTAAATTGAAAGACCACCAATCCTTTACGGGTGAATAGTGTTGCTGCTGTTTGACTCAATTTTCCTTTTAACGCATCTGAGGGGTTAAATCCTGAAAGATAAATTGCAGGATAACTGCCAGAAATTAATCCGGTAAAAACGGTAATGCCGGACAATGACCATATCATTGTCCAATTGAAAGTTAAGGACAGCTCCTTACCAATGATGTTGTTGAACCAGGGTAGTAACATCTCGACAGACACCAGGGCAATAAACAAGGATAAAAAGGTGAGCAACATGGACTCGGCCATGAATTGCATCATTAAAGATTCCCTCCGGGCACCCAATACTTTTTTGATGCCTACTTCTTTCATTCTTCTGGATGCTTTTGCAGTAGAAAGGTTCATGAAATTGATGCAGGCAATCACCAGGATAAACACCGCAATTAAGCTAAATAGCTTTACGTACTCAATTCTTCCCCCTGTTAGCTTACCGTTTTCATAACTGTTATATAGATACCCGTCTGCAAATGGTCTGATGAATAACGTTCTATGCTGTTGTCCTTTTGACAGCATAAAATTTTTAATCTTATCGTTGAATGCATTTACATCAGTCCCTTTCTTCAGGATGATAAAG
>DCLG01000084.1:111922-145023 GCA_002320935.1 Pedobacter sp. UBA1654 | reverse complement strand
GAAGGTGTATCTTCGAACACGCCTGAGATCAGGGCATGGTTTACTTTTTCCACATCTCCATTCCGCCAGGAAATCTCTTTGCCAAGGACGTCGGTAGTTTTAAAAAGCTTTAAAGCAAGGCCTTCGGAAATGACAATTTTGTTCAAACCTGTAAGCATTGAATTAATATTTCCACTAATCACCTTAAAAGAAAAGATTTTGAAGAAATCAGGCCCGGCAAACTTACCGCGTGCTTTAATGTTATTGTTGCCTTTGATGGAGATCTTTGACTCCCCTAGCCAATATGTCGGAGAGGACATTACCGCATCTTCTACCTCGGGAAATTCTCCTTTTAGCGCTTCTGCCAGTGGTGTTGATGTTCCATCAGTCGTATTGATGCCCGCTGCTGTTTGATTATGCTCCATAACCTGGTAAAGCTGTGCACCTTTCTCATTGAACCCATCCATTCTGACTTCGTCGATCACCCAAAGGTAAATCAGGATTGAACAGGAAAGTCCAGCTGACAGCCCAATCAAATTGATGAAAAATGAACTTCTATGTTTTTTGAAGTTCCGGTAGAATAATAAAAGATGGTGCTGTAACATAATACTTTCCTTTCATGCCGATGTCCAAAGCATGTGCCACCACCAATTATGCGCTCAGGTTGCAGCCAGCCTACTTTCCGTCACACCGATGTTCGAAATTGAACAGTCCCGATGTTCAATTATGAACGTTCCGGAAGGCCGAGCTATTCATGAGCAGATTTCAGATAACAATGTATGATTTTGGTTGTATGAAGTGTACTTCCATGTAAGGTGGGCGCTTAAATCAATTTGTCAAGTGTAATGGGCAGATGCCTGATCCTTTTACCAGTCGCATGAAACACCGCATTGGCTATTGCAGCAGAAAAGCCAATCATGCCGATTTCACCCAGACCTTTGGCTCCAATTGGATCCAATATACTATCCTCTTTATCAATGAACTTTACTTTAATATCAGGCATGTCAGCACAAACTGGTACATGATAATTTTCAAGATCGTTGTTTACATATCCTCCACTACGATGATCAATTACACCTTCCTCCATTAAAGCCACGCCAATGCCCCAAATGATAGATCCAAAAACCTGGCTCTCGGCTGTTTTGGAGTTGATTACCTTCCCGCAATCAACCACGGTAACAACCCTGTTCACCTTAACAGCACCCGTTTGCGGCTGTACTAAGACCTCCACAAAATTTGCGCAGAACGATTTCCCGGAATGGGTCTTTTCTTCATTCCCTGCTTTAGATTCATTTGTAACCACGAGTTCGCTAAGCCCATTTGCTTTCAATATATCTGAAAAAGAGATCCTCTCCTGACCATTTTTCACGCGTACAAACCCATCGGCAGCCGTAAGATCATCTTGCAAATGCCCCGCAAACCTGGGGTTTTGACCAGAAATACTCAATTCAACAAGCCAGGCTTTTAACGCAAGGCAAACATCATGTATTGCTGAACCTACAGAGGCCGTAGTATGTGATCCAAATTGGCCCGGTGCAGGCGGAAATTTAGAATTGCCCCACTGGAAGTTGACGTTCTCGATAGATGTATCCAACCTTTCGGCGGCGACCTGTGTGAATATCGTTGCTGATCCGGGTCCTGTATCGGCCACAGATGTTTTAACAATATAAGTCCCATCGGGATTAATCTGCGCACTTGCACTGGCAGGTGCTCGTGTCGATTTATAAATACCTGCGCTCATGCCCATACCTACCAGGTAACCATCGGAAGTCATGGATGCAGGCGCTGGATTTCTTTTTTCCCAGCCGAATAAGGCTGCACCTTCCTTATAGCATTCTAGCAAATGATTACTGGTCCAGGGCAGTTTTTTTTCATAATCCTGTTCCGCAAAATTTTTCAATCGTAAAGTCACAGGATCCATTTTCAAAGCATAAGCAAGCTCATCAATGGCAGACTCCAATGCGAAAGAACCTGTGGTTTCCCCTGGTCCGCGGGTATGTGTAGGGGTACTTACATCTAAGGGAACAAGTTTATACTTCGTTTCCAGATTGGCACAACGGTACATTGATTTGGTTGGATCTGTAATGCGCTCAACGAACTCTTCATAAGTAGAGGTCATCCCCATTGCTTCGTGTCTTATTCCAACGAATTCACCACTCTTTGTGGCGCCTATAGTGAATCGCTGAATGGCATAAGGCCTGTAGCCGATCATATTAAAAACCTGCTTTCTTTCGAGGACGACCTTCAGCGGTCTGCCCACCTTTTTAGCGCCAAGAACCGCAGCCATCTCCTGCGGCCATACACGGGATGCGCTCCCGAAGGCACCCCCTACAAATGGTGAGTTTACCTCGACCTGATTTTTATTTAAATTAAAGTAATTGATAAACGCATCTTTAGTCGACTGTACAGACTGGGTTTTATTAAAAATAAGCAATTTACCCGATGGAAGCCAATGAGCAGTTGTGGCATGGGGTTCCATACTATTATGTACCTGTATTGAGGTATGGTATTCCTGATCTATTTTAACCTCCGCGCCCTTCCAGGCCTCTGCATCTCCACGTACAGAATCCGAAGGGCGCTGTGGTGTTATCTTAGCAGCTAAATTGTCCAGCAAATTCGTACGGTGTGGCTTTTCATCATAAAGCACTTCTACCAAGGTTGCTGCATAGCTCGCCTGTTCCAGCGTCTCTGCAATGACTAAAGCTACCGGCTGATTATAGTGGTCCACATCGTCGTTGTAAAAAAGGCGATACTCCTGTCCGTAATACCTGGTTTTCTTTTGATCTACAGGCTTATCATACCCAGGTACTTCAGGGCGGTTTAAATGCGTCATTACCTCAATAACGCCAGCAGATCTCTTTGCTTTGTCTGTAAGAAGGGACCTGATCGATCCTTTAGCGATTGTACTCGTGACAAAAACACCATATGTCATCCCCATGATGGGATATTCGGCAGCATACCTTGCAGCACCCGTAACTTTTAATTTACCTTCAATTCGGTCTGCCGGCTCACCGATATGTTGATTTAAACCATTGTTGAAATCTTCCATTGTAGCGTTGTTAAAAACCTTAGTTTTCCCGTTCTTTCTCATTAACAATGTTTTCCGTCATTAGAAAGAATTCTTTTTGGTGTAACACATCAGTCATTCACAATGTTTCCTATGTGGCTTGCAAATTCAGGTCGCTACCAAGCTCGCATCTTCAGCGGCTTTCCTTCGCCTTTCGTTCGCCTTTCCTTCGCCTATCCTTCGTCTCCAGGCGAACAAAACACGAACAGTACCCGACCCATATCCGCCCGACAACAAAGCACAGCCCTATTCTTATTACGCTCCAATTACATTCAAAATCGCTACATATATAACTATTCAAACCTATTGCTTAACTTTGTATTATGATTGAACTTCCGGTTGTTTCAGCGAACCCCGTACAACGTAAACCTGACTGGCTAAGGGTTAAACTTCCAGTTGGTAAAGAATATGCGCAGGTGCGCAGTCTGGTTGACACACATAAGCTTCATACCATTTGTGAAAGTGGGAACTGCCCCAATATGGGCGAGTGTTGGGGAGCCGGAACTGCAACGTTCATGATCCTGGGTAACATCTGCACAAGATCTTGCTCCTTCTGCGCCGTAGCTACTGGTCGCCCATTAGCCGTTGATCTTGGCGAACCAGATCGCGTAGCAGAATCCGTAAAACTTATGCAGGTGAAACACTGTGTAATTACTTCTGTAGACCGTGATGACCTTAAAGAGTGTGGTTCCATCATCTGGGCAGAAACACTGAAAGCCATTCGCCGGGAAAGTCCTCAAACGACTCTGGAAACATTGATTCCTGATTTCAGAGGCATCTGGGATAATCTGTACCGTGTACTTGAAGAACGTCCTGAAGTGATGTCACACAATGTGGAAACTGTAAGAAGGCTGACTAAACAAGTACGTATCCAGGCGAAATACGACAGAAGTCTGGAGTGCCTCAGAAGAATTTCTAAATTCGGCCTGAGAACAAAAACCGGTATAATGCTGGGACTTGGGGAAACCGAAGATGATATCTACGAAGCAATGGATGATCTTGTTGCCAATGGGGTGCACATCCTGACCCTGGGTCAATATCTCCAGCCAACCAGAAATCACCACCCTGTGGTAGACTGGATCCATCCGGATCAGTTTGCAAAGTACAAGGAAGTGGGTTTGGCAAAAGGTTTAAAGTACGTAGAAAGCGGACCATTGGTTCGTTCCTCTTACCATGCCGAAAAGCACTTGTTTGACTTCTAAAACAAAAGCATCAACTTCTTGTTGTTGATCAGGTATTCCAAGCAATTTTGACAACTCCAAAGAAATTTAAGCTTTCAGAAGAAGCCCTGGTTCAGGCCTTAAAAAATCATGACATCAACGCCATGCGCGTGCTGTATGACATGTATGGTGCTGCCTTGCTGGGCGTGATCCTCAGAATTACCCAGCATACGGAGTTGGCAGAAGATCTACTGCAAGAAACTTTTCTTAAAATCTGGCACGCTTCCGATAAATATGATGCTGCAAAGGGACGTCTGTTTACCTGGATGATGAATATTGCCCGGAACCTGGCTATTGATAAGCTGCGGTCCAAGGACTTTAAGAACGAAGGAAAAAACCAGGACATTGAAAATAACGTAGCTGTTATTGACAATCAAAAAAAACAAATCATTAACATTGAGCTACTGGGCTTGCGCGATTTGGTGACAGGCCTTAAACCTGAACTTGCCAGCGTGCTGGAGATGGTATATTATAATGGTTTTACCCATGCCGAAGCGGCGGAAGCTTTAAACCTCCCCTTGGGTACGGTGAAAACCAGAGTTAGAATGGCAATTATAGAACTAAGAAAGCAATTCAATTAGTGGAAGAGCATAAAGCATATATCGAATCTGGAATCCTTGAACTCTACGTTATGGGGCAGCTGTCTGCACCTGAAATGTTAGAAGTAGAGCAAAGGGCTGCAGCATCACCTGAGATCAGGCGGGAGCTGGAGGCGATTGAGATCGCACTGGAACGTTATGCCTTAACTAACGCAGTTGAACCGAGCGAAGATCTATTTAATAATATTGAAGCGCAGCTGAAGCCATTGGCACAAGTCATTGTTCCGATACAGGCTCCAAGGCCTCTAGTGCAACCATCTGAACCAAAATCTTCCGGCAAGTTTTTACAATATGCCCTTGCCGCTTGCGTGGCTTTACTCTTCGTTAGTGCTATTGCGCTGATCAACGCACACTCGCAGCTGAATAAAGCCGAGCAACAGATCATTGCCTTGCGGACTGAAAAAGACCGCATTGCATCCAGCATGAATGTGCTGAAGCAAACAAATTCCGAGTTGCAGTCCGTAGCAGACATGGTTGAAGATCCAAACTGGGCAATTGTTCAGCTTGACGGAACAAAAACGTCCCCTGCTTCTAAAATGATGGTGTACTGGAATCGAAAAAGTCAGGATGTGGTGCTGGACAAGTCCAGAATGAAGCTTCCTGAAAACGATGAGGCTCACCAATACCAGCTATGGGCACTCGTTGGCGGTAAACCTGTCGATTTAGGTGTGTTCGACATGAAGACTGACGCTGCACAGATGCTCCTTAAGATGAAGGAAATCTCTAAAGCAGAAGCTTTTGCAGTGACGCTTGAAAAACGTGGTGGCAGCGAAAATCCAACCATGGAAAACATGGTGGTATTTGCAGGGGTATCTATTTAAGTAAACGATTCATAATTTCCGGAATATGTCTGGCCACCTGTGAGGCGGTGACAACAAAGCGTGTTGCAGCAAGTGCATCACCCGAGCCACCATGCACATTACAGGCTAGTACCGCAGCATCTGAACTGTGATAGCCTTGCGCAATCATTGCGGCCAGCACACCAGTTAATACGTCGCCCATTCCGCCTTGTGCCATTGCAGAATTACCCGTTTGATTGATGAACACATTCGCACGTTGATCTATAATAAAGGTATACTGGTTTTTTAATACAATTACGATCTGGTGTTTCTTTGCCATTTCTCTTGCAGTCTGGATCCGGTGGAACCAGGTATGGTGCTCGCCAAACAAACCGTCAAATTCCTTTACATGTGGCGTAAGTACGGAACCCGCAGGAATGCTGCCGAGTTGCTCCGGATCTTTTGCCAGGAGGTTGATGGCGTCTGCATCAATAACCAGGGGTTTGTTCCGCAAGAAAGCTGCTTTCAGTAAAGCTGCGACAGGCTCGTCTTTTCCTAAACCTGGCCCGATGGCGATACTGTTAAATTTCTCCATTCTGGATGGTTCTTCCAGCGCTTCACGACTAATGTACATCACTTCCGGCAATGCCGTGTTTAATGCCGTTAGACCGGAAGCGGGAATAGCTGCCGTGGTAAGCCCGGCGCCAGCATACAGGCATCCACTGGCACAGAGCAGCGCAGCACCCATGGTCTGCTCCTGCCCCGCTATTATCAGCACATGGCCGTAAGTAGCTTTATGACTAAAGGCCTTTCGAGGCTTGATTAACCGCTTTACATCCTGAACGGTCACTAATTTATAAACTGCTGTGCTTGTCAGCCCTTCTCCTACCGTAATTGCAGCGGGTGCTGAATTGTCTGGCAGATAATTGCTCAGGATCTTGTGGTACATCTTAGCCCTCCATTTCTTTTTTAAGGAATTTACCTGTTAAACTTATTGGATTTTGGATCAAACCTTCTGGCGTGCCTTCAAACAGAATGCGCCCGCCGCCAGCCCCTCCTTCTTCTCCTAAATCTATAACCCAGTCTGCAACTTTAACCACGTCCAGGTTATGTTCAATCACCAGCACGGTATTACCTTTGTCGACCAACTCCTGCAATACACCTAGTAATACGTTAATATCTTCAAAATGCAAGCCCGTGGTTGGCTCATCAAGGATGTAAAACGTGCTGCCAGTATCCTTTTTGGAAAGTTCTGTTGCCAGTTTCACCCGCTGTGCCTCACCTCCGGATAATGTGGTGGATGATTGCCCAAGCGTGATGTAACCTAAGCCTACATCCTTAAGCGTTTTAATTTTTCTATAGATGGCCGGCATGTTTTCAAAGAAATCGCAGGCATCTTCAATACTCATGTCCAGCACATCGCTGATGGATTTCCCCCTATAGCGCACTTCCAGCGTTTCGCGGTTATACCTTCTGCCTCCACACTCTTCACAAGGAACAGATACATCTGGCAGGAAGTTCATCTCGATCACTTTCATCCCCGCACCCTGACAGGTTTCACAGCGCCCGCCTTTTACGTTAAAGGAGAAGCGGCCTGGTTTGTAGCCCCGGATCTTGGCTTCCGGCAACTGCACGTACAGGTTCCGGATGTCCGAAAACACTCCGGTATAGGTGGACGGGTTTGATCGTGGTGTACGTCCGATTGGTGCCTGGTCTATTTCAATTACTTTGTCTATATCCTTTAAGCCTGTGATTTTCTCATAAGGCAAGGGATGTTTCTTTGCTCTGAAGAAATGGTGATTAAGGATGGGATACAGCGTCTCGGTGATTAAGCTGGATTTACCGCTTCCCGATACCCCGGTTACAGCGATCAGTTTACCCAATGGGAAGTCTACCGATACGTCTTTAAGGTTATGGCCGCTTGCTTTAATGATCGACAGCTTATGCCCGTTCCCTTTACGTCTTTTCTTTGGTATCGCAATGCCTTTACGACCATTGAGATAAGCTGCGGTGAGCGTATCAGAACTCAGGATCTCTGCAGGTGTACCTTCGGCAACAACCCGCCCGCCGTGTAATCCTGCGGCAGGTCCCACGTCGATCACATGATCGGCTTCAAGAATCATATCTTTATCATGCTCTACAACCAATACGGTATTGCCAAGATCACGCAGATTTTTCAGTGCATTGATCAAGCGCTCATTATCGCGCTGGTGCAGACCAATACTTGGTTCATCCAGGATATACATGACATTCATCAGCTGCGAGCCAATTTGTGTTGCCAGTCTGATCCGCTGTGCTTCGCCCCCTGAAAGCGTTCTGGCGGTACGGTCAAGCGACAGGTAGTTTAGGCCTACGTCACTCAAAAAGCCCAGTCTTGCACGAATTTCTTTTAAGATCTCCCTTGCAATGGTATTCTGACGTTCGTTTAAGCGGCTTTCCAGGTTTTCATACCAGCCACGAAGGCTGATGATGTCCATTTCTGCAAGATCGAAGATGTTTTTACCATCTATCTTAAAGTGCAGACTTTCTTTTTTAAGCCTTGCACCGCTACAAACCGGGCAGGTATGCAGCTTACGGAATGCTTCAAGATCATCTGTGGAGCCTGCAGATTTTTTCTCCTGCTGCTCTTCCAGCAGTTTGATGATGCCATCAAACGTCACCTGATAATTTTGTACATTCCACTTATTGTATTCAACGGCCACTGAGAGCAATTCCGGCGTACCGTTTAATATCAGGTTTATGGATTCTTCACTAAGTTTTTCAATGGGTGTAGACAGGGAGAAGCTGTACTTCTTAGCCAGCGCCTTGAGCACCTGAAACATCCAGATGTCGCGGTACTCACCAAGCGGAGCCAATCCACCATTGATGATGCTCAGCTTTGGATTCGGCATGACCGATTCCTTATCTACAATGAAGATATAACCCAAGCCATCACAACGCTCGCAGGCACCGTAAGGTGAGTTAAAGGAGAAGCTGTTTGGCTGTGGTTCATCGTATGATATTCCTGTAGTTGGACACATCAGGAACTTACTAAAGTGCGAAACGTTGTTATCCTTATCGCTTATCTTGATCACACCCTTGCCCATCTTCATGGCTGTGGCAATAGAATCCTGCAGGCGCTTCTGGTCCTTGCGGTCCACAATTAGCCGATCGATCACCACCTCGATGTCGTGGATCTTGTAACGGTCCACCTGCATTTTCAATCCGATATCTTTGATCTCGCCATCTACGCGGACCTTTACGTAGCCTTGCTTCCGGATTTGCTCAAACAGTTCACGATAGTGCCCTTTACGACCTTTTACGACTGGCGCAAGGATGTTTACCGGTACATCGGTGTATTTGTTATATATCGTATTCAGGATCTGGTCGTCGGTCATACGTTCCATACGCTCCCCGGTGTTGTAGGAGAAAGCCTCGGCCGTACGGGCAAAGANNCGGTAATGGTGCCGACAGTCGATCTTGGATTCTTGCTTGTGGTTTTCTGCTCGATTGCGATTACGGGGCTCAGCCCTGACACTTTGTCCACATCCGGGCGTTCCATTCCCCCCATGAACTGGCGGGAGTAGGCCGTGAATGTTTCCATGTAGCGCCGTTGACCTTCGGCATATATGGTATCAAATGCTAAAGAGGACTTTCCGCTCCCACTTAAGCCGGTGATTACCACCAGTTTATTACGAGGAAAGGAAACATCTATATTTTTAAGGTTATGTACCCGGGCGCCGTAAACTTCAACATCTTTTTGTTCGCCGAGATCAACATTATTTTTACTCATATTCAATAATAAGCGCTAGTAGGGCCTTTATGTAGGATTAGCAAATTTGCAGCCACAAAAAAGCCGGATAAATCCGGCGAATGTAAGGCGTTTAAGATTGTTAAACTTACTCGGCGTTATACGCAAGTAAGATTTTTGGTTCTTTGTAACCGTGCTTAGTAGGATTCTTTACAATCTCTTTCATTGAAATAAGCTTATAAACGTAACTGCCGGTTTCACGGTTCAGTTTCAGCTTGTAATAATCATCCTGTTTTTGACGGTTGATCTGCTTTTTCATGTGATTATCACCAACATTGTAAGCTGCAGCAACCAGCGTCCAGTTGCCGAATACATCATACAGATCGTTTAGGTATTTACATGCGGCGATTGTTGACTTGCGAAGATTCTTACGCTCATCCACTTTGCCATTAACCTTCAAGCCATAACTTCTGGCAGTACCTGGCATAAATTGCCAGTAGCCTGAAGCACCTTTTGGAGAAGTACCGCCGCGAAGGCCTGACTCTACCAATGGCATGTATTTGAAATCATTCGGAATGCCATGTGCTTTCAAGATTGGCTCGATTACAGGGAACCACTCTGCTGCTTTTTTGTGCAGGCGGTTGGTCTGTGTTTTCCGGAAACTATACGATGCAAGGTAACGTTTCATTTTCTGCTTCACCCGGGCATCCGCCACTGGAAGTGTTTCCTTTGCAAAGTTGAGTTTTGCCTTTGGTTTTAAAGGCGCTTTTTCTTCAATAACCGGGGCAACCACTGGTGTTACCACCGTCTTTTCTACTGTTTTTTGTGCTTCTTCAGCACTTGTTTTTGTTGTCTGGGGCAGTTTGAGAGCGAACACTTTTGCCATAACCAGTAATGCTAAAATTACCGTACATGTTATTATGTGTTTCCTTATCATTTTCCTCCTTTTTTTGGTTAACAATTTAGAACGGCGACAAATGTACGTTATATTTATCTAATTATCAACCTATTACAGAAATGACTGCTAAAATCGCCGTTTAAACAGGCTTCAGTTATGATTTTTACAATCTTCATCCGGCTGAAAATAAGCGCGGTAGAATCGCCGTTTTTTCTTAAATTTGCGCTCGCATTAAATATGCAGTTAACACAGTCTTATGATGAAAAACAACAACAGGAACAGTCGGGATGACAAGTCCACCCCAGGTAACCGGAACAGTTCAACCAGGCGCCCAGCCGGAACCGAAAGTACCTATAAAGGCAAACGGACCTTTGCCGACAAAGAAGGAAAAGATGGAAAGGAAAGCGGTTATTTAGGTAAAAAACCTTGGGCCGATAAAGAAGGTCGCGCAGACAAGCCGGCCGGAACTTACCGCGGTGCCAGTCGCCCGGAGTCTGGAAGTACATACAAAGGAAAACGTACTTTCGAGGATAGAGATTCAAGAGATAGCGGATCCAGAGACAGAGAACCAAGAGAAAATAAATTTAGCGGTGCTGGAAGACCAGGTGCTAGTCGCCCGGAAACCGGCACTGGTTATAAAGGCAAAAGACCTTTCGAAAATAAGGAAGGCAGAGATGCTGGCGAAAGCAAAGGCCGCAGCTACATCAAAAAAGATCAGTTCGGTGCTAAAGGCGATCAGCCGGTAAGGAAATTTGAAGACCGCAAAGGTGGTGCATCAAGATCTACAGATAGCAGACCTTTCCGTAAACGTGATTCTGAAGCTGGTGAATACAGACCAAGTTTCTCCTCAGAGCGTGCACCAGTTATGCGCGTTAGAAAAGATGCCCCTAAAAAGGCGGATGACGGACTAATCCGTTTAAATCGTTACATCGCCAATTCTGGCATTTGCTCCCGTCGTAAAGCGGATGAGCTTATTGCTGCAGGTGTCGTTTCTGTAAACGGCGTTGCCATTTCTGAACTTGGTCATAAAGTTGACCCTGCAAAGGATGAAATCAGATACAATGGTGAATTACTTAAACGTGAAAAGAAAACTTACGTTTTACTGAATAAGCCAAAAGATTACATCACAACGACGGATGATCCACAGGAACGTAAAACAGTTATGCAGCTGGTTGAAAAAGCCAGTCGCGAACGCATCTACCCTGTTGGACGCCTTGACCGCAATACAACTGGTTTACTGCTGATGACCAATGATGGTGATCTTGCAGATAAACTTTCCCACCCGAGAAACGGCATTACTAAGATTTACCATGTTGAGCTGGATAAAAGCTTAAGTCAGGGCGACATGAATAAAATTCAGTTTGGTCTTGAACTGGAAGATGGTATCATCAAACCCGATAATGTTTCTTATGTAACCGGTGGATCCAAGCGTGAAGTTGGAATTCAGATTCATAGTGGAAAAAATCGCATTGTAAGAAGAATTTTTGAACATCTTGGCTACGAAGTTGTTAAATTAGATCGCGTTGTTTACGGTAACCTGACTAAGAAAGATCTGCCACGTGGCAGATGGCGCTACCTTGAAGAGCATGAACTGATCCAGATTAAACATTTAATAAAATAGTAACATATGAAAAACAGCCTTTATCTCTTGCCATTTTTATTCTGCAGCCTGCATAGTAAAGCACAGCAAAATGAGTACAACCTAATTATTGGTACATACACCAATACTGGTAAGAGTGAAGGAATTTATGTTTACGACTTTGATACTAAAACCGCGGCATTCAGAGCTAAAAGCATCACCAAGAATGTGACCAATCCAAGTTACCTGGCGGTAAGCAAAGGCAATAACTTTGTGTACGCAGTAAGTGAGGATGGTGCTAACAGTATGGTTAGTGCTTTTAGTTTTGACCCGGTTAAAGGCAGTATGGAGCCTTTGAATAAACTTGCAACAAAGGGCGAAGACCCTTGCTTCATCATTGCTGATGAGCAAAATGTACTTACAGCTAATTATTCGGGCGGAAGCATCTCTGTTTTCGGACATGACGCTGCAGGTACCCTTACCGGAATCAAACAAATTGTTCAGAACAGTGGCGGCAGCGTAGACAAGAGCAGACAAGAGGGGCCACACGTACATCAGGTGCTTTTTAGCCCGGATGGGAAATACCTGATCTCCAATGACCTGGGTACTGATAAAATTAATGTCTACAAATATCAACCATCTGAGTCCAGCAATGTACTGGTAGCGCATGACAGCGTTTCCGTAAAGCCTGGAAGTGGACCAAGACACATCACTTTCAGTAAGGACGGTAAGTTTGCTTACTTGCTGACAGAAATGGCCGGCATAGTGAATGCTTACAGTTATAAGGATGGTAAATTCACCCTTTTGCAGGAAATTGCAATCTTTGGTAAGGACTTTAAAGGTGATACCGGCGCTGCTGATATCCACCTTACGCCAGATGGTAAGTTCTTATATGCCACCAACCGGGGTACCGCCAATACCATCACCAGGTTTGCCGTACAGGCAGATGGCAAGCTGGCTAAAAGGACAGAAGTACCAACACTGGGAAAAGGTCCAAGAAACTTCGCTATTGATCCCACAGGTAATTACCTGCTGGTTGCGCATCAGTACACCAATGACGTGGTGATCTTTAAGATCAACAAGGAAACCGGTGCATTGACCGATACTGGTAAGCGGATTGAAGTAGGCGCGCCAGTATGCCTGGTATTCGCGCCCACTAAATAAGTATTAAGCTTTTATTATGGTTTTCTGAATGACATCGGTGTAATAACCGATGTATATTGGAAGTATTTTCTTCAGATCGAAGTCATGCGCACGTTTATACGCATTTTCTTTGAAGGTCTGAAGTACAGCGTCATCTTCGAGCATCTTGATGGCATTTGCCGCCATATCTTCCACATCACCTACATTACTCATATAACCGCAGAAGCCGTTTACATTTAACTCCGGCAAACCTCCGGCGTTGGTGGTAATGATCGGCACGCCGCAAGCCATGGCTTCCAGCGCAGCCAGTCCGAAGCTTTCCGATTCTGAAGGCATCAGGAACAGGTCTGAAACCGCAAGTACTTCCTCTACGGCGTCCTGCTTACCCAGAAAACGTACATGTTCCGTAATGCCCAGATCACGGCACAGCTGCTCATTGTAAGCACGCTCCGGACCGTCGCCCACCATCAATAACTTCGAAGGTACGGCTTGCTGGATCTTATGAAACATCTTGATGACGTCGAATGTCCGCTTTACTTTCCGGAAGTTGGAGGTATGGATCAGAATCCTTTCGTTATTCGGCGCAATGGCTTTCTTGAAATGGTCTTTTGGTTTCAAGCTGAAACGGTTGAAATCTATAAAGTTGGGAATCACTTTGATCTCTTTGTTGATGTCGAAGTGCTTCAAGGTATCTTCCTTAAGGTCCTGCGAAACCGTCGTAATGCCGTCAGACTGGTTGATCGAAAATGTAACCACCGGCTTATAGGTTGGATCTTTACCCACCAGGGTGATGTCCGTTCCGTGCAGCGTGGTCACGACCGGGATGGTAATGCCATAACTCGCGAGGATCTGCTTGGCCATAAAGGCAGCAGAAGCATGTGGAATGGCGTAATGTACATGCAGCAGGTCAAGCTTTTCAAAACGCACCACGTCAACCAGCTTGCTGGCCAGCGCGGATTCATAGGGCGCATAGTCAAACAATGGGTAGTCTCTTACAGAAACTTCGTGATAGAAAAGGTTGGCAGAAAAGAAATCAAGCCGTGCCGGCTGACTGTATGTTATAAAGTGTACCTGGTGACCTTCATCTGCAAGTGCCTTACCAAGTTCTGTGGCAACGACACCGCTCCCACCAAAGGTTGGGTAACAAACAATACCTATTTTCATTAGTGAATATTTGTTTTAAATGGCGATGAAGCGATCAGGTACATGACTGTTTTTGACAGCACACTCATGAAGGTTCATCATAAATTTTTATGTGGGGCAAAGAACACTACTTAAAGTGATTATAGTGTTAAACAAATGCAATTTATTTTTGTTGCCCGGCTACTTACTCATTTCGTCTTTTATCACCAGATACATCTCGTTGGGGCGCTGGGTCCCGATGTAATATTCAAGGCCATCGCGGTCGGTAAGTACCACAGCGTCCCTGCCGGAAGAATAGAAGCGAATGCTGCCCTTTCGGTGCAGATTATACACTGGATTATTGAAGAAGAAATTGTTGTATTGATCCTTGCGAACACTGACAATGCTGTTCAGGTCGATCTTGACCATTTTAGATGTCCACAAACCATCCAGAATAAGGCTCTTATTGACAATAATGGTCTTGTAGTGAATTAGGAATAGCAGCAGAATAGAGATCCCGATGATACCGAAGCCAACAACCAGAAACAGGTCCTGGGTATTATCGCGGTCACGCTCATAAACATAGGCACCAAAACAGAACGCGGCGAGCAATAAACGGATACAAATCCTGATGTAATCTCTGCCGATATACTGTTTTTCTAAATAAGCGTACGTCTGATTATTCATTCTTTTAAAATCAATTCGAATATAGCTACTTTTTTTGTTGTAGCACTTACTTTATATCTATTGTCCTGCCGCATGCCGCCGACCCAGATGATGTCACCATTGCCGTTGATGATCAATGGGATTTTGTCTTTCTCGGGTAATGGCACCTTTTCATCCACCAGGAAATTACTCAGCTTCTTATGGGTTTTCATGCCCAATGGGATAAATACATCTCCGGGCTGTCGATGTCTGACCACCAGGGGGTAGATTAAAAGCTCCTGATCTACGTAGGCCCTGCCGTCCCGGGCAAAGGAATTTCCTGCTTGGTATTGAATGTTCAGCCTGTGCTGACTGAGCTCGAGTTGATGATCGTGGGGATGAAGGATCCGGGAATTACTATCGCTTTGCAGGATGGGTGAAATGATCAGCTGCTGCCGGTCGAGCGTGATCCGGTGCGTGGTACTATAAAAAGAGGTCCCGCTTTGCTTGTCCAAGGCACTGAGCAGCTCTTCCACCAGGGATTCGGTAAAGTTGTAGGGTTTTAGCAATTCGTAGCACAGCAGTTTCTGCGGGTTCAGGGATTGCAGGTCCGTCATGCTGATTCTTATGCCTGCCGGGCTGCTTTTAAGCATGCTGCCCCTCAGCTGCTTTACGGTATTCTGGATGATGGTTTCTGCCTCCTGGAAACGCTGAATGTTCTGCGCGAAAGTACGTTCCAGGCTGGGATTGATTTCTTTAAGATGTGGGATGACCTTCAGCCTGATTTTATTGCGGGCATAATGATCGGAACAGTTGGAGCTGTCTTCCACATAATCCAGCTGGTTCCTGCTTATGGTATTTTCAACGTCTTCACGGCTGAGGAAGAGTAATGGCCTGAGAAGCCGGCCGCGTTTAGGTGCGATGCCGTGAAGCCCGGAGATGCCTGTGCCGCGGGTAAGGTTGATCAGCATGGTCTCGATGGCATCATTCTGATGATGTGCCAGGGCGATGGCTTCATAGCCTTCGCGCGCTCTTACCTGCTCGAACCACTGGTACCGCAGTTCCCTTGCCGCCATCTGGGTAGAACAGCGCTGTGCTTTTGCAAAGGCCCTGGTATCGAAGTGTTTCACATGGAATGGAACCTCCATCGTAGCGGCGAGCAGTTTTACAAAGGCTTCATCACGATGTGATTCCTCGGCGCGCAGATTAAAATTGCAGTGCGCAATACCAAAATCGAATCCTGCATGTTTAAATAGGTGCACCATAAGTACAGAATCCTTACCACCGCTGACTGCCAGCAAGATCTTATGATCAGGCTGAAACAACTGATGCCGGGAAATGAAAGAGCGGAAGCTTTGCAGAGGTAACATCTGGTAAAATTATTTAATTAAAAATGGGAAGCAAAAAACTAACTTTGTATTGTGCAGAAATTACACTATTTACTTTTTTTTATACTCTTACCCTTTACTTTGCTGGCGCAGAAGCGCACAAAAATAACCCTGGTGAATTCCCAGCATAGTACGGTCGACCTGAAGTCGAACATATCTTACCTGCGCAAGCCTGTTTTTAAGCAGGATAACGCGATCTTGCGCTGCGACAGTGCCGTATTTTATGAAGCACGAAATGTGTTCGAGGCTTACAACAATGTACACATTAATCAGGCGGATACGGTGAACATCTATTCCGACCGGTTAACCTACGATGGAAATACAAAGATTGCACATTTGTCCAGCAATGTGCGCCTGCTTGACCGTACCTCTGTACTGACCACAAACATCCTGGATTATAATATGAATACCAAGGTGGGTACTTATGTGCAGGGCGGCAAGATCGTGAGTAAGGATGTAACGATCACCAGTAAAAACGGCTATTATTTCGCCAATTCCAGGGATTCGTATTTCAGGTATGATGTGGTGGTTGTGAGCCCGGAAGTGAAGATCCTCTCAGATACCATGCGCTACAATACCTTGAACAACTGGACCTATTTTTATGGCCCCACAAACATCAAGGGAAAGGATGATAATCTATATACGGAGAATGGTGCGTACAATACCCGATCTGAGTATGCGTACTTTGGGAAGAAAAACTTATACACATCCGGGAGTAAGTCGCTGAAGGGCGACAGTCTATACTACGACGGTATTGCCGGTTACGGCAAAGCTGTCAGGAACATTGTTTTTACTGATACCATAGACAAAACTGTACTTTACGGACACTTGGGCTACTATTATAAAGCAGATGAACGTACCCTGGTAACCAGGAACCCATATGTTGGTATGGGTAAGGATTCGGTAAGGGTGGATGATGTTTTACGGCCGGATACGCTCTGGCTGGGTGCGGATACACTGGAAACGCAGATGGTATTGAAGAAGTCCCTAAAGCTGATCTCCAGACCCGTGATCAAGAAGGATAACGAAATAGGCTCCGAAGCGCCCGAAGGCGGAGAGGACCCAAAAGCCGCACGCAAGAAAAGAAATGCCGCAGCACAGGAAAGTAGTGTGTCTGCGCAGGGAAGTAGCGTGGCAGCAAAGGAAAGTAGTGCGGCAAGCGATTCCACAGGAAAAAGGCCGCCCAGAGGGCAGCTCGGCTACCTCCCAAAAGCCGCTGATACAATCGTCAAGGTGATAGACTCCACTGCGAAAGTGGTCGATTCGACGGCGAAGGTAGCCAGGGACACTTTGAAGCAGTCCATTAAGCCAGATCTCATTCTTGACCCTTCCGACACGGTGAAAGTTAGAACGATAAAAGCATACCACAATGTGCGGGTGTATAAATCCAATCTGCAGGCGGTATCCGATTCACTGTTCTACAATAGCGCCGATTCGACTTTACGCTGGTTCAATAACCCGATCATGTGGGGCGAAGGCTCGCAACAGACGGGCGATACTATTTATCTCCAAATGCGAGACTCCAAGCTGAGTTCGGTTCAGGTACTGCAATCCGCTTTCTCAGTGAATGTAGAAAAAGATTCTACCCACTTTAATCAGGTGAAAGGTAAGGTCATGACCGGCTTTTTCAGGGATGGTAAGATTCAAAGTCTGTATGTAGACGGCAATGCGGAGAGCATTTATCACACCAAGGATGATAAAGATGTATACAAGGAGATGAACCAAACAGTGAGCAGCAGGCTTAAGATTACTTTTAAAAATGACGAAATTGCCGACATGGTTACGATAAGAGAAGCGGAAAGTGCGATTACGCCGCTTTCTAAACTGAAGGAAGATGTTTTCCTGACCGGTTTTATCTGGAAGCCAGAGCTCCGGCCATTATCTAAGCGGGACATCACCAATCCTAAGGCGAAGCGGGCAGCTTCATCAGCGAAAAGACCAGCCATGCCGAAAGCGAAGACAAACGAGGAAGGTGAGCAGGAAGATGCCGATGTAAAGGAAACTATCCCTGTAAAGGGGGCTACACCTGTAAAGCCTACTACACCTTTGAAACCTGTTACAAATGGCTTAGGCAAGAAGCCAGTCCAATAGTTTCTTCATGGCCTGAGCCCGGTGACTGATGGCATTCTTTTCTGCCATAGACATTTCAGCTAACGTAATTGCATGGCCCTCAGGTTGGAATACTGGATCGTAACCAAAGCCTTGTGTACCCCGGGGTTCCTGAATAATCGTACCATTAAGCTGGCCTTCGAAGAAGTACTCTTTGCCATCAACCAGCAATGAAATGACGGTTTTAAATCTGGCCTTCCGGTTTGTAACGCCTTCCAGCTTCTGCAATACCAGTCTGGTATTCGCCTCATCCCCTTGCCCGCTGTATCTGGAAGAGTAAATTCCTGGCTCCTGATTCAGGGCTTCTACTTCAAGACCACTGTCGTCACCAAAGCAGTCCAGCTGCAAGCGTTCATAGACGTAGTGGGTCTTTATGGATGCATTTTCTGCGAAGCTGCTTCCATTTTCCGGGATCTCTTCGGTTAGCCCGAGTTCCGAAAGTCCGGAGACCTGGTATTTACCTTGTAAAATGGCTTGCACCTCTGCAAGCTTGTTCTTATTGTGTGTTGCGAAAACGAGTTGTTTCATTAAAGTTTTATTTGTTTCAGACTGGCCCAAAGTAGCTTTTTAGTTGCGGCATCGCCGCTAAGTACATCTAGGTTACTGGAGAAAATCAATTTACTCTGGTCCTGGGTTACGATGTTGTTACAGGCAGCATCGGCAAGTCCCAGCTGCTCCGGACTTACACCAAAAGCAAAGACATACTGCGGTTTGAAAAAGCTTTGAAATTGTCTAAAGTCTGCTGCATTGCAGGAAGCATAGTTTACCAGTGCGCAATCATTACGACTCAGGTTAATGGCTTTTAGGATATTGCCCAGCAACTCACGTCCTTGCAGGGTACTCACCGGATTATGTTCATCGTTCACCAGGATCAGGATGTTTCGCTCATTATTACCAACAAACTTGAACTGTGGTGCTTGCGGAATCGCCTCCGCTACGGGCATTACCGGAGCTACTGTTGCCTGGCGTTCTGGTTCAGCAGGGGGGTCTGACTTAGTAAGGAGCTTCGGGGCAGGCACTTCAGCCGCTTCAACCATGAAAATATCTTCGGTAAAAAATAAGCGCAGCGCTTCTGGATTGTTCGTTATTTGATCTGACATGCTATGCTTTGAACAGGAATCATTTTTCTGTTAAAATTAGTTAAATATCTTATTATAGCCCCTTAAATTGTTACTTTTATACCTTAATATGAATTGATTGCCTGATGATCTGCGTGCAGCTTAAGCGCAATTAAGATCCATCCCTACAAAGGCAAATCGTTTATGCAAAACAGGACAATAACAGAATGAAGAAATTTTTATTTATGGCAGGCGGATTAATCTGCTTGTTTTTAAACGTTCAAGCCCAGAAAAAGAACATTGATAAAGTGGTTGCAGTTTTGGGTAACAACATCATCCTTGCTTCTGAACTCAATCAGCAGTACGTGATGTACCTTAATCAAGGTAATCCGCCAGATGAAAATGTAAAGTGTTACATCTTACAGCAAATGCTGGTTCAAAAGCTATTGAAGCAGCAGGCTGAAATTGACTCTGTTTATGTTGAAGAAGATCAGGTGGATAATGAGGTAGACAGAAGAATGCGTTACCAGATCCAGCGTGCAGGTGGTCAGGACCGCCTGGAAACGTTCCTTAACCGTTCTGTACTGCAATACAAAGATGAAATCAGACCTGATGTCCGCGACCAGCTGATTGCAAGTAAAATGCAGGGTAAGATCACCGAGAATGTTTATATCACACCTATCGAGGTAAAAAAATACTTCGATTCTTATCATAAAGATAGTTTACCAGATATCAATACGGAATACGAGATCGGTGAGATTGTGATGCATCCGGAACTGACAAAAGTGGAGAAGCAAAGGTATTATGACAAGCTGGATGCGATCAGACTGCGTGTTAAAAGCGGCGAAGACTTCGGATTTCTGGCTAAGACCTACTCTGAAGATCCCGGATCAGCTGGCGATGGTGGTGATCTTGGATTCTTCGACAGAACAGTGATGGCGAAAGAATTTACGGCATGGGCATTTAAACTTAAAGCGGGAGAAGTTTCCCCAGTATTTGAAACTGAGTTCGGATATCACATTCTACAGGTGATCGAACGCCGTGGTGAGCAGGTTCATGCACGCCATATCCTGGTTCGTCCGCAAACAACCCCACAAAGTTTAGAGCGCCTTAAACTACATGCAGACTCAATCTACAAGAACATCACAGAAAAGAAACTTCCATTCTCTACTGCCGCTTCGCTGTACTCCAGCGATAAGGAAAGTAAATATAATGGTGGCATGAAGTTGTACTCTGATAACGTGACTGCCAGAACAACATTCATTCCTGCAGACAAGATTGAGCCGGGCGACTTCCTGGTTATTGACACCATGAAAGTTGGCAGTGTATCCAAGCCGGTAGCTTTCACAGGACAGGACGGTAAAGAAGGTTATAAAATCATTCTTCTGAAATCGAAAATTCCACCGCACAAAGGTAACCTGGAACAGGATTATGCCAAGTTCAAAGAACGTGCACAGGAACAGAAGATGGACAAGGTGTTAAGCGAATGGTTCGAGAAGCGCAGAGAAAATACTTACATCAAGATCGATGATGAGTTTACCAGCTGTAATGACCTTAAGATATGGACAAAAGTCGCTTCTAATTAGCGCCAATGATATTATTCAAAGAAAAAGCCTGGTCCAATGACCAGGCTTTTTCTTTGAATTACTTTTTCTTTCCCTGAGGTTTTACCATCTGGTAAACGTTTGGATAGTCGGTTACGATCCCGTCCACACCTAAGCCGATAAGATAATTGAAGTCTTTTACCGTGTTCACCGTCCAAGGAATAATCTTTATTCCCATATCGTGGCAACGCTCTACCAGGCTCTTCCCCACAAGCACGTAATAAGGACTATACACAGTGGGCTTAAATCCTAGCGTTTCAATGTTCTGCTCAAAGTCTACTTTCTCATCGATAACCAGGGAGGTCTTAATCTTTGGATATTGCTCATGCAGGTACTGCAGGGTGCGCATATCAATAGACTGAATCATTACACGCTTTTCGATCTTTTTCTCCTTCACTATGGCCATGATTAATTCTACAAATTCGGAGGGCTCTGGTTGAAATTCAACATCCCCTTTGCGGATTAAACTTGTTTCGATATTGTAGTATGGTTTAGCACGCTTTGTAGCTTTTGCATGCGCCTCCGCAGAGTCTATAACCTCGGCAAGCAGCGGTTTATATGTTTTATATTTTTGCTGCCCGGGAAAGCGGTTGTGAACCTTGCTCCCAACGTCAAACTTCTTTACCTGCTCATAATCCATCTTGAAGATGTTGTAGTTCTTCTGGTCTTTAAGGGTGATCTCCTTCCCTGCCGGTGTTAAACTGAACTCATGGTTGAAATAAGGTTCATGAGATAATACCGGCTGACGGTCCTTCGTAATCACGACATCCATATTCAAGGTTTTTACGCCCAAGTCCAGGGCGCGGAGCATACCACCCACGGTATTCTCGGGCATTAATCCTCTCGCACCCATGTGGCCTTGCAGGTCGAACTTTTGAGCAGCTGCAGTTAGGTTCAGTGCTGCAAGTGCTATAAATAAGTAGGTTCTTTTCATCTTCTTTTAGTGTTTCGAGCTTCAGCGAACATTTTCCTTTTTTTGGTGGATTATCTCGTCGCTGAGCCTGGTTATTATGGAAAAAGAAAAAGGTCCCTTACGCGAATAAGGAACCCTTTTATGTCATGATTAATATTAACGTTCTGCAGGCGTGTAGATCTGCAGGATCAGGTTCCAATTATGATCTGGCTGACGTTCATAGANNGAAACTCTCTCTGAGATCCGCTTTGTAGTCAATTGTTGCCACCCCGTAGGTGTAAGCAAGATCACCACCCAAGGCTTTATCCGCTTTTGTGGTCTTATATGAAATCTTACTCACCATACTGTTATAGAAAGCAAGCATATTATCCTTTCCCAGGATCGGCTCGCGACCAGGGAACATCAATCTGGCGTCATCGCTTAAGAAACCGGAGAATGCCGCAATACCATAAGACTTCAATGAAGTCTCCAGAGTTTTTTCTGTGGTCAGGATGATACCTTTTCCAGTTGCAATGTCTTTGTCGTTGGTGTATTTAGGTTTCACAAAGGATGTTGGCTCAATAAACTTCGGTGTCACCTTGTTTAAGGGCTTGTTGTGCGTAGTAGCAAGATCCAGCGCAATCTGCCATCTGCCGTTTACCATTTTCCAGATCGTCAGATAATCACCATAGGTTTTCTCTGCTGCAGTATGCACGTAAGCGCCACTGGTAAAACCCCAGTCACCACTTTTAGAAACTCTTGCATAAGCCGGCGTCCAGCTCAGGCCTTTTGTGTTTTCCGCTTTAGCATAGTGTGCTTTCGCGTTTACTGGATTCGGGGTGAAAGCAAGGGCATCTGCAGCTGCATAATCGCCGTAAGCAGCTTTGGTTCCGTTCTTAGCCACAGCAGCGGCAAATTCCTTCTCTGTATTTACCAGGGATTTCGTTGTGCCATCATTCTTCTGCGCAAAACCCGACAGTGCAATGGTTGTGGCAACAACAGTGGTGAATATATTCTTTAACATCATGATCTTGGTTATTTGTGCTAATATAAGGTTTGTATTACATTTTATTCCAGGTGGTTCCCTCTTTACTGTCTTTTAACATGATCCCCATGGACTGCAGTCCGATTCTGATTTTATCGGAGGTCGCATAATCTTTGTTCTCTTTAGCCCCCTGCCGGATGTCAATAACCAGGTCCAGCACTGCATTCAGTTCCTCGTTTGATGCATCCTCATCTTTAAGTCCAAATACCTCAAACAGGAAATCTGTCATGATGCCTTTCAGCACTTCAAGATCAGCAGCGCTGATGCGGCCCTTGCCGTCATACACCGTATTGATGATCCTGGCCGCTTCGAACAGCTCTGCAATCACCACCGGACTGTTAAAGTCATCGTTCATAGCGGCAACACAGTTCTCTCTGATGCTTAGCACATGGAAATCGCTTTGACCATCTGCATCTGCCACAAGCTTATCCATCAGGTGGATGGCATTCATGAGTCTTCTAAAACCTTTCTCGGAAGCATCAAGTGCGTCATTTGAAAAATCCAATGTACTACGGTAGTGAGCCTGCAGCATAAAGAACTTTACGGTCATTGGGCTGAAGCCCTTTTTCAGTAAAGGATGATCTCCGGTAAACAGCTGCAGCGGCAAAAAGCCGTTCCCTGCACTCTTAGACATGCGTGTACCGTTTACAGTAAGCATATTGGTATGCATCCAGTATTTCGCAGGCTGCACATGGTTGCAGGCTTCAGATTGTGCAATCTCGTTGGTATGGTGTGTGGCTGCCAGGTCCATCCCACCTCCATGAATATCGAACTCATGGCCGAGGTATTTGGAGCTCATGGCAGAACATTCAATATGCCAGCCTGGGAAGCCCATGCCCCATGGTGAAGGCCATTGCATCAAAGTTTCAGGCTTTGCTTTAATCCATAGCGCAAAGTCGAGCCTCCCTTTTTTCTCATCCTGGCCACCAAGCGCCCGGGTATTGTGCAGCATGTCTTCCAGGTTCCGGTTGGTCAGTATGGTATAGTTGTATTTCTCGCTGTACTTTTCCACATCGAAATACACGTTGCCGTTTATTTCGTAGGCAAAACCTTTAGCGATAATCTCTTTTACCATTTCAATCTGTTCGATGATATGGCCGGTTGCTGTGGGTTCAATGCTTGGGGGCAGCGTATTGAACATACCAAGCACTTCATGAAAGCCAAGGGTGTACTTCTGCACGATCTCCATAGGCTCCAGTTGCTCCAGCTTGGCTCTTTTAGCAAACTTGTCATCTCCCTCATCACGGTCGCCTTCAAGGTGCCCCGCATCGGTAATGTTGCGTACATAGCGTACCTTATAACCGCAGTATTTCAGATATCTGAAAATAAGATCAAAGGAGATGAAAGTACGGCAATTGCCCAAATGCACATCGCTGTACACGGTAGGGCCGCAAACATACATGCCCACATTCGGACTATTTAAGGGCTCAAATGGTTCTTTTTTTCTGGATAAGGTATTGTAAAGCTGTAAGCCGTTTATCATTATATTAAGATTATGGTCCTAAAGAATTATGGATTTATTCTGAGATCTGCACGTACCGGGAAATGGTCAGAAAGTCTGGCATTTTTTACCAGGTGATTGATGATCTCTATGTCTTTTGTTGTTGCAATATAGTCAATCTGAAAGTTCGGGAATTTCCCGTTGTAGGTACGGCCAAGGCCTTTTCCCTGTTCATCGAAACTCTTGTTAAGTTTAGAAGTCAGCTGTGTCACGGCATAAGATGCTGGCGTATCGTTAAAGTCGCCCGCAATAAGGAACGACGTGGTACAGGAATCCATGTGGTTCTTCATAATGTCTACCTGCTTGCTGCGCTTTTTAAAAGCCATATTAAGCATGGAAAGAATACGCTTGGAAGAGCGCAGCTCCGGATCCATTTTCTCACGTACCTTGCTGATGTATTTATAGTCTTTCGGTCCGAAGGAGATACTCTGCAGGTGTACATTATATACCCTTAGGGTCTTATTATTAATTTTCAGATCCGCGTATATACTCGTATTACCACCATGGGCACCGTCAAATTCAATGACTCCTTTCTTTTTGATCGGATATTTGGAGAAGATCGCCAGACCAGTAGCCTCATACTCATTCTCCGATGTGGGATAAAAGTAAAAATATGGCGTTTTTAGTATGCCTTGCAGGCTGTCGGTCATATCATAGCTACCTTTCTGCCGGGTATAATATTCCTGGATTGCAAGTACGTCTGGGTTCTCCGCTTTGATTACATTCAATATCTGACTCTTAACTGAATCCATATTGCCCTCATCATAGGGGCGAAAGCCATGAACGTTATAGGTCATCATCCTAACCAGGCTGGTATCAGCTTTTGGTCCCTGTCCTTCTTCACCGGTAAACCGGAAAGTTGAAGTCAGCGCGTTCCAGCCCAGGCCAATGATGAGCACCGTTACAAATGCCAGCACCCATCGCCTCCTGATCAGCCACCAGCTCACCACAAAAATGTTCAACAGCAGAATATAAGGGTATGCAAGGCCAAAAAATGGGATGTACCTGCTTGTACGTGGATCAACATAACCTGCAATGCTACCCAAGATGAGTGCAATGATCAGTCCCAGGGCCAGCAGTCGTACTAAAATATCTAAAAGGGTTAATTTCCTTCGGTTCATTTAATGATTACTGGCTTTAAACAAAGTTTCTTTCTCTTCTTTACTTAACTTGTCGTAACCACTTTTAGATATTTTATCTAAAATGGCATCTATCTCACTTTGCGCAATAGCTGAGCCAGTTTTCGATGAAGAAGGATTATATGCTTTGTTCTTTACCACTTTCAACTTTGGCTTTTTCTTAAAGAGATTACTCCAGTCGGTACCACCACGGAGCACCCGGATATAAATAAACCCGAAAAGTGCACCACCAATATGGGCAATGTTACCACCTGCATTTGCAGATCCTACGCCGATTAACGAAAGGAGCACATAGGCTAAGGCAAGGTATTTTAATTTTACGTTGCCGAGGAACAGCATACGAATCTCATAATCAGGAACCAGCGTTGCTGTTGCCACCACAATGGCTACCACCGCAGCTGAAGAACCGATAAGGTATGCAGCAGGTATAGATGGGCGGAAAACCGGAAATGCATAAAATGCGGCGGTGAAGATAAGCGCACCACAGATTCCTCCTGCGAGATAAACGAAGTGAAACTGCCGGGTATTCAGGAAATTCATGAAAATCTGACCAAGCCAGTAAACCCACAACATGTTGAAAAGCACGTGGAAAAAGTTATCATGGAAGAACATGTAGGTCAGCAACGTATAGAAACGCATCGGCAGTGCACTTACATCTGCCGGAAAGGCGAAATATTCACCAACAAATGCGGCAACACCACCCGAACCATTCCCAGAAAGAAACAGCAATACGCCCAGTAATGCTGTTATGATGAAGATGATTGCGTTCAGACCGATGTATAAGAATATCGGGTTACCTGAACGAAAAACTTTGTACTTCAGATCTTCTAAAAGGCCGTTATTCATAATAGTCGTAATAAGTATGTCTATCCTTGTCTTTCCATAATTTCACCAGAATGAAGCCCAGTAAGGCGCCACCTAAATGCGCATAATGCGCCACGGAATCGCCCGGTAAACTCGCAACACCCAGGAACAATTCAATAACGATGTAAACCGGCATAATGTACTTCGCCTTAATCGGCACCGGTATAAACATAATGTACATCTCTACATTCGGATACAACATTCCGAAAGCAACAAGCAGGCCGAAGATGGCACCAGAAGCACCCACCATTGGCGTTGCGTAAATGTTGATCAGCTCCCTGGTTTGCTCCGGAGAAAGGCCGGGCAGGTTCACGCCGGCAAGATTTTCTGCAAGATCAATGACCACCGCGCCGTGATTAACAATGGAGCCGGTAATGTTATACACCTCAATGGATTGTACCATCAGTTGCAGTACCAATGCCCCCAAACCCGTAATCAGGTAGAAGTTCAGGAACCTTTTTGCACCCCACCTGTTCTCCAGCACACTGCCAAACATGTATAAAGCAAACATATTAAACAGAATGTGCATAAAATCACCATGCATAAACATGTAGGTGATGGGCTGCCAGATTCCGAAAAATGGAGAGTCAAAGTAGAACGCACCAAGGTAATATCTCAGATTCAACCCTTGTTGGCCAAAGACCCAGGTTGCAGCAAAAAAAAGAATATTTATGATCAGCAGGTTTTTAACTACTGGTGGAATCTGAATGTTATTCATGTTTATCGGTCAAATTTTTTATCTATTTCAGTCAGCCCGATCGTTTGGATCACCGGCTTACCACTAATACTGAAATTAGGTGTCTTGCAGGCAAATAGCTGCTCAATCAAGGTATTCATCTCTTCCTGTTCCAGGGACACGCCACTTTTGATAGAGCTGTTCCTGGCCATACTCCTGGCCAGTGCATCCCTTTTATCTAACTTTAATTCCTGCTGGGAGTTTTTAAAACCTTCAATTAGATGTTCAAACAACTGCGTTTCATTAAAAGTGTTGCTACCAAGGTCTACAGGAATCCCTTCTATCACCAGGGTATTCTTCCCAAACTCCCGTACTTCAAAGCCAAGGCTCTTAATATCATCCAGTAAACTCTTAGCAAGTTCAAAGTCGTTCGGACTCAAAGTTACCGTCTGCGGAAATAAGCTCTGCTGCGACGCACCTTTGCGGTCTTCCAGGTGCAACAGGAAACGCTCATATAGAATGCGTTCATGGGCAGCCTGCTGATCAATCATCATAATACCAGACTTAATCTGAGACATGATGTACCGGTTATGCACCTGCATCAGTTGTTTCTGCACCGGTGCAAACTGCTCCTCTTCTGCGTCTTTACCAAGCACCATTGTCGCCTGTTCTACCTCCTGTGGCTTTACGATCTCGTACAATGAACCCCAGTTCTTGGTATTCGCCGGCTGGTAGTCGTTCGTACCCTGGTAAGCATACTGCCGTGATGGGCTTTTGCTCTCTCCGAAAGGATTAAAATCCGGATTAAAGTTGATGGTTGGCGGCACAATATCTTCAGGTTTTTTCAAGCTGATCATACTGCTGAAGCCAGTTTCCTGGTCAAAATCAATACTCGGACTGATGTTAAATCGCCCTAAAGAACGTTTAACAGCCGAGTGCATGATGGCGTAAATGGATTTCTCTTCCAGGTATTTGATTTCCGTTTTTGTAGGGTGCACGTTCACATCAATCTTTGCAGGATCAATGTCGATGAACAACACATACAAGGGGAAGTTTTCTTCTGTTAGCAGTTCCTCATAGGCCTTTGTAACCGCATGGTTCAAATAGCCGTCTTTGATAAACCGGTTATTAACGAAAAAGAACTGCTCACCCCTGGTTTTTTTGGCGAATTGTGGCTTACCAATAAAACCTTTAAGGTTGATGATGGAGGTTTCTTCCTCTACAGGAATCAAGCGTTCGTTATAGTTATTCCCCAGTAAATGCACGATCCTTTGCTTCAGCCCGGAAGCAGGCAAACGGTATATCTCCAGGCCGTCGTTGTGCAAGCTGAAAGCGATATGTGGGTTGGCCATGGAAATCCTCTGAAACTCGTCGATGATGTGACGCATTTCGGCGGGATTGCTCCTAAGGAAGTTCCTTCTGGCCGGGGTATTATAAAAAAGATTCTTGATGCAAATGCTGGTACCCGCTGGTGTGGCCACAGGCTCCTGATTGATAAAGTTTGCGCCTTCAATCTGGATCATGGTACCAATCTCGTCTTCATGGCGGCGGGTTTTCATTTCCACCTGTGAGATGGCGGCAATGGAGGCCATTGCTTCTCCACGGAAACCCATGGTGCGGATGGCAAAAAGATCTGCAGCTTTGCGGACCTTCGATGTTGCATGACGTTCGAAGCACATACGTGCATCGGTAACACTCATTCCGCAGCCATTGTCAATCACCTGGATCAATGCTTTTCCTGCGTCTTTAAGGATTAACTGTACTTTATTCGCACCTGCATCTATGGCATTCTCCAGCAATTCCTTTACTGCGGATGCGGGTCTTTGAACCACTTCCCCGGCAGCAATCTGATTGGCAACACTATCGGGTAGGAGTTGTATTATATCTGACATTTAAATCTCCGGTAAAGTCGCTAATTTAGCGATTATTAGCCTTAACTGTAACTTCTTTTCTATAATAGGTGTTATATGACGCAGGCCGTACAAGCTTTTTATACCTTTAACAACATGAACAAACTTAACGCTACACTACTGATGTGCAGCATGCTGCTTTTTAGCTGCATGGGCAAAAAAGCCGACCTAATTGTCTATAACGCCAAGGTTTATACCGTGAACGACAAGTTCGATACGGTAGAGGCTTTTGCTGTTAAAGATGGTAAGATCATTGAACTTGGCAGCAATGCCGACATCGAAAAAGTGTATGATGCCCCAGAACGGATCGACGCTGGCGGCAAAGCTGTTTACCCTGGCTTTATTGATGCACATGCCCATTTCTATGGCTACGGTGAAAGTTTGCAGACCGCAGACCTGACCGGCACCAAAAGCTGGGAAGAGGTATGCAGCAAACTTGAAGCTTTTGCAAGACAACACCCCGAAGGCTGGCTGATTGGCCGTGGCTGGGACCAGAACGACTGGCCCGGCAAGTCCTTTCCCGACAAAGCTGCTTTAGATAAACTTTTCCCTAACCAACCTGTACTGCTTACCCGCATTGATGGCCATGCAGCCATCGCAAACCAGAAAGCACTGGACGCTGCAGGCATCAAAGCCAGTTATGGACTTACTGGTGGCGATATCGTGGAAAAAGATGGTAAGCTGACGGGCTTGCTGATCGACAATGCTGTTGACCTGGTCTCATCTAAGATCCCTGCAGCTTCAGCAGAACAACAGGAAAAGATCCTGCTTGATGCACAGCAGAACTGCTTTGCCGCAGGTCTGACAACCATTGACGATTGCGGTGTAGATGCCCCGCTTGTTGAATTCATCGAAAAGATGCAGGCCTCCAACAAGCTGAAGATGCGCTTATACCTGATGCTGTCTGACAAAAAAGAAAATTATGATTACCTGTTTAAACGTGGTGCGGTAAAGACCGACAGACTTAATGTACGATCCTTCAAAGTTTATGCTGATGGTGCACTGGGTTCCAGAGGTGCCTGCCTGCTGCATCCATACAGCGATATGCCCGGCAAACAAGGATTCTTGCTAAGCAAGCCGGAGCACTTTAAGGAAGTCGCCAAAAAGATTGCCCGTAACAAGTTCCAGATGTGTACACACGCCATCGGCGATTCAGCAAACCGTGCAGTGCTTAAGATTTACAACGAAGTACTGGGTGGCACCAATGACGCCCGCTGGAGAATAGAACATGCGCAGGTTGTTGCGCCGGAAGATTTCGCCCTTTTCGGTAAAGCGAAGGTGGTGCCTTCAGTACAACCGACACATGCAACGTCAGACATGTACTGGGCGGCAGAACGTCTGGGTAACGAACGTGTAAAAGGCGCCTATGCATACAAGCAACTGCTTAATCAGAATGGCTGGTTGCCACTGGGTACTGATTTTCCGGTGGAAAACATTAATCCTTTATTCACGTTCTACGCGGCAACAGCAAGAAAAGATGCCAACAACTATCCTGCAGCCGGCTTCCAGATGGAAAACGCGCTGACGAAAATAGAAGCACTCCGGGGTATGACCATCTGGGCAGCAAAGGCCAACTTCGAAGAAAAGGAAAAAGGCAGCCTTGAGAAAGGCAAGTTCGCCGATTTCATCATTCTGGATCACGACATCATGAGTGATGATGATGCTAAGATCCTGAACACACAAGTATTAAAAACCTATATCAACGGAGAGAAAGTATATGAGAAAAAATAAGATCCTGAACATTTTCCTTTTATCATTATTAGCCCTTACAACTTTAAATGCCTGCGCACAGGATCATAAAACCAATCAACAACGCTTAACCGCAATAAACAACATCATCAACAGCACGGTCCTGTTAAACAACCATGACGAGATCATTCCGCTGAAAAGCCTCGACAAAAAGCAGATCGCCTCTGTGAACCTTGGCCTGCCGCAACAGCAGCTGCTGGATAGTATGCTGAATAAATACACCAAAGTAACACCCTTCAATGCTGCAGACTATAAGGATCAGCGTGATTTAAACCACCTGGAAGATGATTTAAAGTACTACAACACAGTAGTGGTTGCGCTTTCTTCAGCAGAGCGCAATGAAGCGCGATACATCAACTTCATCAACACTTTGGCCAAGAGCAAACAGGTGATCGTTGCACTCTTCGGGAATGGCAATGCATTGGCTTCATTCGATGTACTGGATGCGCCAATTGTCTGGACGCCCGCCGCTGATGCAGATGCAGCTACTGTTGTTCCTCAGGTGATCTTCGGGGGTATCCCGGCCAGCGGAAAACTTAAAACCGCTTATTCCGCTAAATACACCCTTAATTCCGGATTTAACACGGTTGCCACCCGCCTTAAATATACACTGCCGGAAGATGCCGGTGTGAATGCGGACGACTTGAAAGAGATTGATAAGATCGCCGCAGAGGCGATCCGTGGAAAAGCCGCGCCAGGCATGGTGGTTCTGGTGGCAAAAGATGGCAAGGTTATCTTCAACAAAGCCTATGGCAAGCACACCTATACCGACGGGCCCGCAGATAAAGTTACCGATATCTTCGACCTGGCTTCAATCACCAAAATTGCAGCGACTACCCCGGCGGTTATGCGTTTATACGAGCAGCAGAAGATGAACCTGGACACAAATGTGGGTGCTTACATCCCGCGTGCACGCACAAGCCCAATGAACGCCATCAATGTTCGTGAGGTCATGTTGCATCAGGCTGGTTTCATACCCTTTATCCCATTTTACAATGCGGTTAAAGATGCAGATCACAGTCCAGATTCATCGGCAGCCTACCCAACTAAAGTTGCTGACGGATATTACATGCGCAAAAACTACTTTGAGGACGTGATGTGGCCGCAGATGCTGAATGCGCCGATTAGAACCCGCGGAAAGTATGTTTATAGCGATATCAGCATGTACGTGATGAAAGATATGGTGGAGCGCTTAAGTGGTAAGCCGCTGAACAACTATGTGGAAAAAGAATTCTACCAACCGCTGGGCATGCAAACCGCTGGCTTCCTGCCAAGGAACCGCTTCTCCCGGGAGCAGATCGTACCTACAGAAAACGATACTTACTTCAGGAAAACGTTGCTGGTAGGTTATGTACACGATCAGGGTGCAGCAATGGTGGGCGGTATATCGGGCCATGCCGGACTGTTTGCCAGTGCAAATGATGTGGCCATTATGTACCAGATGCTGCTGAATAAAGGCACTTACGGTGGGGAGCAGTACTTTAGACCAGAAACGGTGAATATGTTTACCGTGAAGCAATCCAACATCAGCCGCAGAGGTTTGGGCTTCGACAGGTGGGATCCGGATGCTACAAAGAAATACCCTTCTGAACTGGCATCTTCCATGACCTATGGTCATACCGGATATACCGGAACCTGCGTCTGGGTAGATCCATCCAGAGGATTGGTGTATGTATTCCTTTCCAACCGGGTACATCCTTTGGTATCTGACCAGCTATCTAAACTGTCGGTGCGGGGCAGGATCCAGGATGTGATCAATAAAGCAATCGACAAGTAAGGCTTAACCGGTGGTTGACCTCAAACATTCATATAAAAAAAAGACCAGCAGGATAGTGCTGGTCTTTTTTATATGTAAATCGACTATTTCTTTAAGCCGATTTCTCTCAGGCGCTCATCGAGGTACTCCCCTGCGGTCATATCGCTAAACGCTTTAGGATGCGCCTCATCAATACATGAGTCCAGACACGTTAAGTCCATATCTGAACGCGGATGCAGGAAGAAAGGAACAGAATATCTGGACGTCTTCATCAGTTCCCTGGGTGGATTTACCACACGGTGGGTTGTAGACTTTAGTTTATTGTTTGTTAAACGCTGAAGCATGTCCCCTACGTTTACCACAATATCTGAATGGTGCGCTTTGATCGGCAACCACTCATTAGCCCGGGTTAACACTTCCAGGCCATCTGCGCTTGCACCGATAAGCAAGGTAATCAGGTTAATATCTTCATGGGCACCAGCACGTACCGCATCATCAGCAATGGCCTCTGGGTTTTCAATCGGGAAATAATGAATACCTCTAAGAATCGAATTTCCATTATGCACATGCTGATCGAAGTAATTCGTTGGTAAGCCCAGGTAGGTAGCAATAGCGCTTAGCAAGTGCTTGCCGTTCTCTTCCAGCTTTT
>DCLG01000084.1:111559-111848 GCA_002320935.1 Pedobacter sp. UBA1654 | reverse complement strand
CCCGGGTTACGCGGTTAAAATCAGGCACCTCATTTAACACGACGTTATCCGGATACTGACTTTTGATCGGGTCACCATCAGAAACTTCCTGACCGATCTGCCAGAACTCTTTAAGGTCGGCCGTCTTTGCACCCTTTGCAGTCTCCTTACCAGGACTGGTATAACCACGCTGACCCGCAAGTTCAGGCTTCTCGTATTGACTTTTTTGTTCAGGCGTTAATGCAAAGGCAGCTTTGATGTTTGCATACAATTGATCAATCAGTTCCTGGCGCACACCATGGTTTGTAAT
>DCLG01000084.1:99897-111484 GCA_002320935.1 Pedobacter sp. UBA1654 | reverse complement strand
CATTGATGTAAGAGCCAAGGTCCAGGCATGGGATATACGGTGTAGACATAATTTTACTTCGTTAGTAATGTGCGTCAAAATTATAAAACAATCTGTGGAAATGTTAATACATCATTTTCTACCAGACCAATTATTTGAAATTAAATGTTTTAAGTTATTAACACTTCCTCAAAAATCCTAAAATAAATCAAGCGTTTGTCATGTTTGAACCGATACACCAGTTTGAAAATCGCTTAACCCCCTGGTTACGTAACTTTGAGTAGAACAGTGAAAAGCCTGTTTTTTTTACCATGAAATATCTTTCAATAATCGTATTACTTTTTCTCTCCCTTGGAAACGCGAGGGCACAACAGCCCAAACTCCAGAAGGCGACCTTTGGCATGGGCTGCTTTTGGTGTACGGAAGCTCTATTCCAACGCTTGGACGGTGTTGTAAACATCAAATCTGGGTATGAAGGCGGCGATGTTGCCAATCCAACTTACGAGGAGGTCTGCACCGGAACAACGGGGCATGCCGAGGTTACCGAGATCACCTTTAACCCTGCCAAAATCAGCTATGAAGCACTGCTGGCTGTTTTCTGGAAAAGTCATGATCCAACGACTTTGAACAGGCAAGGCGCGGACGTTGGTACACAATACCGCTCTGTCGTGTTTTTCCATAATGATGCGCAAAAGGAAATTGTAAGCCGCTACAAGACAGCGCTGAATAAGTCGAAGGCCTATGGAAAACCTGTGGTGACAGAGATTACTGCTGCACAGAAATTCTATGTGGCAGAACCATATCACCAAAATTATTTCAACAAGAATAAAAATGAACCTTATTGCCGACTGGTGATTCAGCCAAAGCTTGAAAAACTGGAGCAGGTTTTTAAGGCGCAGCTTAAGAAATAACCAATCCTGCCAGCGTCAGAACATGCACCGGATAAAAAAACAGCCCTGATGAAAAATCACCAGGGCTGTTCTGAGAACGCATAAGCCAGTTTAGTTGTGTTCGTAGAACCTCTATTTACCGGCAGCTGCAGGGAATTTTACACCTCTGTAATGTGCAACATTCAGAATTGGCACGCTTGCTTTATACTGCTGGTTGATCGCTTTGATAAAAGCATTCGCCGTAATAGCATTACCAAAAGGTGTAAGATGGATACCGTCCAATGAAAACAAGTTGCCTGTGATGAAGGCCGTGCTAACCTCGGCACCATTTACCATTTTCGGAGTATAGTATTGTTGTAAAAGATCATCGATATCAACAAGGGCAAGTTTCTTCTGGGAAGCTATTTGCTTGATGATTTCATTGTATTCATTTGTGCGGCTTCTGATCAATGCTTGCTCTGCCGGATCCAATACCCAGTTACCGGCAATTGGATTTCTCGGATCAAGACCATAAGGCTGGCCTGCAGTATTAGGCCTGCCGATAAGACCAGATGAACTTAAAGGCAAGGTAAACTTGAAAGTAGAATCTGCTGGTACAGTCGTATTGGTAGCAGTTCTCACATAGAACGTCGCATTTGGCACCACAGCGGCAACCGCAGCTTGTAATGTTTTCAGGTTAACGACATTAAAATAAGGGATCGCCAGTACATCACCTACGGTGCCCAATACGCCTTTTCTCTCATTATTAGGGCCTGTAAGGGTGTTAACCGTTCTGTTATATAAGGTTTGAAACTGGGTGGTCGGGGTAAGTGACTGAGAACCGCCTGTATACGCAAAGCCGAGAATATCGTTCTGTCCTTCCCAAAGACTGAAGAAAGTGAAGTTTTGAGCAGCAACAACGTCCATATAACTGCTGTTTGCAGCCGCTGAACCGAGGATACGGGCAAAGAATGGATTGCTTGCAGCATAACCTTTAGCCTCTAAATTGGCAACCTTCATTTCCGGTACACCGTAGTTATTGAAGGTACCTTCGTATTTCGCAAATCTACCCGGAGCAACATAGGCAAGGTTGGTGGTCACATTCGTTATCAGCGGGCTTCCTGTAGCACTAAAGCCGCTAAGCTGTGCATAACCTGATCCATTTGCCTGTGCTTCAGAGAAGAATGGAGAGTTAAATTCGCCCCCACCCACAGTTTTAAACTGCTTCGCTAAAAGTTCAGGAAAGGAATTTTGTTGCCCTTCAAGGTATAATCCGCCGTCGGCATAACCCGCGGATAAAGAATTACCAACTGCGATGTAGCGGCTGAAATCTGCTTCCCCATTACTTGGAATATACTCTTTGAAACTTGGCTTGCAGGATGCAATTGCTCCAGCTGCAACCAATGCAAAAAGGCCTTTGGTCACATTATTTTTTATCATCATGTTTTTCATTATTGAGAACGGTTAAAATTTGTAAGAAACGGAAAGACCAGGAATGTATACTGCGGTTTTGAATTCGCCTGAAAGGCCTGTTTCAATATTGGTTTCTGATCTTGATTCAACATTTTCATAAAGGAATGAGAAGTCAATAGCAAAGCGCTGAGTTGGACGGTAACCGAAACCTGCGCTCAAAAGGATGCGGTTTGCATCAGGAACCTCAGGCGTTACATAACCTTCCTTTACCGGGGTAATTGCATATCCTGCTCCTGCCCTTACGGTAAATTTATCATTGTACTGGTGTTGTACACCTAAACGGATCGCACCCGCGTCTTTGTAGTTACGTGGTGATTTCGTGTCTTCGATTCTGCTGTTGTTATCGTAATCGAAAGCCAGTTCTTTATATTTGCTCCATCCTACCCAGTTCACGTCAAGCGCTAAAGTGGTGCTTGGCGATACATTATAACCAAAGCCAATGGTTGTGGTTGCCGGCAAAGGAAGTTCTGCTTTAAACTTGGTCGGAAACGAAGATCCTAATACTTCAGGCACTACAAAAATCGCATCGCCGTCGGTTAACTTAGCCGTAACCTGAGACCGGTGCGTAATACCGATAGACAAGCCATAAACATCTTTAATAAAAATACCTGCATTCCAACCAAAATCGTTGCTGGTACCTTTAAGTTGGGCTGTGCTCGATTTCCCATTATTCAAGGTAACCGGTACAGCACGTCTTAAATCCACTTTTCCATGAGCATAAACCAAACCAGCACCTATACCGATATTGTCGGTGATCTTATAACTTGCAGTTGGCTGAACATAGATGGCCTGAAGGTCAAGGGAAGTCACGGCATATTTACCTGACCAATCCTCATCCCAATGCATTGCACCACCAAAAGGTGTATATACTCCTAAACCAAACTTAAGCCTGCTTTGCGGCGCACCCCAAACGCCATATAACTGGAAAGGCGGCGCAATTTTGTCTTTGTTATGCTCTGTGATGTTTGAACCGGTTTCGCGGAAGGATGTTTTCAAAAAAAGCGCACTTACCCCTCCCTGTATACCATTCTCTTCTAAAAATGAAACTGCACCGGGGTTAAAGAATACCGATGCTTCATCAATAGCCAGACCAGTTCCGGCCCCAGCCATCGAAATTTGTTTTTGCCCCTGAAGATTTACCTGAAAGGATTGAGAGAATCCCCAAAAGGGTAAGGCGGTCAATAAACCTAGTAGAATTTTTTTCATATTTAAGGTACGTTAAATTTCTGCATGCGATTGATTTAGATATGCATGCATAACAAAGTAACAATTTTACTTTCACATTATTAAACAAAATTTTACATATCATGTTAAAGTCAACGTTCACTAAGTCCAACACTTACTTAGCGATACTTCATAAATTTGGCCGACCAACACTATCAACGATAATTTAGAACTATGAATTTTATTGAAGCCCTTAACTGGCGCTACGCCACAAAAAAAATGAACGGAGAAGCCGTTTCGCAGGACAAAGTTGATCAGATTATTGAAGCTGCAAGACTTGCACCGACATCATCAGGACTGCAGCCATTTAACGTTATCCTGATTACAGATCCGGAACTTAAAGCGCAGATCGCGCAAGTCGCAAACAACCAGTCTCAGGTTATCGATTGCTCACATTTACTCGTTTTTGCAGCTTGGGATAACTATACCGAAGAACGGATCAGAACCGTATTCTCGAGAATGAATGCGGAACGCGGTGTTCCAGATTCGGCAACGGAAAATTATGTACAGTCTTTATTGGATCTGTATCTGAACCGCTCAGCTCATGAAAACCACCACCATGCTTCCAAGCAGGCTTACATTGGTTTTGGGATGGCCATCGCACAAGCAGCAATTTTAAAAGTAGATGCCACACCAATGGAGGGCTTTGACAATGAAAAACTTGATGTTTTACTGGGTCTGGAGAAATATAACCTTAAAAGCACAACCATATTGCCACTTGGCTACCGCGATGCAGCGGGCGACTGGCTAATTAACCTCAAAAAGGTACGTAAACCTGTAGAGAACTTTGTAATTACGCTAGACTAGCACATTACGTTAGGAGTCACATTTCAGTAAAAAGCCTGTCTCAGAGATTGATGACAGGCTTTTATGTTTGGCTATAAGGGTATGTATAGCTGAGCCAGGAATAAGGACAAGCTTCGGGTCAAACGCACATGAGACGCACACCAAACGCACACCTAACGCACAGCACGCGCACATGGCGTGTGGGTTTCACCTGCGTTTGTTGTGAGGGTGTTCAGTGTCGAACCTGAATGTGGTACAACATTATCCATATTCCTACTTTGCCAGAGCATATCTGATATTGGAGATCGACACACCATCCAGGCCATCATCAGAGCTCATTGATATTTGCAGCATTCTAAAAGGGATTTCTGACTTTACTGCTATCAATCTAGCGCCCGAAGGTGAAGTGACGGTCTGCTTCACATATACTAGTGGATAATCCCGATAGTCATCAAGTTGATGATAAGTGACAGAAACAACCATGTCTTTGCCCAGGGCATTTGGCGCAACTTCAAAACCGAACATGGTAACATCTTTATCAAACGACATGACAATGTTATTGGTATAACCACCATAGTCATTGGCACCCAACAATACGTCCGGGTATTCGGATTCTGTATATGGACTGTAGTTCCAATGGGTCCACCAACCTTTAGGTCCATGATTGAGCTTTACAAAACCACTCCCCGAGGTACCATATTGCCTGGAGAAAAACACTGTGAAATCATCATTAACTATTCTTTTGGCAAAGACCCCTTCTTCCACTTTGGAAATATCCAGTTTCCTCGTTCCCTTTATATACTCGTCACAAATCTGGCTGATCACTTTAAATCTGGTATACTCATCAATTTGACCGAGCTCAAGACTTGCATCGGGCAGCTTTTCTTTTTTTGGAAGAATACTCGTTGACATCTCATTACCGTCAAGCGGATAGATTACCTTAGCGATACTTGCAAGTTTCTTTTCGGAAACTGTCATGAGGTTTTCAGTTTCTTTCTGGCATGCAGAAATGGTCAGCAATACGACCGCAGCCAGTAGCGATTTCGGATAGAATGTTTTCATACGGGGTTGATTTACTTTGTTTTAGTATAAATTTACCACTTGAAAACAAGTCAAATTGGAGGAGTTATAAAATGGTTATTACCGTGTATTGATCTGAAAAACTGGGAAAGAAAGTGGGAAGCAGATGTTTCGATTGACAATATTCTTTAACAAAAAAAGGGAACGCTGTTGCCAACGTCCCCTCTGTATTGAAGATTTTACTGGTTTAATTACCTCAGTGCATATCTGATGTTTGAAATTGCCGCGCCTTTTGCGTCGGGGCCTACGAAAACATCAACTCGCCCAAATGGCTCTTCAGATTTGATCGCAATTAATCTTGCACCTGAAGGAGAGCTAACAGTTTGGTATACTTCACAGACCGTTTGTGAACGGTAATAGTTGCCTTCATTATAGGTAACATGAACATTGAAATCTTTACCCGTTGCATTGGGCGCAATCTCAAAACCAAATATGGTCACATCATTACTAAGAAGCATGGTAAATGAAGATAAGGTTTTACCATTTTTATCTACTCCAAACAAAACAGTCGGATATTCAGATTCAGTATAAGGGCTATAGTTCCAGTGCGCCCACCAGCCTTTTGGTCCATTGCTTAGCTTTATGAAACCTTCCCCTCTTATATCACCTCGATCCCGAAATAATATGGTAAGGTCTTTATTTACAACCTGCTCGCGGAATTTGCCCTCCTGAATATGTGAGATATCCAGCTTTTTGGTCTGTTGCAAATACTCATCACAAACTTCATTTATAAGTTTGATCTTAGCTTTAGAAAAATGCTCCGGTTCTTTTATCAACTTGCCGTCTGGCAAGTTCGGTTTCTTCGGAAGAATACTGGTCGACATATCATTTCCCAGAAGCGGATAAACAACCTCAGAGAGGCTATTCGCAGGTTTTTCAGAAATGGACCCGATGTTGTCTGCGTTTTTTTCGCAGGAAGAGAACGTCATCGCTACTGCAGCGACAATCATTGATTTTAGGTAAGATACCTTCATAAACGTTAATTTAGATTTTAATAAGTCGCGAAAGTAACACACGCCCAAACACCTAATTAACTAAGTTTTGAAATTGGGTATAATCGTGCAAATGCCGCACAACCGATGAGAAAGCACTTGAGAAAATGTGAGGAAGTTCAACAAGCCACTTCAAGAAATGTCAAATTATGTTAAACTAAGTGCCCAAATAAGGCATCACCTTTTATAAATCAATATATTAGCCAGAATAAAAGGTTAAAACGAATCCATGAAGTATATCAAAATTGTATTTGCCCTCGCTTTTCTTACTATGGGCTTACATTTTTCTGCTGCTCCAAAAGCCACAGCATTACAAGACACCGCAGTACTGCAAAACATCCTTGAGAAAACAAAAAGACTCTCCCAGACCCAGCCGGTTGAAAAAGTTTACCTGCACTTTGATAAGCCCTATTACAGTGTCGCTGATACCATCTGGTTTAAAGCTTATCTTACGTCAGAACAGAACCTTCCTTCTCAGCTTAGCAAAATCGTCTACGTTGATGTCCTGAATGAGAAAGACTCTCTGGTTACCTCTTTAAAGCTGCCGGTAAACAACAGCGTCGCCACTGGACACATCCCACTGGAAATGGAGCTCTACAAGCAGGGCAATTATTATGTTAAGGCTTACACGGTGTGGATGTTAAACTTCCCGGAAGATTACTATTTCACAAAAACCATTGCCGTTGGCGATGCGATCGACAAAAGACTTTATACCAATATCAAATACAACACCACGCAGTCCGACAAAGCGCAGACCATTACCGCACGCATCCAGTTCAGGAATGATGAAAAAGTGCCTTTAAGCAACAAGGTGGTAAACTGGCGCATGGTTTCTTCCTACGACGTGGTTGCAAAGGGTCGTGGTACAACAGATCAAAATGGATTCTTGAACGTTGAAATCAGCACTAAGAAAGAAGACTCCATTAAAGTTGGGGAGTTGTTTACGGATCTAGTACTTGCAGATAAGGAAGTCCTCAGTTCCAGTTTTAACATCAAACCACAGGTTGGCAGCAACGACTTACAATTCTTTCCAGAAGGTGGCGAGCTATACTTGGGCCTGCCTAGCCAGGTGGCCATTAAAGCGGTACAGCCAAGTGGCCTGGGCATTGGCTTCAGCGGAAACGTAACAGATAATGATGGCAATCAGGTTACTGCTGTTAGCGCCAGCCACCTTGGTATGGGAACATTCTACCTTAATCCAGAGGCCGGAAAAACTTATAAAGCCAACATCACTTTCAAAGATGGCAGCAAGCAGGTGTTCCAGATCCCGGCAGCAAGGGAATCAGGTGTTAACCTGCAGGTGACAAATACACTGCCTGATGTTATAGGGGTGAAAATTGTTGCCAATGGAGCATATTTTGAGGCAAATAAAGGCAAATCCCTTTTCCTGGTGGCCCAGCATAATAATGTGGTGTATTATGCCGCTCAGACCATGCTGCAAAACCAGGTTACTTCTGCAAGAATTCCTAAAGATAAGTTCCCATCAGGCATTGTGCAGCTTACCCTTTTCTCGGCAGCTGGTGAACCCGTATCGGAGCGCCTTGCATTCATCCTGCATAAGGATGCGCTGAACCTGAAAATCAGCACCGACCTTGCAACTTATAAACCTCGACAGAAAGTTAAAATGACCGTAACCGCTCAGGATTCGACAAGTAAAATCGCGGGAAATTTCTCCGTTACTGTTATTGATGAGCAGAAGGTACCTTTTAATGATGATGCAGAGACAACCATCCTAAGCTCGCTCCTGCTAACATCAGACCTTCAGGGCTACATTGAAAAACCAAATTACTACTTCAATAAAACCAACGATAAAAAGCTAGCAGATCTGGATGTACTGATGCTAACACAAGGTTATCGGCGGTTTGTGTATAAAGATATCCTTGCCAATAAGTTTACGCCAGTTTCGTTTTACCCGGAGCAAGGATTTGATATTACCGGAACACTGCGCGACCGCACTGGTATGCCCGTTAAAAAAGGAGCTTTAAGATTAATGGTTACCGGAAAACCAATCTCCCAGGAGATCCTGACCAGCCCTTCCGGTCTGTTCACCTTTAAAAACCTGAACATTCCGGATTCATCTGAAGTGGTGATCAGTGCGAAGTATAATGCCAACTCAAACAACATGATGATCATGCTTGATCAGTCGCCAGCCGCAGCAATCACCAAAAATGCTAACCGCCCGGATGAAGTGCAGAATATAGACAGCACCTTAAACAACTACCTTGCAAACAGCAAAAGACAGTACCGGTTTCTAAACAATCTGAAGGAGGTTGTAATTAAAGGTGCACCGATAAAAAAGGTGACACATAATGATTACTCCGCATTAACGACCTTAAGCATGGTTGCTGACCATACCATTGATGGCGACAGACTGGGCAACTGCAGAGACCTGATTAACTGTCTTAAGACTATGGCCACAGGGCTTACCTTTTTCGAAAACAACTTCTACATTACCCGCGATTACAATGCAGGCAGAAGAGTTCCTGTACAAATTTTCCTTGCGGGGATGCCGGTAGATCTGTTTTCCGTTAACAGTGCAAACCCTGCAGAAATTGAATCTATTGAAATCTTCCTTAGGGATGAGATTGGTACAGTAAGCAGAACGTACGGGTCAAATGGTGTAATCTCGATCAACATGAAGAAGGTCGAAAAATCGAAAATGAGCATTTCCGATCTTAAAAAGATGATGCCTGAAAGCAACACTTTAAAGTTTACACCTAAAGGTTTCAGCAAAGAACGTGAGTTCTATGCTCCGAAATACCTGCCGGGCAAAACCTATAATATAACTGATCTGAGAAGCACCATTTTCTGGAACCCTAAAGTGGTAACAGATGCTACTACCGGAGCAAGTGCATTTGAATTCTATAATGCCGATGGGAAAGGCACTTACAAAGCCGTTGTTGAAGGGCTGGATGTAAATGGTAACCCTGCCCGTTTTATCCACCGGTACCAGGTGAAGTAACTAAATAAAAAAAGGAAGGTTTTTCAACCTTCCTTTTTTTATGGAGCAACACATTTCAAGCCCTGCTCAGTCATGATCCAGGCTCTTCTGCCATCACTACCTTCACACGACCAGTAATCGATGTTATTACTGATCCGGTCCATCTCCCTGTCCAGAAAAAGTTTAACACCTACAGGCACCTTCAGCGTTAACTCAACTTCCTGATCCCTCCAGTTTGTATTCCGGTTTAGTTGTAAAAACGGACTGAAGTTTAAGAGAGAATCTTGTTGTGTAAAATCATAATGTATGTTTTGCGCATGGCTCAATGCCGTTTCGAAAGTCTTGCCATGAGAACTGCTATTCTGCGTTAACGTCGCAACCCCATTTTCACTCTTTTCTATATTCAATCTGACATTTCTTGGGATGTTGAAAGGCCCGTCTACATCATTTAAAATTACTTTACCCCTGTACTTATCAGAGTTGATCTGGTATTTGATGCTATCCTCTTTGGAGAAGAAGCGGGACCGGTCAAGTGTTAAAGTATATGCATCAAAAGTCTTCAGTTCCTTCACCTGTGTAAACTCCGCTTCTTCCTTAAATTCTGAGAACACCTTAGTGACATAGAAGATGCTGACCATGATGCCGCCGAGCCATACCACCAATAGCGCGAAAGACACTGTTCTGTTTATTGAACGGGTATTGAAGGCAACTCGGATCGCGAACAACACAAGTGCAATAACCGGTACCGCCAGGGTTACAAAGAAAGCAATGACCATAGAAGACAGGTATGCATCATTAACAATGTTCAGTGGGAAGTAATCACTTGGATTTGCATCCCAGAACCCAAAGAACACAGCCAGGGCGACCAGCAGTCCGAGAAAGAAACAGGTCCCGAAAATGATGATGAATGCTGCAATGATCTTAAAGAAGGTTTTACCTAAGGTCTTTATGATGCGACCCGACGCTTCTGCCAGCTCGACAAAAAAGCCCCGTGAACGGTTGATCAATTGATTACTGGCAAGCTCTTCCTCAAAATTGCGGATAAAACCATGAAGCGTTACAGCCTGCCCTTTCATGTACATGCGTTGCGAACGGGTAACTGCACGCGGAATTAAGATCCACATGATCAGGTAAGCAACAATACCGGAGCCTGCAAAAAACAACGAAACCAGGAACAATAAACGAAACCATTTCGCATCCAGGTTGGCATAGTGACCCAAACCAGAACAAACACCAGCGATATATGCATTGTCCGTGTCGCGGTACAACTTCTTTACCCCACCCAGAGTTTCTTCGTACTCCGTGTTTTCTGCTTCATCCGCCGATTCAAAGTCCTTAACAGAACCCATCTGGGCTATTACGGCCTGTACGTCCTCAATCCCGATCACCTGCTTTTGCTGCTGTGCCAGTATCTCCCGGAACATCTCCGCAATCCTGTTCTCGATATCCGTTACAATCTCAAAGTGATCAGCGTTCTTCGAAAAATGAAACTTGATCTCATTTAAGTATGCTGTTAACATTTCATAAGCGTCTTCTTCAATCAATATGATTGAATTTCCAATATTTATGTTGAGCGTCTTTTTCATGATTTCGTTTGTTTTGATGTTTCTATGGCGTAAGACAACTCCATCCAGGTGATGTCCAGTTTATTTAAGATTTCTTTTCCTTCTGCGGTAAGCAGATAATATTTCCTGGGCGGCCCGGAGGTAGNNGGGGACCAGAGGTCGATTCTACCCAATTGTAGCTTAACAAACCGTTGTTCTTTAAGCGCGTTAACAATGGGTAAAGCGTACCCTCCACCACCAGCAATTTGGCCTTTTTTAGTTCCGCAATAATATCCGAAGCATAGATCTCCCCTTTCGATATTATGAGAAGCACACAGTATTCGAGTATGCCCTTGCGCATTTGTGTTTGCGTATTTTCTGCTATCATATAACAAAGATATATGTTTAATACAGTAATATGCAATACATAGTACTGTATTAAACATAATTTTATTACTAAATAACTGATATTCAGGTGAATAAAATATTTTAAACAGTATTGCATTGTTAATAACTCATCATCTACTACTTTTGTCGACTATTTCCACATTCTTTATGCTGAAGAAATCCATCGATCAAATTCTTGTTGAAGCAAACGAGAACAACGAAAACTCACTGAAAAGATCCCTTGGACCTTTTAACCTGATACTCATTGGTGTAGGTTTAACGTTGGGCGCAGGTCTGTTTTCCATTACCGGA
>DCLG01000084.1:89819-99877 GCA_002320935.1 Pedobacter sp. UBA1654 | reverse complement strand
CATCTCTTTTTTTATCGCTGCTTTGGGCTGTGGACTAGCGGCATTGTGCTATGCGGAGTTTGCTTCCATGATTCCGGTGGCTGGAAGTGCTTACACCTACTCTTATGCAACCATGGGTGAATTCTTCGCCTGGATCATTGGTTGGGATCTGGTACTGGAGTATTCCGTTGGCTGTGCTACTGTTGCCGTAAGCTGGTCGCAGTACCTCACCCGCTTTCTCGCTTCCTTCAACATTTACCTTCCGGCGCAACTTACCATGTCGCCCTTTGAAACTGCAAAGCTTGCCGATGGCAGCATCGTAAACGGCTGGATTAATATCCCCGCAGCGCTGATCGTGATCATCATGACCATGGTTGTGATCCGTGGTGCAAAAGGCTCAGCCATTGTAAACGCCATCATCGTATTCCTTAAAGTGGGTGTGGTGGTCGTGTTCATAGCCATGGGTTGGAAGTATATCAATCCAGCGAATTATCAGCCTTACATACCTCAGAATACCGGGACCTTCGGCGAATACGGCTGGTCGGGTATTCTGCGTGGGGCGGCATTGGTATTCTTTGTTTTTATAGGCTTTGACGCTGTAGCCGCGTCCGCTCAGGAGACCAAAAAACCCTCAAGAGATCTGCCAATAGGCATTTTGGGTTCTTTACTGGTTTGTACTGTGTTGTTCGGCGTCTTTGCGCATGTACTTACCGGTCTGGCCAATTATAAAGAATTCGCAAACAGCGGTGCACCGGTTGCCATCGCGCTGCAAAACACACCGATAGATTGGATCAGTCAGGCAGTTATACTTGCCATCCTTGTTGGTTATACCTCTGTGATCCTTGTCGACCTGATGGCGCAATCCCGGATGTTCTATTCCATCAGCCGTGATGGCTTGTTACCAAAGGTATTCTCTGAGGTGCACAAGAAATTTAAAACCCCATATAAATCCAATGTTCTGCTCTGCGCATTCATCGCAACGTTCGCGGCCTTTGTGCCCATGCGTATTGTTGGTGAGATGACAAGTATCGGGACGCTCCTGGCCTTTATGATGGTGTGTGTAGGTATCCTGATCTTAAGGAAGACAGATCCGGATGCAGTAAGGCCTTTCAGAGTACCACTTGTACCACTTATTCCAATTCTGGGCATTCTGGTATGCCTGGGTATGATGCTGTTTTTACCAGGAGATACCTGGCTCAGACTGATTGTATGGTTAGCCATTGGTATGGCCATCTATTATGGATACGGAAAAAAGAACAGTGTACTGAGAAAAAAGCTTAAAGAACAGCAAACGGAATCCTAAATAAGGAATATCGTTTGTGAAAAACGCACAACATTAACAGTTTAGTTAAGCTTGTGTAGAAAAACTAAAACTTAGGATTATTTGCCAGTAAGACAGTAGTTTGGCGCACACTTTGTATCAGCATAAGTACATCTTTAATCATCTACCTATGTTAATCAAATTGAATCTTGTTTTTCCAACCTATGCAAGGCAAAGGGCGGAAAAGATTGAGAAATCGTTGACGAAACAGCAATGGATTTATGCTGATCGTTTGCTGATGCTGATTATGTTCCTATCGGTTATAACCGGCGCAATCGTATTTTCATAGGAGTTGAAAAACATTAATTAATTTTTTTGTACCCGGTGCTGCCCACCGGGTTTTTTGTTGCCCGGAATTCTCGTTCTCGGAATACGCATTGCATTTACAGGCTTTTAGAGCAGCAGTGTATCGATCCGGTGTGCCTGCACCATATTTCTGTCGCCGGACCAGCTAAACAGCGTGTAGTGCCCATCTTGAGACGCTACAAGTGCAATTGCATCGTGTTGGTCATTTACAAACTGCGCAGCCGATAAGTGCCGCGTACCACCCATCTTGGCTGCGGGCATGGTCACTGCTCCACCACCAATTACGGGTTCAATCAATACAATATCATCTACAACTTCCTTACCCTTTGCACGACCAATTTTTGCACCAAACGCCAGCAGATCATAGTGCTCATTTACGATGGTGGCACCATCAACTGCCGTGAGCCCCGCCATGTGTTCTACTTCTCTGCGCAATGCGGTTTGCCAGAAGATCTGACTCGCTTCTTTGCGGTCCTGATTTAACAATTTAGATAAGCCTGAAAACGCAGGTTGCACGCCATATTGAAAGGGCTTGATGATGGAATGTGTCCAGTTGTTATTCTGAGACGATACGATGAGCAGCGTTCCGCCACGTTGGTGCGCACGCATGGACACGGCAAGCTGAATCATAACGTTCACTGCATCATTCCAATAGGAAGGTGCCGTCAAATCCAGTAGTGATAATACCAGTTGTGGAGTATCTGGCATGCTGGCACTGGCAGAATCAACGATCTTAATCTGCTCTCCTTTTAGTACAGCAACGTTGGTAAACTTGCCAAAACCGGAGAATCGACGGTGTTTGATCACCAGCAAACTGGGCTCTGAAACATCAAGCACAAAACAGAAATTTGGTATGCTGGTGGTTGTACCCCAGATATAAACTTCACCGTCCTCATGCCAAACACCCAGGTGTATTCCAGCCCGTTCAACACCCGGTGCAATCTTGGCAAGTGCCGAAGATGTAAGTGCCAGGCGTTGCTTAAAAATTAAAGGATTTCCGGCCTGCGCAGGGGCAACAAAGGCGAGTGATATCTTCGGTGAATGCCCTTCCTCCTTCCGCAAGCTCGCCCAGAATGCCGCATCAATGATCATCTGCACGATGGCTGCTTCAGGCAGTGGCGCCAGGTCTATCTCCCCACGATCTTTGGCTAAGCGCAAATGTTCATTAAAGATCGACTCAACCTGAGAAGCAATAATGAGGGCTGCCTGATACGTGATTTGATATTTCATGGGATAAAGTTAAAATAAAAAAAATTGGTATGTCAATTGTTATTATTTGTTTATCTATCAACCAAATCTATTAAACAATGGACACTAAAGCATTCAACTTAAACATTTTTAGTCATAAAGATTCTTTATTCTCTTTTGCGTTCTCATTCACCAAAGATACCGATGATGCGAACGACCTGTTTCAGGAAACAATGCTAAAGGCCATCAACTATTCGAGTCAGTTTAAAGAAGGCACAAACTTAAAAGCATGGTTATACACCATCATGAGAAACACCTTCATCAACAACTACAGAAAAAGCTCTAAAACCGACCGCATCATGACGGTTACAGACGACCTGACTTCTGATAAATTGTTTTTGAGCGCTTCCATGAATGGCAGTGAAGGCAAGTTTGTGATGGACGACATTTACAAGGCACTCGAAAAGCTTCAACCGGAATACTATACGCCCTTCATCAAGTATTTTGAAGGCTACAAATACCACGAAATTGCTGAGGAGTTGAAAATTCCAATAGGAACTGTTAAGACCAGGATCCACGTTGCAAGACAGATCCTAAAAAAACAGCTTAGAATTTACTCTAAACTAGCGGAAGATCAGGATCAGGTTGCTTAAAGAACGAAGTTCCAGGCAACAAACCTACTCACCTTTTGACCTTGGGCCATTTCGATGCTACGCATTGAAGTGGCCTTTACTTTTTCAAGCGCATTAAAAATCCCGGGCAGATTACTGCTTTTTGAAACCAAACTGGTATACCAGGTCCTTGCTTTTGGCAATTCCGCACTTTCAAACACCATTTTACGAACAAAAGCCTGCTCCCCTCCCGGGCACCAAAGCTCTACCTGCTGCCCCCCGAAATTTAAAACCTTACTATGCTTTCCCAGGTTCCGAAGTTTACGGCCGGCACCTGCCGCAGCTTCTTCAGCTGAGGCATGAAAGGGTGGATTGCACATCGTCAGGTCGAACTGTTCCCCAGCATTGATTATACCTTTAAGTATCTGCGGCTTATGTTCCTGTAGTCTGATCTGTATAGCGCCCTGCAGTTCTTTATTGGCAGCAACAATCTGTTGCGCAGTCTTCAGGGCCGTACGATCTATATCTGAACCCACGAATGTCCACCCATACTCCTGGTGACCAACAATAGGGTAAATACAATTGGCCCCCACGCCAACGTCGAGCACCTTTATGCCCCGTCCGGTCGGAACCTCAGCACCATTGCTTTCTGCAAGCAGATCTGCCAGGTAGTGGATGTAATCTGCACGGCCCGGTACTGGCGGACAAAGATAACCTTCAGGGATGTCCCAATGGGAAATGCCATAGAAATGCTTCAGCAATGCAGCATTTAGCGTCTTTACAGCCCGGGGATCTGCAAAATCTACAGACTCATCTCCGTATGGATTAATATGAATCAACTCACGAAGCGCAGGTTCAGCCTTCACCAGGGCCGCAAAATCGTAGCGCGACCGATGTTTGTTCCGGGGATGCAGGTTCTTTTTTTCTTCCTTTGCTTCGCTCATAACGTTGTTTCTTGCCGCAAAAGTACTTGATAAATTCCGGTTCAGGCAATTTAACTATCTTTGTTTAAAAGGATCACATGCTGCATAAAACCCGCGGAATAGTACTAAAAACCACCTTCTATGGCGACACCGGTGTAGTGGTACAGGTATTTACAGCTAAATTCGGCATCCAGTCATACCTCATCAATGGGGTTAGAAAACCAAAGGCAAAGGTCAATTTAAATATGCTGCAGCCACTTCATCTATTGGAAATGGTGGTCTATTTTAAAGCGAACACCAGTATTCAAAGGGTCAAAGAAGTACAACCGGCACCTGTTTTCCGTAGCATTCCTTATGATATTGTCAAAAGCACCATCGTCATGTTCCTAAATGAAGTGCTTTATAAAAGCATCAGACAGCAACATACCGATGAACAACTGTTTGATTTTATATACAATAGCATTGCCTGGTTCGATGAGCACAACAATGCCAGTATTAATTTTCATTTGGCTTTTTTATTAAAACTGAGCAAATATCTTGGTTTTGCCCCAAGCAGCAGACAGGAAAATGGTCAGATTTTCTTTGATCTTCAGGAAGGTGCTTTCTGTAGCCGACCTCCGGTGCACCCCTACTATATGGATCAGGCAGATGCTTCTACGTTCATGGCGCTCTTCACAACACCGTTCGAAAACCTCCATGGCATAAGGATTAGCAAAACAGACAGGCGAAACGTTCTGAACAAAATACTGGTTTTCTACACCTTGCATACTGCATCTTTCGGCGAAATCCGTTCACATCAGGTACTGGAAGACGTGCTTTCTTAATCAGCCAAGCTTTTTTTTGGAATCACCATGAGCCTTTGCAGGTGCCGACGCCGGGAAAAGCTGAATTCTTTACAATAAATAAGCGTCCAGATAGCAAAAGATTGAAGCTAAGGTCTTTTCTTTGCGATTCCTTAACAAAAATTTAATAATGAGATTGAAGCGGATACTTTACCTTGCTGCATTTTTAACTTGTTTATCATTCACAGTCACTGCTCAGGATGCCGGCAACATGCCCAAATGGTATGATACTTTTTCACTAAGGGGGTATATTCAGGTCCGCTATAATGGATTTCAGTCCAATCCGAATCTCGGTTGCGAGCAGTGCGATAAAAGCTGGGGCACTAACAGCAGTTTCTTTATCCGCCGTGCCCGACTGGTTTTTTCGGGTCAGATTGGTAAGCAAGTATACTTCTACCTGCAGCCAGATTTTGCTTCATCCGCTGATGGGGGTTTAAACTTCGGACAGCTAAAAGACGCGTATTTCGACATCGGACTGGATAAAGCGAACGAGTACAGGATCAGGATTGGACAAACTAAAATCCCTTATGGATTTGAGAACATGCAGTCCAGTTCCAACCGTATTCCGCTTGACCGGGCTGACGGAACGAATAGTGCATTTACGAACGAGCGTGATCTCGGGATATTCTTTTACTGGGCTCCTAAAGAAAAACGGGCACTGTTGAAGCGCCTGGTTGATGATGGACTTAAAGGCAGTGGAGATTACGGGATCTTCGCTTTCGGTGTTTTCAACGGGCAAATGGCCAATCAACTTGATGAGAACAATAAGTTTCATACCGTAGCAAGGGTTACCTGGCCTTTTGCCATCGGCAATCAGATCATTGAACCTTCAATCCAGGGATACACCGGGCAATTTGTAGTTACAGAAGGTGATATGTCTCCAAATGTTAAATATACTGCAGACCGCAACTACCTGGATCAGCGCATTGCGGCCTCTTTTGTGTTGTACCCTAAGCCATTTGGCATTCAGGCGGAATTTAATGTTGGTAAAGGCCCTGAGTTCAACAAACAGACTGACTCTATTGAAGTGCAGAACCTTAAAGGTGGCTATGTGACCATGTCTTACATGCTCAAGAAAAATAAACATGTCATCATTCCTTTTTTAAGGGCGCAGTATTATGATGGTGGTAAAAAATTCGAACTGGATGCCAGAAGCTACAAGGTCAACGATTTTGAGTTTGGCATCGAATGGCAACCAGTTGAGCAGTTTGAACTTGTGGGAAGTTACAATTTTTCAAGAAGGCGATACGAAGATTTTCAGTTGCCCGAGAATTATCAAACCGGCAATTTACTGCGCTTACAGGCACAGCTAAACTTCTAATGCTATCAACTATTTAACTTCAGTTGTATTTTGAAGACTGAACCTTTACCCGGTGTACTGTCTACAGTAATTTTGCCCCCTGCGTTGGTGATAATCTCTTTAACGAGGTATAGGCCTATACCAGTACCTTCAACATCATCAGCCAGGCGTTCGTATTTAGCAAAGATCTTCTTATGGTCGACTTCCGGTATTCCGATTCCATTATCAGCAATACTGATGATCATAAGACCATCCTGCGCTTCTGTTTTGATGGATACTTCCGGCCTGCGTTCCTTTGCACTATACTTTATGGCATTATTAACAAGGTTATAAACAACACTGCGTAGCTTTCGCCTCACAAAGCTGATTTCCGAAACCTCGATATCACTGGTAATTATTGCTTTTGATTCTTCAATCTGCGGTGCAAGGGTTAACCTTACATCTTCAATAATATGTTCGAAGTTTATAAGTTCTTCCTGGGCTTGGTATTGATGCTGTTGCCAGCGAGCGTCACTAAGATCATTTATAACCTGCTGCATGTTGATCATGCTGTTTTCAACCTTAGACAACAACACCGGGAATCTTTCCATACCTTTCTCAGGCACTTGCTTCAGCAGCTCAATGGTCAGTCGAAGACTGGCTAAGGGTGTTTTTATATCGTGAGCAATCGTATCCAGCAACATTTCGTGCTCGGCAATGAGCTTTTCCTGTTCCTTCAGATCTTTGATCCGCATGGTAATTTCAACAAATGTAATGATCACACCATTTGTCTTCTTTAGTTTTTTAACTACATAAGGGAGCACATTCATTTGATACCATCGCATGTCCGTGGTTTGAATTTCCTTTTCCAGGATCTCACCCGTGTCTATTACATGTTGAATATTATCAAGAAAAGCCGGAAATCTGAAGTTTTCTTTGACGTCTGCGAGCGGACGTCCTACATCTGTCTTTGCCAGCTTAAATTGCTTCATGGCAGGAGGTGTAAATTTCCGCAAGATCAGTTCGGCATCTACAAACAACTGTGGAATGATGGTATTGCTAAAGTAATTTTCAAGTTCGTCATTAAGTTCAATGAGCGAATTGATCTGCTGCTCTTTATTCTGCATAAGGTGGGTTGATAAAACAAGATAGTATTTTTTTTCCGGCCAGACGAGCCCCAACAGCACTGAACAGGCTGTAAACGCAAAATAGCCTCTCAGTTTACACTGAAAGGCTATTCTTTAGTGGGAGATACTGGGTTCGAACCAGTGACCCCCTGCTTGTAAGGCAGGTGCTCTGAACCAGCTGAGCTAATCTCCCTTTTGGTTACCTTCTCAACGTTTAAGCTTTTTTAGAAGTCTTTTTCGTTGTTCGGTGTGCAAATATACACTCAAGTTTTAATTCTGCAAAAGTTTTTTCAGTTTTTTCTTAAAACTTTCCAGAAACAGCCGTGTTTAAAGGTCTCAATAACGCGTTTTTTAATAATAAATCAAAGAATATCAATTCATTAGGCCCCACTCATTTTTTTTTAAATATTTTTACGCCAGCAAAGAAAATAATCGACTTCGCTGTGCCCGATATAAATACATAATGAGGAAATCCAATCATGCAGCCGTTTACCTTAATCAAATCGCTAAATAGATTAAACTAAAAACCAAATCAATATTCCACTTTAAGTTTATTGTACACTAAAATGTGCCATCGGAGATTTGGCCTGTGTTTTATTTAGCTTTAATTTTAACCCCTTATGTTTTACAGGCTGATGCCAAGCAATAAAAAATCAAAATTTAAACAGGTTTACGCCCCCATGCTTAAAAATATCAAAAGGAAAATTCTAAATAGTGGTGAATTTTCCGACAGAATCGTTAGAAGACATAGCGAATTCTGGGCTGATCCAAGTTCGGAAAAAATCAGAAATGTTCGCATGTTCCACACGGACCCCATTGAAAAATGGAAAGACGACAAATACTGGCAACGTAAGTTGAGCAACAAAGCGAACGCCCGCGAATTCGCAATGATGCAGGGCTGCCAGGTGCCTGAACTTTACTGGAGAGGTTCAGATGTTGAGAATATCGACTTCAGCAAACTTCCAGCTTATTATGTCATTCGTCCAACTACCGGCCACTCCTCCAAAATGGTCTTTGTAATGGACCATGGCACCAATTTATTTAATGGCAAAAAATACACACCCGCAGAAATCGTTGCAGAATTAAAAGAGGCTGTAAATAAAAAAGCGGATCAGGAGTTTCTGATAGAGGAATTTCTTCAGAATGAAAACGGGGAGTACAATGTACTTACCGATTACAAATTCTTCTGCTTCAATGGAGAGATTGCGGTTGTCTGGGAAATTCAACGGATTGGGCCGAAAACCGGATACGCCACTTTCTACGATGAGCACTGGAACCAGATTGATGAGGTGCACGTCTTTTATCCGCCAAAAGAAAAAGGCCCTGCACCTAAATGCTACCCAGACATGGTAAGCCAGGCGAAAAGCCTGAGCAAAGCCTATGGCATATTCGTAAGATTGGATTTTTACGCAACCAACCGCGGCGCTGTATTTGGAGAATTTACACCAACCCCGGCTTTAGGAAGAGGCCACACCCGTTTCGGAAAGAAGATTCTAATCAAATACTGGGACAAGTACTGTAAGGGATTAATCTAAATCAATCAAAAAACAGCTAAAAGGATTTATTGTCAGCCGCAATAAACCTTTTAGCTTTTACGACCCTGAGCTATCAGGGTTATTGCTTTTTATCCGTTTCTGCAAGTATCGAGCTGATGATCTGGTTAAGCTCATGCGCAGAATCTGTCAGGTGTGTTAGCAATTCCCTGTTGGTAATCTTGCCCTCATTGTACGTCAGCAACTCCGACAGGCCCATAATTCTTGCTAATGGTGCGCGAACAACATGACTCTGGAGCCAGGATATCTCTTTTAAAAACTTATGCTCCTGTTCCATATTACTGATAAAGGTTAGTCTTTCTGTAACATCCTGTACGGCACCAATCATACGTTCAGCTGCACCTTCCGCATTAAAGACAAAGAAACCACGGTCAATCACCGCCTTGTATACCCCACCTGCCGTAAGGGAGCGATATTGCTCCTTCCACCTGGTTTTTTTATCGCGAAGGTGAATAAAGATCTGGTCAACGATACGTTCCCGGTCTTCAGGATGAATAAGATCGAGCCAACGTCTATCCTGTTTATAAGCAGGTGATTGATGATATCCAAAAAGCTCTTCAAACCCTTTGCTCCAGGTCAATTCATTTATTTGAAGGTCCCAGTCGTAGATCGCGTCAGTGCCAGCTCTGGATATGCGGTTATAATGCTCGATATTGGCCTTTATCTTGCGCTCATTGTTAATGCGGTCAGTTACATCACGCCCATTGATCACGATTCCGCCTACAGCAGCTTCTTCACTTAAATCTGTAACAAAGGTCTCAATCCAGCGGTACTGCGCACGGCCAACGGCCACCCGGAACGGCTGCAGATGCATCGATTTTGAAATTTGCAACTGACTGAAGCCCTCAACCATCATCGATTTATCCTCAGCATGAATAAACTCAAATATATTCTTGTTCATCAGCATTTCAGGTTCTATACCAAGAACC
>DCLG01000084.1:84105-89798 GCA_002320935.1 Pedobacter sp. UBA1654 | reverse complement strand
CTTGTAGAGGGGCTAACATACTTAAAGGTACCTGAAAGGTCCAGGATGGCCGTCAGGTCAGAACCGTCCTGCACCAGGGCCTTAAAACGCCGCTCACTGGATTTCAAGGCTTCCTCCGCTTTGATCCGGTCGGTGATGTCCTGCGCAACAATAATCCGTGCAGTTTCATGCCAGGATGTTAGCGGCTGACTCACAAGTTCTGCGATCAGCACATCACCTGATTTCCTTACCAAGGTAACTTGTGCTTTATTAACTTGCCTCGCCTTCACTTTGCCTTCCAGCATCCGATCCAGCACATACTGTTCAGATGCCGGATACATAGATCTAATTGTCATATTCATGAATTCAGCTTCCGTATAACCGTAAGCCTCTATTGCGGCGGCATTCACGGCCAGGAAAGCAAGCGTTTCAGTATCATAAACCCATAGTGGAAANNAGGACTGAAGTCGAACAGCTGCTGGTAACGCTCCTTAGCTTCCTGTAATTCCCGTTCTGCTTTGATTCGGGTGGAAACATCTCTGAAATATACACTTAACCCGTCACTGCTTGGATATGCGGTTACCTCCAACCATATACCCACTGAAGGTAGGTATTCGTCAAACCGAACCGATTCTTTATTTTCCATTGCCCGTTTACATTCAGAGCTAAACTTAAGCTCAGCAGCTTCCGGATAAATATCGGAGACTTGCCGCCCTAAGATTTCATTGCGCGTTTTGTTGAGTATGCGCTCAGCCTCCTTGTTCCAGTAGGTAACGATCCAATCTTGATTGATCGCAAAGAACCCATCAGTGATGCTCTCCATCATGGCCACGAGATGTTGCTGGTAGGTTTTCGCCTTTTCTTCCGCTTCCCGCAGCTTTGTGAGATCTTTGGTAATCATATATACCCCAAGCACCTCATTGTTGATGATGATGGGGATAAAGGTTAAATTCAGTATCAAAGATATGCCGGAAGCATTTACCAGCCTGCTCTCTAAATTCTGGATCTCCCCTTTAATAGAACGCTGAAAGGCTTCGAAGACTGATTGAAAGTCGGCCTGCAAGATTAAAGGAATAATCGACATGACCAGCAGATCTTCTCGCCGGTATGCACTTAAATCTTCGAAATTCTTGTTTACATCCAGAAAGTTCCCATAAAGATCAAGTGTCGCCATAGCCTCCGGATAGTCGTTGAATAAGGGATGAGCGAAACTATCCTGGATTGTTGCTTTTTGTTGATTGCCGGCAAACTGCTGCGTTACAAAATCTGTAACATCCACCACCGAATGTACCAGATACAGAACCTTACCATTAGCATCCAGGATCGGCACCGTATCAGTATTCCAGAACTTTGTCTGTATCGGAGATCCTTCTTCAAGGGCAAGGTCATAGCGTTGCAGGCGTATTTTGCTTGGCTTCTTTAAACGAAAGGCATTCTCCAGCGCAGCGCGGAACGCTTTTACCCGCTTTTGTCCCTCCTCCCCGCTGTCTTCCGGGAAAATGTCGAACATCTTCACCCCAATCACCTGATTAAGTTTCTTCCGAAATGTCTCCAGGTAAGCATCGTTCGCATCGACAACAGTAAACTTAGGTGAATCGGGAAGTAAAAAGAGGCAAGGAGTGGTAGATGATTTGTAAGTATTTAGAGTATGTTCAACAGGCATACAGGTTATCTGGTTTAGTGAATCAAGTTATAAAGAATTCATGTTTTTCCATGCCATTGGACAAAAAAAAGCCGGTTTGCTGCGTACTGCTAACAAACCGGCTTTCTACATGTTGGTTTAGACTATCTTACATCACGAGATACTTTCGATGCAGTGCTTCTGCCTGGAAGATAAATCTGAAGTCCGAAAGACAAGTTAAGCTTGTGCTGGTAACCATCATTTCCAAAGCCGGTAAGTCCATTATACTTCAACAACGTTTCCAAACCAATGTTCGGCGTGATGAAGTATGCAAAGCCCGGACCGAAACTGAAATCGAAACCATTGGTATTGCCACCAACAGCAGGGTTTAACCCACCGATACCGGCAGCAACCTCACCAAAAATTCTTCCGTGGTTCAACACTTCAACATCAGAACCTGAATAATAACGTGCAAATGGCCCAATACCATAGTTAATTGAGGTACCCGCGTTTTTTGCAGTTTGTAGTCCGAAGTCAACATATGCACCCAGCGCAATGTTGTCCTGTACAAACCATCCAACTTTTGGTGTCACATCAAACTGGAAGTGATTGGGTCTATCAAGCCCAAAGCTGAGGTTACTGAAGTTACCGCCGACCATGACGTTACCTTTTTGAATTTGTGCCTGGGCAGTTAACCCGGCGAAGCCTGCAACAGCAAGCAATGTTAAGAAAAACTTTTTCATAGGATTGTGGTTAGGTGTTTGTTTCTCATTTATTCACAAAGCCTATGCCACCAAGCGCGCTGTGCCAAAAGCAATTTCATTTTTTATGATCCTCAGAAAACAAGAAAACTGGTTCAGGATGCTCTTTATCTGGCGTGGATCTGTGCTGCCCCGACTGCTCTACCGCCTATTTTTGCTGTTTCTACTTAGCGTTATTGTCGTATACTTCAACGGGTCAGTCTTCGATTACAAGATCCAGCTCAATCCCGCCCCATTCACACTGTTTGGTATTGCGCTGGCAATCTTCCTTGGATTTCGCAACAATGTGAGCTTTGATCGTTTCTGGGAAGCACGCAAGCTCTGGGGTTCTCTGTTAAATACCACCAGGTCTCTAACAAGGCAAGCACAAACATTCAGCGGACTAAGCGCCGACAGCCAGGAACTTAACAGATTCGTGAACTTGCTGATTGCATTTACCTGGTGCTGTAACCACCAGCTGCGCCACACAGATGCAAGTGCGGACCTCGGGCGACTCCTTGGCCCCACAGAAGCGGAAAAGTTCAAAGCAGCCCGCTACATACCAAACATGCTCATCCTTGAAATGGGAAAGTGGCTTAAAGCGACCCGGGAAAGTGGTAGGATCGAAGCCATCCTTGCTGCCAATTTTGATCAAAATTTAAACGAACTCTCCAACATAATTGGTGGCTGCGAACGTATTGCCAGCACCCCTATACCGTATACTTATAAAGTCCTGCTTCATAGAACTGTGTACTTTTACTGCTTTTTACTGCCATTTGGATTTGTGGACAGCCTCGGCTGGATGATGCCTGTGATCGTCACTTTTATCGCTTATACATTCGTAGCGCTGGAGGCGGTGGCCGATGAACTGGAAGATCCTTTCGGACTGGAACCTAATGACCTTGCACTTAATGCACTTTGTAACATGATCGAAAACACCCTGCTTGAAATGCAGGGACATACATTGCTGCCAACGCCCAATCATAAAGATTATAACCTTGATTAGGAAAACCCTGCTCATCATTTCACAATAGAACACAGCATGTACAATTTAAATAGTACACCTAATTATGGCTTCAGTTTTGTTAACGACATTGCTAATATGCAAATCCCAGCTGTTTAAATGACTTTGATTGACGACCCTTTATTTCAGGCAGCGCTACATGCCCCGTATCCACGTATTATCCTCCGTCCGGATGCACCGGCATTCACCATAATCAGCTACAATTCTGCCGCAGGACTATTGCTCCAAGGCGGCATCATTCCTCCCTTTAGTCTGCAGCATTTCATTGAAACGAAGTACCGCGACAATCATACACCAGAGGCATTAAAATCATCCTTGGAAGCCGCAGTGCACACAGCGGAAATGGTAGTACTTTATTTGTCAAGCGATGAACCGGATGCATATGAAGAACTTGAAGCGCAGAACTGGCTACAGGTAGAGATCTTTCCGGTGAAAAACAAAGAAAGTGAAATCGTCTATTTGCTGGTTAACCTCATAAGCCTGCCAGTTGCACCTTCCAGTATGCAACAAAGTGCCCGAGAAAACTACTTTAAACAGCAAAACCTCTCAGAGGAACTTGACGCGACCAATGAAGAACTATCGGCCAGCAATGAAGAACTAACCATTACTGTTGAAGCGCTAAACGAAAGTCAGGAGAGCCTTAGGAGTGCAAATGAAAGACTTGAGCGCAGGGTTCGGGATCGAACGCTGGAGTTGCAAAAATCCCTTGGCACCATTCAGGAAGAAAGGAAACGCCTAAGCAGCATTATTGAAAACCTGCCGGCAGGGATTTGTATCCTTAAAGGAAAAGACTTTTTGCTGGAGGATGTAAATGAAGGCATGCTGAGAATCTGGGGTAAAGACAGAAGTATCCTCGGCAAAAACCTCATGGATTTCTTACCAGAGCTGAAAAGCCAGATTTTTCCAACGCTATTGAAACAAGTTTATAGCACCGGAATGTCTTACGTTGAACGGGATGCCCGGCTAGATATCTCAAGCAATGACCTAAAAAAAACGGTATATCTGGATTTTTCATACACCCCTTTGTTCAACTCCAAAAAAGAAGTTGAAGGTATTCTGGTACACGCAGATGATGTAACGGAACGAAGTCTCGCCAGAATACGGGAACAGTACCTTACCGAGGAGCTCACTGCAATCAATGAAGAGCTTGCCTCATCAAACGAAGAGCTTGCAGCTACAAATGATGCACTTTCAAATTCGAAGAAAGTACTTCAGGAAAGTGAATCAACACTCAAATTCATGTTTAATGCCATACCGCAGCAAGTATGGACTTCCCTGGCTAATGGTACCCTAAATTATATAAATCAGGTGATGTGCGAAGAACTTGGTCATGATATGGACCAACTCATCCAACAAGGTTGGCGGCAATACATCCATCCAGACGACCTCTTAAGTGCAATTGAACAATGGACAATTGCGCTACAAACTTCAACGCCTATGGCTGCAGAGTACCGGATTAAACTAAGAGACGGTAAGTACTACTGGCACATGGCGAAAGCTGTGCCAATTATTGAAAGTGAAGAAATCAAATTCTGGATCGGCACCAACACCAACATTGAACTCCAAAAAGCCAATGAACAGAAGAAAGACGAGTTTTTATCCATTGCCAGCCACGAACTAAAAACGCCCTTGACCAGCATAAAGGCATTCAATCAACTGATCTCAAAAACAATGGACACCAATAAGGTGCATTATTTCTCAAATAAATCCGCCGAACACATCGAGAAATTAGAATGGCTCATAAACGATCTGCTCGATGTTACCAAGATCAATGCTGGCAAAATGGTTTATAACATGCAGCCGTTGAATTTCAGGAATCTGCTGCTCAATAGCATCGACACCATTCAGCAAACCAGTTCCACACACCGGATCATTTTGAAGGGTCAGGAAGAGATTCCCTATGTCGGAGATCAATTTCGCCTGGAACAAGTGGTTCAAAATTTTCTATCCAATGCCATAAAGTACTCACCGGAAGCAGATCAGGTGATTGTCGATTATCGAATAGAGATGGGCAACATTCTGGTATCCGTTCAGGATTTCGGAATTGGAATTCCCAGCAGGGATTTCAACCGCTTGTTCGACCGGTACTATCGTGTTGACAATTCTTCCATGCAGTTTGAAGGCTTAGGATTAGGCTTGTACATTTCTTCGGAAATCCTTAAGCGCCATCAGGGAAGTTTCTGGATAGAAAGTGAAGAGGGTAAAGGGTCGACCTTTTTCTTCCGTTTACCGCTGGATGTTTCCAAACACAACTGTGATGAGATCAATAAAGCGGATTTCTATAAAAACCCTGCACTTACCATTATTTATAACGAAACAGCACAGCGCC
>DCLG01000084.1:65777-84098 GCA_002320935.1 Pedobacter sp. UBA1654 | reverse complement strand
ACATACCGTGCAGCACGGCTGTTTGAAAATGTTAGAGATGCTCGAGCGCCACAAAGTAAGAAAGGTAATCAACGACAATAGTCATGTACTGGGCACCTGGTCGGACGCCGCGGATTGGGTTGGCCAGGTTTGGTTTCCAATGATGGAAAAAGCAGGTTTACGGCAATTTGCCTGGATTTATTCCCCTGCCGCATTTAGTCAGCTGTCCGCACAGAAAGCAGCAGATGTAGCCTATGGAACTGTTCTAACCCGGTTCTTTACAGATATTTCGCTTGCTAGAGCATGGGTGGAAGAATAGTTCTATTCGCAACCTGGGATCTCAATAAAAAACGTTGTACCTGCACCAACCTTGCTCTCGAACCAGATTTTGCCTTTATGCCATTCTACAATGGTTTTTATGATCGACATCCCCAGGCCTACAGAGGTTTCGCCCTTAAGGCCTGCACGTCGGGCTTTACTAAATTTATCGAATAAGGTTTCATGGTATTCCTCTGGTATACCAATCCCAGTATCCCTTACCCGAATATAAACCATATCATTTTTTTGGCTCAGATGCACTTCAATGGCCCCATCATCAGGCGTAAACTTCAGCGCATTCGAAATAAGGTTATTGATGACCTGCATAAATTTGTATTCGTCAATCTCAGCATATATCGCAGGATGATCAAAGGTATAACGTATATTCTTTTTCAGCTCCACTTCATGTTTTAGGTAATCTTCCATAAAGACGGATACTCGATCCACCAGGTTATAACGGGATTTGACCAGGTCTGCTCCTGATGATTCGATAAATTCCAATTTCACAAACTCCTGTATCAAACGGATACATCTTTTTGCAATACTCTCAATTGAACTAATCATCCTTATCGCCAATGGATCCCCAGGATCTGCCTTTTGACTCAGCAAATAACTATAGTTAGAGATAGAACCCAAAGGGCCGGCGAGGTCATGGGAAAGGATATTCAAAACAGCATTTTTCTTACTCGATAACGCTTCCATAGTATCCAGGCTTTCCCTGAATCCAGTAATATCGTCAATGTATCCGGTAATTACCCTCCCATTTACCTCGCATTCCGTTAAAGCCATACTCAGCTTCAAAAAATGTATCCTTTCACGAAGTAGAAATCTGAATTCCAGGTTTTCCCGGAAATCACCCGGCTTCATCGACTGAAAAACTGTTCGGAGGTAATTTCGATCTTCGTGATGAACCATGTCGAAAAGCAGGCGCGGTGTCGCTTCTTCAGGCGTTAGCTGAAAGAAAGCCTGAAAGGCAGGATTTGAATATACATAGGTGTTTCTACTGATGTCAAAGGCACAGTAAATACGTGTATCATGGTTGGCTAAATCAAGAAGAAGTGCAGCTGGTTCTGACATAATAAGAATGGCAAGAATGAAGAAAGTAGACTTTCAACAAGATACAATAAGGCTACAATTGTAGCCTTATTGTTGTTTTAGATTAATCGGTTCAGTACCGCATATTTAATTAAGGTTGCGGTATTCTTGCATCCTGTTTTGTCCATCAGATTCTGTCGGTGGCCTTCAACCGTTCTACGACTGATGAAGAGTTTTTCACCCATCTCACTGTTGGTTAAACCTTCGCCAATAAGCTTTAAAATTTCAAGCTCACGGCTATTCAGATGCAAGTTCAAGGGCTCAGCTGCCAATGCAGGCGGACGCTTAGCCGAACGCTCCAATAAGCCGAACGACAAATCTGAGCTGATGTACTTCTCACCGGAAACAACCTGGCGGAGGGAAAAGATGAGCTCATCCGGACTAACGGTCTTCAAAAGGTATCCTGAAGCACCTTCAGAAAAGGACTGGATCATGTATTTTTCGTTGTCCAGCATAGATAGCATGACCACCTGAATTTTTGGATCAAACTCTTTGACGGCTTTGATCAGTTCAATTCCGTCCATGTCAGGCATATTTATATCAGCAAGAATCACATCGGGTTTACTACCGTCTCTTAACAACTCTATTGCTTCAAGCCCGTTATGGGCTTCGCCTATAACATTGAAACCTTCATGTGTCTCCAACAATAACCTTATGCCATCTCTAACCAAATTATCATCTTCAGCTAAAATCACATTCATCTTTCTTATGTTTTAATTTAATTTCTTAAAATTTTTGCAATGAGTTTTTGTAATTCCCTAAATTACAATTATTTATCAACAGTTTAATTTCCTCAATCATGGTAAAAAGGTCAAAAGGTTTGGCAATGAACAAATCGCAATTGTAGCGTGCAAGTGAAAGTGTGTGCCTTGGAAAGGCAGATATGATGACCACAGGCAGATCTGGCCAAACCAACTTCACTTCATAACAAAGTTCAGCTCCGTTAAGCCCCCGCAGCAGGTAATCTAAAATCACAGCATCGGGCTTATAGGATTTAACTACTTCAACAATATTCTTTACCGAGGATAAAGATTTCACTTCAAATCCCTCTTCTATGAAACACTCTGATAATACATCAAGAATGGATTCCTCATCATCAATTATCAATAGTCTGCCTTCCATATGTCCAGGGATTACTTTTTCAAACCTAGGTAAGGTCTAGAAACCCTGCTTACCGTTGAATAGAAAGCAAATTTACAAAACATCAAAGTTTAATTCCACACGTACATTTACCTCAAAAAAAGGTATTTCTACTTATAAATCGCGCTAGTAAATTGCTTTTTTCTCAAAGTAGATGCAGCTTTAGAATGCCAAATATAAGGCAGTTCGATGTAGGTCAACTAATTATCTCCTGAATTAATACGTTATTCACAGCTACGATAGAATACAACCGCCATTTCAAAAATTTACTTATCGCTAAACAGAGTTTGTCTAAAAATATATAATTACAATGCCCAAGGTTCATCGCATCCAAGATTATCAGATCACGATAGACGTTTGTCCCGCTTAAACCGGATTCGTAATCATGTAATCATCATATTTCAGCTCAATAACGCCAAAACAGAGCGTAAATCTACTTATAAGCCGTAAGAGTAAAACTACCTTCCTGGCTTGTCTACGACATTGTAGGATGGACATTGATCTCTTCATATACTATATTCAATTCTGATATCTCATCATCTGTTCTTACGCGCCGCTCTTCATCATGGCGGATATGAACAATTCAGCAGTTCGGACGTTTGTAGGATATCTACCGCATTAATAAGAACAAAGTACCTGTATAACACTTCAGCATTTACGCGTTCTGGCTCCAACAAAAACAATAAAGGCCTCAATTAAGGTTACCATTTATTATTGCAAATAATTCAATTAAAATGGAAGTTGAAGAATTGAAACAGTACCAACAGGAAAATGATTGTCCCATCCCAAACGGCATGCTGATGATAATTGGAGGGGGCAAGGAACGGGAAGCCATTCTAAAGGATTTTGTTGATTTGATTAAAATCGAGCACCCGGTAATTGAGCTGATCACCACAGCAGGTTCTGTAGATGTAGTAGACACCTACGAGGAATACAAAGGAATTCTTCAAAAGCACATCCCCTGCACGGTCAACCACCTTCACCATGATCGCAGGGAAGACATCAGGGCAGAAGAAACTGAAGCCCGGGTGAAAGCTGCGGACGCGGTATTTATTGCGGGTGGCGACCAGTTGAAGTTAACGTCTATTTACGGCGGAACTGGTGTCTTATTCCTTCTTAAATACAGGTACATTTATGAAGGACTTTTGGTTGGTGGTACAAGTGCCGGTGCAATGGTCCTGTCTACGCCAATGATTTTTGCAGGCACCGGGGCGGATGAGATGATCGCCGGAAAAGTTAAGATCACCACTGGTTTTGAATTTCTACGGGATGTCTGTATTGACACACATTTTGTTGCGAGGGGCCGGGTTACCCGCCTGGCGCAGGTCGTTGCAACAAACCTTTCAACCATCGGCTGGGGCATTGAGGAAGACACAGCTGTGGTTGTTGAAAACGGTGTGGATGCACGTGTTGTAGGTAAAGGTGTCGTCCTGGTCATCGATGGTAAAGAAAGTTTTGGGAACAACATTACAGAATTTGATAAACATCAGGCGATTAGTATTCGTAACCTTAAACTATCCATATTGGCTAAGGGAGAAAAGTTTGATATTCATCAGATGAACCCGCCACATAAGTAAATCACTCTTTGAGGATAACGAGGCTTGTTAAGTACTGACCAATGCGAACCTGTTATTTTTAAAAACTATCTTTAGCCGCTTACGTTAAAAACATTTTTATTGCAGTACATGAAATCAGCTTCAGAACAGGAGAAAAATATGGATGACACCTCCGCTCAGACTTTTCCAGTGGTGGGTATTGGTGCTTCTGCAGGCGGCCTTGCAGCTTTTCGTGAATTTATTGGAGGGATCCCCAAAGATTCTAATATGGCATATGTGCTACTGCAGCACATGAGCCCAAAACACGAAAGTATGCTACCGGAACTGTTAGGCAAGCTTTGTGAAGTTCCAGTGGTATTCATTATAGATGACATCAAGCTGGAGCCCAATCACATCTACGTTGTGCCCCCAAACCGGATGCTTACTACTGTTGACGGGAAACTAAGCCTGGAACCTGTAAAAAACAGGCGTATAAAATTGATTGACCGCTTTTTCTCCTCTTTAGGTGTTGTGCATCAAAGCTTTGCAGTAGGCGTAATCCTCTCAGGCACGATGGACGATGGCACCCTGGGTCTTCAGGTCATTAAATCAAGCGGCGGTATTACTTTTGCTCAGGAGGTAGATTCAGCAGCTCATGGCAGCATGCCCCAGAGTGCAATTAACTCCGGAGCTGTAGATTTTGTGTTGCCTGCCGGAGAGATCATGCGAAAGCTTCTGCAGATCAACAGCCTTTTTCAGACAGAATATAGTTCCGAGGAAGTGGTGGCCCATGCGCCTGAAGCTGACGAAGAAGTGTTCAAGCAATTATTAACGGTATTGCGCATTAGAAGGGGTGTAGATTTTTCTAATTACAAGCAAAGCACCATTAAACGCAGGATCATTCGTCGAATGGCTTTGAACAAAATCGACAAGGCAGAAGAATATTTACGCTTTCTGAGAGATAATAAAAGTGAACAAGATTTGCTCTACAATGACATGCTCATCTCTGTTACCAGCTTTTTCAGGGACACGAAAAGTTTCGATGTACTTTGTTTAAATGTACTTCCTGGCATCCTTAACAAGAAAAGTGCATTTGACCCCTTGCGTATTTGGGTGGCCGGCTGTGCAAGTGGTGAAGAAGCCTACACCATTGCCATCTGCATCCATGAGCACTTGGGCGATGCGGCATTTAGCCGGAAAATTCAAATTTTTGCTACAGACATTTCAGAGACTGCAATTACAAAAGCCCGATCGGGAATTTACCGCCAGAACGATTTGGCAGGTCTATCTACCCAGCGTATTCTCCAGTTCTTTAATAAAGTAGACGGGAATTACCAGGTCAGCAAGTCCTTGCGAGACATGTGTGTGTTTGCACATCATAATTTACTGAAAGACCCACCTTTTTCAAACCTGGATCTTGTGAGTTGCAGGAATGTCTTGATCTATCTGGATCCGGTTCTACAAAAACGAGCACTTTCCACCTTTCACTACGGATTAAACCAACATGGATACCTCATGCTTGGAAAATCGGAAAGTGTAGGTGTTAATGCTGATTTGTTTTCGGCCGTGTATTCACATGAAAAGATCTACCAGACAAAAGGTCCGAAAGGACGTTATCGTAACATCACTTCTACGATTACCGAGCGTGTGCTTAAAGATTTTGATCAGGAGACAGAAATAAGTACACGCGCGAAAGACATTCATAGCCTTGCTGATAACATCCTGCTTTCGAAATACACCCCTTCAGGTGTATTGGTAAATCTGGCTTTTGATGTATTGGAGTTCCGGGGAAAAACAGACCAATGGCTTGTGGTAGCACCGGGTAAACCAAGCTTTAATGTACTTAAACTTGCACGTGAAGGTCTTGCTTTTGAAATCAGGAATTTACTGCACCTAGCCAAAACCAATCAGCTACCCGCACGTAAAGAACAGGTATTTTTTAAGCTCAATGAAACACCGCAATATGTTGACATAGATGTCATACCAATTACAGAACTTGAAGAAATACATTTTCTGATCTTATTTCAGACCAGCATTCAACCAGTTACCCTAAGCCTGAATGCAGAACCTTCCGAACTCGACCATGCAAGTATCAAAACCTTAATGGAGCGGAATGTGCAGCTTGAAAAGGAATTGTCGCAGACCAGGGAAGATATGCGGGCTGTTACTGAGGCACAGGAAGCTGCAAACGAAGAACTGCAGAGTGCCAACGAGGAACTACTCTCGGGTAACGAAGAATTGCAAAGCCTGAATGAAGAGCTGGAAAGTTCAAAAGAGGAATTGCAGAGTACAAATGAAGAAATCACCATTGTAAATACGGAATTGCTGGACCGTAATGAACAGCTGAACAATGCCAGAAGATACAATGAAGAAATATTCAACACAATTCACGATCCTTTGCTGATCCTGGATGCAGAATTGAAAATATTAAGGGCCACTGATGGATTTTACAGGCTTTTCCGCTTACACGAGGAAGAGGTTGAAGGAAAATTCATCTATGATCTTGGAAACCGGCAATGGAAGATCCCTTCGTTAAAAACCCAGTTGCTCTCCGTGTTGCCGAAACAAGGCTATATCAAAGATTTTGAGATTGATTACAATTTCAGCATTGGCCGCCGGATCCTGATGCTCTCTGCCAGACAATTTACCCCGCATAACCAGGAAAAGGTGATCATACTCGCCATTCACGACATTACAGACCGTCGCAGGGTTGAGGAAGGGCTGTTGGACGCAGAACGAATGTTAGCCGAGAGCCAGGAACGACTACATTTCGCTATGGAATCTGCAGGCGTTGGCTCATGGGATTTCGATCCGGTTTCTGGTGAGTTGATCTGGGATCAAAAATGTAAAGTATTACATGGCTTTCATCCGGCAGAACATGTAGACTACTCCAGGTATCTTAACCAAATCATGGCGGAAGACAGGGATATGGTTGCTTTTTCAACACACAAGAGTTTAGTTGGCGCTGCAAACGGCAATTTCAATGTTGAATATCGTTTGGTAGATAATGGGGATGGTAAAGAACGATGGATAAAGTCTAAAGGCAAAGCTTACTTCAATAAGGAGAAAATTGCAACGAGGTTCATCGGAACGGTGCTGGACATCACTGCCGAAAAGCGGGTGGAGCGACAAACACGGGAGCTTGTACGTAAGAAGGACGAATTCATAGCCATCGCAAGTCACGAACTGAAAACACCGATTACGAGCATCAAAGGGATTATTCAGATCCTGGAACGTTCAGTGTCTAAAGGTAATTACAACAAAATACAGGAACTGACAAGCAAAGCAGCTGCTCAGGTGGATCGATTTACAGGACTTGTTGATCAGCTTTTGGATGGCACCAATATTCAGGCAGGCGAACTGAAGTTAAATAAAACCTTTTTCTCCTTACTCGGATTGGTACAAACTTGTATCCAACAGATCTCGCACAATCGTGAATTGCTTCATTTTGAGACCAGCGGGTCTGAAGACATCATTGTGCATGCAGACCGCGACCGTATAGAACAGGTGCTGTTGAACCTGATCAATAATGCCATCAAATATTCGCCTGATAGTGACCTAGTGCAGCTCAGTGTATCTGAACTGGATGGTGTTGCACGCGTGGATGTAACTGATTTCGGCATTGGTGTAGAGAAAAGAAAAGTACCCCTGATATTCGACAGGTTTTACCGTGTGGATGAACAAAATGTTAACTATCCTGGCCTCGGACTCGGCTTGTTTATTGCTGCAGAGATCATAAGACGACATAAAGGCGAGATTGGCGTGACCTCTGAGCCGGGTAAAGGTTCCACCTTCTGGTTTAGCCTGCCCTTGAAAGAAGATGAAGAAGCCGATGAACACACAGCACCATGAGCACGATCATAGCCATGACCACGACCATCCGCAAACGCAAAATGGCTGGCTAAGCAAATGGCCACTGCTCAGCGGACTGTTCGTGCTGCTGGTTATGCAGGTACTGGAGCTCGGATTTGGTATTGAGTTTAACTCCTGGATTACCTTGGTGATCTATGGCGCAGCATATCTGCTTAGCGGTTATCCGGTACTGAAGCTCGCTCTAAGAAAAGCCTTAAGGCTGGACTTCTTCAATGAATTTGTGTTAATGAGTGTGGCTACAATTGGTGCTTTTTCAATTGGAGCGTACAGCGAAGGTTTGGCTGTAATGGTCTTCTACGCCATTGGCGAATGGTTTCAGGACACTGCCGTAGACAAGGCCAAGCGCAGCATCAAGGCACTGCTCGACATCAGGCCAGACCGGGTGGATGTATTGCGGGCAGGTAAAGTTTTAGCAGTGAAGCCACAAGATGTGTTTTTGGATGAAAGCATACAGGTGAGACCTGGTGAAAAAGTGGCACTTGATGGCTTGTTGCTCAGCGACCAGGGTGTTTTCAATACTGCAGCACTTACCGGCGAGTCCATTCCGGACAGCAAGCATCNNATCAACCTGAACCATTTGATACAGGTTCAGGTGAAAGCATTGTTTAAAGACAGCAAGCTCAGTAAGATTCTGCAGATGGTTCAGGATGCAACCAGCAGAAAGTCCAGGACGCAGTTGTTTATCTCAAGATTTGCCGCTGTATATACACCAATTGTATTCATGCTGGCCCTCATTGTGGTTGTACTTCCCTATTTCATTGTAGATACTTACAATTTTCAGGATTGGCTCTATCGCGGTCTGGTGTTTCTGGTGATCAGTTGCCCTTGTGCGTTGGTCGTTTCTATTCCCCTGGGTTATTTCGGAGGTATTGGCCTGGCTTCTAAAAACGGCGTTTTATTCAAGGGCTCCAACTTTCTTGATATTATGACTAAGGTTGATACCCTTGTTATGGACAAAACAGGAACGCTTACTAAAGGCGTATTCCGGGTTCAGGAGATTAAAACCCGTCAATTAGATGAAAAAACGTTTTTAAAGTATGTTGCTGCGGTTGAAAGTAAGTCTACCCACCCCATTGCACTGGCTGTTATGCGATATGCAGAAATGCAGCCTGGATCTGAAAATGTGCGGGAATTTGACGCTTCTGCAGTTGAAGAAATATCCGGACTGGGCTTAAAAGCCATGGTAAATGGACGGATGGTGCTTGCAGGTAATGTCCGTTTACTTCAAAGGTATGATATCAATTACGACCCGGCAGTTGATGATATTGCAGAGAGCATTGTTGTGGTTGCGCTGGACGGCATCTACGAAGGTCACCTTGTTATTGCCGACGAGCTAAAACCGGACGCGCAAGCAGCAGTTGCTGCCTTGCAGAAATCAGGTCTTAGAGTTGTAATGCTTAGTGGTGATAAACAAAGTGTTGTTAAAAGTGTGGCAGAGCAGCTAAATATACGAACCTATGCAGGCGATCTGATGCCGGAGCAGAAAGTGGAAGCGCTGAGTAAGCTCAAAAAAGCCGGACATCGGGTTGCCTTTGTTGGTGATGGCATTAACGACGCACCGGTGATTGCACTAGCAGATGCCGGGATTGCGATGGGTGGCTTAGGAAGCGATGCAGCCATTGAAACGGCGGATATTGTCATACAAAATGACCAACCATCTAAGATCCCAGGTTTGATCAGGATCGGCCACATCACCCGGAACATTGTCTGGCAGAATATCTGCCTGGCATTGGGTGTGAAAGTATTGGTGTTGGTACTGGGTGCCGGTGGACAAGCTACATTATGGGAGGCAGTGATTGCAGATGTGGGTGTGGCCCTGCTGGCTATACTGAATGCAGTGAGGATACAACATGTTAAGATTTAACATAAAAAAGCCTGCCCAAATGATGAGCAGGCTTTTTTATGTTTATTGGATAGAATGCTTATTCTCCCGGAGGGGTTGTTGTACCCGAGCCAGATCCGCCGGTTGTGCCGCCAGTTGAGGTTCCGCTTCCAGTACCTGATCCTGTACCAGTGCCTGCGCCACCCGTACCAGAGCCGGTGCCTGTACCTGTACCAGTACCACCTACACCTGAACCAGTGCTGCCACTGCTAGAGCCGCTGGTGCTTGTTCCTGTTCCTGATGCACCACCAGAGCCCATTGTTCCGGTATTTGAGGTGTCCATCATGCTGGTGTCGGACATTGTGGTATCCATCATGGAAGTATCCATTGAAGTTGAATCACCACTACCTTCACCGCTGTTTTTTGAACTACATGCTGCAAAGACCATCCCGGTAAATGCAAGAGTCATTAAGGCTTTAAATTTCATTGTTTTCTAGGTTTTCGGTTAAAATTAGTTGTTTCGTTTTTGAGTTGTAACGTTTCCACTAACCAGTACCATAAAAGGTGGATAAATGTTTACAACAACACCAAGAAAACAATAAAATTAGGTACAAACACCTCTAAATCAGTATTTTTACGCTAGTCCCAGTTCGCCCAGTTACTTGCCTTTGCCCATGGTCTATCTACATCCATAGCACCGCGGAAATTAACCCTTTCCATGTTTTCAAATACCCTTACCAATCCGGTTCCGTTATTGATCTGCGCAGTAAAGTTAGTCTCTTTAAATGCTGCAGAACCAGCCATCGGAGTGAAGTCCGGCGCAGCGTTGGTGTACACAGATGCGAACATAAACTGAGCGAAGTCGGTAATGTGGTCATTGCTGTTCAATCTGTTCTTCTCACGGCCTGCTGAAGGTTGAACTGCCCATTTCGCAACATCATTATCCGGATTGATGACAACGCCGGTCGGGCCGCTATCATAGTTGAATGCCCATGGTGCGTCGTCTGCATGCACCAGGTTGTACCTGAATTGTGAACCGTCGTCAACGGCATTATCAACAACATAAGGCTTTGTTTTCGGGCAAAGCATCAATCCACCATAGGTATATCCTGCAATAATTGAGTTCTGGATACTGAATCTTGTGTTTTTACGGATGTATACGCCCTGGCTCTGATCCTCTTTCGACTGGTTTTCACCAGGACCAACAATGGTCATGTTAGAGATCACCGGATGCGTGTATGGAAGAATCGCGGTTGCATCTTTATCGTTTAAGCTCTCCACACCGTTCGCGCGGATACCCACTTTAGAAGCTGAAGGTCTGAAAGAGATGATAAACTGTAATTGTCCGGTGTAGCCGCGATCAAAATCGAAGTTATCGTCGCCATTATCATAAGCAATCAAATACTTACCTTTCACCGTACCACCAACAAACTGGAAGCCATCATCTTTTGAATGTTTAACCATTACATTTTCGAGAAGGGTTCCAGAACCAACACCACCAAGCATAAGTCCGCTGGCATAGTCAATGGCCCATTCCTCTTCATTTGCTGGATTTAAAGCGCCTGTATACTCTAAACGCAGATACTTGATGGAACCAGATTTATCGTCGTTTACAGTTCCGCCAAATTCAGTATCAGGAATTTCCGGCATTCCGGCTACGTGCATTACACCACCTGGACCATTAGTTGCCGCTTTTCCCAGCACAACAACGCCTACCCAGTCACCCGGAGCCTTGCTTTCAGCAGAGGAAGTAAACACTACGGGATTTTCGTTGGTTCCGTTTACATCCAGCTTAGAACCGCGGGTAATGATCAAAGCACCTTTGTCTTCCATCTTATCCGCAGGATCAACTAAAACAGTTGTACCAGCCTGAATGGTTAAGGTTACATTGTTCTTAACGAATACCCTGCCTTTTAATACATATTCATTGTCTGGAGTAAGGGTGGTATTTACTGTAATTTCACCACTTAATACAAGGGCTTGTTTTCCCGGACCTGGGATAAATTCTTCCTGATCTTTCTTACAGGAAAATAGTGAAGTAGCACACAACAAGGTCATGATAAGACCTGTTCTAAAGTTTAATTTCATAGGAGATGTTAGTTAATAATGTGCAAGTTAGCGTCAATCCATTATTAAACCGTTTTCCTAAGGGATATTGGTTAAAAACTGGGAATTAAAAATTGGATTTTCTCACTATTTCACGGGCGGATTTGTTCGGCTGAATTGCTGTCCGGATCTGGTGCGTCCGGGGCGATATCGGAATTCAGCTGCACTGCACCATTTCCGTCTTTCTTTGCGAAAAGGATTGGATAAAGGAACATGAGTGCACCGAGGATAAACAGCACACCCGCAGCTTCGAGAAAGTACATTGCGACATCCTCTTTTTGCTCTCTCATAAGTAAGTAGACCACCATGGAGATTACACCAAGTATGATTGCGATAACGGCTTTCTGAAGTTTGAGAACTTTAATCATGCGCAGATATGAATAAATTATTAAATGAATTTAAACACATCATGCAAAAATCAATCCAATGCGTAAATTGCTTGATATTTAACACTAAGGGTGCCTTTTTTAAATACAAAAGCTTAACTTTGCAACCTTAATTTTTGGAGATACTGGATTGATGTATAGGGAATTTAAACAACTAGAACTAGCTAAAATAGGAGAAGAAATACTAGAGTTTTGGAAGAAAGAACAAATCTTTGAAAAAAGCATTTCGACCAGGCCCGAAACTCAGCCATTTACTTTTTTTGAAGGACCTCCTTCGGCCAACGGCATGCCGGGCATTCACCACGTTATGGGCCGTGCCATCAAAGATATCTTTTGTCGCTACAAAACGCTTAAAGGTTTTCAANNCGCAAAGGCGGTTGGGATACCCATGGCTTGCCAATTGAGCTTGCTGTGGAGAAGAAACTCGGCATCACCAAGGAAGATATCGGTAAAAAAATTACCGTTGAGGAATACAATGCCGCATGTAAGGAAGAGGTTATGAAATACACTGATGTATGGAATGACCTGACCGAAAAAATGGGCTATTGGGTAGACCTTGAAAATCCGTATATCACTTACCAGAACGAGTACATTGAGTCCCTTTGGTGGATCTTAAAATCCTTTTATGAAAAAGGTTTGATCTATAAGGGCTACACCATACAACCTTATTCACCTGGTGCTGGTACCGGGCTTAGCTCGCATGAGCTGAATCAGCCTGGCACCTATAAGATGCTTAAGGATACCTCCATCACTGCACAATTTTTCCTGAAGAAAGATCAGGAACACCCATTAATGCCGGTGCTTTTTGAAGATGATGCAGAGGAAACCGCAATCATTGCCTGGACAACCACTCCATGGACGTTGCCATCTAATGGCGCCTTAGCCGTTGGTGAAAAGATCAGCTATTTGAAGGTGAAAACTTTCAATCCTTACACCTACCTGCCGGCAAGTGTGATTGTTGCGAAAGACCTTGTTGGCAAACATTTCAAGAAAGACGCAGAAGGATTAGCATTTGATGCTTACAAAGGTGGCGACAAACTTATTCCATGGCAGATTGCCGCGGAGTTTACCGGCAAGGATCTGGTTGGTTTACGTTATCACCAGTTGATGGATTACGTGACTTCCGAGGACTTAAAGGAAAACGCGTTCCGCGTGATCCCTGCTGATTACGTAACCACTGAAGATGGTACCGGTATCGTGCACATTGCTTCTGCTTTCGGTGCAGACGATTTCCGGGTTGCCAGAGAAAGTGGCGTACCTGCAGTAATGATCAAGGATGCTTTCGGCAATGATCTCCCTTTGGTAAATAAACAGGGTAAGTTTGTTGATGAAGTAACGGACTTCGCTGGTCGTTATGTAAAAGAAGAATTCTACAGCGAGGAGGAACGCCAAGCAGCGGATTTCAAATCCACTGACGTGCTGATCGCCATCAAGCTGAAGGAAGAAAACAAAGCATTCGATGTAAAAAAATATGAACACAGTTATCCACACTGCTGGAGGACTGATAAACCGGTATTGTATTATCCTTTGGATAGCTGGTTCATCAAAACCACTGCCGTTAAGGAGAAACTTGTTGAACTGAATAAAGGCATNNCGTTTTGGCAACTGGTTAGAAAACCTGGTAGACTGGAACTTGTCGCGCTCGAGGTATTGGGGTACCCCACTTCCGATTTGGCGGACTGAAGACGGTCAGGAAGAACTGTGTATTGGTTCAATTGCAGAACTGAATGAAGAGATCAGGAAATCTGTTGAGGCAGGTTTTATGGATGCTTCATTCGAGCTGAAGGATATGCACCGTCCGTATGTGGATGACGTGATCCTGGTATCTCCTACTGGTCGCAAGATGAAGCGGGAGACCGACCTGATCGACGTATGGTTTGACAGCGGCGCCATGCCGTATGCACAATGGCATTTTCCATTTGAAAATAAAGAAGCGTTTGAGAACGCCTACCCTGCTGATTTCATCGCAGAGGGTGTGGATCAAACCCGTGGCTGGTTTTTCACCTTACATGCCATTGCGGTGATGTTAAGCGAAACCAGCGATGAGATTAAAGCCATCAACGAACGTGTTGGCAATCCAGGTGTCGCTTTCAAGAGCGTAGTGTCTAATGGACTGGTTTTGGATAAGAACGGAAACAAGATGTCTAAACGTCTTGGTAACGGTATCGATCCTTTCAGCACCATTTCCACTTACAGCGCTGATGCAACCCGCTGGTATATGATCAGCAATGCATCTCCCTGGGACAACCTGAAATTTAATATTGACGGCCTGGATGAGGTACGCCGCAAGTTCTTCGGTACTTTATACAACACGTACTCGTTCTTTGCGTTATATGCGAACATCGACAAGTTTGTACTGGACAAAGATAACCAGACGCCAGTGGCGGAACGCAGTGAACTTGACCGCTGGATCTTGTCGCTACTACAAACACTTGTTGCGGAGGTAGACGAAAGTTTTAATACTTACGAGCCTACAAAAGCTGCCAGAGCAATCCAGACCTTCGTAGATGAGCATTTGAGCAATTGGTACATCAGGTTATCACGCCGCCGCTTTTGGAAGGGTGAAATGACTGCAGATAAAAAGGCCGCTTACGAGACACTGTATACCTGCCTAACCAGCATTGCACAGATGATGTCGCCTATCGCACCATTCTTCGCAGATTGGTTATACCAGAACCTGACGGTTTCAGAGGATCAACCTGCAGAATCTGTTCACCTGACCTTATGGAAAGCTGCAGACGAATCGCTGATTGACCTTGAGCTTAATGCCCGCATGGAACTGGCGCAGAACATCTCTTCAATGGTTCTTGGACTAAGAAAGAAATCAGCAATCAATGTTCGTCAGCCTTTAGCGAAGATCTTAATTCCGGTACTGGATCAGCAGCTTGCTGCACGTATTGACCTGGTTAAGGATTTGATCCTTTCAGAAACCAACATCAAGGATATCGAGTACATCACCGATACCGCTGGTTTCATTACCAAGAAGATCAAGCCGAATTTCAAAGCTTTAGGCCCTAAGGTGGGAAAAAGCATGAAGCAAGTAGCGGAAGCAATTACCAGTCTTGATCAGGAAAGCATCAATACACTTGAAGCGAATGGTGAGATCGAAATCAAGGTTCAGGATCAGACTTTTGTGATATCCACTGCTGATCTTGAAATTATTGCCGAGGATATTCCCGGATGGCAGGTATCCAACATGGGCAAACTAACCGTAGCACTGGATGTAACAATCACGCCAGCGCTTAAACAGGAAGGCTTATCCCGAGAGCTGATCAACAGAATTCAGAACCTGCGTAAGGAACTTGGATTTGAAGTTACCGACCGGATTCGTGTGGAAGTACAAAAACACGATTTGATAGCAGCAGCGCTGACGCAAAATAAGGATTACATTTGCTCGGAAATTCTGGCAGATGATATTATATTAGCGGATAACCTGGTTGAAGGAAACAAAACAGTAATAGATGACGTTGAACTACAAATTTTGTTAATTAAAAAATAAAATAATGGAAAAGACTACGAAGACAAGGTATTCAGACAGCGAACTTCAGGAATTCAAAACATTGATTCAGGAGAAGTTACGTGTTGCAAGAGAGGAATTCTTGTCATTAAGCAACTCGCTTAGCAGCCCGAACTCTAACGGAACCGAAGATACATCAGGTACTTACAAGACACTTGAAGATGGTTCTGCAACATTGGAGAAAGAACAATTGAACCAATTAGCAGCCCGCCAGAAGAAATTTATTGATAACCTGGAGAATGCGTTGGTACGTATCGAAAACAAGACTTATGGCATTTGCCGCGAGACGGGTAAGTTGATCCAGAAGGAACGCTTGATGGCTGTGCCTCATGCGACCCTTAGCATGGAAGCTAAACTGAAGCAAGCATAATGAAAGGCTATACTAAACCTTTATTACTTATTTTTTTAGTACTGCTCATTGATCAGGTTTCAAAGATTTGGATTAAGACCAATATGTCTATGGGTCAGGAGTTCAACATCCTTGGAGACTGGTTTATCATTCATTACACTGAAAATAATGGTATGGCCTTTGGGTTGGAATTTGGCGGGGAGTTTGGTAAACTGGCTTTATCCTTATTCAGAATTGCCGCAGTAGGCGGAATTGGCTACGGATTGCATTACCTGATCCGACACAAATACCACAGAGGCCTCATTCTAAATGTGGCACTTATATTTGCCGGAGCATTGGGAAACATCATTGATTCGGTATTTTATGGTGTGATATGGGACTACGCCGGCCTTTTTCATGGCCGTGTAGTTGACATGTTATACTTCCCTATTTTGGAGGGCATATTCCCGGAGTGGGTGCCCATCTGGGGTGGAGAGGACTATATCTTCTTCAGACCCGTTTTTAACATTGCAGATGCAGCGATTTCTGTTGGTGTAATCACCATCATGATCTTCCAAAACCACTACTTCAAAGAGGAAGTTGTGGAAGAAATCGGCATCAATAACGAGATTGTCGAGGACTAATAGCCGGGGCATGTAGCATTTTCCTATCTTGATGCGTTTACCTGATATAACACACAAAGAATATGAAAAAGCTAATTGCCCTGGCCTTTGTTGCCTTCCTTTCCTTCAGCGCCTTTGCACAACAAGTAGATCTCCGCAAGAAAATTACCGTTAGCGGTGTTGCCGAATCTGAAGTTACGCCAGATATCATTTATGTGAGCATCTCACTTAAAGAGTACTTCAAAGACAATAATAACAAGAATAGGATTGACATTACCACGCTAGAAAACCAGCTATTAAGAGCAGTTCAACAGGCCGGCATTCCAAAAGAAAATCTGACTGTAAACAGCCTTTCGTCTTATGCTACCCGCGACAAGAAAAAGAACCCCGATTTCCTCGCCAGCAAACAATACCGCCTGAAGGTTAATGACCTGAACAAATACAATGATATCATTTCGGGTGTAGACTCCAAAGGCATTGCTTACACGAATATTGACAGCTACGACTATTCAAAAATTGAACGCCTTAAGTTAGAACTGAAAGTAAGGGCACTGCAGAACGCGAAGCAGAAAGCAAACTTTTTAGTTGAATCTTTAGGTGACAAGCTTGGCAGTGCACTGGATATTCAGGAAATCAACAATGAAGTGTTCCCCCAGGCATACCGTGCAAATACCATGATGATGAAATCTACCGCAGCAGATACTGAATCATCAGCAGAAATTGACTTCAAGCAAATAAAGTTGAGTTACACCATCAACGTTGTTTTCGAAATTAAATAACTGTTTAAAAGACTGGACACTTTATAGCATCAGCATAAAAAGCCTAACCGGATTAATCTATAGGTAAACTGATTATGCAGCTGAATTCATTAACCTACCAATTTTGGTAGGTTTTTTGTTTATAGAGCATTAATTAAAACGAAATCATATGAAAAAATTAGTTTACGCTTTAGCGCTTGTATTTATCTTAGGATTTAGTGCAAACCCAACAATGGCTGCAGACCGCAAGGACAAAGTTGAGCTTACTGCTGAACAACAAGTGCAGTTGAAGAGAATTACTGACCGTGTAGAGGAAATCAAAAGCATGGACAAGTCGGATCTTTCTAAATCAGAAAGAAAAGCATTACGTAAAGAGCTTAAAGAAATGAAAGGCCAGGCCCGTGCAATGGGTGGAGGCGTTTACCTTTCTGTAGGTGCAATTATCATCATCATCTTATTATTGATTCTGATCTTGTAATCAGACATAGCATAAAAAAAGGGCCCTGTTGAATCATCAACAGGGCCCTTTTTTTTATGGTTGCCAAATTAATCGATGTACTCGAAGCCTGTGTATTTTACTAAGGCCTCTGGTATCTTAATCCCTTTAGCAGTTTGATTATTCTCTAAGATTGAAGCGACAATTCGCGGCAAAGCCAATGCACTTCCATTTAATGTATGCGCCAACTGCGTTTTACCGCTCTGACCTTTAAAACGCAGTTTCAAACGGTTTGCCTGATAGGTTTCGAAGTTAGACACAGAAGAAACCTCTAACCAGCGCTGTTGCGCCGCACTCCAGACCTCCATATCGTAGGTCATTGCCGAGGTGAAGCCCATATCGCCG
>DCLG01000084.1:61984-65771 GCA_002320935.1 Pedobacter sp. UBA1654 | reverse complement strand
TATGCGGTAATGCAGGCCAAGCTCCTGTAGCAAGCGCTGAACATAGCTACTCATCTCTTCCAGTACCTCGTAAGACTTTGAAGGGTGTACAATCTGTACCACTTCTACCTTATCAAACTGATGCAGACGGTTCAAACCACGAACATGTGCCCCGTAAGAACCTGCCTCACGGCGAAAACATGGTGTATATGCCGTATGCTTTACAGGTAATTCTTCCTCTTTCAAGATCACATCGCGATAAAGGTTTGTTACCGGTACTTCTGCAGTAGGAATCAAATACAAGTTGTCCATACCCGCGTGATACATCTGGCCTTCCTTATCGGGTAGTTGTCCGGTTCCAAAACCTGAAGCTTCATTGACCATGTGTGGTACCTGCACTTCGCGGTAACCAGCATCAGTAGCATGATCCAGGAAGAAGTTGATGAGCGCTCTTTGCAATTTTGCACCTTTACCTTTGTAAACTGGGAAGCCAGCACCTGTAATCTTTACCCCCAATTCGAAGTCAATGATATCATATTTGGCAGCAAGTTCCCAGTGTGGCAAAGCACCTTCAGGCAAAGCTGCAGGTTCACCATGCACGGAAACCACTTCATTGTCATCTGCGGTTGTACCAGCTTTTACAAGCTCGTTCGGCAGGTTTGGCACTTGNNTAAACGTGCTTCGATGTCGGTTAGTTGCTCAGATAAGTTCTTGATCTGTTCTTTATTGCTACCGGTTTGTGCCTTTAAAGCCTCTGCCTCTTCCTTTTTACCGGAACGCATCAGCTCGCCGATCTGGCGGGCACTGGAGTTTGCTATAGCCGATATCTGATCCAGGGAAGTTTGGGTTTGCTTACGCTCTTCATCCAGCTGAATAATCTGGTCTATTACCTCAGTCTGTTTGAAGTTACGTGCACTTAAGCGTTCTAAAACTTTCTCTCTATTATCACGGATATAGTTAACTTGCAGCATTATTAATTATTTTTTTACCAAAGATAACAAGAGTTTGGAGAATAATACGTTTGGTAAGCTATTTCTGGTGCCTACACCCATTGGGAACCTTGAGGATATGACCTTCAGGGCGATCAGGATCCTGAAGGAAGCTGATGTGATTTTAGCCGAAGATACCCGCACCAGTGCACCATTATTGAAGCATTTTGGGATAGACAAAAAAGCCTACTCACACCACCAGCATAATGAACACAAAGCCACTTCTGAGATCATTCGTTTTTTAAAGGAGGGTAAAATTGTTGCACTGATTTCTGATGCCGGAACGCCCGCCATCTCAGACCCGGGTTTCTTTTTGTTGCGCGAGGTACTGAAGGAGGGGCTTGACATAGAATGTTTACCCGGTGCCACGGCCTTTGTACCGGCGCTGGTGAACTCTGGTCTGCCAACTGACGCCTTCGTATTTGAGGGCTTCCTGCCCGTGAAAAAAGGACGGCAAACCCGTCTTAAACGCCTTGCAGAAGAAGACCGTACAATTGTGCTGTATGAAAGCCCACACCGCCTTCTAAAAACGCTTGAAGAATTTGAAGAACACTTCGGTGCAGATCGTCAGGCTTCGGTAAGTCGCGAACTCACCAAAATGTACGAGGAGACGGTACGGGGCAGCATAGAAGAAATAAAATCACACTTCACAAACAATATCCTGAAAGGAGAATTCGTAATTTGTGTTGCAGGAAAACCTGAGGAAAAAAAGCGTAAATCAAAGGATAAAGACTACAAATAAATATACCTGAATACGATGATGATACCCGATAAATTTTTGCTTGATGAACAAGACCCGAAAGCTATAGACAAAATCCTTGGAAAGCTGACCGACATGCTCAGCAGCAATGAAGAATTGTTGTACATCGCAGTTCAGAAAAAACCTGCTGTAAACTTGCTGCCGGACTGTATTGCGGTGACCAATAAACGCATCTTCTACTGCGAGCCAGGAAATCTAGGCATAACGATGAACTTCAAGGACATCTCCTGGAAAAGCATCCATGAAGTGTCGTTTAAAGAAGAGCTGTTTGGCGCTAAGTTTACCTGTACGCCCATTCAGGGTGTGCCTCTTGTTACCGACTTCATCCCTAAAGTTCAGGCCAGAAAATTATACCAGGTTTCTTCTGAGCAGCTGGAATTCTATAAAGAACAGCAGCTGTTAGCTGCACGTGAAATGCAAGCTGTGAAGGAAGCTGTAAAAGCGCCATTATTCCAGGACACAGAAAAGTTTGAAGATGCTGTGATTGTTGAAAATGCAGCACTGTCTGAGACGACAGCAACAAGCACCATGAATGCAGCGCAGGCAGATGGCCTCACACAGCAGCAAAGTGCTGTTGAACCGCAAGCCAGTGCCCCTACAGCAGAACCTGAGGACGAAACCACCCTGAAATTGCGAAAACTAAAATCACTGTACGATAAACAGCTAATTACCCTTGAGGAATACGAAGCCAAAAAGGCCGCTATTCTGGATAGCTTTTAAAATAAATGACCCAAAAACAAACGTACCTGCTGGCAAGCTTTAGCGCTTTCCTCATGTGGCTGGCATGGCCACCAATGCCTTTTACCGCTCCCTTACTGCTTGTGGGCCTGGTGCCGCTTTTCATTGCGCTACAATCCATCAGCAAAGACGGGCAACCGAAAACCAGTAAACGCATCTTCAGAACCGCAGGATTAACCTTTCTGGTTTGGAACACGGCATGCATTTACTGGGTTTATAATGCCATAGTCGCTTACAATGACCCGGTTACCGCCTTTCTGGTCAGCCTGATCCCTTTCGGTTTAGGGGCCTTATTGATGACCACAGCATTCTGGTTATACTTTCGCTTATCGCAGGTAAGCAGCAGCAAGATCGCGTATCTGGGTCTGATCTGTTTTTATATCGGCATGGAATACCTGCACCAGAGCTGGGACCTTGCGTTCCCCTGGATGACGCTTGGCAATGGCTTCGCCGGGATGCACCAGCTGGTTCAATGGTATGAATATACCGGTGTTTACGGAGGATCATTATGGGTGCTTTTGAGCAACATCATGGCTTTTGAAGCCTACAAAGCCTATAAAACTTACAAGGGATACCCAGGCGTCCGCCCTGCGATCTTCTGGCTGATCTTAGTCCTTGTACCCATGGCACTATCACTCAAAAGCTATTTTGGCTATGAGGAAAAAAGCATGCCGGTGAATGTTGTTACCGTACAACCCAATATAGATCCGTACCAGAAGCTGGGCAGGATTCCGGTAGCAGAGCAGATGCGCATTCTCACAAGCCTTTCCGATGCTGCAGCACAACCAAATACGGAGTATTTCATCTGGCCTGAAACTGCTGTGCCGCAATACACCGAAGAAGAAAGTATACGCGACAGTCAGGAATATGCGACCATGCAGTCCTTTATTTCCAAGTACAAGAACGGCAATCTGATCACCGGTATTGAGACCATGAACAAATACAATGATCAGCGGACCCTTAGTGCCAAGCATGATCTGGAAAGCGGGATCTACTATGATAATTTCAATGCGGCCATACAAGTTGAGAACTCATCCAATGTGCAGTTTTACCATAAATCTAAGCTTGTACCCGGGGTGGAGCAAATGCCTTTCCCTACTGCTTTAGCGTTTTTGGCACCAATATTCTCAGAACTTGGCGGAAGTGTTGGCGGCTACGGCTGGCAGGAAGAACCCGCTGTTTTCTACTCGCAAAATGGTGTTGGTGTAAATCCGGTGATTTGTTATGAATCTATCTGGGGCGACTGGGTGGGCCGTTCGGTTAAAAATGGCGCACAGTTCATCGCTGTGATCACCAATGACGCCTGGTGGGGCAACACATC
>DCLG01000084.1:47918-61902 GCA_002320935.1 Pedobacter sp. UBA1654 | reverse complement strand
AAAGCTCCGGGCCATTGAGAACAGAAGGTGGGTAGTGCGATCTGCGAATACCGGTATCTCGGCTTTTATAGATCAGCGTGGCGATATTAAACAGCGCAGTCAATGGTGGGTACCTACTGCGTTGAAAGCAGATGTTAATTTAAACAGTGAGATCACATTTTACACCAAGAACGGGGATATCATCGCGGTACTGGGCAGTTTTATTGGTCTTGTGATGATCTTTATCATTCCTTTACAAGATTATAGAAACAGGAAGCGGCTGAAAGCACAGCGTGCATAAGTTCAAATAAATGAAAAAGGATAAGCGAACGCTTATCCTTTTTCATTTATTTGAGAGCCATCTCCTCAGGACAAATATTTGCCAACAAGTGGCATTCTTCTGCCCATTCCAAAAGCCTTGGGTGAGACCCTTAATATTGGCGGGGTCTGGTAGCGTTTAAACTCTGCGGTATTCACCATTTTGATAACTTTACGAACCAGTGCCTCGTCAAAGCCCTGTGCGATAATTGCGCTGGACGATTGCCGCTGTTCAATGTACAACTGCAGGATTCTATCCAGCTGATCATAGTCTGGCAGGGAATCAGAATCTTTCTGATCCGGGCGAAGTTCTGCTGAAGGCGGTTTTACAATGGTATTTTCCGGAATGATCTCGCGATCTTTGTTGATATATCTTGCAAGTTGGAAGATCTGTGTTTTATACACATCGCCGATTACGCCGATTGCACCGCACATGTCGCCATACAAGGTGCCGTAACCTACCGCACACTCGCTTTTATTGGACGTGTTCAATACAATATAGCCGAACTTGTTAGACATGGCCATAACAACAACTCCGCGGCAGCGGGCCTGAATGTTTTCTTCTGTAACGTTAAATGGCAGATCTTTGAATGCAGGTGCCATCATTTTTTCAAAAGCATCTGCCGCATCCTTGATCGGGATGACCTCGTGCATACAACCAATGTTGTTAACGAGGTCCATTGCATCATTAATGGAGTGATCCGTAGAATATTTGGAAGGCATCAAGACTGCCATGACATTTTCCGGTCCCAAAGCCCTGCACGCTAAGGCACATACAATTGCCGAGTCAATTCCCCCTGACAAACCTAAAACAGCCTTGTTAAAGCCTGATTTGCTGAAGTAGTCCTGTATACCCAGCACCAGTGCATCATGGATCTGGGCGACATCAGGCAGTGCCTGGTGTTCAATTTTCTGCAGCCCGGTTATGCCCTGACCATCGAACTCGTAAACTTTAAAGTCTTCTTTAAAATACGCCATTTCATCCAACAGGTTACCAGCCTGATCAAATGCCAGGGAACCGCCGTCAAATATAATCTCTGTTTGTGCACCTACCTGGTTTACATACAGCAATGGCAACTGGTACTGCCGGGCATTTGCCGACAGTATCTCTACCCGCTCATCATCATGAAGGTATGAAAACGGCGAAGCCGCAATATTGATCATCAGCGCAGGCTGCTGTTTGATCAGCTCGTCCATCGGATTGGACACGTAAAGAGGGTTATCATTGATGTTCCACAAATCTTCGCAGATGGTAACCGCTATTTTGTGACCCATAAATTCGATACAATCGAAAGTTAAAGCCGGTTCAAAATAACGGTACTCATCAAAAATATCATAGTTGGGAAGCAGTGCTTTCTTGATCACAGCTTTTACCTCCCCTTTTTCTATAAAGTAAGCTGCATTGAAAAGATCCTTACCCGCGATCTGGGGGTTCTTAACTGGCAAACCGATAATGCAGGCAATATCCTGCGTATGCGCTGCAACCGCTCTGGCAGACTGCTCACATAATTCGATAAACTCTTCAAATTCAAGAAAGTCACGCGGAGGGTAACCACAGAGTGCCAGTTCAGCAAACACGACAAGGTCTGCACCTTCCGCTTTACCTTTTTCCAGGCTTTCAATGATCTTTTTTGTATTAAGGTCGAAATTACCGATCTGGTAATTCAGCTGAGCAAGGGCTATCTTCATCATTCAGGAATGTTTTCAGTGATATAGGGGCAGCTTATTTGCAAGCCTGGTAAATTGTTGTATTACAGATCAATTTGTTTTTAAAAGAACACGGCCAGGTTTAATCCCACATAGTGGTTGCGCACGTTCCGATTTTTGTCGTCGCTGATATCGGTAAAGCCGTTGTTAAAGGTTAGGCCAACCGCAATGCTGGTATGTGTGTCCAGTTCAAATTCACCACCGGCACCAAGGATTAGTCCGGCTCTATAGAAATTAGTAAGATCCTTGATATTCAGGTCTTCTTCAATCTTCCTTCCCGATAGCTCCACATCCTGTTTAGCACCGATATTAAAACCGTTGGATAAACCAAACTGTCCATACCACACCATCTCACCAACCTTAGCCGTTCTAAGTTTAACGGTAAGCGGAATTTCAAGGTATTGAAGTTTATACTTCAGACCATATGGCATCGTAGCATCTCCAGGGTTATGATAAGGTGCCGGATTAACTTCGGTACTTTTACCATTGATGGTGGTGATGGTTAAACCTGTAGAAAAGCTATAATTTTCTGCGAAATTGAAATCGCCAAGTAAACCGTAAGAGAAACCGAGGCTCATGCCCTCGCCTTTGCCACCTTCNNTTTCAACCAGCCAAATGTTGGATGGGCAGTAAGGCCGAGTTTGAAATCCTTACCCAAAGGGCCATTCTGCCATTGCGCGAAAGCGCTTCCTGTTAAACAAAAGAATAGTAAAGTAAATAAGATTTTTTTCATACGATTTAAAATAAGCCTTGTGGGCCAGGATTACACATTTGAATTGACAGACCATTGTTGCAGGATTAAGCCTTGATCTGTTTATATTTGTTCAACATGAACAATACCGTTAAGTTTTCCCAAATCTATCTTTTTTTTGCCGCTCTGCTTCTACTATTTTCCTGCCAGCAGAACAACCGTCCTGATGTAGAAGATATTAATTTGAAGATTTCCATAGAGCGTTTTGACAAAGATGTGGTGGCTGGCATGTCCAAAGGACCGCAGCAAACCAATGTGGAGCTGGCGAAAAAGTATGGTAATTTCTATCAGGATTATATAAACCGTATTGTTGGAAATGGTGCTTATTCGGGTCCGGAGATCTTAGACGTATTATATGCTGATCAGGCTTTCAAAGATCTGAATCATGATGCAGATAGTGTTTTCAAGAACATGGCTCCAATTGAAAACGATCTGACAACAACTTTTAAATACATCAAACACTATTATCCGGAGGTTAAGGTTCCCCGTTTCATTACTTTCATCTCCGGTTTTGAGGTGCAGGCCCCCATTGGAGACGGGTATATGGGTATTGGACTCGATATGTTTTTAGGGGCGGACAGTCGTTTTTATCCGGCCATTGTGCGCAGTGTGCCGATGTACCTTTCCCGAAGATTTACACCGGAATATGTGGTACCCCGCTTAACGGAAACATTTGCCCGTGAAGAGCTTTTTCCGGAGCGTGACGAGGACCGCACACTGCTGTCAAAAATGATTCACAACGGAAAAGTACTGTATTTTATGGATCAGGTACTGGATGAAAAAGTTCCGGATTCTGTAAAGATCGGCTATACCGATAAGCAGCTGGGTTGGTGCACTACATACGAAGGGAATATCTGGGGCTACTTGATGGAGCATGAATTGCTGTTTAAAACTGATTACCAGAAAATTCAGGTCTACCTGAGCGAAGGTCCTTTTACGCCGGGCCTGGGTGAAAAGAACGAGTCGGCACCAAAATTGGGTGTATGGATGGGTTGGCAGATCGTAAGGAAGTACATGAAGGAAAATCCTGATGTTACGTTACAGGAGCTGATGGCAGATACAGACGCGGAAAAGATCCTGCGGGCTTCTAAATATAAACCAAGACAACAATGACGAAAGTAGGAATTGTACTATCCGGCGGGGGAATACGAGGCATTGCCCACCTGGGTGTGCTTAAAGCATTTTTAAACGCAGGCGTACAATTCAGTCATATCAGTGGCACCAGCGCCGGATCTATAGCGGGGGCATTCTATGCTTCTGGGGTTGACCCGGAGGAAGGGCTCAAGATTTTTCTTAAAACAAAGCTACTGCGCTTTATCCGTCCCGCACTACAGGGTTTGGGTTTAATTAACATTGAACGTACAACGGCCCTATTCAGAACTTACTTCCCGGATGATCGCTTCGAAAGCTTAAAGATCCCTTTGACAATTGCCGCAACGAACTTTAGTGAAGGTAAAATTGAATACTTTAACCAGGGTCCACTTATTCGGACAGTGCAGGCTTCGAGCTGCATACCCGGGATCTTCAGCCCGGTGATGATCAATAACCAGATGTATGTGGATGGGGGTATCTTAAACAACTTTCCCGTTGAGCCGCTGGTTGGTAATTGTGACTTCATTATTGGATCTTCCTGCAACCACCTTAATCCGGTTGAAAAGATCACAAAGATCCGGGCACTGATGGGTAGAGCCTTCCTGATGTCTATAAACAAGGATATGGAAGAGAAATCACCTTTGTGCGACGTGCTTATTGAGCCGAAAGGGATGGGGGAAATCAAGACCTTTGACACAGCTAAGGCGGAAACCATTTATTGGCTGGCCTATGAAGAAACCCTGCGCACCATTCAGACAAACGAGAAGCTGAAGCAGCTAATTTCTTAAAAGCCCTGCACAATTTATGTACAGGGCTGAAATATGGTGTAGTTAGTTTTTGTTCAGTGCTACCAAAGCATCACCCACCAATACAGGTATGGCTTCGCAGATGTTAAGCTGCAGGCAAAACTTCACATCTTCTCCAATGTTCAGTGCAGCCAAACGGTGGCTGTGGGAAGATTTGGTCATGTAAGCTGCAAGGTCTTGCTCGGCAATGCCATAAAGATCTTCTGCCATAACGGAGGAATCGTCAAATACGCTAAATTCTGAACGTAGTGCTTTCACAACAGCGCCTGCAAACAAGGTATCTTCAAGATTGGCCGAGTCCTTCCATCCAGCACACAACAACAAAACATCCTGAGGCTGTGCCCTCAGCCAGTCACACAGGGATTGCAGGTTCAGAAATGAACCGATTACCACCTGATGTGCTGTCGCACGAGCCATGTGTAATGCTTTGGTGCCGTTTGTAGTGGTTAATACCACCGTTTTACCGGCAACATGTTCAGCCGTATAAGAGAATGGCGAGTTTCCGAAGTTATATCCGGTTACAACCTCTCCGTTACGCTCTGCAGCAAGCAGGTAACCATGTTCGGAGTATTTAAGACAGTCTTCAACCTGAGCAACCGGAATGATGGAGGTTGCCCCATTATCAATACCGTAAACCATGGAAGAGGTTGCCCTCAATATGTCAATTACAACAACAATACTTTCTTTTATATCATAAAGCCCCAATATTGCGGGCGTTAAACAAACTTCAATCTTTCTCGACATGTAATATATGGATACGGCTTATTTATAAAAAGGGAACTTAACAACCTTCGCTTTAACTTTGTTGTTGCGGATACTAATGTAAATTTCGGTGCCTTCTTTAGCGAATTCTTTGGCTACATATCCCATTCCGATTGCTTTCTGCAAGGATGGAGACTGTGTTCCCGAGGTTACCCGCCCGATCTTGTTACCTTCTGCGTCTACAACTTCATAGTCGTGACGCGGGATACCACGATCAATCATTTCAAAACCGACCAGCTTACTTTTCACGCCGGCTTCTTTCTCTGCTTTTAGTGCTTCACTGTTGGTAAAGTTCTTGGTGAATTTAGTGATCCAGCCTAATCCCGCTTCAATTGGGGATGTCGTATCATCGATATCATTTCCATAAAGACAAAAGCCCATTTCTAACCTCAAAGTATCGCGGGCACCTAATCCAATCGGCTTTATGCCGAAAGGCGCACCAGCTTCAAACACGGCATCCCAGATCTTGTCTGCATGTTCATTTTCAAAATAAATCTCAAATCCGCCTGCTCCCGTGTAGCCTGTAGCCGATATCAGTACGTTTTCTACGCCGGCAAACTTACCTTTAACAAAGGTGTAGTACTCCATAGAGGCAAGATCTACATCGGTAAGGCTTTGTAGTGCTTCAGCAGCCTTTGGTCCTTGTACCGCCAGCAGGGAGGTTTTGTCGGAGATGTTATGCATCTCAACATCGTTTGTATTGTATTTCTGGATCCAGTTCCAATCTTTCTCTATGTTTGATGCATTTACAACAAGCATATATGTCTTTTCATCAATTCGATATACCAGCAAATCGTCTACAATACCGCCGGTTTCATTTGGAAGGCAGGAGTATTGAATTTTGCCATCGTATAATTTGGAAGCATCATTGCTGGTTACACGTTGAATAAGATCTAAAGCATTTTCGCCTTTCAGGATAAACTCACCCATATGTGATACATCGAAGACGCCTACGCTTTGTCTAACGGTTGCGTGTTCGGCATTTATGCCTTCATACTGTACCGGCATGTTGTAACCGGCAAAAGGGACCATCTTAGCACCTAAGGATATGTGTTTGTTTGTTAAAGCGATGTCTTTCATCTGTTAAAATTCAGGTTTGGTGATGAAGCGATCATGAACTGGATCATTCAGGAATTGGAACGATAAATCATGCTGCTTTCATGCTTGTTGTTTAAAATTGTAGTCAAAAGTACGCAATTTTTTAAGCATTAAGTAGTTGCAGATATACCTGAAACATGCGCTGAGATACGCCCGAGATGTCGTATTCGCGTTCTGCGGTCTTTCTTGCCTGAAGGCCGATCTCCTTCCATTTACGGGGCTGCGTAAGGCATTGCAGTATATACCGGTAGAATTCATCAGGACTATCTGCCAGCAGGATGTCTTTACCATGTTCACAGGCAATGCCTTCTGCAGCAATGGTGGTGGCAATGATACACTTGCCCATGGCCATGCCTTCAAGTATCTTTACACGCATACCACTACCAGAAAGCAATGGAACGATCATAATTGCTTTGGAATTCATAAATTCCACGGCATCAAATATTTCACCTTCCACCAGCACATTGTCGGAGTCATACTCAAAGAACTTCTTAGGCATGTTCCGGCCGGCGATATAGAACCTGAGCTCGCTATTCAACTCTTCAATGTCCGGCCAAACCTCGTCCAGGAACCACTCTATACCTTCCCGGTTCGGAATCCAGTCCATGGAGCCCAGGTGGAACAAGGTTGGAAATATGGAACCTTTTGGGTCAATTTTATAGTCTTCAATATCCAGTGATACTGGAAAAACATCTACGCCGGCTTGGCAGCCCAGCTTGATGATGTGGTGCCGGTCTGGCTCTGAAATGGCAAATACCCGGTGAAAACGGTTCACCTGTTCACTTTCGTAAGCTTTGAGTCGCCTGGCCAGGAATTCCAGGTAATGACGCTTAGGCCTGAACTTTTCACTTTGCGAGAGTCGTTCCCAAACATCAAACAACATGTTGTGTGCGCGGTAGATCAGTCTGGCCTTACTGTTTGCTTTTACGACGTCCAGATATGGAACCACGAAGAGGCTTTCAAACTGGATGATGTCAAATTCTGTTTCCCGCAATACATCTTCCAGCAGCCTGGCAGCACCCTCATCATAGAACCTGGAAACGTTGTACGACTCGTTTGAAAAGATGTTAAAGAGTGCTCCTATGAGGTTTGCTTCCGTATCAATGCTATAATGATGGAACTTAATGGAATCGAACACCGGATCATAGATATCATCTACATCTATCGCATGCTGGTTTGGGTTTATACTGAATAGGGTTATATCTACGCCCATACGGAGCAGGCCCTTAATTGTATTATAGACAACTATAGGATATCCGCTCTTCGGCGGAAAAGGGACCCGGTTTGTAATAAAAAGCGTTTTCAATAATTGAAAGTACTAATTTATACGACAAGATCAGCCATACCGTCAAACTGAGGGTGACTAATCGTAAAGCTTCTGCGGTGATATGGTGTTAATCCTTTTTCAATGGATACAAGTCGATGGGCAGCAGTAGCGTAACCTTTATTCTGGTGCCACGCGTATTCCGGATGTTCTGCGGCAATGTTTGCCATAAAGTCATCGCGGTACGTTTTTGCAAGAATAGAGGCAGCAGCGATGTTCAGATACTTGCCATCGCCCTTTACAATACACGAGTGTGGGATATCTGAATACGGCTTGAACCGGTTTCCATCAATGACCAGGTACTGCGGGATGACCAAAAGCTGGTCAATGGCGCGGTGCATGGCAAGGAATGAAGCATTCAGGATGTTAATCTCATCAATTTCATGGTTATCCACAGATCCGACTGCCCAGCAAATGGCTTCCTTTTGAATCACCTCACGCATTTCCAGACGCTGCTCAAGGCTTAGCTTCTTGGAATCGTTCAGAATGCCGGATTTGAATTTCCGCGGAAGAATGACGGCAGCGGCATATACCGGACCGGCAAGGCAGCCCCTGCCCGCTTCATCACAGCCTGCTTCGATCAGTTCTTTTTGGAAACAATTGATTAACATACCGCAAAGTTAAGAATTCTGGGGCTGAAGAATTAAACGCAAAAAGTAAAAAAGCAAGACCGCTTTTTCTCTCCTCATCTTTATACACTTACATTCTGCGATTTTACATCAAAAGCATCTCTCAGGCCGATGGCGAGCACGTTAAAAGCGTAAACGGTAAGCATGATGGCGAGCCCGGGAAGTACGGCCAGGTAGGCGGCATCCATGATGATGTAGCCGTAGTGTTCTTTGATCATAGTACCCCAGCTCGGCATGGGCGGTTGTGCGCCAAAGCCAAGGAAGCTTAGACCAGTTTCAAGCAGTATCGCGGAAGCAAAGTTTGCCGAAGCCACTACCAGGATCGGTCCGGCAATGTTTGGCAGTATGTGTTTGATGATGATGCGACTTGTGGAAAATCCCAGTGCTCTTGATGCTTCAACGAATTCAACCTCTTTTAATGCCATAACCTGCCCGCGTACCAATCGCGCCACATCGACCCAGGTCGATAAACCTACAGCGATAAAGATTTGCCAGAAGCCTTTTCCTAATGCAAAGGATATGGCTATGACCAGCAATAAGGATGGCAAGGACCAAATCACGTTCATAAACCAGCTGATTGCTGCGTCTGTTTTGCCGCCAAAATAACCCGCCAAGGCGCCTAAACTGATGCCGATAAGCAAGGAGATAATCACAGCCATCAAACCTACGGACAGCGAAACGCGAATGCCCAGGATCAGCCGGCTGAGCAGGTCCCGTCCGTAGATGTCGCTGCCCAGAAGGTACCGCTGTTCATAGATGTTATTTCTGGCGAACTGCTGTTCCAACGTTGTGACTTGTGTAAGATCGCAGCTGCTGCAGATATCCTTAATGTTGTAGGTCTTATGTTCACCAGCTTCATCATCGCCAATGTAAGCCTCAACATCCACCTTTGTGCCTGTAATTTTATAGCTGTTGATGGGAATACTCTTGAAGTTCGCTTCCTGACCGTACAGCATCTTCTCAAAGATACTGACCTGCTGAATGGATGGGTTCTGGCTAATGATCAAAAACTTAAAACTCCGTCCGGGCTTTTTGTTGCTCAGCTGCAGGTGCATGGTGTTGGCCATTGGTGTCTGATCTGGCGTAACCAGATAACCCAGTATCCCGATGAGCATGGTGGCAAGGATAAAAAGGAGTCCGCCGACAGCAAACTTGTTCTTCCTGAACTTCTTCCAGATTTTTTTTGAAGGGCTATGATCATTCATTATCGAACCATCCTTCCTTTCCAACTGTACTTGCCTGAATTACCAGCAATACCGATATATATTAAGTAAATGATGTGTAGGATGTTTAATATGGGTAATAGTCGCATGAGTTCTGGTCTCCGGGCAAATTGAGTAACTTTTTTCAAAAACAGGAATTCAGCAATAAACTTAATACTCAATTGAAGAAGGGCGAGGTATAAAAGCTGCTGTGCAATGTTCGTTGGTATGCTGCTCGCACCAAATGCGCTTAGAAGCAACATCATCGTGCCGCCGAGCAAGTTTAGCAGTATGCTTAGGTTGAACAGCCATACCAGGACGCCTAGCACAATGATAGACTTATTCTTGTACCTAGTGCTTTTAGAGGCCCAGCGTTTACGCTGCTGGATAAATTCCCGCAGGGTTGGTTTTGCTTGTGTGTATACGATGGCATCATGATTTTTCAGGAAGCCAATTTTGTTGCCATACTTATCCGCCATCTTGTGTAGCAGCAGCTCGTCGTCGCCAGAGGCCAAATCATCAATACCCTTAAAGCCGCCCACTTCATAGAAGGCTGCACGCTCATAGGCCAGATTGGCTCCATTACAAGTTGACGGTTTGTTGTTGCCAATTGTGGAGGCGCCCATCCCGATCAGGAAGAGGAACTCCAGCGATTGTGCCCTTTCGAATCGGTTCTTTTCCTCGAAGTAAACTACCGGCGACGAGATCATCTTATAGCCGCCTTCCTGATAGTAACTCACAATGGTTTTAAGCCAGTTTGGCCCCATGCGACAGTCTGCGTCGGTGGTGATGATGAGATCACCTCTAGCCCCTCCTATTGCAGTTTCAATGGCCTTTTTCTTATAAGAGTTGATTGTATTGGTTTCGTTTAGGCTGACCAGGCGGATGCCTTGTGCAGCATAGGAGGCTATGATATCACCGGTGTCGTCTGTAGAATGGTCATCGATGAAGATGATTTCGAGATATTCCTGTTCGTAATCCTGCGCCAGCAGATCTTCTATGGTATTCCGGATGTTTTCAGCTTCGTCCCTGGCGGCAATGATGATGGACACTTTTAAGGGCTGGTGCTTGCGGTAAGTGAAAGACTTTAGCCCCTTCCAGCCTCGTATAAACCAGATGATCACACCCAGATACAGCAAGGTCAGCAACAGGCACAATACACTAGTTACGTTTAAGACTTCCAAAAAAATTGAGTTTAAAGACGAAATAGGATCCTAATATAGCAGGAATAATAATATTTATAAGCCAGATGCTGGCAATGCAGGCAACCACGGCTGTACTTTGATCGGTAATAAACTCAAAGAAGAATAATGCGGTGACACTTCTGATCCCGACATCAAAGAGGTCGAGTGAAGGCAGATTGGACTGGACAAAAAACAATATGCATACCATCATGAGTACATCGGCAATATGCAGGCTTGGGATCAGCCAGAAGAACATGATGAAATATTGGGTACTAAATACCGCGTATCTGGCAAAACAAAACAGGAGGATTCTGAAGAGTTCCGCCTTCCTGTATCGCGCAAGGATGGTGTAAAACTTCTTGTATTTTCTGGTGAACCGCATGGAGAGCAGCAGTCCGTTCAACCACCTGATATTAAAATAGAATATGGCGAGAAAGGAGCAGAATATAAAGGCAATGGTGCATAGGAACAGGAAAAACAGGTCATCCATCGGTTTAAACCGGAATATAAATATGCACAGAGCAATAGAGCCGAAGATGTTTGTGAGCACCATCTGGCCAATATTTCCCACGGCCATGGCAACTGCGCCTATAATCCGCCTTTTAGGCGAGAGAAAAAATACGCGTCCGCCATATTCACCGAGGCGGTTGGGTGTAAAAACCGCCCAGGTAAGTCCGCAGAAAACAGATTCTATAGCTTTCCACAAGCTGATCCGCTCCACCGGTTGGATAAGTCTTTTCCATTTCACCGCTTCGAGCCCCCAGTTCACAAGCATGAGCAAGAACACCAGGGAAATGACTGCAATGATTTCTATAGTGGGGATCTGGTGTATGAGCTCCAGAAATCCTTTAAGATCCTGGTTGCTGCTAAGTTTTGTGTAGATGAAGTAGAATGCGAAAACGACGACACCGATTTTGATCAGATTGGATATGATGTTCTTGTATCGGGGTGTTATACTTTTTGCGCTCACTCTCTGCAAATATGCTTATTATTGTTCTATGTTGGCGGAAAAAAAGGAAAGGGTGATTATGGGAATCGATCCGGGAACAGCTGTAATGGGCTATGGATTGATTCTGGAACAGGGAAGTAAAATTAAGCTGATCAGCATGGGAGTGGTGAAGATGGATCATCTGGACGATCATTTTCTAAAACTTCAGCGGATATTTGATAAGACGGTAGGGTTAATTGAGGAATATAAACCAGATGTCATGGCGCTTGAGGCACCCTTCTATGGAAAAAATGTGCAGGTGATGCTAAAACTTGGACGTGCACAGGGCGTAGCCATGGCTGCAGCCTTATCCAGGACGATACCGGTTACGGAATATGCACCACGGAAAATTAAACAGTCGATCACGGGTAATGGTAATGCGGGTAAGGAACAGGTGGCGGCAATGTTGCAGCGTCTGTTGCTTTTTAAGGAAACACCGGAATTCCTGGATGCTACCGATGGTCTGGCTGTGGCGGTTTGTCATGCATTCCAGCGGGTCCCTTCGGGGGGTAGTGGGAAATCTTATTCTGGTTGGGAAGCTTTCGCGAAGGACAACCAGAAGCGGGTTAAATAATGTCTAAGAGAAACTATTACAAAAAACAAAAGCCAGTCCTTTGGGAACTGGCTTTTTTAATGTCGGTATCTGGAAGGTTATGCACCTAGAATCTTGAAAACGCCTTTGAAGCAAAGTGCTGCTCCTACAAACAGGATAGCCCATGAGATAAGCGACAGCATATCAGAATCACCTGCAAAACGTAAAAACACGCCGATTATACCTAATATAATTCCAACTAATAATAATTTGTAGATCCCTTCATCATTTGCAACTTTCATGCTGGGAGTACTGTAGATTGGTTTCTTATCCATGTTACTTTTTTAGTTTTACTGCACAAAAATAATATTAATTAGCCTATATAAAAGGATTAATACTAATAAGTTTTCAATCCTTCTAACCGTTCCGCAGCTTTCACTGCCTCTGTGGGTTTACTGTCCTTATAAAATTGTTTTTCCCAATCGCCATACATCGGGTTTGGTAATACAATAAAATGCGTACCAAATTCCGCCTGTAATGCATTTACCTGCTCAATGGTATTCTTTCCTGAACGATAAAAGACATTAGAGAAGTCACTTAGATTATCACCACATAATAGCAGGATATGATATTGCTCCAGAATCGCCTGTCTTCTTGGTTCTTTATCTGATGTATTTGTTTTTAGCAGCATGTGCGCCTGATCCGCATTCGGGAATCCAAGTGTCTTCAGGTTGTAGAGTGTACCTGCCATTTCTGATGTATCACGATTGGTCAGGTAAAAGGTTTCTACCCCATGAGCTGCAGCGAACTTCAGAAAGCTTAGGGCACCTGGAACGGTATCCGCAATTCCCTTACTGGTCCACTGATTCCAGTCCTTCGAATCAAAGGTCTTACCATGGTTTATTTCATATCCCTGGAATGGAGAGTTATCCAATACAGTCTCATCTACATCAACAACTACGCAGTACTTTTTGTCTTTCCCAACCGTTTTCAGACGCTCGAGAAGGGAGATCCTGGCAAAGTTGAAGGCCTGAAAAGCAAGCGCCCGGTATTCACCCGAATGTTGCTGCCATAATACTGCAGTGGTATAGTCACGGTACCCCATGTTTGATGTGGTATCCTGAGCCAAAAGGCCTAATGGCAATAAAAGTGCGATGAAGATCGCTAAACGTTTTTTCATTGACTTATCTGTTAAAACAAAAAAGCCTCTGTCGTGCGACAGAGGCTCTGATAATATATTCTTCAATTATCCATTCAGGGCAGCGGCACCACTTACAATCTCGGTTAACTCGGTTGTAATGGCGGCCTGACGAGCCTGGTTATAAGATAGTTTTAATGCTTTCAAAAGATCTCCGGCATTTTCAGTTGCTTTGTCCATAGAGGTCATACGCGCACCATGTTCTGAAGCGTGTGAGTCCAACACCGCCTTATAAAGCTGAATCTTGATTGACTTTGGAATCAGCTGTTCTACAATCTCCACCTTAGAGGGCTCCAGAATGTAGTCAACATTGGTTGATTTAACCGTTTCAACTTCAGCCTGAACATGCTGCTTCAACGGCAACAATTGTTCTGTAGTCACGATCTGAACGGCAGCATTCTTAAAGCGGTTATG
>DCLG01000084.1:6809-47902 GCA_002320935.1 Pedobacter sp. UBA1654 | reverse complement strand
TATAAACAACCTGTACTTCATCATACTCACCTTTTACAAAGCCATCCATGATAGCGTCTGTAATTTTAGTTACATTTTCAAAGGTCAATGCTGAATAAAGCTCATTGTTGTTACCAATGGTGTTGTAGTTACGCTTTTCGTAGAAGTCTTGACCTTTCTTACCAATCGCGACAATCTTCACGTTGCCATTCTTCAACTGCTCACTGTAGCGCTCCGCGATCAGATTGTTGGTCGCTTTGATCACGTTCATGTTGAAAGCACCTGCAAGACCACGGTTTGATGACACGACCACAACTAAAACTTTGTTCGGTTCACGCTCCTGGATAAAAGGTGATGATGAACCTTCTAAACTTGCTGAAAGATTACCTAAAATCTCCTTTAGTTTAGTAGCATATGGACGTAATTGTGTAATCGCATTGGTGGCACGCTTCAGCTTAGCGGCCGAAACCATTTTCATGGCCTTGGTAATCTGCTGCGTTGATTGTACCGATGCTATACGTATTCTTACTTCTTTTAAATTAGCCATGTTATTTTAGTGTGCGCCGTTAGAGATTAATATTTTGCTGAAACCTCTTTAGCTACTGTTTCTAATACACTTGTACTTGCATCTTCAAGTTTACCTGCTTTAAGTGCAGCTAAAACCTCTGGGTGACGCAATTCAATTTGCTCAAGGAATTCGTTTTCGAACTCCTTAACGCGCTCAACTGGTACCTGACGCATTAAGTTCTTAGTACCGATGTAGATGATCGCAACCTGTTTTTCAACTGGCATTGGAGAGAACTGACCTTGTTTCAACAACTCCACGTTACGTGCACCTTTGTCAAGTACAGATTTAGTAGCAGCATCTAAGTCAGATCCGAATTTAGAGAAAGCCTCTAACTCGCGGTATTGTGCCTGATCTAACTTCAAGGTACCAGCAACTTTCTTCATTGACTTGATCTGTGCGTTACCACCTACACGTGATACCGAGATACCTACGTTGATCGCCGGACGAACACCTGCGTTGAACAAGTTAGATTCAAGGAAGATCTGACCGTCAGTAATTGAAATTACGTTTGTCGGGATGTAAGCAGATACGTCACCTGCTTGAGTTTCAATGATTGGCAATGCAGTTAATGAACCACCACCTTTAACGATTCCTTTGATGGACTCCGGAAGGTCGTTCATCGCCTGAGCGATATCATCGTTTGAGTTGATTTTCGCAGCACGCTCTAATAAACGGCTGTGAAGGTAGAACACGTCACCTGGATAAGCCTCACGGCCCGGTGGACGACGTAATAACAGAGAAACCTCACGGTAAGCCACAGCTTGTTTAGACAAATCATCATAAACGATCAATGCCGGGCGACCAGTATCTCTGAAGAACTCACCAATTGCAGCACCAGAGAAAGGTGCGTAGAATTGAAGTGGAGCAGGATCAGCAGCAGCAGCAGAAACCACAACTGTGTATGCCATTGCACCATTCTCTTCTAGTGTACGAACAACGTTCGCTACTGTACTTGCTTTTTGACCACAAGCTACATATATACATAAAACAGGGTTTCCTGCTTCATAAAATTCTTTTTGATTGATGATGGTATCAATACAAACGGCACTTTTACCAGTTTGACGATCACCAATAACCAACTCACGCTGACCACGACCAATTGGAATCATCGCATCAATCGCTTTGATACCAGTTTGTAATGGCTCAGTAACCGGCTGACGGTAAATTACACCAGGTGCTTTACGCTCAATCGGCATTTCATAGGTTGGGCCTAAGATTGGACCTTTACCGTCGATAGGCTCGCCAAGTGTGTTTACAACACGACCCAACATACCTTCACCAACTTTGATAGAAGCAATCTTGTTGGTACGCTTAATGGTATCACCTTCCTTGATGTCACCATAAGGACCTAATAAAACCACACCAACGTTATCTTCCTCAAGGTTCAATACAATCCCTTGTAAGCCGTTGTCAAACTCAACTAACTCACCTGACTGTACTTTAGTTAAACCGTAAACACGAGCGATACCATCACCCACCTGTAATACGGTACCAACCTCTTCCAGTTCAGCCTCTGATTTGAAGCCCGCCAATTGTTGCCTGATAATTGCCGATACTTCGTCTGGTCTTACCTCTACCATAATGTTTTATATTATTTCTTTTGTAATCAGTAATCTGTTAATGTTTCTTAAACCACACCGTGGCTAAATTCTTTTTTTAGTTTATTCAGGTTGCTGGCAATACTTGCATCAAACTGCCTGTCGCCAACCTTAAGAATAAAACCGCCAATCAGCTTCTCATCAACTTTTTCTTTGATCAGCACTTCATTGGCACCAACTTCTCTTTTAACTATAGTTATAATCTCAGTACGGTTCGCTTCTGTCAGCGGAATCGCCGATGTTACCTCAGCGGTAACAATACCTTTTAACGAATTATATTGCGTTAAAAAGCCTTTAGCAGTTTCAAATACGATCGATGCCCTTCCTTTGCTTACAATCAGTTTCAGAAAGAGATCAGTAACTGCACTCACCCGACCTGAAAACGTATCCTTCAGAATACCAGCTTTTTTATCGAGCGGAATAATGGGATTGCTAAGAACCGCACCCAACAATGGGTTTGCACCAACAACCGAAACGATACTCGCCATGTCAGCCCGAACAGCTTCCATGGAATCCTGCTCCGAAGAAAGATCAATAAGTGACTTTGCGTATCTTGATGCTGCTTTACTATTTGACATTTGTGATTTACGTTAGGATAAAAATTAGTTTAACTCAACATCCTTTAAAAGGCCTGCAACCAATTCCTGTTGTTTAGCTTTATCCTGTAGCTGTCCGCGTAATACACGTTCTGCAATCTCAATAGATAAAGTAGACACCTGCGACTTCATTTCAGCAAGGGCAGCTTTCTTCTGATTAGCAATTTCAATCTTAGCTTTTTCAAGCATTTTGCTGCCTTCAGCCTGCGCCTGCGCTTTAGCTTCATTCAGTATGCTATCCTTCAGGTTCTTCGCTTCTTTAAGAATCAAATCTCTTTCAGCACGAGCCTGTTGCATTAAGTCCTCATTCTGAGCAGTTAAACGAGCCATCTCTTTTTTCGCTAATTCAGCTTTATTCAAAGCCTCGTCGATGTACTGCTCACGGTCATGGATAGCACCCATGATAGGTTTCCAGGCTAACTTCTTTAAAAGCAGCAATAAGAACAAAAACGCGACTAATGTCCAGAAAACAAGTCCAATACTTGGGGTAACTAACTCCATATGATATTTAAATTTCTAAGTCTTAATTTAATTAAGGCTGGAAGGCAACCAATCGTCGACTTCCAACCTTAGTTTTTTTTCCTGTACTTACAGTCCTGCTGATTACTGAGGATTGTTTCCAAGGAACGCAACTACCACACCGAATAACGCAACACCTTCAATAAGGGCTGCAGCGATGATCATTGCAGTTTGAATTTTAGAAGCAGCTTCTGGCTGACGAGCAATACCTTCCATTGCTTTACCACCTACTTGTCCGATACCAATTCCAGCACCGATAACTGCGATTCCGGCACCAATTGCCGCGATTGAACCTACCATAACTAATTTAATTTATATTAATGAATCTATAGTTTAATATTAATGATGCTCCTCTACCGCCATACCAATGAAAAGCGCACTTAACAAGGTAAAGATAAAAGCCTGTAAAAAAGCAACTAACAGCTCCAGGACATCCATGAAGATCACGAATGCTACCGATACCGGTGCTATTGCAAGTGATTTGAAAATGAAGATCAGGGAGATTAAGCTTAACACGATAATGTGTCCGGCAGTAATGTTCGCGAATAACCTTACCATTAGAGCGAATGGTCTTGAAAGCACACCGATAACCTCAACCGGAATCATAATGATGTACATCCATTTCGGCACATCAGGCGCAAAGATGTGACTCCAGTAAGACTTGTTACCATTAACATTCACGATCACTAAAGTGAACAAGGCAAGGATAAAGGTTGTAGCGATATTTCCGGTAACGTTTGCACCACCCGGGAAGATCGGCACCAAACCTAAAAGGTTATTGATAAGAATAAAAAAGAACACCGTTAGTAAAAACGGCATAAAACGACCGTAATCATGACCAATGTTTGGTTTAGCAATATCGTCTCTTACAAACACTATAATTGGCTCTAAAAACGACTGCATACCTTTAGGTGATTTCCCTGCGCGTTTCTTGTAAGCAGATGCAACTGCAGAGAAAACAAGCACAAGAATTACAACCGTAAGAAACATTGCAGCAACATTCTTGGTAATAGAAAAGTCCATGATTGCAGCTGTTGCAGCCTCATCAATCTGACCGTCCGGAGAAATCACCTTGATTTTCTTATTAAAGAAGTTCTGACCTACACCTTGATCCTTAGTACTCTCAACCAGGCGGTAAGTATTATAAGCCCCTTTATAGTCGGCCTCACCGTGGTGAAAATGACCAGAAGAGAAAAACTCAAAACCCTGAGGAGTATACAAGATCACAGGAAGCGGGAAAGAAAAATGACCAGCAACATGCCAAACGTGAGAATCAGCAATGTGCTCCATAATTACCGCTGTTGGATCAAATCCGGCCTCTTCATGACCTGCTTCAGCGCCATGAGCAGCACCAGATGCAACAGTTTCATGAGCGGCTCCAGCTTGAACACTGTCAGTCTGCGCTAAAACAGATGGTACAACAGTGAAAAGCGCTAAAAAAAGCGTAAAAGCAGCAATTAACCTATTCACTTTAAAATCAAAAACGTGGCTACAATCCATTTATTCGCAGATTTTTACTATTTATTTTGGTGGCGCAAGTTACGCAACAACCAGTATAATTCAAAGCAGGTAAACAATAAATATAAAGAAAAAAAGTTGATCAGGAATATCCCGCCCAATTGAGGCCGGTTCTGACTGTAAATCAGCACAAAAGCCATCGAAAAGATCATCTTTACCGCAATAGAGGCCATAATCGTGATGACACCCACTTCAGGGTCCTTTTTAATGCCCAAGTCGGCCGTTACATACGCGATGTAAGTGATACCTGCCAGAAAGCAGAAAATCACCCAGAATTTGTCCACGAACAAACCTGCATCCGGGAAGACTGCCTGAAGGATGGTTATAAAGCCGGCCAGCACAATGCAAAAACCAGTGTATAGGATTGAAAAACGAACAATGCTCAAAAGATCAGATTTGCCGCAAAAATAGCAAATAAATCCCGCCGGTTTTAACTTTTAGGCTTGTTCAGCTGATTTACTTCTTTCAGCACCTGATATATGGCAACCACAACGCCGAGCAAGGCCAAGCCAGCCGTATAATAGGGCTGCCTGGTACCCTGATGGCCATCTAAGGTGGAGCCTACAAATGCAAAAACACCAATGATCACAAACATTTGAAAAAACAGTCCGGTATACCTCACATAACTGTTAACCTGTTTGCGCTTAATCTCTCGATTTGGATCTTCCATCATTTTAGTAAATAATATAGTGTATTGTTTTCTAATGATAGGCTATTCAGATATTTTTGCATATATTTTTAAATATACAGCATATCCTTCATAACGTATATCATTGAGCAACTCGTCCTTTCCCCAGGTCAAACTCCTGTTATTCTGCCTTTGCATCAGTATTGCATATGCTTGCAGCATGCAGAAAGACGGCTCATCCGGCAAAGGGATGCAAAATCTTACCGCAAGATATAATTATATATATAATGCCAATATATTGCTGGATGAGTATGTCTCCGAACTGCACGAAACCTTCCAAAACAACTATAATGAACTGCTCCCAGTACACCTGAGTCCACAAAAGTTCAAACCAACAACCTTGCCGCCAACCAGTGATGATAAGTCGCTCGACGAGATCATCAATAAATCCAGAACCATTATTACGGATAAAAGTTTGAGTAATTATCTGGATGAAGCCTACCTGCTTATGGGTAAAGCGCAGTTCTACAAAGGCAATTTCTTCCTTGCCGCCGAATATTTCGCCTATGTCGCAAAAACTTACCCGGAAAATCAAGTAAGCTTGATTCAGGCTCTGGACTGGCATGCAAGAGCATTGATGCAGATCAACGATTTAAAATCTGCCGCCAGCACACTGGATTCGCTTGAGAAACACCTTCAAACAGTTAAAAAGAAGCCTGCAGAGCCCCTTGCAACCCTTGCCCAATTTGCCGTTGATCTATCCAAACCTCAGGAAGCTATTGCATATCTGCAGGCAGCCATCAAGGAAAGCAAGCTTAAACGAAATACCATCCGCTGGCATTTTATTCTCGGACAATTATTCCAAAGACAAAAGGACTACACCAATGCTGCTGCTCATTACAAAAAGGTTCAAAGCAGCAACATCGGATTTGCGTTATACTTCAATGCTAAGCTGAACATGATAGACATCAATGCCCGGTTAAATGGCAGTCAGATTGAAAGAGAAGAACAATTGCTGGCACTGCTCAAAGATGAAAAGAACGAAGAATTTAGTGACCAGATTTACTATCAGATTGCCGAATACTTCCGGCAGAAGGCCGCTTATGAGCAAGCAATCGAATATTATAACAAAGCTGTAGCTGCTGGTACCACAAACCAAATCATAAAAGGGATGGCTTTCCTGCAACTCGCGGAACTGAGTCTTAACCCGAAAAGAGATTATCTGCAAGCCAAAAAGTTCTACGATCTGGCACTCCAGAACCTGTCTGAAGAATATCCTGGTTTTGAAATGATCAGGAAAAAAAGTGAGAGCCTGGATTATCTTTCCAGCAGGTTCGAAATGATAGCCAGGGAAGATAGTCTGCAGCTCCTTGCCACACTGCCCGAATCCGAGCGGGAAATCCGCGCCAGGCAGATGCTCTTTCCAGTAAGTTTAGACACCAGTGCCACAGTTTACGCCATCACAGCTCCACAGGAGGTAAACGCAGAGCTTAGACCGCGAACCGGCACATTCTATTTTCAGAATCAGAATGCTGTTGAACGGGGCTATGCCGACTTCATTAAGCGCTGGGGAAACAGAAAGCTCGAGGATAATTGGCGACAAAGCGTTCGAAGCACGGCGCTAAATACCCAGGAGACACTAAATTTAGACCCCATAACGCAGACCGTAAATGGCGGTAATCCAATTGATAGCAAATCCGACAGTCTTGAGCTTTCAGACTACCTGAACTCAGTTCCGATCAATAGCCAGATGATGTTGGCTTCTAATGAGCGGATCGTAAACGCATACCTGGAACTCGCCAGTTTCTATCAGCAAGAACTAAAAGATCGTCAGGAAGCAGCTAGAATATATGAAATTGTATTAAAGAAGTTTCCGTCAAACAGTCAGCTTGCATCCATAAATTATAGCTTATACCTGATCTATAACAATCTAAATGAAGAGCAGGCGGCCCGGTACAAACATGAGGTGTTAACCAATCATGCAAGCAGTATATATGCACGTGTCATTCTTGAACCATCATTCAGCATTGATCAGAACCTTCAGGAGCTGGAGGCTGGCAATACATACAACGAATTGTTTGAGATCTACCAGGAAAAGGATTTTTTAAAAGTCATCAGTTTGGCAGACCAGATGCTACATAAAATGCCTGAAACTAAAATGGCCCCGCAATTCGCATACCTGAGGGCGATAGCCCTTGGGCATACCGCACCGGTAGACAGCCTGATAAAGCAGTTCCAGAAGATTAAAGCAACGTATCCGCAAGATAAGCTGATCGTACCCTTGATAAATGAGCACCTCAGCTACATCAATCAACACATGATGGAGTTCAAACGGCGCAGTATCGCTCTCATTGACTTTGACCCGAACGAAACAAGATTTATTGCTCAAAAGCCTGCAAGCACACAGAAGTTTGAACCTGAATTCGCAGCCTTGCAGACTCCAACCGCAGACAAGCAGCCTCAAACAGAACAACAGACACCACTAGCTAAAACGGGCCCTTTCAGCAATGCGCCATCCACAACCTGGTACTTCGTCGTTGATGTTGAAGACGCAAGCATCCGGCTCAGCACCTCTCGCTTTGGAATCGGGCAATTCAGCCGCGGTAACTACCCTGAAAGTGATTTAAGGCACCAATTGGTCGAATTTGACAACGATCAGCTAATTTACGTTGGAAACTTTAGTAATTTTGAGGCTGCAAAGGCATTTCAGGATCGGATAACACCGCAACTGAACAGGATTATGAGGATTAGACCAACACTGTATAAGACTTTCATAATCAGCAAGGAGAACTTTGAAATCGTAAAAAGCAAGTCGCTCCTGAACCAATACCTGAATTTTTATAAAAACACTTATTAAAATGAAGCAACAACTTACCCAATCAGATATCAAAAGATACAACCTTACGCTTTGGAAACTGCTGATTGGTGGCATAATACTTTTCTCTTTATTTATTGCTGGCGTAGGCTTCGGCATTTTCGGTACCCTGCCCTCTTTCCGTGACATTGAACACCCGAAAAGTAATCAGGCTACGGAAATTCAGAGTGAAGACGGCCGTCCTATCGGAAATTACTTCGTACAAAACAGATCAAACATTACCTATCCAGAGGTTTCACAGAATGTAATCGACGCCCTGATAGCGACCGAAGACACACGTTTTATGACCCACTCCGGTATTGATTTTAAAAGAACCTTTACCATATTCTTTTATAACCTTGTCGGCAAACGTCAGGGCGGTAGTACCATCACCCAACAGCTGGCTTTGAACTTATTCTCTGAAGAGGCCCGTCAGCGTAACTTCTTCAAGCGATTGATGCAGAAGTTCCAGGAATGGGTTATTGCTGTAAAGCTGGAACGTAACTACACCAAGGAAGAGATCATCACCATGTATCTGAATACCGTAGATTTCGGTAATCAGGCCTATGGTATCAAATCCGCGGCGAGAATTTACTTTAACACCACCCCGGATAAACTGTCTTATACAGAAGCTGCTACCCTTGTCGGATTGCAGAAAGGTATTACCCGGTACTCGCCTACCCGTAATCCGGAACGCTCACGCGAGCGAAGAAATACCGTGCTTGCCATGATGGTTAAAGCCGGAAAACTGACAGAAGCACAATTTCAAACCGAGCAGGCCAAGCCATTAGGATTAAAGTTCAGAAGTGCAACCGTTAGTGATGGTATCGCACCTTACTTTAGAGCGGTTCTAAAAGCGGATATCAAACGTATTTTCCAGGAACGTTCCATATTGAAAGCAGATGGTACCCCATATGACCTGGATCGTGATGGATTGAAGATCGTGATCACGATCAATTATGATATGCAGCTTTATGCCGAACAGGCACAACGTGAATACATGAAAACACTTCAACAGCAGTTCAATAGAAGCTGGAGAGGTAAAAATCCATTTAAAGGCACTCAAGCCCAGCTGGCCCAAGGCGTAAAACGCTCTGAACGGTACAAGGCATTGCAGCTTGAAGGAAAGTCCGAAGAGGAGATCATGAAGGATTTTAATACGCCTACGCGGATGAACATTTTTACCTGGAACGGTGATGTGGACACCTTAATGAAGCCAATGGACTCCGTAAAATACTACAAAATGCTACTCCGAAATGCCATGATGGCCATGGATCCTAAAACCGGCCACATTAAAGCATGGGTAGGCGGCATTAACTTCCAACATTTCAAATATGATCAGGTGAAAATGGGCTCGCGACAGGTGGGTTCCACTGCAAAGCCTTTCACCTATGCTGTAGCAATTGAAAACGGCTATTCACCATGTTATACCGTAGCAAACGAGCCGGTGACTATAGAAACGCCTGGTAGTGCACCGTGGACACCTCGTTCCTCACCAAGTTCTACCATACCCGGCATGGTTACCCTGCAAACCGCATTAGCCAATTCCCAAAACTACATCACGGCTTTTCTAATGAAACAAGTAGGGCCGACTGCAGTTGCTACACTTGCAAAAAAGATGGGCATCAGCACAAATGTACCTGCCTTCCCTTCCATCAGTTTAGGTGTATTTGATGCTTCGATTTATGACATGGTCGGTGCTTACAGTGTGTTTGCGAACAAAGGCGTCTGGACCGAACCGACCTATATTTTGCGTATTGAAGACAAAAATGGTGTAGTTCTTTACAACAAAGCGCCGCAAGTGAAGGTTGTAATGAACGAGGAAGTTGCTTATGTTATGACAAGAATGCTTCAGGGCGTGGTAAATAAAGGTACCGGATCAAGGTTAAGATATAAATATGGCATCAGTGCACCAACAGGCGGAAAAACGGGTACAACCCAGAACAACTCCGATGGATGGTTCATGGCAGTTACTCCAGACCTGGTAGCTGGCGTGTGGACAGGTTGTGAAGACCGTGCATTCCACTTCATCAGCACCCGCGAAGGGGAAGGCGCAAACACTGCATTGCCAATCTATGCTGGCTTTATGAAGCGTGTATATGCTAATCCGGCTTTAAAAATCTCCAAAGGAGATTTCGAAGCACCAACTACCCCACGTACCATTGAGTATGATTGCAACCAATATCAGCAACAAGAGCAAGGAAAAACAGAACTGGACGAGAAACTAGGCTTCTAGCGTATGGCTGCATTCGATTATAAAACGGCATTGAACGATGTTCCGCATCGCCCCGGCGTATACCAATTTTGGGATACTGAGGGTGTGCTGATCTATATTGGTAAAGCGAAAGACCTCCGTAATCGGGTAGGCTCGTACTTCAATTCCGACAATCAACTCAATGGTAAAACCCGGGTGCTCGTTTCCAAAATCAGGAAAATCACCTTCACAATTGTAGATACGGAGATTGATGCCTGGCTGCTTGAGAACAGCCTGATCAAGAAGCACCAGCCCAGATATAACATCATGCTTAAAGATGATAAAACCTACCCATGGATTATCATTAAAAAAGAACCTTTTCCCCGTGTGTTCTGGACCCGTAAAATGGTTAAGGATGGCTCTACCTACTTCGGCCCCTACGCCTCGGTCGGTATGATGCACACCATCCTGGATCTGATTAAAGAAACCTATCCACTACGCACCTGCAACCTGCCCTTAACCATTCCTAACATTGATGCAGATAAGTTTAAGGTCTGCCTGGAATATCAGATCGGCAATTGCAAAGGCCCTTGTCAGAAGTATCAGTCGCTTGAGGATTATGAAAAGAACATCGAAGAGATCAAAGAGATTCTCAATGGTAAAATCGGAAACGTTATCCGCGACGTCAAACAGATCATTAAGAATTCCGTCGCAGACCTGAACTTCGAAACGGCACATCAATATCAAAAGAAGCTGCTGGTACTCGAAAAGTATCAGAGCAAATCAACTGTCGTAAACAGTTCCATCACCAATGTTGACGTGGTAAGCATCGCTTCCGATGAACGTTACGCTTTCGTGAACTACCTTAAGATCATGAATGGTAGCATCATTCAAACGCAAACCATTGAGATTAAAAAGCGTCTGGACGAAACCGATGAAGAACTGCTCAGCCTCGCCATCACAGAGTTCCGGACCAAGTTCAACAGCACCTCCAGGGAAATTATTGTGCCTTTTGAACTGTCAATTACCGATCCCGGCTTGAAGTTTACCGTGCCAAAGCTGGGTGAGAAAAAAAGCTTGCTGGAACTTTCTCAGAAAAATGTGCTGTTCTTCAAACGTGAGAAGCTAAATCAATACGAGAAGGTTAATCCCGACTTGAGAACTGAACGCATCCTTACGCAGATGCAAAAAGATCTGCGGCTAACGCAGTTGCCTGTTCACATCGAATGTTTCGATAACTCAAACTTCCAGGGGAAATACCCGGTTTCAGCAATCGTTGTCTTCAAAGATGCCAAGCCTTCCAAGAAAGACTACCGGCATTTTAACGTTAAAACCGTTGAAGGGCCTAATGACTTTGCCACCATGGAAGAAGCGGTTTACAGGCGTTATAAGCGTCTGCTTGAAGAAGACCAGCCATTGCCTCAGCTCATCATCATTGATGGCGGTAAAGGCCAGCTTTCATCTGCTGTGACCAGCTTGAAGAAACTAGGTATTGAGAACCGGGTAACCATTATCGGTATTGCAAAGCGACTGGAAGAACTTTATTATCCCGGCGACAGCTTCCCGCTGTACCTCGACAAAAAATCAGAGACCCTTAAGATCATCCAGCAGCTAAGGGATGAAGCGCACCGGTTCGGAATAACCTTCCACCGGAAAAAAAGGGATCAGGGCACATTGAAAACGGAATTGGAAAGTGTGCCCGGGATTGGCAAAACAACTGCAGACAAACTGCTGAGACACTTCAAATCCGTCAAGCGGATTCGCGAGGCGACCGAAGATGAACTTTCAACCATTGTCAATAAAACGCAGTTGAAAACGCTGATAGAATATTTCAATCAACACGCATAAAAAAAGCCCGGCATCAAATGCTACCGGGCTATTTATTTATACAAAACCTTAGTATTCCCAAAGGCTTTGCTCGTAGTCAGAAATAGATTTTTTGACCCTTTCCGACTCATATAATTTTCTTGGATCCTTAGGATCAGTCTGGCCTACAATCTCTGCAAGGGTCTTATTGGCCGGGTTGGTTTCCTTAACGATGTAGCTCGTAAATAATCTTCTTACAAAGAAATCATCATAGGTAAGCGTCGAGGCATCATTTGCCGGATTTACAAGCTTTTTCTTACTCAGGATCTCTCTCGCTTCATCAAAGTAAATCCAGAACACCGGCTGCCAGTTACCTTCCACCATTTTCATCGGCGCAATACCAACGATCCTGGGTTCAAATATCGAGCGTTTAACATCCAGGATCCAGTCTTCCTTGATGCGGTATTTCATGAACTCTTCAGGTCTNNTTCTGTAACACCTCTGGCCATACGTAGTGCCTCCGGTGCAGTTAGTGCGATCTGAAAGGAATCATTGTCCTCCAGAATACGGCCAGAAGCTGTATCCTTCGGCGAATAGGCGGTCAGTTCTTCCCGTCCAATCGCTTCCATTAATACGTCAATTAGCTTCGACTTCTCCGCTACGAGTACAGAATTCAGCGTATCACGAAGATCAATTTCACGCCATATCCTTTTAGAATAGTAAACGTCTTCATCACGTACTTCAGCAAAAGGTGCCATGAAGCCGCTGTCCACGTCGTTCCTTACTGCGAAACCATCCTTAGGAGGCGTTTTTATTTTGGTTCTGACGCTATCAGCAGATGCTGATGTGCTTTGTGCCGAAGCTGCAGCACCAAATAGCATCAGAACGACTGTATATAAGACCTTTTTCATCCCAATTATCTTGCTATAAATGTAATTCCATTAAGCACTTTTTGCCTTCCATCGGGTCCTTCTGCAACAATATCCTTAAAGATTACCGTAGCACCTGGTTTAATGGAATTTAATGCACCTTTTATCTGCCCGGAGAAATTGCCTCCGCTATTTTGAATGGTAACCGCATCAGACCTTGGGTTGATAAACGTGGTCGAAAATCTTAGCACCCGATATTTAATATCAAATACAAAATCTTCCAACTCGGTCTCAATCTGATTCGAGGCCACTAGCCACTCCAGGTCAACGTTTCCGCCAGATTTACCCTTTATGAATGCTTTAGGTGTAGGCAATGCCTTAACCCTGAACTTCTGAGCACCAAGGTTCAAAGTTTTACCACCAGCCGTAGCAGATACGTTAATGTTTAATTCCTTACCAATTTGCGAGCCAGGAACGTTTACCATGTATTTACCGCCACTTCCGCTGATAGAACCACCAGAGATCGTTGCACGTACGCTTTCCAATGGAAAACCTGCTGCCGATACTGAAAATGGATTCGGTATACCTGCGTAAATTACGTTCATCTTATCTGGTGAAACGGTAGCAGATGGTTTTGCCACCTGGTAAGTTTGTTCTGGTGTACGGTATTCCTTAATCTGACCGTCTGTTTGTTTCACGCGGATTGTTCCAACCCACTTGAACACACCCACACTGTTCGTGCCACCTGTATAAGTTGCCTTACCATTTTTCACACTAAGTTTACTTCCACCTACCGAAATATCCGGACTCGATTTAGAGTCACTGGCAGTCAGGAACACCTCAGCTACGTATGGTTGTCCTTGTATCACATAAGATGACGGCGCTACAGCGACTGCTGCGAACTGATCCAGGTTCACCAACGACTTATCCATATTACCGAAAAGCTTCTTTACCACTTCTGCTTCGGCATTCTTGGTGTCTGTTTGTATTTTAGTTAAAATGGTGTTTGCCGCTGTCAAAGGCGTACCCTCACCAAAGTTAATATCAGCCCATTTCTTCTTACCATTAACGCTCTTCTCTGCATCATTGGCAACAAGTGTAAAGGTCACACCCGCACGATCCTCAGGATTAAGCAACCCAATCAGTTTCTCACGGGTGTCGTTGATCATCTTCTGAAGTTTTTCACCTTCTTTTCCGTTGATCATAATACCTTGTGCAATATCCTGGTTTCCTCTTTCAACAAGATCACCAGTTTCCTCATCAATGCCTCTGCCTTCCGTTACGAAGCGGGCCTTTAATTTCTGAATATAACCATCCAGTTCACCTGCATAGGCTTTTGCTTTCTGAGCTTTCTCCCAGATCGGCTGAGCCCTGGCAGGCTCATCTTTTAATTTTGTATTCTGAAAAGCAGTGAATAATTGATCAACACTTGTATTAACGTTGTTCTTAGATGTTTCCAAACTGTCGTTGATGTTTTTGAAAGCATCCAGAATGGTATCTGACACGTTTAATGCAAGCATCGCAAGCAATACCAAATACATGATATTGATCATCCGCTGCCTTGTTGTTTCTTTTCCTCCGGCCATGTTTATAAAAGGTCTTTGTTTTAATTAATAATTAGGGACTAATTATACACGTGGCTGGTTCATAGCAGACAGCATATTGCCATAGATCGCATTTAATGATGCTAAGTTTTTCGCAAGTTTCGCAACTTCCTCTTTAAACATTTTAGAATCCTCCATGGACTCGTTGAAGTTATGCATGGTGGTTGAAAGGTTCGAGTAGAAAGTGTTCATCGATTTTAAATGCGCACTTGAATCCTGTAGTTCCAGTTCATATACTGCATTTAATGCAGAAAGGTTCTTAGCCAATTTATTCACCTGCTCATGATAAGCTGTCGCTTCCCCAGTACTTTGTCCCATTTCAACCAATTGCGCAGTTGCTTTGTCAAACGCAGTATTCAAACTATCGAAACTGGCAGTCGCAGACTTAATTTTATTGGTGTATTCTGTTGTAGCAGATGATGCATCCGCAACATTAGAGATGGCAGCAACCTTGTCGCCAAAGGTACGTAAGCCATTACCAAGGCTCTCGATAAGCTCCGGTCCAACATTTGCATTTCTCAACATGTTATCCAAAGCTGCAGTAGTAGGTGCACTTTGCGGAACATTTACTGCTCTTGACGTGCTTTTAGGAAGCTCCCCTGAAAATTCAGGATCTAATTCCGGGTAAACTCGCTCCCATGCTGGTTCCGGTGTAGGTGGAAAGAAGGCGGTAATCGCGAAAAGCAAGGCCTCCACGCCTAATCCAATCCCGATCATGTAATTGCCCCATACCCCGCCCAGGTGAAGGATTTTAAATAATGCTCCAATAATTACGATACTGGCTCCCAATGAAATTGCCGTATGTAACAAATCAAATTTTTTCTTTGCTGCCATGTTGTTGTTCTAGATGGTAATGTTTGTTTGTGTAGATATGTATTTTACTTGTAGTTGATGTCAGTTCCTGCATAAGAAACCACACATCTGAAGCCAATGTAAGAAGTTGCATTGTCCTGGTATTCATAGGTTCCCACCGAGTTTTGAAGGAAAAAGCCAATGTCTTTCCAGGAACCACCTCTAACGACTTTACGTTTCAGGTATTTGTTATCATCAGGTCTTGCCACGTAAGTGTAATTCGGGTTGAAATCCAGCAACATGGTACCTGCCGACTTGTTGTATGCGGTAAGGGTCCACTCGGACACGTTTCCAGCCATGTTATACAGACCATAATCATTCGGGAAATAAGAATGTACGTTCACGGTGTATAACCCGCCATCATCAGAGTAGTTACCACGTCCAACTTTGAAGTTCGCCTGCATACATCCTTTTGCATTACGGATGTAAGGGCCACCCCAAGGGTATTTAGTTTTTACATTACCACCTCTTGCAGCATACTCAAACTGCGCCTCTGTAGGTAAACTATAACTTAAACGGGAGTTGTGAGGTTGCTTGCGTTCTGCAGCTACCGACTGAAACAATCTTGTGCGCCATACGCAGAAAGCGTTAGCTTGTTCCCAGGTTACACCCACAACAGGGTATTCATCGTATGATGGATGGTTGAAGTAACCGATAACCATTGGATCATTCTGAGAATATGAGTAATCTGTTTTCCAGACAAGTGTATCCGGATAAACACTTACTGAGGGAAATTCATTTGGTTTATTTGGATCTGGCGCATCAACATAACTTTCAATAAAGTCGCTACGTTTCGCATTAGGATCATTCTTGGCTTTAGCAGCAAGATCCATGTTCACTACTTTATACGAGTAGCGGAATTTTCTTACATCCAGCTCCGCTCTACCAAATAGAGCATCATCGCCGCTGTAATACATATCCCCAAGTTTGCTTGCATAGCCACCGTTTTTATTGCTCCAAAGACGGGAACCGTCACCAACTTTCTTCCAGTTGATGTTTCGCTGACCATTGTTCGCAGCGTCACCCGTTGGGGCTGGCATAAACAAATCCGGGGCACCAGAAGGACCTAAACTGGTGATCGCAACCGAGTCACGCACATAGTTCACAAACTGACGGTACTCAGCATTGGTGATCTCCGTTTCATCCATATAGAACGCACTGAAGGAAGTCATTCTGCTTGCCGGGGCCTGACTGCCGGTGATGTCTTCATCCGAACCACCAATCAAGGTGCGGCCCGGTGGAACGTATACCATTCCAAGCGGCACACGGTTGTTTTTGAAATTCTTATTGTAAACCCCTACTAATTCGCCTTGCCCGCCTTTTCCGCAGCTGGTCATTAGCATGGTTAGAATAATAAAACCAAAGTATAGTTTTTTCATATGTTACTGAAGAGTAGATCTAATTGTTGATTTATTGCAGTCGGTATATCTTATCAAACTTAACAAATCTTTTTATCAAAAAACAATAACACAAACAACCTGCCAAAAAGAAGCTTATTTATTCGACTTCTTGATGTAGTTTTCTATTGCCATGATCATTGAAGGTGCTTCCGGGCTTGGCGCAGCGATGTCGACAATTAAACCTGCCTCAGTTACAGCACGATGCGTGTTTACACCAAATGCGGCAATTCGTGTATTGTTTTGTTTAAATTCCGGGAAATTTGTGAACAAAGATTGTATACTAGATGGACTAAAAAAGCCAATGATATCGTAGAAAACTTCTGCTAGATCCGACAAGTCACTAACTACTGTTTTGAACAATACCGCAGGCGTAAAATCATAGCCATTTTTTTGAAGAAAGTTCATCGTATCCTCTGTTGCAACGTCTGAGCAAGGATAAAGAAACTTTTCAGATGCATGTTTTTTCAAAACTTCAGCCAGATCAGATGCCGTTTGCTTGCCAAAAAAGATTTTGCGTTTGCGATATTGAATGTATTTTTGAAGATATAGTGCTGTAGACTCCGAGATACAGAAGTACTTTAAATCTGCTGGCACATCATATCTCATTTCTTCACAAATCCTAAAGAAATGATCTACTGCATTTCTACTCGTAAAAACCACTGCAGTGAAGTCTGCCAGGTTAATCTTGTCTTTTCTAAAGTCCTTGGCGGCTACACCTTCAACATGAATAAATGATCTGAAATCAATCTTCACGTTATACTTCTTCGCTAAATCAAAATAAGGAGACTTATCTGTTTCAGGTTTCGGCAAAGTGATTAATATACTCTTTACTTTACGTAACCGATCTTCTTTGTTTTCTTGCATGTGTATCTGGTTATCCTTATAGTCCGATTGCCTTGATTACTATTAATATAGGGCAAATTTCAAGGGCACAAAAGTACAAAAATAAATAGACTTTAGAAAAACGATTGTTTGATAAAATATTATACCCTGCACGGATAAACTGAAAAAGAAAAATAACGGTCAGCAACATGGCTGCAATGCTGATAAAGTACATGCCATAACGCAGTGGAGCCAAGGCAAAGGCTACCACCAGCGGAATGAAGATCAGCGAGATGTTAAAATAGCTGAGGTATAACACGGTAATATACTCGTGAACGAGCTTCTGTATGTTAAATAAACGTCCCAAACCTCGTAGAACAAAGATCTTCAATGCATATAAAATTACAATCATCACCGAAATCGTTACGAAAAACTGCACTCCCCCAGCCCCATAGGAGGTTTGATAATATTGCGAAATCAGGTATAAAAACATACCCAGTGTGAAGCCAAATTGTATAAACAAAAACAGAAAAGGCCAGGAAGTAAACAAATTATCTTCCTTATAAAGATTGTTCAGCACACGGTTGCTATAGAAAGCCTGAATGATATCACCCAGTTGCTTGTGAAATGAGATCCTGAGCACACCAAAGAGCAACAGGAGAAACAACATAAACCCCAACACCCAGGATTCACCTTTCGGAACCGGCCTCCCGATCTTGTAAAAGCTTTCTGCCTTGCCCATGCCATGCAGCTCATACCAGGGCTCATTCTTCTTGAGCACCCGAACATTCGCTTTTAAAATGCTATCAATGATGATATAGCGGTTCAACAAGGAATCTGGAATAAGCCAGGTGTGCCGCATCACGGAATCAACAACAAACTTCTGTCTTGCAAGCATCGCAGAATCCCGTTGCCGCTTTGGGATCACCGGCACAGGCCGTGTTATACTGTCTGCAGCAGTCTGCGGCTGTTCAACCTGCCCAATAGCTACATTTGTACCGATCGCACAAAACAAGAAAATAGCCATTAACCATTTGAACATCGGACAAATTTAATTTTAAATCTTCTATTAACTGAACAATTCTAACAATTCCGTTTTGCTTAGCGTTTTCAGCAAATTCCCTTCTGTTTTAATCAGGTCCTCAACGAGTCGTTGCTTGCGTTGCTGCAATTGCATGATCTTATCCTCTATGGTGTCCGGACAGATCAGGCGCACCGCAACCACATGTTTTTGCTGCCCGATCCGGTATGCACGATCAATCGCCTGCTGTTCCGCTGCCGGATTCCACCAGGGATCTATCAGGTAAACATAATCTGCTTCTGTTAAGTTCAGGCCTGTACCTCCGGCTTTCAGGCTAATTAAAAACACCCGCACTTCATCATTTTCGCTAAAACGCTTCACTTCAGCCGCTCGCCTCGTGGTTTGCCCCGTCAGGTAGCTGTAAGCGATCTTCCTTTGCTGCAGTTCGGTCCTGACCAGATCCAGCATACCAACAAATGATGAAAATACCAGAATCTTATGTTCGCCCGATTTCCCATCAATCTGTTCCATGAGCGTATTAATTTTAGCAGATGCATTGCCATAAAAAACATCATTACTTAGCAGTGCCGGCGAATTACAGATCTGCCGCAAGAGCGTCATACCCTTTAGAATGTGCATGGTTTGTCCGGCAAGCTCGTCCGACTTCTGCGACATCAGGTAGTTGCGGTACTCGAGTTTATAGGAATCATAAACTTTACGCTGTTCCTCCCCCATTTCGCAATAGATTACCATTTCAGTTTTCTCCGGCAGCTCTGTCGCCACCTGTTTTTTAGTTCGGCGCAGCAGAAATGGTCTTATCAGCCGCTGCAGCTCCTTTGCCTTACGAGTGTCGTTGAATTTATCAATCGGAATTACATATTGATCTTTGAAATGCTTTCGGGTACCCAGCAAGCCAGGACAAGCCAGCGAAAACTGGGCATACAGATCGAATGTATTGTTTTCCAGCGGTGTACCCGTTAGCATTACCTTGCTACGCGACTTTAGCAAAACAATTGCTTTATATCGTTGAGAATTGGGGTTCTTAATGGTTTGTGACTCATCCAGAAAGATGTAGTTGAAGCTGAAATGTTTTAGATACCGTACATCCTGTAATATGGTACCATAAGAGCTGAGTAGTACGTCGTAGTTCGTAAAGGAATCTACATGCTTGTCACGGTCTGCCCCATAGATGGTATGTACCCGGAGTGTGGGTGCAAACTTCTTAATTTCCGCTTCCCAGTTAAAGATCAGTGTTGCCGGGACGATGATCATACTTGGTGCAGTTGCGGATTTTTCCTTTTGCAGCAGCAGAAATGCAATCACCTGAATGGTTTTGCCCAGGCCCATATCATCTGCCAGACAACCACCAAAACCAAATTCATCCAGAAAGTTTAACCAGTTCAAACCTTCCTGCTGGTAATGCCTTAGTGTACCCTGGAGAGTATCCGGTACCTGGATCTGACCAATTACATTGAATTGTTCCAATTTGGAACGGAAACGCTGAATTTCCTTGCGGAGCGGCGCTGCCAGCATTTCATCTTCGTAAAGGGCATCGATGGATCCGATGTTTACTTTCGGTGTACGAACCACTTCTTCTACAACCTCACCAGCTTCCAGATAAGCAGATAGCTTTGTGATCCATTCCTCCGGCAAAACACCCATGGTGCCATCACCAAGCTCTACAAACTTACTTTTGTTTCGTAGCGCTTTTGCCAGATGTTTAAGACTCACCTGTTGCTTTCCGTAACTAATCTTAATCCCTGTTTCAAACCAGTCCAGACCAGATAAAACTTCTATAGATATTTTTGCAGTATTGGGATTCAGCTTATTGTCTTTTAGATCACTAAAGCCTAAAACCTTGATTTCCTGCTGCTGCCAGTAGGCGAAAGCATTTAAAAACCAGCCTTCATCAAGAAATCGCTTTTTGTGCAGGTGGTAACACTCCTGAGCTTCTTGTTCCAGGAACAAAGGATTTTGGTTCTGTAGCATTCTGATGAAAGTATCTTCCATTTGTTTATCCCGCTGCACAGTAAAAGGGATTCCCATACTATCCAGGGCATAAATCTGTTGCTGCGAAAGTACAGGCACCTCCACGTTTCCATAGCGGATTACAGGCGTGATCAGCACATAATCTCCGGAATCGGATAGATAGATTAGTTTTTCATTACGCGTATCGAAATTATTCTCCTGCAGTTGCTTTTTAGTAGCAGGTTTCAAATACGCATAGTTAACCTTCACCTTGCCTTCCAGCTTCGACAAGATCGTTCGCTGAAACTCGTCGTAGGCTCCCTCTGGAAAGTAGAGCCTGTTGTTGTTACGCTTAAACACTTCAATTACCTGCAGGTAATCGAGATTATCAATCAACTGCATTACACCATCGTACAGTAAAAAATACTGAAACTTCATGTTCAGCAGATCCAGGTTGTAGGCTTTTTCGCCGATGTAAAGGCGCGCCGTAATCTCATAGAAAGCTTTTCTGAGCACCACTTCCAGCCGCAGATCAAGCTTATACTTTTCGAGCTTAACAAGTATGATGGATCTAAGGCTGATGTTCGTAGATTTTTCGGGATCATGATAGTAGACATCCAGCCCTAGTGGATTCTTCACCAGCGCCCGCAGCCCCTCCATGTCTGCTTCGGTATGCTCAGCATCATAGCTGCTGCGCAATCTCGCGATTGAAGCATAAAATTTTAGTTCATCAGGATCATTAACCTTCCAGATGAAATCAAGCGGATCAATAAGCACCAGCGGGTTTTTAAGTTGGCCATTGCTGCCAAGCGAAGCCTCATAAATCTCGGCGACCAAATGGGTGTAGTACTTGTGTTTCCGTAACACCAGGATGCGCTGCTTCCCTTCTGGCTGTTTATCGGTCAGGGGAAGCTGCCAGCCCGACCGGGCCAGTAAGCTGGATTTAAGACTGCTAAGTTCAGGAAATGATGGATCTTGATCTGGCATAAGGTAATGCCGCAAAAATAGCTAATGCGAGTGATAGTTGAGTAATACTTGCTTAGGTCTTAAAAGCACATGGGTTTACACAGTGTTGCACTTAGTTTTCAAAAAAAAACACAATGATTTAACCCGGGGTAAAATTTCGTAAGGGATATATAGATTTGAAACTTAAAAAATTTAGAAGCTCTCATGATTATAACGCAAGGGTTCCGTTATGATATTAACGGACTTCGCGCATTCGCAGTTTTTGTTGTTCTGTTCTTTCATTTCAAGGTTCCTTTTTTCGCCGGAGGCTTTTCAGGAGTAGATATATTCTACGTGATTTCAGGCTATCTAATGACTAAAATCATCACTACTGGTATAGAAAAAGACAACTTTTCACTTCTGACATTTTATAGAAAACGAATTCAGCGTATCATTCCGGGACTAACCGCGATCATCTTAGAGAAGATATCATGGTACTGGTCCATACGACCGATCACTATATCCCCGGTTCTCACAAACTGGGGATCTCGACAAAAAGCGTTTAACTAGCAGTTCTATATCTGAATATCTGTTTGGTGTTGAACACAATTACGGCCAGGAAGATCAACCCGTAAGCAAATACTTGTAAGGCGCCCAACGGTTCATGATACACAACTCCGGACAACACGAATGCAATGATCGGATTAATGTTCAAAAGCATTCCAACCGTGGATGAACTTATCCCCATCAGTGCAAATAGATTTAACAGTAAGGGCACAATAGTATACAGCACAGCAATGATTCCTACATAGAAATAGAAGTCAAAGGATGTAGGCATCGCGCCAGCCAATGATGGGAAAAACGGAAGCAGCATTAATGCCGCCAGCAGGATGTGAAAATTTAGTATGAGGAACTTGTCGAAACCCTCATTTTTTTTCTGGCTCACCAGATAGCAGGCATAACTTAGACCAATTATAGTGCTGTAAAACATGGTGAGCACACTTGTATAGGACAGCNNATGCAACAGAAAGCCACTGCACGCGGGTTAATTTCTCCCGTAACATAAAATATGCAAGTAGCGTTGTAAGGATCGGGCACACTAAATAGGCTAATGAAGTCGCCCGCACACTAACGTGGTTCATTACATAGATAAAAGAGAACCAGTTGACCGTTAAGAAAACGCTGCATGCAATATTTAGCCCAAGCATTTGCCTTTTACGTTTAATGGGTAAAGCTTTAAACAATTCGAAGTTCTCCTTGATCTTACGCCTTTTGAAAAGGATGGAGATCAAACACATGATCGCAGCACAACTGAATACCCTGTAGAACAGAATATCTATTGAAGCGTATGCATGCAAAGGTTTCAGTACCAGACTAAAAAAGCCCCAGATGGAGAATGCGAGTATGGCAGCGAGGTAATATTTTAGATTTTTCAATTTCTTAAAGAACGCAAAATAATCACTAATGTCATGTAATCCCCTTAAAATTTGAATCAGATTGTTATTGAGATTATACGCCGCTCTCAAATTTGACCAATCAATTAGATTGCTAAACGCATTCCCCTGCTAATAGTCCTACCTTTGTCGAATCAATACAAAACATGGCCGGAATCTACATCCACATCCCCTTCTGTAAAAAAGCTTGCACCTACTGCGACTTCCACTTCTCTACCTCCATGAAATACATGGATGAGATGGTCGATGCTATTTGTGCGGAGCTGATGCTCAAAAAGGAACGCCTTGCCGGCGCGCAGATCGGAAGCATCTACTTCGGTGGTGGAACACCTTCGGTACTTACCGCTGCTGCGCTCCATAAGATTTTCAACACCATCACCCAGCACTTTTCCGTGGCTCATGATGCAGAAATCACGCTGGAAGCTAACCCGGATGATTTAGATGCGAAAAAGATTATGGAACTTCGCCAACTGCCGGTAAACCGCTTCAGCATTGGTATACAATCCTTCTTCAATGAAGACCTGATCTGGATGAACCGGGCACACAATGCGACTGAAGCAGAAACCTGCGTGAAACGCAGTCAGGATGCCGGATTTGAAAACCTAAGCATCGACCTGATCTACGGCTATCCGCTACTCACCAATGAAAAGTGGCAAAGCAACATACAAAAAGCGCTCGAACTCGAAAGCCCCCATATCTCTGCTTATTCCCTAACCATTGAACCCAGAACCGCATTGGCAAGTGCCATCAAACGTGGCAAGCAAGTTCCTTTAAATGATGAACAAAGTGCCGATCAGTTTGAGATGCTGATCAATAAAACGTCCGCAGCTGGCTTTGAGCACTACGAAATATCCAACTTTGCCATACCTGGAAAATATGCCGTTCACAACACCAACTACTGGCGTGGTGTGCCATACCTGGGCATCGGTCCCTCGGCACATGGATTTGACGGCACCAACCGGTACCTGAACATCGCCAATAATGCGCAGTATCTAACGGCCCTGAGCAACGGCAAACTTGCTGAAACCGTGGAAGAGCTGGATCAGTACGACAGGTTTAACGAGTACATGATGACTTCGTTACGCACCATGTGGGGGGTGGATCTCAACAAGATTAAAAACCAGTATGGTCCTGCTTACCTTCAGGATACCATGAAGAATATTCAGCCTTTTATGGAACGTAACTGGCTACAACTTGAGGCAGATACCCTGAAACTTACACATGATGGAAAGTATTTTGCTGATTACATAGCTTCTGAGCTATTTTTGATACCGGAAGGCCATTTATAATCTTTAGACCAATACCATGAAGAATACTGTTGTTTGGATCACTGGCGCATCCTCCGGCATCGGAGAAGCACTCGCATATAACTATAGCGCAAAAGGCGCAAAGCTGATCATCTCTTCACGCAACCGCGACGAGCTTTTCCGCGTCAAAATGGCCTGTAAAAACCCTGCCCTGGTACATGTACTTTCATTCGACCTGGAAAACACAGAATCACTGCCTCAAAAAGCAGCAGATGCGATCAGGATTTTTGGCCGCATCGACCTGCTGATTAACAGCGGTGGCATCAGTCAGCGCAGCCTGGCCATTGACACCTCAGCCGCTACTGAAGAAAGACTTATGCGCGTAAACTTCTGGGGAACGGTTGCACTTAGCAAAGCTGTACTGCCTACCATGATCGCACAAGGTGGTGGCCATATCGTTTGCATCAGCTCGCTGGTAGGAAAATTCGGCACCCGCTTTCGCTCTGCTTACGCAGCGTCGAAACATGCACTGCACGGTTATTTTGACTCCTTACGTTCTGAGGTTTATGACAAAAATGTAAACATCACCATCGCCTGCCCTGGCTACATCAAGACCAATGTCACATTGAATGCCTTAACTGCTGACGGCACGCCACAAGGTACTATGGATGAAGCACAGGCAAATGGTATGTCGCCGGAAGCATGTGCCGCAGAAATCGTTAAAGCCATTGATCAGAAAAAAGAAGAGGTTTATATTGGTGGCAAAGAAGTAAAGGGGGTCTTGTTCAAAAGATTGCTGCCAGCACGCTTTTCAAAATACATCCGCAAGGCTAACGTGACCTAAGCTCCTGAATCAAAAGCTTTCTTCATGTAAAAACGGACCTCCTCATTGATGTCCGCTGCTTCCATAATCCGAACATGGTGGTTAAAGGTATTTTCTCCCGGCAGGGAACTGATCTTCCGGAAACATAGATTATCTTCATAAGGCTCCTTAAAAGGTAGCAGCAGGTCTATAAAGCCTTTTCCAAATTGTATGATATAGGAAAAGTTCCTTTTACGTCTGAAACCGACCATCGTTTTAGTAGCATAAACCTCTACCACTCCGATCTCATCAAAAGCCTCAACCAAATGGGAAAACAGCATACGACTGTGTGGAGATTTCCTGCTGAGAAATTCAGCCAGTTGAGGATCCTGCAGGGTAACGTTTGCCATACCTAAAGATAAGCTTTTAAGCTAAGTTAATGTTATCCCAGAATTGAACTTCATCAGATGTTGTCCTGGCTTTAACATTAAACCCCCTGTCAAGGCCTTGTTATCCTGCAATCCCACCTTGGCTCGTTTTAATGATGCTCCATCAACATTTCAGCTGTTTACAGAGAATATATTTAAGTTAACTTTGCCATCACACACAAGTTTTATAATATGAGCTTTAAACTTAGGCCTGTTGATACGGTTGAACAGATCAGTCCGGCCGACTTTAAGAAGAACTATCTGGAGGCAGGTAAACCATTGATCATAAAAGGACTTACAAAATCCTGGCCTGCACGGGAAAAGTGGACAACAGCATACCTGAAATCTATTGCAGGTGATGTTACGGTAAACCTGATGGATAATTCCAAAGCTGATCCGAGTAAGCCAATCAACGCCTCTGTCGCAACCATGAAATTCGGTGATTACCTGGACCTGATCAAATCTAAACCTACTGAACTTAGAATATTTCTTTTTAACCTCTTTAAACATGCGCCAAGCATGGTTGATGATATTGTGATCCCGAAAGATCTGACAGGCGGTTTCATTGAAAGCATGCCGACCATGTTCTTTGGTGGCTCTAAATCAGTCACTTTCCTCCACTATGACATTGACCTGGCGCACATCTTCCACACGCATTTTGGTGGGAGAAAGCACGTCATCTTGTTTGATAACAAATGGAAAGAACGCCTGTACTGTATACCTAACGCAACATACGCGTTAGAGGATTATGATGTAAGCAATCCGGATACGAAAAAGTTTCCGGCTCTTGAAGGTGTGGAAGGCTATGAACTATTCCTGGAGCATGGTGACACTTTGTTTATGCCTAGCGGTATGTGGCACTGGATGCGCTATGTAGATGGCTCTTTCTCCTTGAGCCTTCGTGCCTGGGACAGATCCCTGAAAAGAAAGGCACAGAGTGTTGGCAACCTTGTGGTTAAAGGTGGTATAGACAGCGTCATTAAAATGATCTTTAAAGCACCATATGCAAGATGGCGCGAAAAGCTTGCTATTAAACGTGCTGAACGGGCGCTGGCTAAAAACCTGCCCCGTTAGTTAGCTGAAGCTAACTACTGTGATCGGAAACGATCTTCCAGCCATCGGAAAACTTTTTAAAGATCAGGGTGAAATGACCTTTGGGTTCATCCTGGTCTCTCTTCAAGTGAAAGCCGCCCATGACAAAGGCAGTATCGCCGCAAATCAGTTCTACCTTTTTAATGGTAAAGGTTAGTTTCCCCATGCCGGTTTTACCTGGGTAGTTTTTCCTGTAATTGGCTTTTACGGTTTCGTAACCATAAGTGGGCCCGCTACTACCCACAAACATCAGCGAATCGCTTTTCAGGTATCCTTCCATAAAGCGATCAATATCACCTTCATTCCAGGCCTGTTCCTGCATTTGCAGGACCTTAAGAATTGCCCCTTTGTCCTGAGCTCTGGCGGTGCCGGCAAACAACAATAATGTAAAAGCGAATAGTAGTAGTTTTTTCATATTTCATATTGATCTAACTGGCTTCAAGGTACGCATTTTCAGTACTTTTCGGCAACAATGAACGATCCGGGAGCAGTATTAATATGACAGCGCTCTTATTATTTCCCCCTTACAAACTTTTACCTTAGAAACTTCGTTTGTTTTACCATGAGAGGATATCATTTTTCCGACTTCGTACCTGGTGATTCACCTCAGAAAGGTGGATTCGAGGAACTCCTTAAATTATTTACTCAATTACTCAACTATACCGCTGGTGACGCCGGCGAAACGTTGGCCTGGATGAATGAGCTGGATAAGAAATATAACTTAACCAACAATGAATACGGCATGGGTGATTTTATTGATGAACTTAAAGATAAAGGATACATCAAGGAAGATCCGTCCGGCACTGTAAGTATCACGGCCAAAACAGAACAAACCATCCGGAAGTCGGCACTGGAGGAGATTTTTGGTAAGCTTAAAAAAGCTGGAAAAGGTAATCACAACAGCAACGTGTCTGGCTTGGGAGAGGAAAAGAATGCGGACAGAAGGGAGTTTGCTTTTGGCGACAGCCTGGATCAGATCGATATGACGGCTTCCATACAGAATGCACAAATCAACCACGGCATAGGCAATTTCACACTGACGGAGAGAGATCTGGAAGTGGAGGAAAAGGATTATAAGACCCTAACCTCTACTGTGCTCATGATCGACATCTCGCACTCCATGATCCTTTACGGGGAAGACCGCATTACGCCCGCAAAAAAAGTTGCAATGGCCCTGGCAGAGCTCATCAGCACACGGTATCCGAAGGACACATTAGACATTGTAGTGTTCGGCAACGATGCCTGGCCTATTGAAGTGAAAGATTTACCCTATCTCCAGGTTGGCCCTTATCACACGAATACCTATGCGGGATTGGAACTGGCGACAGACATCCTGCGCAGAAGAAAAACGCACAATAAGCAGATCTTTATGATCACTGACGGTAAGCCTACCTGCCTGAAAGAAAATGGCAGATACTACAAGAACAGTATGGGCTTAGATCGTAAAGTTATAAATAAGACGCTGAACATGGCCGCCCAGTGTAAACGTTTACAGATTCCAATTACAACCTTCATGATTGCAAAAGACCCTTATCTGCAGGAGTTTGTACGCGAGTTTACCCAAACAAACGGAGGTAAAGCCTTTTATAGCTCCTTAAATGGCCTTGGAGAGTATATATTTGAAGACTACATTAAGAATAGAAGAAAAACATTCCGATAAAGACCTGACCAATGAATCACGAATCTATAACAACGCTCGGCCAATTGAAGGCCACCAACTATCAGTCGCGCTCGGTCAAAGATGAATTACGTAAAAATCTGATCTCGCAACTGCAGAATAAAGAAGCTGGATTTGAAGGTGTTCTGGGGTATGACGAAACTGTTATCCCTGAACTACAAACCGCAATCCTGTCACGCCACAACATTCTACTACTCGGTTTACGCGGACAAGCCAAAACCCGTATTGCACGTTTGATGGTTAACCTGCTTGATGAATATATTCCATATGTTAGCGGCAGTGAGATCTATGATGATCCTTTAAATCCGATATCCTTATATGCACGCGATCTGATCGCCGAGAAAGGTGATGACACCCCTATCGAATGGCAACACCGCTCGGAACGTTATACCGAGAAGCTGGCAACACCGGATGTTACAGTGGCGGATTTAATTGGCGATGTGGACCCGATTAAAGCGGCTACTTTAAAACTGACCTACAACGATGAGCGGGTAATCCACTTCGGATTGATCCCACGTGCACACCGTAGCATTTTTGTGATTAATGAATTGCCGGATTTGCAAGCCAGAATTCAGGTGGCTTTGTTTAACATGCTGCAAGAGAAAGACATCCAGATCAGGGGCTTTAAGCTGCGACTGCCTTTAGATGTGCAGTTTGTATTTACCGCCAACCCTGAAGATTATACAAACAGGGGTTCCATTGTAACGCCGCTGAAAGACAGGATTGAAAGTCAGATCCTTACCCACTACCCTAAGAATATTGCAATCTCCAGGAAAATAACCTTCCAGGAAGCGAAGTTAACGCCAGAGCAACGCCTGATTGAAGTAGATGGCCTGCTGAAAGACCTGGTAGAGCAGGTTGCTTTTGAAGCGCGCCGTAGTGAGTTCATCGATCAGAAGTCCGGCGTTTCTGCCAGATTAACAATTTCCGCCTATGAAAACCTGGTAAGTACTGCTGAGCGCAGGATGCTGATCAACAGAGAGAAAAACACCTTTGCACGTATTTCTGATTTTACCGGCATCATACCAGCGGTTACTGGTAAAATTGAGTTGGTTTATGAAGGCGAACTGGAAGGCCCGGCCAATGTAGCCAATAGCCTGATCGGGAAAGCGATCAGAACCTTATTCACCCGCTACTTCCCGGATCCGGAGAAAGCCAAGAAAATTAAAAAAGCAAATCCATACGCGCCAATAGCAGATTGGTTTACTGAAGGTGGCACTTGCGATCTTTCTGATACGTTAAATGCAGCGCAGTACAAAAGAGAGCTTACTAAAGTGAATGGCTTGCAGGAGCTGGTGAAAACCATGCACCCTAAATTAAGCGCCAACCAGACCCTGCTGATGATGGAATTTGTACTGCATGGACTGGCAGAACACTCACAGCTGAGTAAGGATTTTCTGGATAATGGATTCGGATTTTCGGATATGTTTGAAAGCCTGTTCAATGTGGACATGGATGATGACGATGACCTAGATTTGAGATAGTATGGGGAGACTGGTTATTTTAATCCCCCTGTGCATACTTCTGATTGCATTCGATTTCTACTTCTACCAGGCAGTATTATCTGTCTTTAAGAACTGGAAACCACGTACACGTAAGATCTTCGGCATTGCCTGGTGGACGTACAGTCTGCTGTTGATTGTGGGGGTGTTTGCGGGCATATTCTTGAACCTATTTTTAACATTGCGGGCCATTATACTGGTGGCGTTTTTCTTGACCTGCGGAAGTAAGTTTGTAATGCTGCCCTTCCTGCTGATTGATGACCTCCGCAGATTTGTGATCAAAATGTTTCGGCGGAAGTCCCAACCCACACCACAGGAACCATTGCCGGGTACACCTATCCCACGCTCTGAATTTCTGGTGAAAGCGGGGCTCGTTGCTGCGGCGGTACCTCTGACCTCTTTAAGCTGGGGGATTGCATCGGGAGCGTATGACTATCAGGTACGCAGACGGGAACTGTTCCTGCCGAACTTACCAAAGGCCTTTGATGGCATGACTTTGGCGCAAATTACCGATGTGCATTCAGGTAGTTTTTATAATAAAAAGGCCGTAAACGGTGGTATTGACCTCTTACTTGCTGAAAAGCCGGAAATGGTATTCTTTACGGGTGACCTGGTGAATGATAAGGCGACAGAAATGCGCGACTATCAGGACATCTTCTCCAGGATCAAAGCACCTCTTGGTGTTTATTCATGCCTGGGCAATCATGATTATGGCGATTACCACTTTGGGAAAGGTCCATCGGCCGCTAAAGCCAAAAACCTGCAGGATGTGATTAAAACACATGAGCTGATGGGTTGGGACCTGTTGATGAACGAAAATCGCCGGATTAAGGTTGATGGCGAAGAGATTGGTGTTCTGGGTATCGAAAACTGGGGCATGGGCCGCTTTCCGAAGTACGGCAAAATGGAACTCGCAGTAAAAGATACAGATGATCTGCCTGTAAAACTTCTGCTGTCACATGATCCTTCGCACTGGCGTAACCAGGTGCTTACAGAATATCCTCAGATTGATGCCATGTTCAGCGGTCATACCCACGGTATGCAATTTGGTGTGCGCACCGAGAACATGCAGTGGAGCCCAGTGCAGTTCATTTACAAAGAATGGGCAGGATTATATCAGGAGAAAAATCAGCAGCTTTATGTTAACGTAGGCTATGGTTTTCTTGGTTACCCTGGCAGGGTTGGGATTCTGCCAGAGATCACCATCTTTACTTTAAAAAGGGCTTAAAAACCCTCGAGAGCGGCTTAGGCGCCGTTAAAACGGTAGCCTACGCCTCTTACAGTCAGCAATAGTTGCGGATTATCCGGATTCAGCTCAATTTTCTTTCTTAACCTTACGATATGCATGTCCAATGTACGGGTGTTTACATCGGAGTTGTATCCCCATACTTCCAGCATCAGCGCATCGCGGTTGATCACTTTGTTTGGGTTCCGGAGGAAGTATAAAAGAATTCTATTCTCCAGAATGGTCAATTCTATTTTCTTTCCTTGTCGGTACAGGGTGTGAATGTTCGGATGATGCTCCATATCACCAAAGCGGTGGATTTCTGAGCGATCATTATTGATCAGGAACTTAACTTTACTTTCCAGCATGGCAACAAGCACATCCATGTTAAATGGCTTGCTTACATAATCTGAAACTCCAAAGTTGTAGGCGTCAATTTTATCAACATCCTGTGCTTTAGCTGTCATCATGATAATCAGACCTTCATAGCCTTGCTGACGCACGCTTTCGCATACTTCAGAGCCTTGTTTGCCAGGAAGCATCCAATCCAACAATACAATATCTGGTTTATCTGTAAGGATGGTTCTTTCTGCAGTATCTCCGTCACCAACCTCCAGCACTTCATAGCCTTCAGCTTTTAAGCGGTGAACAACTAAGAAACGCAGGTTTTCATCATCTTCAACAATTAGTATTTTGACCCCTTTAGACATCTTATTATTCGTTATATGGTAGTATAATTTTAAACTCTGTACCCTTATTTACCTTACTTTTCACGCTGATCTCGCCCTTCATAAAAATAACGAGTTCCTTGCAGAAAGCCAAGCCCAGTCCTACACTCCCATTCTGGTTATATTGGTTCTGCACTCGGTAAAACTTTTTAAAGATATTATTAATTTCCGGAGCGGGGATACCAATACCTTTATCCGCAAAGCGTAAAATGATCTTTCCTTTGATTAGCCTGGCGCTTACATGCAGATATTTCTGATCTGGTGATGAGTATTTGTATGCGTTCTCTGCCAGATTATCAAACAGACTTCCTAGTAACACCGGATCTGTGGTAAAGTTCTTAAAACCACTTACTTCGTATGTGAAATGAAAATCCGGATGTTTTAACCGGTGTGATTCAATTGTACTCTCTATGAAATCTATGATGTTCACCTTCTCCTGATGCAACTGAATGGCTTTGTTTTCAATCTGTGTAAAAGCAAGCAGCTTGTTCATCAAGCCATTTAGTTTATCTGCCTCTTCATCCAGAATACGGCCATACATCTTCTGCTCTTTTTCGGTTAAGGCTGCTGCACTTCTGATGTTGTTTCCTGCTATTTTGATAACGCTCACGGGCGTTTTAAACTCATGGGTAAGGTTGTTCACGAAATCGTATTGCAGCTTGTACATCTTTTGGTTAATGTTCAGGTTCCGGTAGATCAGAAATCCGACGAGCACGAGCACGCCATAAAAGATCATTAGCACAATGGCAATTGGTAGAAAGTAACTGAAAATGGCTTTATCTACGAAAGATTGTGCAGAAATGAAGTACAGTTTGTAGTCAGAGAAGGGCCCGGGAAGGGTAATCTCCGTGGTTACAAACTGCGAAGAGGTATCCAGCGGATCATACGTGAGCGGCTCAATCCGGATGTTCTGGTAAAGCTTTGGATTGGAATTGATGATCCTGATTTTACCGGGATCAAGGTAAAAGGTCATCATATCCTGCTGATATACGGGCGCGGTAGATAACCGGCGCTCCATCATCTGTTTATAGACTTTCAGATCTTCAAATCTGGGAATGTTCAGGTAGGTGATTTTATTGGAACGAACCACACTGAAATTACTGAAGAGTTCATCTGCAGTCGGTGCCCTCACGGTATCGAGATTTTCGATGTAATTGATCAGCTTGATACCAAGGGTATTAAATTCATCTCCCCGCATAGCCGTTGAAGGATCATTTCTGGAGAATAACTTTACCGAATCCATTGGTACAAGGCTACCAAACTGGTAAACATACTTGGGGCCCATGGCAAAGTGTCCGGTATTCAGCCCGTCGCGTACCGCACCGGATGATACCTCGGTATCGTAAAAGATAACTTTTGACACAAAGGGATACTGAAGCAACAGGGTATCTACAAACTTTGATGTTGTTGCCGAGTCGAGGTAACCGTTGTAATAGGAAATTTCAGGCAGTTTATTCTGGAAGAACTCATTATATGGCTTGATGCTGGCTTCGAGCACATTCACTTTCTCAGATACGAACTCATTCTCAATAAACTTCTTGCTGAAGTTATAGGCTAGAAATAAAGACAGCACAAAGAATACAGAGATCAGAATGAGGAACGTTATGATCAATGAAAAGTTCTTACGATAGCCGCTATTCTTATCTGCAGTCATTGATCGCTAAGCTATTTCTTTTTCAGGTTGATATCAAGAAATTGTTCCAGGGCGAGGTATAATTGTTGTCTGCTTTGTTCCGTGCCCAGCGGCGAAGTTACTTTGCCTTTTTCCAGATAGGTGATGTCAACCTTTCTTTTTTTAAGCTCTTTTACAAACTGCACAACTTCGCCGGAATTTATACTAGGGTCGTTGGTGCTTTGCGCAATGAACAATGGCACATCAAATTTCTCCGCATGAAATACGGGTGATGCCTCACGCATGTAATCCACGTCAGTTATGGGATTGCCGACAATGGTATAGTACGTCTGCAGGTTCGATTTCAAATAAGGCGGTATGGATTTCAGGTAGCTGAAAAGATTGATCACACCGGAGTTTGATGCTGCACAAGCGTACATACCAGGACTGGAGAAGACACTGTTCAATGCAATATATCCGCCAAGGCCGGTTCCATAAATGGCAACCCGCTTAGGGTCGGCAATTTTCTGTTCAATAAGCCACTGCACTCCATCATTGATGTCATTATTGATTTTGCCACCCCACTCCTTGTATCCGGCCGTCATGAAAGATTTGCCGTAACCTGATGACCCACGATAGTTAATCTGAAAGACCGCGTAGCCCCTGTTCGCAAGCAATTGCACTTCCGGATTGTAACCCCAGGTATTTCGACTGCCGGGGCCATTGTGTGGAAGCACCACGACGGGTAGGTTTTTCGCTGCCTGATTAACTGGCAAAGTTAGATAACCATTGATTTTCAGACCATCTCTGGAGGTATAAGATATGGGCTTCATTTCGGCCAGATCCTGCTCTTTTAGTGAAGCATTGAAGTCACTGAGTTTTTTGATCTGACCCTTTTTAGCAAAGTACAGATAATATGACCCGGGATTTTTATCGGTAAAAGTTCTTACGATGAACAGGTTTTCATCTTTATCGCGGTCGAATATCCGGTATTCTGTGCCCGGCAGTAGCTTATCAAGCTTACTATAGAACTGCTTTACCGCATCATCAAGGTAGAACTTTTCTTTCTTCCAGGTTTCACAGATGACAAATCCCATGCGCTTTTTACTTCTCGAGTATTGAGCATCTATAACATTCAGTGTGTCATTATGAAATAGGACCTTAGTTTCCTTACCTGTCTTACAGTCCAGTTCAACCAGTGCATTCTTGTCCCGGTTTACATTCGATATCGCATAGATCACATTAGGCTGAGTTTCAGAGAACGAGATAGGTTTTATAGTAGTGGTGAAACTGTTGGTTTGGATTGCGGAAAAAGGCTGACTTTCTTTTTCCCGGTAAAGCAATGTTTCGTTTACACCATCGCTTGAAATTGCAAGTCGTAGTTGTCCTTTAGAATCTGTGATCCAATCGGTGATGTTACCGGGATTTTTAACTGCCATTTCCATTTTACCGTCTCTCACGTTTAAGCGGTAAACATCAAATACGGTAGAATCGCGTTTATTTGAAGAGACCAGCAGATATTTATTATCGATCAGCTGATCTTTAAGCACCCGCAGTCTACTCTTTTCGTTTTCATTCAGTTGCCTTTCATTGCTGCCTGTTTTGTCGATAATGAATACGGATGATTGCTTATTGTGATCCTGGGTTTCTTTGTAGTAGATCAATTCGTTATCACTCACCCAAGTGTAGTAACCGATAACATGATCATCCAAACGGGTAATCTGAGTAGCTTTCCCATCTTCCAGACTTTCAACAAAAAGCTCTTGTTTTTTGTTGATGAGTTTTAAGTAGGACAAGTTTTTGCCGTCAGGAGAAATGGCAAAAGCAACACGCTCCTGTGACTTAAAGAAGTCATTTACAGGTATTAACTTCTCCGGTTGTTGCTTGCAGGCCAAGAACAGCGGAAAAATCAGGCATAAATATAAAACGTTGAAGTAAGTCCTCATTAATTAAACAAAAGTACGGAACACCATTATCCATTGCCCCTATACACCAACATTGTTACCTGTTGGAAATCCGGAGAATCTCAAAATAAGGATATTTATTTCAACTTAAACGCGGTTTACGGTAACAATTAAAATACCATGACACAGGAGTTTCTTCAGGATAATATTCTGCAAGCCGTATTCTGTACTTATAATTTTATCTTTGTGCATGCTATTATTTAACATCACCATCATACTTGAAGAGGCTGCAGCTACTGAATGGCTGGCCTGGATGCAGGGGGTTCAGATACCTGCGCTTATGGACACGGGCAAGTTCGTGTCAAATCGCTTGCTAAAGGTTGTGGATTCGCCAAATGAAGGCGTGACATATTGCCTGCAATTCATTCTGAACAGCCGGGCAGAATATGAAAGCTACAAAGTGGAGTATGCCCCTGCCCTACAGGAAGAACTAAATACCAGGTTTAAAGATCGTCATGTTTCTTTTCAGACGCTCATGGAATACTTGGATTAATAAAAAAAGGTGAGCCACTTGGCTCACCTTTTTTCGTTGTCTTCACTGCTCTTTATTGTTTGATCAGGTCGTAAAGCTCATCCAGTTTTGGAGAGAGTACAATCTCGATTCTCCGGTTCCTGCTCCGGCCTTCCGCCGATACATTTGATTCTAAAGGTTGGAATTCACCTTTCCCGGTTGCTGTCATTCTAACACTTTCTACCTTCCCGGTTTCTGTCAGGAAGCGTACAACAGATGTGGATCTTAATACACTTAAATCCCAGTTGTCTTTAATCTGTCCAAGGTTATTAACCTTTTGCGTATCGGTATGACCTTCAACGGCAATATTAATCTCTGGTTGTTCTTTCAAAACCGCTGCAAGTTGAGTTAAGGCCTGCCGCCCTTTGTCATCTATAATGATACTTCCTGAAGGGAACAATAACTTATCGGTAAGGGAAACATATACTTTACCATTTTTAATCTCAACCGTTAAACCGCTCTTTGTGAATCCGAGTAGGGCTTGTTGTAGTTTTTCCTTAAGTTGGTTGGTAGCCTCATCTCGTTTACGTAATACTTCCTCAACTTCCTTAAGGCGTTGTTCACGCTTTTTAAGATCTGCAGATAGCTGTTTGATCTCTGTTGAGCTGTTGTTACGTAGTTTCGTATAATTTGCGTCCATTTCGGAATACCTTTCCCTTAGATCGGATAGTTTTCCATTTAAATCTGCAGTGTCTCTTCGAAGTTTGGATATTCTGTTCTCAAGACTTTCGTTGCTTAATTGCGCACCCGATAAGCCTGTGTTTAACGAATCTTGCCTGGCGAGTAGTCGCCTGTATTCTTTCATGGACATCATCTTACATGAAACAAATGCACTGCAAAATAATAGAACGGCTAAAAGCGTACTGATTTTTCTCATTTGATGTGTTTAAGCCTTCCGGCGGTTATTAAAAAAGTATCTGCAATGGTGTTTAGCTGATAGACTAACTGCCAATAGCGGTTCTCAAAAATAACATAAATGGATAGATTTGCTTAAAAGCCTGATGTATTTTTTCAGTGATACCAGCTTTGTAGAAGTCTTCATCTGCAATCGGGTATATTGCGGTGAGGCTTTTAAGTTTCAACACCCCGATCAGAGGATGATCAGGAGCATAGCCCTTTGGTGCTTTCTTCAGGGTATCTGTTTGGTCAAGTATGAAGCGGTCTGAAAACCCGCTATCATTTATGATGCGCAGGAATTCCTCCTGATTATAGTCGATCTCTTCACGAATCTTCTTAAGATCTTCCGCCCCAGGCATCCAGTAGCCAGCCGCAAAAAAGCACTGCCCAGGTGCAAGATTGATGTAGTAACCCGGCTCATTTCCATTCTTTCCATAAACTGAAAAGTAGATACCAAAGTTATTCTTAAAAGGTCGTTTGTCTTTGCTAAACCGGATGTCCCGGTAGATACGAAGCAAGTGTTTCTTAGGAGGACTGTCCTTGGGAAAGGCGGGATCAACAGTGGCCAGCAATGGAATCAAAAGGCTGATGAAATTCAACACGTCAGCTTTGGCATTTTCATATTCACCTTTGTGCGCTAAAAACCATGTACGGTCATTATTCTCGGAGAGCGCTTGAATAAAGCTAAGCGTATCCGGGCGGATCATAATGGACTGCTTGGGTGTGGTTCCTTGTATTTACGATACCATAAAATACCGATCCCACCCATCAACAGAAAGGGAGCAGCCAACAGACTGAGTACTCCGGCATTAATACCTTTAGTCTGAGAATTTCCATTTTCAGCGCCCTGCTCTGCATTTATGGAACACATTGCACACTGTGCATTACTCACAGGGGCATTCACCGACATCAGGCAGAAAACGAAGAAGATCAACAGCAGTGCTTTTTTCATAACTGTAAGTTTGATGTATGTTGTAATCATCTGATCAAAGACCAGCAATACTGGCTATTGTACAACAAATATACGTACTAAACGATTGCCGAAACTAAAAATTGTAATATGGTGAGATCATCAGGTAAACCAAAACACCCGAAACGGCTACATAAAGCCATACGGGATAAGCCCATCTCACGATCTTACGGTGTTTTTCAACCTGCATGTTTAGTCCTCTGAAGAAACTAACCAGAATTAAAGGCAATACCACGATCGCAAGCAAAATGTGTGTTAAAAGGATAAAGTAATATACATAACGAATACCACCGACAGCCGCTGCTTCAGTTGCAGAGAGCAAGCCATCGTGATCAACATCCCCGAACTTGGTGTCTTTAACATAAAGATGAAAAAGAATGTAGAAGATCAGAAAGATAGCCGAAAGTATAAAAGTAATGATGTTCGTAATTTTATGTGCCCTTATGTTCTTACGCCGAATATATATCAGGGATACCACCAGCAGGATGGCACATGTTGCATTGATACCACCAATAAGATGGGGCAAGATATATAGAAATGGCGGAACAGTTGTAGGTGGCGGAACGAGTTTAAGTGCAACTACAACAATTAACACGATCGCTGTTACAATCCATACCAGCTTGAGGAATAATTTGTCTGTTAAATTCATTGATTTTAATTTTATCTGCCGTCTTTCATATTGCGGAGCTCTTCAGTTATGAGCACCCTGATCTCATCGTCAAGCTTTGATAAAGCAAGCTGACTGGTTGCTTCATAGTAACCCCGAATGCGGCGATGGGTATCCAACAGCACAAACATGTTGCTGTAAATAAATTTCGGAGCACCATTTTCGTAAACTTTATGAGCATCTACGAAGAGTTGTTTGTTTACCAGATCAAAAACCTGAGTACTATCACCTGTAAGCAGATCCCATTTACCAGCCTTAGCGTCCAGTTTCTGCGCATAGTCCTTCAGAACATCCGGGCGGTCATAGGATGGATCAATACTGATACTTACGAACCGCAAAATGTCATTATCACCGTAGTTCGCCAGATATGCCTTTACCGCTTTATTGGTGAAATCCACGCCGTAGGTATCCCCTTTGGTATGGAAAAGGCTTAATACAACAACTTTCCCTTTGTAGGTATCAAGTGAAAGGGAGTCACCAGCCTGGTTTAACAATTGATAATTCTGAACCTGATGATAGATGGTATCAGCAACCTGTTTACCACGCACACTATGGAAGGTATTGGCAACAACTTTAGGACCAAAGAAAGGCAGTGGTTTATAGCGGTTTTTACCTTTATCCTGTAGTAAATAATACAAAAATCCTGGTACCGCTAATATGGTTACCAGGATTAAGATTTTTTTTATTGGAAATAATTTCATTATTGGAATGGCATATGCAACTGCAGATATTCTCCTTCAATTAACAAGAGCACAATGAAATAAACGATAAAAATAAACGTCACCGTGAGCGACAATTGCAGCCCTAACTTTTCGTATTTAAGGTGCATGAAGTAAGCAACGATGTAAAATGCTTTCAGTATCGTTAATAGAATATAGATGATATTCCCTACCATATGAGACATGTAACCGTGAGGCAATACCCATAATGCGATGAAGAATTCAATTACGGTAATCAATAATAAGATCCCGAATCCCTGCCATATTTTTTTCTTGGTTAGACCCTCATGCTCGCCGTGAGCATGGCCATCAGTAGTATGTATGTGTTGATCGGACATAATGTTGTATAAATTAGATTAGATAGAAGAATGTAAATACGAATACCCAAACAAGGTCAACAAAGTGCCAGTATAAACCAACTTTTTCAACCATTAGGTAATGTCCGCGTCTTTCAAATACACCGGCAATGGCCATGCAAAGAATAATGACGTTAAGCACAACACCAGTAAATACGTGGAACCCGTGGAAACCTGTGATGGTAAAGAATAGATTCGAGAATTGCTGTGCAGCTACTACTGAAACCTCGCCATCGAAAAAGCGTTGCAGGTGGTCAGCAGCAGGGATCTCACCCCAGCCAAAACCTTCGTGAAACAAATGGCTCCATTCAAGTGCCTGACATCCCAGGAACATGAAACCACCAATAACGGTTGCAATCATCCAGCCAACTACTTCTTTTTTAGAATTCCTGTGGCCAGCTTCTACTGCAAGAACCATAGTTACAGAGCTCATGATCAAAATGAAAGTCATAATCCCTACGAACACCAGTGGTGCACCAGTATCTGTTATACCAGGGATAGACTGGAAAAGTAAATCAGGATCAGGCCAGGTAAATTTTGAGAAGCGTTGAGCGCCATAGTAAACTAATAAGGCGGAGAAAGTAAAGGCATCTGATAGTAAGAAAAACCACATCATTATTTTGCCGTACTCTACCGACCACGGTGAACGGCCACCGCTCCACGGAGTAGTTTTTACCTGATCTAATTGTGATAATGAATCCATTTTAAAGTTTGTAATAGTTTGTTAAAAAGTCTAACTGTTCAAAAGTAAAAAAACATACAGATATATCCATAATATATCTATAAAATGCCAGAATATGGAAGAAACCTCCATTCTGAACTGTAAACGTTCTGTAGAAATCCTGCCGTAAGCACCCATCAGTGTCCTCAGTATCAATATCAAGCCTGCAAAAATGTGTAGCAAGTGAATTCCCGAAACAATATAGATCAGGGAAATTGCTGCATTATTGTTTACCAGAAAAGCACCACTCTGGTATAAACTAGACCAGGCCTCCACCTGTAAATACCCGAAAACTACCCCTAGTAACAGTGTCAGCCAAAGGAATGTTTTCTGAGTACTAAGTTGCCCGTTCCGGTAAGCCCTCGCTGACAGAAAAAGAAAGATGCTGCTGGCCAGCAAAACGATCGTACTGTAAAGAAACAAGTCCGGTAAAACAAGACCATGTCCCTTAGATTTAGAAGCCGCAAATACGATGTAATAGCTCGTCCAACCCGCAAACATGATGGTTGACGAGACAACAAATAGCCAGATTATAAATTTCTTCGCTTTATAATGGGAATTTGTCTCGTGATGATTAAGTGATTGTACCATGTATTATGTTATTATGAAATCAAACAATAGTGCCAGCTGTGCAACCGGCAGATAAATAAACGAGGCGAACATGACCTTTCTTGCACTTTCCAGGTCTTGTTTCAAAAATAATTTCAATGCAGTATACGTAAACCACAATCCTATGAGAACAGAAATGATCGTTACGTATATACCACCAAAGCCATAAT
>DCLG01000084.1:6257-6782 GCA_002320935.1 Pedobacter sp. UBA1654 | reverse complement strand
TAGGCAACAGACTTACCGGAATAAGCACGACTGTACTCAGCAAGGTAATAAACGCACTAATCTTATCGCGTTTGGTAGTTGGCAGCAAACGGAATCCGGCCTTCTTGTAGTCGTCATCCAGTACCCATGCAATCGCCCAGAAATGCGGAAACTGCCACACAAATTGAATCAGAAATAAGATAACCGCAACCTGGTAGTCAATTGGCAGGAAGTTGGTCGCATGCCCAAGTGCGGCGAGATACCCGATCAATGGGGGCAATGCTCCTGGAATTGCACCCACAAATACCGCAATCGGCGACTTCCGCTTCATCGGCGTATACGCAAAGGCATAAAGCAAAATAGAAAACACGGAAAGAATACCAGTCTCGAGATTTAATTTACCAAGCAGCCAGGTTCCAAACATACCCATAAGCAGTCCAGAAACGAGTCCCTGCCCGGTGGTCATACGACCTGCAGGCATTGGACGGTCCTTGGTCCTGGTCATCAGTTTATCCAGGTCTTTCTCAATAATCTCATTAAAACAAT
>DCLG01000084.1:0-6239 GCA_002320935.1 Pedobacter sp. UBA1654 | reverse complement strand
AATCAGCCAGTTTCCCCAGGCAATTCCATCTATCTCACCCCTTGCTACCTGCATTTTAGAGCCCATCAGAAAAGTAACCGAAGCTGAAAAAACAACGAGGAACGTCAGTCGTAGCTTAATTAATTTAGAGAAATCTGCGAAGAATTGTTTCAATTTATGTGATGTTATTGATTGTAAGTATTCGCACGATAAACAAGCAAATACAGATAAAATTGTAATGTGAATAATGCTGTTGAAAACAAAATATGCATGGCCTGAGCGAATGGCGGCAGCGCAAAGTTAGACAATAAAAAGCCAGTTACCATTTGAACAAGCAAAACAATTATAATAGAATTGCTAACTTTTATTGCCGTATCCTTACCTCCAAATTTGTCCATTACAAACTTGTAGACCAATACACTGAGCACCGAAAGCAGTATTCCCAAATTCCTGTGATTGTCGAAAAGTGAACCAACCCTACTTACCCAAACCTCCCTGTGCTCATAGCCAAGGCTTTTTGAAATGAAATCAATCTGCTCCCGCACTTCTGTTCCAATTACAATCTGGTAAACGTTCACAGCGATGGTAAAAAGGATAAATACCTTCAACCAGCCTACTTTGGAAATCACCACAACAGGCGGCTTCAAACGTTGATTTGCATAGTCGTATGTGTAAACCAGGATTGCGAGTAGTACGAGGGCAAACAACATGTGAATGGTTACCACCCAAGCCAGCAAATTGGTAGAAACAACAATGGAACCCAGCCAGGCCTGAAAAACAACAACAAAAAGATTGATAATGCTGAGCACAAGAATTCTTGTAGCAGTTTTTCTATATATAAACGCGTAAGCAGCAATTGCAACCAATAGAAGCCCGGTGATGGCACCTGTAAGACGGTTAATATACTCTGTCCAGGTCTTGGCGGCATTAAAAGATTCGGGCATCACAAGCGTCTTGTCTTCACGAATCTTCTGCGCGAGCTCTACCTTGCCCAGCTTTTCAAGTGAATTTGCGAAACGCTCATTTTTGCGTACACGTTCCTCAATGAAATGATGTTCATAACCCAATGGAAGCTGATCAACCGAAGTTGGCGGGATATACTGACCGAAACACTTTGGCCAGTCGGGACAGCCCATTCCTGAGCCGGTACTTCTAACGATACCACCTGCAAGAATAAGCAGCAGGGTGAATAAAATAGTGAAGCGATTTAGCCTGACAAATCTTCGTTCAGATTTTGAAATCATGCTTGAAGTATGGTTAAAAAATTGGGGTATCTGTATGAGTATATACTCAAGCAGATACCCCAATAATATGTTTAAAGACTATTTGTGTTAGTCAACTTTCTCGCGCTCTGCTTTCTCTTGCTTCGCCATCCATTCTTCCTGGATACGCTCAGCTTCGGTGTTGCCATCGAAATCATGCGGAACGTTAGAGCTCATGGTTTGAGAGAAAGGTACCGTCTGTGGAATGAAATCTTCCTCAGCACCTGGCTTACTGTAATCATATGGCCAACGGTATACTGTTGGAATTTCACCTGGCCAGTTACCATGTAAATGCTCAACCGGAGTGGTCCATTCTAAAGTGTTCGCCTCCCAAGGGTTCTGAGTAGCACGTTTTCCTTTGAAAATCGAATAGAAGAAGTTGAAAAGGAATGCAACTTGTGCCAATGAAGCAACAATAGCAGCCCAGGTAACCAATACGTTCACTGTAACCCATTTCTGCATAAACTCAAATNNCCAGTACGTTCACGGTAACCCATTTCTGCATGAATTCAAATTCAGTGAATGCATAGTAACGACGAGGTACACCATCAAGACCTAAGAAGTGTAATGGGAAGAATACCAGGTACGCACAAGCAAATGTGATCCAGAAGTGAAGATAAGCCAGTTTTGGATTCATCATTCTACCGAACATCTTAGGGAACCAGTGGTAAACACCCGCAAGCATACCAAAGATCGCTGCAGAACCCATTACAAGGTGGAAGTGGGCTACTACGAAGTATGTATTGTGTAAGTTAATGTCCAAAGAAGCATTTCCTAAGAAGATACCAGTCAAACCACCAGAGATGAAGAAAGAAACCATACCGATAGCGAACAACATCGCCGGTGTGAAACGGATGTTACCTCTCCATAATGTTGCCAGGTAGTTAAAGGTCTTAATCGCAGATGGAACAGCAATGATCAAAGTTGTGATCATGAACACACCACCCAATAGCGGGTTCATACCCGTTACGAACATGTGGTGACCCCAAACGATGAATGATAATACCATGATACCAATGAGCGAGTAAACCATCGCATGGTAACCGAAAATTGGCTTTCTTGAGTTTACCGCGATAACCTCAGAGGAGATACCCAATGCCGGCATAATTACGATGTATACCTCAGGGTGACCAAGGAACCAGAATAAGTGTTGCCAAAGGATTGGAGAACCACCTTCGTTAGGTAGAACCTGAGATCCAATAACAATATCTGAAAGGTAGAAACTTGTACCGAAGCTTCTGTCAAAGATCAATAATACAACACCAGCAACCAATACAGGGAAAGAAAGAATACCCAATACTGCGGTCAGGAATAAAGCCCAGATCGTTAATGGCATTTTCCAAAGGTCCATCCCTTTAGTACGCATGTTTAAGATCGTACTTACATAGTTGATACCACCGATAAGCTGTGATGCCACGAACATAACCATACTGATCAACCACATGGTCATACCCGTTCCGGATCCGGAGATCGTTTTAGGTAATGCAGACAATGGTGGATAGATAGTCCATCCAGCACTTGCAGGGCCGGTTTGAACAAAGAATGAACCCATCATCACCAAACAAGCAGCAAGGAACAACCAGTATGACAACATGTTCATCAATGGAGATGCCATGTCACGTGCGCCAAGTTGCAAAGGAATCAGGAGGTTACTAAAAGTACCGGATAGTCCGGCAGTTAATACAAAGAATACCATGATGGTACCGTGAATGGTTACCAGTGCCAGATAGAACTCCGGCCGGATCCTACCACCCTCAGCCCATTTACCCAGGAATGTCTCCAATAAAGGGAAACTTTCGTCAGGCCATGCCAGTTGCAGACGGAAAAGAATAGACAGAATCATCGCAATTACAGCCATGATGATACCAGTGATCAAAAACTGCTTGGCGATCATCTTGTGATCCTGACTGAAAACATACTTCGTTAAGAATGTTTCTTTGTGATGATCATGCGCATGCGCATCATGACCATCGTGTTTATGCGTATCGTGTAAAGTTATCGTTGACATAATATTACTATCCAGTATGTTAATTTAATTTGGCCAAATCAGTTTTTCTAACAGCACCGCTGTCTGTTCCAAGAGAATCAGGACCAGGACCTGGTGTAGGTGCAGGAGCTGGTTCAGGCCCATCAGGTTCAGCAACCACAGGTAAGTTAAATTGCTTTCTTAAGTCGTTGGTGATGTATAGAGGCTGTTGTACAATCCACTCATTATATTCTTCCTGACTAACCACTCTAACGGTACGCTGCATGTTGTAGTGCCCTGAACCGCAAATCTGAGAACAAAGCAATACATATTTGAAAGCAGGGTCATTTGTTTTAGCCTGCATCTCAGTCGTGGTAATCGTTGGTGTAAACTCATAGTAAGTTTTCATACCAGGGTTAGCAAGAATCTGCGCACGGAAGTGTGGCATATAAAAACCGTGAATAACATCCTTTGAGTCGATTGCGAAACGTACCGGTTTATTTACCGGAATTACGATCTCCTCAGCGTTCTGGTCGTCATGCGTGTTTTTATCTTTAAAATCGATACCCAATGTGTTAAGACCAGTTACCATTTTGTAGTTCTTCACACCTACAACGCCGTCAGCACCCGGATATCTTACATACCATGCAAACTGTTGTGCAGTAATCTCAATATTCAAAGGTTTATTGTTTGGATCTACAACTTTATAGAAAATTGTTCTCCAGGTAATGAAACCCATTACCACCAATACTGATAATACCAATGCCGGAATAATCGTCCAGATCTTTTCAATGGTATTATTGTGTGGGTAAAAGTATGCTCTTCTGTTTGGATTGTATTTGTAAAAGAAAGAGAAAAGAAAAAGAAGAATGTGCGTAGCGATAAAAACGATTGTTGTGATGATCAATGTAATGTTGAACATTTTATCAATCTCGGCCCCATCCACTGAAGCCGCTTCAGGAAGGATCATGTTTCCGTGAACCGTGTATTCCCAATATACGCCATATAGACCTACGATCAGGAATAACAGGAAGAGCACCGCATTAACGGTATCCCAGTTTATACCTTCAGGTTTATCTTGTGCAGTACGGGTCAGTTCATAAACCCGGAGTGCCTTTCCAACTATAGCTACAAATAAGCATAGCAACAAGAATAGCAGGACATAGAATAACGCAGATTTATATATCGGCCCCATGTCCACAGTTTTGGCCGTAGTTGCAGCAGCAGCGGCGGCTTCCTGTGCAAATACGCTGGTGGTATTTACAAATGCAGTTAACATAACCGCCAGACCCGCAAATGTCTTTTTACTTATTAAATTTTTTAGACTCATTTTCTTAAAAGTAGTATGTTGTACTTCAAGTACTATAATATAATTATTCTTAAAATGAACACCTTACAAATGATGATTCAAACTCTCCTCTAAGAACGGGTGGTTCTTAGCGATCAACGGCTGCTTGCTTAAAGCACTTAATACTGCAAAGGTAAACAATCCAATAAAACCAGCTGCTATTCCTACTTCAATAAATCCAAAACCATTGTGGCTTTCTACAGAACCAGGCATGATCATTTGATATAAATCTACCCAGTGACCACAAATAATAAGGATGGATACGGTTAGAAGTACATTTTCACTACGCTTGTTGTCTCTGTCCATTAACAAGAACACTGGTACAAGGAAGTTTAAAAGAAGGTTCAGGTAGAACCAAAACTTATAGTATTCAAGACGTTTGTAGAAATAAACGGTCTCTTCCGGCATGTTTGCATAGTAGATCAGTAAGAACTGACAGAACCAGGTGTAGGTCCAGAAGATTGAGAAACCGAAGATAAACTGTCCAAGGTTGTGCAGGTGACTGCTGTTCACCCATGGCATGTACCCTGATTTTTTTAGCAGAATCAGAATTACAGCAATGATTGCTAAGCATGAAACCCACATTGAAGCGAAGTTATACCAACCAAACATTGTTGAGAACCAGTGTGCCTCAATAGACATGATGGTATCGAAAGAAAAAATCGGAGTTGTGAACCCATAAAGTGCAAGGAACACGACCGCATATTTAAAGTTCTTGTTGTAGTAATTTAACCCACCTTCTAAGTCTTCATTTACGGAGTTCTTAGCGAACATCACGGCGAAGAAGCTGTATATGGCAAGGAAAAGCACCTCGCGGAACATAAAGAACGGTACGTTCAGGTAGTCTGATTTACCAGCAATTAACTTATCGTAATGCTCAGAGTTTGGATCGGTAAGTCCTGCTGCATTCCAGTGGTGGTACAAGTTATGGGTATATAGACCGGCACCAATGATCAGTAATAATACAACAGCAGCCAAAGGCAGTGTTCTGGCCATTGCCTGAGGCACACGAAGAATCGATGCCGACCAGCCTGCCTGTGCAACATATTGCAAGGCTAAGAAGAAAGCACCCGACATGCAAACGAATGCAAAGTAGTAGCCCATTAATAACAGGTTTGCAAATGTCCTTTCATGAAGTTCATGATCGGAAAGACCATATCCAATTGCAGCCAATCCGATAACGATGCCAACAATGCTTAACATTTTTGGTTTGCCCGTAAACTCGAACTGCTCGGTAAAATTATAATTATGAGTTCCCATTTATCTCTTGCTTTTCTATTATTTATTTTTGTTGTAATCTCTGAACCCACATTACCACTCTCCAACGCTCTTCTGGAGTTAACTGTGATGCATGTGAACCCATATTATTTAAACCATACATAATGGTATGGTATACTTTACCCGGACTCAGGTCTTTCATCAATCCACCTCTTGAAGATGCAGCATCACCGTGATAAGACGGTACTCCGCTGTATTTTTCAATTTTAACCAGGTGTCCTTTACCATCACCTTCGTCACCGTGACAAGGGCCACAGAACACAGTATAGTATTTTTTACCTGATAGCAGGTTCTGATCATTAACTTCCAGTGGATTAACAAGCTCGCGGCCTGCAGCCTCGTAACCTTCCTTGGTATTTGCGTATTCGTATCTTACAAATCCGATCGGCTCCGTATTTGGTGGCGG
>DCLG01000047.1:4436-22473 GCA_002320935.1 Pedobacter sp. UBA1654 | reverse complement strand
GCGTGCTTTTGCTCCTGAGTTCCTGAACCGTGTTGATGATGTGGTTGTCTTTAACACTTTAGGTAAAGACGAGATCTTCAAGATCATTGATATTGAATTGAAATCACTGTTTGGTAGAGTTCATAACCTTGGTTATGAGATCAAACTTACTGATGCAGCTAAAGATTTCATTGCTGATAAAGGTTTTGATAGCAACTTCGGTGCACGCCCTCTAAAACGTGCTATCCAGAAGTATCTGGAAGATCCAATCGCTGAAGAAATCTTGAAAGGCGATGTTAGTGAAGGAGATGTTCTTGAGATCGATTACAATAAAGAAAGCGATCAAATTACTGTTGAGAACAGAAGCCCTGGTAAGAAAAAGAAGAAAGAAGAAGGCGCCTAAGCTTTCGTGATCATAACTAAAGCCCGTTGACAAACATCAACGGGCTTTTTTGTAGGTCTAAATTTTTAAAACCCTTCCAATTTGTTGCTTATATCTTGTAATTGCTTGGTTACGTATGTTTAGAATAGATTTAGTTGTGACTTTGGTACCTTAAACTTGGTTGAGTCAAGTTCAACGGGGTTCAAGTTTATCTTATTAATTCTGCAGTGCAGCTTGAAAGTATCGTTTATTAGCTGCGCAATGTTCCCATTTCCACGCATGCGTTCTCCAAAACGGCTATCATTAACCTGACCTCCATGACAAGATTGAATCATGTGCCAAACCTTATCGAACCTGTCGGGAAAGTTCTTTTGCAACCAGTCTTTGAATATTCCACCAATTGCGCCATTTAGACGCACCACAGTGTACCCGGCATTTTGGGCACCACGTTCAGCGACTGCCTTTAATATGGCAGGAACTTCGTGGTCACTGAGCCCCGGAATAAGCGGTGCAACCATAACACCAACCGGAATGCCAGCCGCACTGAGTTGTTCTACGACCTTCAGGCGCTGTACAGCTGTTGCAGTTCTTGGTTCCATTTTCAGGCGGAGATCTTCATTCAGGCTGTTTATGGACACGTACACCATACACAACTTTTCCTTTGCCATTTCTTTCAGGATGTCGAGATCCCGGAGGACCAGGGCGTTTTTCGTGATCATACCCACTGGCTGTTTATACTCCAGTGCAATTTGAAGTAACTGCCGGGTAAGTTTGAATTTGCGTTCGGCAGGCTGGTAGCAGTCCGTATTGCCTGAAAGTGAGATTATACCTGCACTCCATCCTTTTTTCTCCAGGAATTTCCTGAACAGCTGAGGTGCCTCTTTCTTAACGATGATCTTTCTTTCAAACTCTAGTCCGGCGCTAAAGCCCCAATATTCGTGACTGTTCCGCGCATAACAGTAGGTGCAGCCATGTTCGCAGCCCTGATATGGGTTTAAGGAATATTCCATGCCGACATCCGGACTATCAACTTTGTTTACGATCGACTTGGCATCAGCAAAAATAAAGCTGGTTTTCTGATCCTCTTCTTCCCATTCGTCTATACCTTCCATGTGCTCCTTTACATAATCATGTTTTAGAAAATGGTTATGGGGATTTACTTGAGCTCCGCGGCCTTTGAAGTAACTGGATGATTTTTCTGCATCTAAGTCCATACTGTAAAATTACTAATATTATTAGTAAATGCTAAAAAACTTGAGGAGATTTTAAACTTACTGCTGCTTTATTGAGGTCGTACTGGCACATAGTCCATAGGCACCATATCTGCAATCTTTTCATAGGCCCAGTGGCCTTCATATAATAAAGATTTCGGTTCATAAACACCTCCATTTTCATAGAAATGAACTGGTGATTTAAGCATGTTGATTATGGAAATCTGGTAATTCGGGATGTCAAGGGGTCTGCTTACCGAGTGCCCCGACATATTGGTATACGCAGTGGTTTCTCTTTCTTTCGTGTACACAACATAGAGCTGATCTTTGAAGCGCATGGATTTCAAGTCGCGGTACTGCTGCTTAATAAGTGTATCCAATAATATCTCCTGGCGGTTTAAAGTACTAATTTCTTTGGGCATTTCTCTCACCTTCATCCAGTATTTCAGAGAATCGTTAACTGCGGAGCCAATCCGAATAACAACATTCCTATTCGCCGTTAGCCGGGAAACATGCCTGTTGATAATGCTGTCAGCGGGGCGCTGCGTATTTGGAATCTTGATGAGTTTGTGTAACAAGTAGCCTTCCTGATTGCTTGTACCTGCGTACAGCGATTTGAAGAAGTGTTGTGTCGACCCATAGTAGGCAGTTTCGCGTTTTCTGATCCAGCGGTTTTTGGCTGCTTTGCTTCCTTTCATTTCCTGATAGTTGGGCAGCCCGCTGTAGTACACGATCCTGGTATTGTAGTTGTATTCAAAGAACTGCAGCATGTAGCGCAGTTTATAGCCGAGCGCCTTATTTTCAATAATCAGGAAGTCGTCCGATTTAACTGTAAGTATCCTCCTGTCTTTATCATAGTCAACCCTTAATACTCCAGGATTGAGAATTTTGCACTTTTCTGCATTAGGTGTTTTACCGATAAAGAACTCTTTAAATACCTGTAAATACTTCTCGCGGTCAGGGTCAGTCCGGATCACCACTTCACTCAATTGAATAGAGCTTTCCTGAAGTATAATTTGGATATTTACAGATTTGTCCGACAAAACCACATTCTTCGTGTAAGGGAGATATCCCATCATCTGCACCAATACGTCGTAGTTGCCAGGTTTCAAGTTCCGGAGCGTAAACCTACCGCGGCCGTCAGTAGAGGTTGCATTTTTATAATTGCTCAGATATACGCCGGCACCGGGAAGTTCCAGCCCCTTTTTGTCTCTGACTACACCAGTGATGGACAAATTTTGTGCATATACCGCAGTGGAGAGCAGAAGGAGGAATATGGCTAATGTGATCTGTCTAATCATATACTCAAATAACTAATATATTAGTTGTATATCCAAATAAAAAAGTCCCCGTATGGGGACTTTCAGTATTTAACATTATTAAGTTTCTGTAGGGCTGGAGAAAGCTTATTCGCCTTCGTTACCAATGCCTAAGCGCTTCATTACATCGTCACTTACACCAGTAGATGAGTAGCCACCATCATGGAACAAGTTCTGCATGGTCACCATTCTGGTTAGGTCCGAGAACAAGGTCACACAGTAGTCGGCACAAGATTCAGCATCTGCATTTCCAAGCGGCGCAATTGAATTAGCGAAATCATAGAAATCGCCGAAGCCTTTGATACCTGTACCGGCAGTAGTTTTGGTAGGGGATTGAGAAACAGTATTGATCCTAACTTTCTTTTCAACGCCATAATGGTATCCAAAGCTTCTTGCAATAGATTCCAGCATTGCCTTGATGTCAGCCATATCTGTATAGAAAGGGTAGGTACGTTGAGCTGCCATATAGGTAAGGGCCACAACACTACCACCTTCAGCAATGGCATCAAGCTTCTTTGCAACAGCAAGCATTTTGTGGAAAGACATCGCAGATACATCGATACCTTTCATGAAATAATCATAGTTAGATTCTGTATAAGGAATTTTCTTTCGAATATTAACACTCATGCCGATCGAGTGTAATACAAAGTCTATTTTGCCACCTAGTATTTCTTGAGATTGAGTAAACAAGTTGGTTAGTTCGTCAACATTGGTTGCATCTGCAGGAACAATTTGAGAACCTGTTTTTTCGGCCAATACGTTGATCTCACCCATGCGCATAGCAATAGGGGCATTGGTTAACACAAATGTTGCGCCCTCTTCATGTGCTTTTTCAGCAACCTTCCATGCGATAGAATTTGCATCTAATGCACCGGTAATGATGCCGCGTTTACCTTTTAATAAGTTGTACATATTTCTACTTTTAATGTTTTGTTAAGGCCTAACTTAACAACCCGAAGTTAGTAAATTTTTCTTTTCAGTATTCGGCTTATTAATTTTTATAGCCCAGCAGGTCTTTTGCGTTCTCCAGTGCGGAGCTACCTGGATTTTTGCCGCTAAGCATCTCAGCGATAGCATCAACCCGTTCTGGTGCCGTTAGCCTTCTTATGCCTGTTGTCGTTTTATCTTTTGCTTCATGTTTGTACACAAAGTAATGCGCCTGGCCTTTAGAGGCAATCTGCGGTAAGTGGGTGATGCAAAGTACCTGCATATTCTTTTCCAGGTGTCCGATTACATCGCCTACGCGAAGTGCGGTTTCCCCAGAAATACCAGTGTCAATTTCATCGAAGATTAAGGTCGGCAGTGCGGTATGTTTGGCCATGATGGATTTAATTGCCAGCATCAGCCTGGACAGCTCACCACCTGAGGCGATCTTTCCGACCGGAGCGGGTGCCTGTCCGGCATTCGCCGAGAATAGCAGGGTGATCTGGTCCTTACCATCCTTACCCAATTCATCAAGAACGGTTTGTTCCAGGTGGATCTTTGCATTAGGCATACCAACCTGCATCAGGATTTCATCAATCTGCTTTTCTGAACTCTTGATAGACTTGCTGCGGTTCTGCGAAAGCTTGTCGGCTTTTTTCTCCAGTTCAGCATGCATGCGCTCAAGGTCAATCTGAAGCTTTTCAATCTCCTCGTCACCGGTCATCAGTTTGTGGAGACTATTGCTTAAGGCCTCACGGATCTGAATGAGCTCTTCTATGGTTTTTACCCGGTGTTTTTGCTGCAAAGCGTAAATGATATCTAACCTGGTATTGATCTCTTCAACCCTGGACACACTAAAAACGACCGATTCTTCCAATACCATAAGTTCTTCAGATACATCCTTAAGCTCAATTAAGCTTGATCTCAGTCGCTCGTTCAAACTTTCGTATTCTGGATTATACTTCTCAATGCTGTTTAGCTGGCTAACCACCTCCTTAAGCATCGGCAATACGGAAACTTCCTGCTCACTTAAGAGTGCATAGCTGTTCATCAAGCTACGCTTAATGCTTTCAGAGTTGTTCAGGGCTTCCAGTTCTGTTTCAAGTTGTTCCTGTTCGTCGGGTTGCAGGTTCGCGGCATCCAGCTCATTGAATAAGAACTGCTCATAATCCTGCTTGCTTCTGGCTTCATCGGCGGCGGCCTGCATGGCAGTTAGCTGCTTGTTCAACTTGCGGTAAGTATGATAACGCTGGCGATATTCGGTAAGCAAAGGCATGTGATTGGCCAGCGTGTCTACTATGGAAAGCTGGAATACTGCATCACTGACCTCCTGTGTAGCATGTTGGGAGTGAATGTCGATAAGCTTTTCACCTACCTGTTTCATCACGGAAAGGGTTACCGGAGTATCATTAATGAAAGCACGGGATTTTCCATCAATGGAAATTTCGCGCCGTAGAATGCTTTCCTCCTGATAATCCAGATCATGCTCGTGAAATAGGTGCTGTGAGTTCTCATTCAGTTTGAATGTACCTTCAATCACACACTTCTTTTCCTGATTAAAAAAATACTTGGTTTCTGCGCGTTGACCCAGGATTAATGAGAGGGCACCCAGCATAATGGACTTCCCGGCACCGGTTTCTCCGGTTACAATGTTCAAACCTTTCTCAAGCTCAAGTTCAACACTATCGATTAATGCGTAATTACGTATAGAAAGTTTTTGTAGCATATTTCATTTGCTAAATTATGAAAACTTAGCCTTGCAAGTTTATTTGTTTACAACAAAAAAAGGCAGATAAAGATCTGCCTTTTTTATTATTGGTCCATGAATCAGGATTTCTTTCGTTCCTGTNNTCCTGTTTCTTTTTCAATTTCTCAACCTTTTCTTCGAATTCTTTTTTCAACTTTTTATATTCTTCAGAGTTTCTCAAAGACCTGGACTCATGGATTTCAGGGTCAAACTTAAAGCTAAAACTCATAGATTTAAGCTGCTTTTCCATTTCAGGATTCATTAACATCTTCTGAAGCTCCTTGGAATTTTTACGGATTTCTTCATTCAGGTTCTTTATCTCTTGCTTGTGTTCCGGGCTGTTCAATTTTAAGCGCAGTTCCTCAGCATTCTTTTTCAAAGATTCCGTTAATTCCTTACGTTTCGCATTTTCTTCCGGTGAATTAAATTGCTTTACAAATACTTCGCTCTGTTTTTGCATTTCAATACCTAGCTTTTCCCACTTTGCACGTTCTTCAGGAGTGTTGAAACGCTTTGCAATCGCTTCCCCCTGACCTTGCATATCTAAGCCAAGCTTTTCCAATTTCGCGGTCGCTTCAGGTGAGTTGATGTGTTTGCCCAGTGCCTCCGCACTTCTTCTAAATGCAAGTACGGTAGGAGAATCTACCGGAAATTCATCGGCTTTGAACAAATATACCCGCTGGGTTCCTTCATTTTTGAGAGTGTCCGGTAATTCACTTACAGAACTGTATTCCTTTTTATTACCCTTTTCGTCGACAGTAATGATCTTAACCTTTTTCTTTTTCTTCGGTGTATCAATTGGCAAGCTCAGCTTGGCATTCCGCTGTGTTACTAAGACTTCTCCCGTGGTTACCCTTTGTGTGAGCCCTTCAATGTGTTTTACGACGTCTTTTGCAGNNATGCAGCAGTTTTTACCTGTTCTTTATCCTTAGCAGGACTTACCCAGGCAAGGGAAATGATGGTTCCCAATGTTAGTGAAACTGCAAAGATGCGCTGCTTTACATTCATGTACGTTGTTTTCATATCGGTGATTCGCTTAATTCTATGATATAGGTGCTGACTTGATCCGCTTGCGGCCAAAGAAAGTGCAGGTGTGTCTTTTTCTTTAAGGATTTCAATTTTAAGAAGCGCATGTGCATAGCTGACTGGCTGTCCAGTAAATTCTACGACCAGATCGTCACAATCATGTTCGCGTTCTATACTGATGAATTTGCTGCTGAGCCATACAAAAGGATTAAAGAACAGAGTGGTTTCAATGCAGGTTTTAATCAGGTTCAGTAGAAAATCATTACGTCGCACATGCGATAATTCATGGATCAGAATGGCCTCAACCTGCTGAAGATTTAATTGGCTGGCCATGCTGAAGGGAAATAATATCAAGGGTTTAAAATAGCCAATGACAAGCGGTACGTTGACTTTGTTGGACAACTTGAACTGTACAGCCCGTCTTATTTTCAGCTGTGTAAGTACTTCCAGAAAGCGTTGATGCCAAATTGTTGGAACGGGAATATGTTCAGATCGCTTCAGTGAATCCAGTTTGCGATAACTGTGGATCAATAAGGTGATTTGAACCAGCAGGCCCGCAATATATAGCGCCACAAGATACGGGAAGAACTGCTCTGCGATAACTGCAAGGCTGAACGATTCTGGTGTTTGGCTAATTTCCTGGGAAAAGGAGACCCCAGGCCTAATGTTAATATTAGATGCTGAGTTTGGTGTTTTTAAGGTGGAAACAAAAGTTAACAGAAAAGCTCCAAACATCAGGCATATTGCCCCAAATGCAAGATTGTGCTTCAACCGGGCACTCATGCGGGGCAGCGTGGTCAGGGCTAAAAACAGCAGGCCGTAGATTATGGCACCTTGCCACAAGGAGTGGAAGATACTCCATCCAAATGCAGTGATGATGGTGTTAAACAATGTTTCCATGATTTTATTTTTTACTTAGATCTTCCAAATATTGCTTAATTGCTTCAAGCTCTTCTTTGCTGGCTTTGTGATTTCCTAATGCTTGCATAACCATCCGGCTGGCAGAGCCGTTAAAAACGTTTTCAATCATTCTGCTTACCAGATGCTGCTGGGTTTTCTGCTGATTCAATAATGGTTTGTAAATGTGGGTCTTTGAGCTCGTGTCCCGATCCACCAACCCCTTCTCATGCATAATCTGCATCAACTTCAATGTGGTTGTATACCCGGCATCTTTATTCTTCTCCAATATTTCGTGTACCTCACGCACCGTACAGGTCTTCTTGGCCCACAAAATCTGCAGGATTTCCATTTCACTTTCAGTAGGTTTAATCTCTAGCTCCGCTGTCATCTTTGTATTACGAATTGTTTCGTACATAGATCTACGAATGTATTCGTACAATGCAAATTATTTAAAAAAAATATTGATGCTTAAGATTTTAATTGAGTAATGGCGGCAGGATCTCGTGCGGTAAAGGAGTCAGCTAATCAAGCGGAAGATATTACTTTACTGATTCGTATTTGCTTGCATTTGCCGGATCAATGGTTGCAAGCAGCTCAAGCGCGCTGCGTCTCTGGCTGGCATTAAGTCCCGAGTAGATGTTTGCCAGTTCTTCTGATTTGCCGGAAAAGAAGATATTCGGGAAATATGCCCCTAAGCGTTGTCTATTCAGGGTACTAAGTTCAGCTAAACTTCGATAAAGGTTTCTGGCTGCGGTAGCTTGATCTTTTGATAACTGATCAAGGCCCTGCAAATGGTAGGCATAAATAAACGCACGTAGGGGCTGGTAATTGGTGTTAAGTAGATTCTCATTTAACCAATACCGGTTCCTTAATCCGTCAGCAGCTTTCCATCCGGTATTCCCGGAAGTCTGAGCAATGTTCATGGTTTGTTGGGCCTTTACGAAATATGGTGTGCCTGCCATTTGAGCGAAGCTGTCTTTATCAAGCCCGACGATTGTGAAGGCATAATACCCAAGTATCGAGCTGAGGTTGTTGATGAAGTTCTGGTCCGAAAAATCGAGCGGTTGCCCCTCAGTATAGTTGAAATTGAAATCGCGGTCGGTAAGGTTCAGTACCGTACTGCTGTAAGTGCTGCCGAAAACCGGTCGGGATGATTGTATCTGCGCTTCTGCCTGATATCCTGAATTTCCATCCCAAGCCCGGATTGTGATTACGAAATTGCAGTCGATTCGTTCTTGCGGCAGGTAAGTGCCTGTACTCCATTTGTTATTGTTCAGGAAATTTCGAATCACTTCCTGGAGCATCGCCAGATTGTTGGGATTCAGGTTCGATACTGTAGGGGCAAGCAGTTGCACCCTCGCGTTCAACTCCTGCGCATGACTCTCTGAAATAAAGAGGCTGAAAAGAATGAGCAGGATTACCTTTTTCATATTAGAGCAAGCTAATGATCTCCTGACAAATGTCGAAGGCTACGGAAGCTTTTGATTTCATCCCGAACTCTTTCTTCTCAAATGCCTTATTAAATATAGTGACTTTATTAGTTGCTACTCCAAATCCTGCACCCGTATCGTTCAGGGAGTTCAATACAATCAGATCCAGGTTTTTACGCCTGAGTTTGTCTTTTGCATATTCTTCCNNTCTAATGCGAATCCCACCAGGATCTGCTGGGCTGACTTTCTACTCCCCAGATCGGCAAGAATATCAACTGTTTTCTTCAGTGTAAGGCTGAGTGTCTGATCCTGCTTCTTAATTTTCTCTCCGGCAACATCTATTGGTGTATAATCGGCAACTGCTGCACTCATAACCGTGATTGCTTTACCTGGAAAATGCGTAAGACAGGCATCATGCATCTCTGCTGCAGAACGTACATTGATTCTATTAATGGAAGGATCTGCCTGTTCGCTGCTTGGGCCGCTGATTAATGTTACTTCTGCTCCAAGGCTATGTAAGGCATGTGCCAAAGCGAAACCCATCTTGCCAGACGAGTGATTACCAATAAATCGCACCGGATCAATCGCCTCATAAGTGGGCCCGGCCGTAACGAGCGCTTTCTTACCAAGTAATGGCAACCCCTGCCGGATGTGACTGGTTAAAAATTCAAAAATTTCTTCCGGCTCTGCTAAACGGCCTTCGCCAACAAGTCCGCTGGCCAGTTCGCCACTACCCGGGGCAATCATCAGATTTCCGAATTCCTGAAGTTTATGGATGTTTTGCTGGGTACTTTCATGTTTCCACATGTCCAGATCCATTGCTGGCGCAAAGAGTACCTGACATTTCGCTGAGAGGTATACCGCCGAAAGCAGGTTATCACATACTCCATTTGCCATTTTGGAGAGCGTATTAGCGCTTGTCGGTGCGATCAGGAAATAGTCTGCCCAAAGTGCAAGTTCCACATGGTTGCTCCATACGCCGGTTTCTTCCTCGTAGTACCTGGTATAAACTGGATTTTTGGAAAGGGTCGCAAGGGTAAGGGGTCTAATGAACGCCGCTGCATTTGCAGTAAGAATAACCTTGACGTTTGCACCTGCTTTTACAAGCAATCGAACCAGGGAGGCCGATTTGTATGCTGCGATACTGCCGCAAACGCCAAGGATAATGTTTTTATTTTTGAGCATGGTCTATTGCAATTGGGGATGCAATTAGAATTATGCCTTATTGCTTTCTTCTTTTGCAGGGTTTCTATGGTAAACCTTATCATTCAGAAATTCATCGATAGCAATTAGCGAAGGCTTAGGCATACGCTCATAATGCTTGCTGATTTCTATTTGTTCTCTATTTTCGAAAATTTCCTCCAGATTATCATTTGAAGACGCAAATTCTGCTAATTTACCGTGTAGCTCTTCTTTGATGTTGTTTGAGATCTGGTTTGCCCTCTTAGCGATGATCACTAAAGACTCATAGATGTTTTCAGTCTTTTGATCTAAATCATTAACATTTCTGGTAACGGTTGTATTTGGTACAGCGGGTTTGTTCGTATTCATTATGTTGTTGGGGTTTTAATCGTGTTTCTAGTACTATCTCTCTTAGCTTCTTTCTCAAGCGTTTCTTTATATTTTTCGTTCTGCTTAGCAATTTCAGCCAATACACGCTTCGCATTTTCAATGCCAGCTTCACTTTCTGCTTTTAAATCGTTTACCTCCTTAAGGTATTTACTCTCTGGATGAGATTGTACAAAGTCATCAGCAAACTGCATAGCTTCATTGAAACGTTCTTCCTGGCGGGTCTCAAAGCTGTTCTTTGCGTACAGGTATTGAGATTTTACCGTCAGTAGATCCATTTCTTCGGCATACTTAATGTCTGGAAAATCAACCTGTGCAGCTTGCAAAGCAACAACAGCTGCCTTATAATTGGTAAGATCATATCCGCCAAGGTCATAATACAGCTTAGCATTTGCGTATGCTTTATCCTCCAGTTTACCCCTCAAGTTATTAATATATTCTGTAGCCTGTGCTACACGCTCGCTTTTTGGATAAAGGTTGATGAATAGCTGCATGGCGTCAATCGCTTTGTAAGTGTTCTCCTGATCAAGAGATGAATTCGGAGATTCCAGATAAAAGCAGTAAGCATACATGTAACGACATTCCTCTGCATTCTTGCTGGTAGGATACATGTCCGCAAAACTCTTAAATTGAAAACGTGCAGTGGTGTAATCCCCTAAACGATATAGGGTGTAAGCATAGTAATAATTTAACTCTTCCGCCTCCGCGCGACCGCGGTATTTCTGCGTCAGATCTTCAAATAAAATTAGTGCTTTAGAATAGTTCTTATTGTTATATAATCTAACGGCTTCCTGGTATTTCTTAGCAACGTCGTTACTAAGCCTGATTTTTTCAAACTGACTTTTACATCCGGCAACAGTTAAAGTCAAGATTGTTAGTAGTAATAATGTTAAGTGTTTAATTTTAAACATTCTGCAAAGATAAGTAATAATACGACAACGTCAATTAAAAATAATAGTCCGCTAAGCTATCGAAAGGCATCCATCCTTTCAAGTCATTAACATTTTTTAACACAAATTTTAGAGGGTGAATATTGGTTGCTCTTCTTTGCACAATTTCACTGCCTTACTGTTTTTAGTTTACATTAATTTAAACTCTAGGTTATCATTCCTTCATGTTTTTATCTGATTTATACTTATACGATAACTGAGGCCGGTTGAATTGAGAAATTGTGAGATGAACAATTGCAATTTTATAGAAACAGCTGCCAAGGCAGTCAATACCTGATGTTTGACATAAAAATACATGTAAATTTTATTAATTTTGATGAAATTCAGCTGTAACATCTTGTTTAATGCTGAATCAAAAAACCATTTTACAAACTTTTTTAAAAACAATCAAATGAAGAAACTTTACTTAATGTGTTTCTGGGTGGCTTTGATGACCTGTTCATCTCTTATCGCCACTGCTCAAAAGTTGATCCGGGGAACCATCAAGGATGCCAGGGGTCAAAGTCTTCCCGGGGTGACAATCCTCGAGAAGGGAACCAAAAATGGCACCGCTACAAATGCAAGCGGTGATTTCACCATCACGGCTTCCCCTACTAGTGTACTTCGCGTTTCCCTAATCGGATATGTAGCCCAGGAGGTAACCGTAGGCGACAAAGCAACAGTCAACGTCACCTTACAGGAGGATGACGAGACACTGAACGAAGTTGTCGTTACCACAGGTTTTGGGGTTAGACAACAAGCGCGAAAACTAAGCTATTCAATCCAGGAGGTTAGTGGCGAAGATCTTACCCGGGCAAACGAACCGAACATTGTCAACGCGATCAATGGTAAGGTTGCCGGCGTCGTGATTAGCCAGGGTGCGGGTGGACCACAATCCTCTTCAAGAATCAGGATTCGTGGTAACTCATCCCTAAGTGCTAACACGCAGCCATTAGTCGTAATTGATGGTGTATTAATCCAGCCTGGTGTTACTGGTGCCGACTCATACGGTAACGGACCTCAGGATTTTGGAAACATCATGAAAAACCTGAATGCAGATGACTACGAAAGTATTACTGTACTTAAAGGTGCTGCTGCAAGTTCATTGTATGGCTCAAGAGCTCAGAATGGCGTGCTCTTGATCACCTCAAAAAAGGGACGTGCAGGACAAGGATTAGGAATTTCATTCTCGCATACGCAAACGGTTGAAGAAGTATACCGTGTCTTTGATGTTCAGAACGTATTCGGAGCAGGTATCAACCCTACATTTGCGCTCGACGCAAATGGCGTACCTCAGGTAGACCGTCCAAACTACTTCTGGGGCTTCGGACCGAAATTTGACGGAAGTGAAGTAAAGGATATCGACGGTCGTATGATCAAATGGGATGCTCAGAAAGATAACCTGAAAGATATTTTCGATACAGGTGTATTCAGCAACAGCAACCTGGCATTTCAGGGTGCGAATGACAATGGAAACTTCAGGTTCTCCTACACTAAAATGGCCAATAAAGGGGTGTTGCCTAATAATAAGTTCGACAGGGACGCTGTTGACTTCAGAGGGTCACAAAATATTGGTAAATTATTCAAGATTGATGCGGGTGTAAATTACACCGTTAGTAACGTGTTAAATCCGATGAATCAGGGAAATAACAACAGTCCTCTTTTTGCATTGGTTTATGGTACTCCTCGTAACTACGATACTAAGTATTGGAAGAACAACTACGAAGATCTGGTAAATGGTGGTCGCTTACGCGATGATGCCGATCCTTATGGTTTGTCATCCTTATGGTTCAATCTTCACAAACAGGATAATCGCCAAAGAGAAAACAACTTCAGAGGTAATGTGGAGTTAACCGCTAATGTAACACCCTGGTTAAATGCCATGGTCCGTGGAACAATCAACCAGATCAATACCAACTCTGAGACCAAAAATATCGGCGAAGGTGTTAACTACAGTGGTGGTGAATACGCGCTTGGCAAGTCAGACCAGCGCAGTACACGTTTGCAATTTTTACTTAATGCCAGTGATCAGATCAATGAAAATTTCAATTACAATTTCAGTATAGGTGGTGAAACAACCAGAGATCTTGGGAACAATAGCACCCGTACAAGAACCAATGGTGGCTTACAGGATCCTGGTAAGTTTTACATTGGAAACTCGGTAAATCCAATTATTACGGATATCGCTTTGGGTGGAAGCCAGCGTGCTGATGCGGTATATGCTTTCGGAGATATCACTTATAAGAATATGCTTACGCTGAACGCGAGTTTGCGTAACGATTGGTCTTCTACTTTAACCTATCCAAATGGTACCGGAGATTATTCTTATATCTACCCTTCAGTAGGTCTTGCATATGTCTTTACTGAATCTTTAAAGGATAATGCTGCTTTTGGCTTTTTATCTTATGGTAAATTAAGAGCAAATTACGGTCATACTGGTTTGGGAACCAACCCTTATGAAACCAGTCGTGGAAAGTACTCCTTCCTGGGTTCTTATACCGATGCACTGGGTAGGATCATTCCTCGTTACGGATATTCTGAGTTCATCAAAGGAAATGAGAATCTTAAAAACGAATTAACTAAAGAATATGAATTTGGTGCTGAGTTAAGATTTTTAAACGACAGGATCGGAATTGACTTCGCTTACTACAAAAAGAACACCTACAATCAGGTTCTTGCGCTTCAGGTGCCTAGAGAAAGTGGTGTAGAGAGACAGTTGATCAATGCTGGAAATATTCAGAACCAAGGTATTGAGATTTTAGTTAATGCTACACCAATAAAGAGTACGAATTTAAACTGGAACACAACCATCAACTTCGCCAGAAACAGGAACAAAGTTCTTGAACTTGCTCCGGGTGTAAATTCAGTTGAACTTGCCTATGCTTTTGGTGCCGATCTGGCCTCTGTTGCAATTGCTGGAGAAGAATACGGCGCCATCTATACTGGTTATGGATACGCAACTTACCAGGCTAAAGATGCAGCAGGTAACAACATTGAAGACGCAAGAAACGGTGAAAAGCTTTTGAAAGCCAACGGAAGCTACTGGCGCAGTGCGGATGTTGGACAGGGAAATAAAAACCTGGGTTCAATCATGGAGAAATTTACAACCAGCTGGATCAACAGTATCAGGTATAAAGACTTCAACCTTGGATTTCAGGTTGATGCCAAAGTAGGTGGTTTAATAAGTTCTGCCTCTCACCAATACGGGTCCAACTATGGCGCTTTTGAAAGCACATTGTTTGGCCGTTCTGAAGAGTATGGTGGCGTGCCACGCGTGGATAACAATGGTGTAACATTCCATGATGGTATCATCCCGAAAGGTGTGTTCGCAGCAAATACAATCATCAACAATGTGGATGTTAGTGGAACTACCTTTGCAGATGCAGTTTCTAAAGGCCTGATACAACCAGTAAGTGCACGTATTCATTATGCGCGTTTAACCCAATGGGCCACTGGTATCAGAGAATACTCAACATTTGAAAATAACTGGGTTGCCCTACGTGAAGTGTCAGTTGGTTATACATTGCCGAAAAAATACGCAGAAAAGATCAAGTTTAACCGACTTAACCTGAGTCTGGTAGCAAGAAACCTAACCTATATTTATAATAGTTTGCCAGACCATATTCATCCTGAGTCCCTGTTCTCCAACAGTGCAGGCTCGTTCGCTGAATACGGTGGTGCGCCTTACACACGCACATTCGCACTATCGCTTAGAGGAAGCTTATAATAACTGATTAAAAGAGAAAAGATGAACGCAAAATATAAAACATGGACCTGGGTAATAGCCCTGTCATGCATAAGTCTGTCTTCCTGTAAGAAAGAGGACTTCGTTGAATTGAATACAAACCCTGTTACATTAGATCAGATCACACCTGAACAGGAGTTTATGGATGCTACGATCCGTCTGAACACCGACCGCTTTGAGTGGTATTATGATAACGTTCGCGGAATCATGCCATGGATGCAGATGACTACGCCGTTAAATGGTAACGGACTCTCATTTATTTCCGAATCTGGCAATATGCGGAATGTAAGGTATAATATGTTCTATCCATCGATTGGAGCAGCACTAACCGACATCCAGGTTATGATCTCTGAAATGCCCGAGGAGGAACGTGCAAAGCGCAGCAATCAGGTTGCAATTGCCGGTATTGTAAAAGCATATTATGCTTTTTATGTGTCGGATATAAACGGAAGTATACCGTATACAGAAGCTTTTAGAGGTAAGTATGATGCCAGCTTTACACCTAAATACGACACCCAGCCGGAACTTTTCGATATATTGGAAGAGGAGTTGAAGTCGCATGTGGCTACACTTTCTGCAACACCAGCAGTGCCACAGACCTCATACGGTGATCGCGACATGTTCTTTGGTGGCGATGTTTCCAAGTGGATCAAAACCGCTAATGCAGTTCGTTTGAAAATGGCCATGCGCCTGATGAAAAGGGATCCCTCCAAAATGGCGACAAGGGTTCAGGAAATCCTGCAGAATACAAATCAGATGGAATCTAATGATGACAGCTGGATATTCGAAGCAAATGCAACCTACGCTGCAGGTGGTGACTGGTCGGTCTTAAACATGAGAGCTCCGAAGCCAACGGTAGATTTTATGTATGAAAATTCAGATCCGAGGATCCGGTTCTTCTATCAGCCAAATTACTTTACCGAGGCGAATTTTGATCTGGCTAAGGCGCAAGGTAAAATCCCTGCAGATGCGACATATGATCCTCGCCGCTACTATGGTGCACCTACAAATCCAGAAACCTCCGCTGCAGCACCAGCGCAGATATTTTTTAATAGTATATCGGTTTCCAAGCCTGGCAGTACCGGCCTTGTAGGCAACGTGTCCTTAGATACTTTATCAAATCTTCAACCACGGATGTTTGCAGCAGGTGAGAATGCCGGAACTGGCGTAAACTTCTTCCTGATGTTAACATACCCGGATTATTGTTTTATGCGTGCGGAGCTCGCAGCCAGAGCAGTAACTGGTGACAATGCGAAGGAGTGGTATGACAAGGGGGTCGTAGCATCTATCAAGATGTATGACGATATGGCTAACCGTGCGAAGATTACGGATCGCGAAAACGTAGGGAACTATGTTGCGGCTACTGACGATGAGATACAGGCTTACCTGGCGATGCCATTAGTCGCTTATAATCCTGCAATTGGCCTCGACCAGATTGCTTGTCAGGCTTACCTGAACTTTTTCAAACAGCCAAATGAGGCTTGGGCCTTGTACAAAAGAACCGGTTTGCCTAATCCATCAAGTGTAATTAAACTTGAAAGGATGATCATCGGCGGTGCTGAGCAGCAAATTCCTAGAAGAGCTTCGCTACCTTTCCCATCGCCTTCAAACCTGAACTATCAGAATATTACTGCTGCATTTGCAGATATGGCTAAAGATCCGGATTTCGGAGCTGGAGCCAGCGATATATTTGGTCGTGTTTGGTGGGATAAAAAATAATATATTTACCTTAAGGGTGTCGAAAGACACCCTTATTTTTTGACTTGATGCCGCCTCTGCCAATCATGAATAAACTTTTAACAACCTGTTTAGCATGCCTGTTATTGCTTCTTTCTGAGCAAACATCTTATGCGCAACAGGCTCGTGTCCCATGGACGCGTCTGTCTTCAGTGCGCCTTACTGATCATCAGGGCCACTCAACGCACTTGAACCCTTCCAAACTCAATGTGTTTATCCTGCTTTCGCCAGAGTGCCCGCTAAGTAGAAATTATATAACAGTTGTAAATAAGCTTGTAAAACAAAGCCAGGTTGCATTTTACGGAATTGTACCTGGAGCTGCATACAGCACCGCTGAGCTATCTAAGTTTATTAAGGACTATAGTCCAATATTTCCGGTGTTGATCGACAGTAGTAAAAAACTGACCAAGGGTCTAAATGGCAGCATTACGCCCGAATGTATTTTAATTGATCAGCAAGGTCAGGTACTTTACAGTGGATTAATTGACAACTGGGCTTACAGCCTCGGAAAGCAACGCAAAGTAGTGACGGAGCGGTATCTGGAAGATGCGCTATCACGGGCCCGATCCGGTCAGATGATACAGGTAAGTCGAACGAAACCAGTAGGCTGCCTGATCAACGATTTATAACGCTTTTTATACCCCTGAATGAAAGAATTAACAATAAACATAAAATTTAATGTAGTGCTTGTATGCCTGCTGCTGCTTTTTAGTACGGCAGATGCACAGAAAATCACCTATCACAAACAGATTGCGCCTATAATCAAAGCTAAATGTGCGCCTTGTCACAGGCCTGGTGAAGCTGCTCCCTTTCCTTTAATAAGCTATCAGGATGTTGCCAAACGTGGGTCTTTTATCAAAGAAGTGGTTAGTTCTGGCTATATGCCCCCATGGAAGCCTGACAATGCGTACCGTGAGTTTCACAACGACAGATCGCTATCAAAGGATGAAAAGGACATGATCATCAATTGGATTGATAAGAAAATGCCCGAAGGTTCTGCGCCGAGCAGCAGGGCGGCAGTTGCAGACACCCGTTTTCTGTCCGGAACGCAGTATTCACGTAAGCCTGATACGACATTAAAAGTGCAAAAACCATTTCTGATCAAAGGCGACAATGCAGAACGTTTCATCGTTTTCAAG
>DCLG01000047.1:4162-4414 GCA_002320935.1 Pedobacter sp. UBA1654 | reverse complement strand
CGTATCACGCAATGTAGAAGCCATAGAGTTTATTTCCAATAATAAGAAGGTTATTCACCATGCAAACTTTGCCATCCATCCGGTAGCCGACGATGTGGATATCAATCAGGCTGCCGACTTTGTGGATCTAAGTGGAGAAGACAGAACTGCTTATGATCAATATCTTCCATTTAAAGCGAGCATGGACTATTATGGTGGCTGGATTCCCGGAACTTCGTTTGAATCTTACCCAAAAGACCTTGGTTGGGTAAT
>DCLG01000047.1:2436-4150 GCA_002320935.1 Pedobacter sp. UBA1654 | reverse complement strand
ATTATGCGCCCTCCGGAAAAGATGAAGAGGAAATCTCAGGTGTGAATTTCTTCTTTAAAGATGCGCCCATAAAGAGACTGGTCAATGTGGTAAGCCTGGGTTCTGCCGGCGTTGGCGAAAAATCCATCGAGCCCTACTTTATGATACCTGGCGGGGAAAAGAAGTCTTTTAATTTGAAGATTGTAACGCCAAAAGATCAATCACTTCTTTATGTATGGCCGCACATGCACTTGCTTGGTAAAACGTTCAAGTCCTATGCTGTGACGCCAGAACAGGATACCATTCCATTGGTCTCCATACCATCCTGGGACTTCAAATGGCAGGAAATTTACCGATTTAAAAAGCTTGTGAAGATTCCAAAAGGCTCGGTGTTGAGTATTGAAGCGTTCTATGATAATACCAAGGAGAATCCGAACAATCCAAGTAATCCGCCAAGAATGGTTTTCTCTGCCAATGACATGAAAACCACTGATGAAATGATGACGATGCTGATGGTCTTTCTGAATTATGAAGAAGGGGACGAGTATTTGGAACTTGATGAATAACAACGAATATTGGTTTATCCTTTTATTATGAATATATCTTCGACAACTTCTTTTAACAACTTCATGCGTAGTGGCGCGATGCTGTTGTTCGCTGTTGGAACCAACATCTTTAGTACTGTTGCGCAGGAAGTACACCATTTTTCAAGCGGATTAGCTGTAAATGCTGGTGCGCGTTATGGACGGGAAGCCTTGTATACCGATCCACTTGCATACCAGCTTTACACGGGTGCGCTTACAAGGCCGCAGGAAGGGGCGGTATTTGCCAAGGATGAAAGTGCTGGGGAGCTGAAATGGCTGAAAGTAGAGGCTGATAGTCTGCACCGGTTTCGCCGGCTGCGGGGAGTGGACTTCTACAGAGCTGCCAATGCATACACATACCTGACTTATCAGGCAGCGCAGGAAAGCGTGGGCGTATTAAACATCAAAGGAAATAGTGCCGTATTCGTGAACGGGGAGCTGCATGCAGGCGATCCTTACCGCGACGGCTTTCTGAATATTCCTGTTAAGCTTAAGAAAGGGCTCAATGAATTTTATGTAAGAGGGCAGGGGATAGAGGCGAATTTGAGCTTTCCTGCAAAAGCGGTGATGCTGAATGTTCAAGATCCTACTTTGCCTTTCATTGTAGAGGGCCAGCCTAAATCAGATCTAAAAGCGGCAGTTGTCGTAGTGAATACTGGAAACAAGCCCCTCCAGAACCTGCAGCTGATTAGCCGGATACACGGAAAGGAGGTTCGTAGCAACCTCGCTGCGGTGCCTGCTTTGTCTTCGCGGAAAGTAATATTCAGTATCAATGGGGAGGCTGCGACAAGCTTTGGTCCGCAAGACTGTCAGCTTACATTGGTCCAGGGCGGTAAACAGATTGATCAACAGTCTTTGAAGATTGAGTATGTCGATTCGAAGGATAAATATACAAAGACGTTCATCAGTAAAATTGATGGCAGTTTGCAGTACTATGCAGTCGCACCTATGTCTGGCAATAATAATAAAGCGGGTGCTTTGTTTCTTTCCGTTCACGGTGCAGGCGTTGAAGCAATCGGTCAGGCGCGTGCTTATGAACCGAAAGACTGGGGTAACATCGTGAGTCCGACAAATCGAAGGCCACGCGGGTTTAACTGGGAGGATTGGGGTAGACTGGACGCATTGGAAGTACTTGATCTTGCAAAAAAGCA
>DCLG01000047.1:198-2419 GCA_002320935.1 Pedobacter sp. UBA1654 | reverse complement strand
AGCCGGACCCAAAAAGAATTTATTTAACCGGTCACTCCATGGGCGGGCATGGTACCTGGTTTTTAGGTGCTACTTATCCTGATAAATGGGCTGCCATTGCGCCATGTGCGGGCTATCCGACAATGAAGGGCTACGGTTCTGCAGATGGTTTGATTCCCGAAACCAGTCCTTCGCCGGTGGGTGAAATACTGCTTCGCGCGAGCAACCAGAGCGATGTGCCTAAACTAGCGTCTAACTATAAACAACTTGGTGTGTATATTCTGCACGGCGATGCCGACCGCACCGTCTCTGTAAATTATGCCAGGCAAATGAGACAGCAGCTTGCCGCCTTTCATCCGGATTTTAGCTACTACGAGTACCCGGGCGGTTCCCATTGGTATGGAAATGAAAGCGTAGACTGGAATCCTCTATTTAACTATTTTAAATGGCACAGTTTGCCTGCTGATTCTGCAGTAAACCAAATCGATTTCACAACTGCCAGCCCGGGAATATCAGCCTCTAATCATTGGGTAACCGTTCACCAGCAGGAAAATCCTTTGAAGTATAGTAATATAAAATTAAGCAGAGATAAGAAGTTGCGTACAATCATCGGTACTACGGAAAACATCAGGTTGCTAAAGTTGGATCTTTCAGAATTCGGTAGCAATGCTCAATTGAAGATCAGCCTTGATAGTACGAGTGCATTAGACCTTACCACCCGGACCCAAAAAGACAGTGTGTTTCTGGTTAAAGAAGGAACGGCCTGGGCAATCGCCGCTGCACCCGGAATGCGGGTTAAAGGGCCTCATCGGTATGGGACATTTAAAGAAGGCTTTAATAAGAACATGGTTTATGTTTATGGAACGAAGGGTTCTGCAGAAGAGAATGCCTGGAGCTTAAGCAAGGCCCGTTATGATGCGGAATCCTGGTACTATAGGGGGAATGGCGCGGTGGATATCATTTCCGATCAGGAGTATTCAAGCGTGAAGTATAAAAACCGAAATGTTGTGCTCATCGGTAACGCAAGCACCAATTCAGCCTGGAAGAAGCTTTTAAGTGATTGTCCCCTTACAGTGAGCCGGAACACCATCACAGCAGGTGATAAAAACTGGTCAGGCGATGATCTGGGTGCTTATTTCGTGTGGCCTATTGCAGGAACCGTGGACAACACGGTTTCAGTAATTTCGGGCACAGGCCTGAAGGGTATGAACGCAGTGAATGCTAATCAGTACTTTGCTGGCGGTAGCGGCTTCCCTGACGTGATGATTTATAGGTTAAATATGCTGAATAGCGGCATTGATGATGTTGAGTATGCGGGGTTTTATGATTACAACTGGAAACTTCAGGGTGCTGATCTTTTAAGTAAGTAGTTAGAGATGAAGCCTTGCTAGATTAGCTGCTTAGGCGTATTAAAGTAATTTTGCTGGAAGCTGCACCTGAAGAAGGTTGCAGCTTTTTTCATTTAAACGCTGGGTGTAGATTTGCGTACCCCCGGCAATACCCTTGCACGTTTTTTCATCAATTTGTGCCTGGCACAGTTTTCATTGACTTACTTGCTTTTAGTGCAATTACAAATACCAGTATACTACATTGCTAACAGCGCCGGATTTCGTACGGGTATCAACCGCCTTTCCTTCGCCTTTCGATGCAGATGCGGCCCAAATCCGAATGAGATATTTGGGTGTTTGCTGAGGGTAGATGAGATCCTTGGGAATCCTAGTCAATGCTGTTAGTCCTTTTGTTTCATACGTCGAACTTATATGACCGATGTGTTTTCGCCAGTTGTCGTTATATAGCATTATACATGTGTTGGATGGGTTGAACCATTTACACGATTCTAGTTTTACTTATTAGTGAGGTGTTGAGTAGTATATATGTATATATAGTAAATACGAGGGCCGTGTTTGAAATCAATGGCATAACATATAGGATTGGCGATTGAACTGGTGGTCTATCCGGCAGCAATTGGATTTAGGTGATTACAAAGGCAAAACGTCTTGAACGTTGCTATATTAACGGTATGTGATACTGCTGCGGATCCCTGGTTTGATGAGCAATTGACCTTATTGTACAAGCAACACGAAGCCTTGTGAAAGGGTGTGCAAATAATTCGCCTTGTCTTACAAGAAGTTAGCTTGGTTAAACAAGATATTTCTACATATTGTTTTGCAGCCATGAAATTTTCTTCTACATTTGCACTCCGCTTCGGAGGAAGAGGATAAGTGAAAAGGATAAAGAAGAA
>DCLG01000047.1:0-169 GCA_002320935.1 Pedobacter sp. UBA1654 | reverse complement strand
GCTGATAAAGGAGTAAGATAAAGTCTCTTTTTGCGTTTACCTCTAAAAGGTGAATATGGGTTTAGCAGATTGCTAAACGTTCCTTTTAAGAAGGACAAACAAAAAGAAAAAAAAGAAAAATAAATTCTTGACAATATCAAAATCATTGCTACCTTTGCAGTCCCAACAA
>DCLG01000029.1:21610-45248 GCA_002320935.1 Pedobacter sp. UBA1654 | reverse complement strand
ATACACTTTTTCAAAAGCCTTAACAGATTGCACACTATCCTTTACCACAACAGGTTTCCCTTGCAGCACCTTTTCTTTGGAACCAATGGCTGATCCAAAGGCCATAAAGCCGACAATTAATAATAGTGCAGCCATCACCAGGAACGACCTTAGCGTACCTTTATGCTTGCTTTTATTAGGTTGTTTAGCACTCATATCAAATCAATGTTGTTGTTCAATATACACAATTAGCAGTCAAGCATATCACCTGCCACCTACTTACCCATCGACGGCTTCACTGGCCTCGCAAGTCTTGGAGACGTAAGTGAACCCATTTTCTCCGATATGTTTTATAGGATCTGCATTAGGGTCAATCAATGGTTTTTAATTCAAGCTTCGATATTCATTAGGCGTATGTCCTACGCGCTTTTTAAAAAGCCGGATGAAATGTTGTGGGTATTTAAATCCTAATTCATAAGCGATTTCACTTACGGATTTATGACGCTCAAAAATCTTATCCTTTGCAACATCGATTATCTTCTCCTGAATAAAGTCCTGTGCGGTTTTACCTGTTTCTTTTTTGATCAGATCTCCAAAGTAATTAGCCGAAAGATGAAGCTCCTGTGCAAAGTATGCAACCGAAGGCAGTCCAATGGTGTAAGGCTTTTCTGATTTAAAATAACCATTAACCAAATCTTCAAAATTTTCCAAAACACCTTTGTTGACAGTCTCTCTTGTAATAAACTGGCGATCGTAAAAACGGTCACAGTAGTTAAGCAGCAACTCTATAGTAGAGGCGATTAGTTTTTTACTGTGTTTATCAACAGACTGTCTTAACTCGCTGGCAATTTTTGCAAACAAATCCAGGATCAGCTGACGCTCTTTGGACGAGAGGTGCAGCGCTTCACTCGTATGATAACTGAAAAAATTATATTCACTTAATACTTTTGCCAGCGTTGTCCCACGGATCAGGTCTGGATGAAATACCAGGCCATGCCCCATAGGCTGATAGATGTCCACTTTGTTCTCGACATCTATGGTCTGACCCGGTGAAATGAACACTAATGTACCCTCCTGGTAATCGTAATAGTGCCGGCCGTATTTCAAATCGCCACACTTCACGTCTTTTAAGAAAATGCAATAAAGGTCAAAGTTCATTTTTGAACCAGTTCGCTTTTCGGCTTTTGAAAAATCTATTACGCCTACCAGCGGATGCAGTGTTTCATGGTTGTTAAAAGCACTGTATTCACTGATTGCCTTAAAATTATACTCGTGTTCCATAGCAATACCTCTCTGTATACAAACTTAAATAATTCAACGAGGTTGTAGTTACAAGGCGCTCGACATCAGTAAAAATGGTAGTAAAAGCAGGAATATGTATCCCTATCACGGCTTATTCCTTGAGATATTTGTAGTCGTAATAACTTTAAATTATTACAAATGAAATCATGGTCACAGATTCAATACGCAGGTCATTATCTAAACTTAATATAGTATGAAAACATCGATTTTAGTTCTTTTTCTATTTTTAATGAATGTTCAGGGTACTATTGCCCAAACGTCTACAACTGGTGTAGAACAACAGATTAATGAACTATCCAAGCTAAAGTGGCGGTGGATGGCAGACAAAAACGTCGAGAAACTTACTTCACTGTTCCACGATCAGTCCAAGTTTGTACACATGAGTGGCACCTGGAAAAAAGATGAGGAACTTGACATCATTAAAACTGGAAGCATTTGGTACAAGGAAGCTGATGTTCATGATATTGCTGTAGAAGTAATTGATAACAGTACCGCGATTGTTTGGACCAGGATTACGCTAACTGCTCATGTGCGCGGAAATGATGCTTTAAATGAATTCACAGTCACTGAGGTTTACAAAAAAGAGCGAAAAGACTGGAAGCTTTTAGCTCTGACATTTAGCAGTGTTCGAGACACGCATGTAATCAAACATTAGAAAAACACATAACCAAAAAGCCAGAGACTAAAGATCACCTATTAATAATTGTATTTACCAAAATTCCTTGACACCTGGTGTCAAGGAATTTTGGTTAGTTGTTCTTAATTGGCAACATAGCGTCCCGAATTACGATTTGGGACGCTTCTTCTAAATGCTTCAATCTTCCATTGATAGCTCCGCTATCTCTTAACTGCGGTATTTGTTTCTAATCAGTTTACTGCAATTATCACAAACGGATTTTCACCCCTCCATTAACTACAAAGCCATCAACAGGGGCATAGATGTCCCGAAAGACAGGACTGGTAATGCTACCAGTATAGATCGTGTCAAATTTAGTTTGCCGTGTATCAGTGAAATTCTCAAAGTTTATGAAGATTGAAAAACGTTCCCAAATCTTTTCAGCCATCAATCCCGCTGTCCAGTAGCTTTTTCCAGTGGCACCATCGTTCAGTTTTTGCCTGCCATAATAATATGCCTCAGCACCGATCTTCCACTTGTCTTCCACCTCATACATCAAACCATTGTTCAAGCGGTGTTTGGAAACAAGCGGATAGGTACTACTGTTTTCTTCTGAGCGTTGGTTTACATCCGCTAGGGTGTACCCGATAAAAAGTTTAAAATCACGAAAGGTAATCTTCGCATTGGTTTCCATCCCTTTGGTATTCAAATTTCCTTTTGGTTGCTGATAAGCTAAATTGCCGCTGCTAAGTTCGGTTAGCAACAAAGGATCATTAATACGGGTATAGAAAAACATATGATTGATACTCAGACCGACATTTCCATCAAAAAAGGTGGTCTGATAATTAACATCGTAATTGGCACCAAAGGAATGCTCAGCCTTAGTTTCTGTCACATTTAGTGGTAATACATTCCTGAATTGAATCCGCTCAGCATCCTCTGTGAATACAGTCGGCGCCTTGTAACCCATACCCGCACCCAGGCGAGTCGAAAAGCGCCCGTTGATTTTCCATAAGCCTGAAACTCTTGGCAGGAAGAAGAATCCATAATCATTGTGGTAATCGCCACGAACACCAGATTCCATACTTAAACTGTTTGACATGGTCCATGTGTTCTGAACAAATCCGCCTATCGTGGAGTGATTGTAGCTCCTCAATTCATTATTCTCGTACTTATCCTCTGTGAAATTGTCGGTCAACAGATTTACCCCAAACACCCAGTCTGCTCTTTCAGTGTTACGACTATAGTTTGCCTCGCTATAAGTAGAAACCTGAACGCCAGAGAACTGATAGGCCGGCAGGCTGATGCTCCGATCATAATAGCTCACAGAATTTCGAATGGTCATACGCTCATTTTCGCCTAAATTGTGTACTAACTCCAGCTGAGAACTATAACGGCCAGTTGTGTTCTTTTCGAAATACGGATTTGCTACACTTGGTTTGCCTTTAACAAAGTTGATATCACCTCCAATTCTTTTCTCTGTTGTAGCGTTTAGTCCGGCTGAAAGCCTCGTAGCTTCATTAAAGTAAACATACACCTTCGGATTCAGGGTAAATCGATCGAATTTGGGGGTCGCAGTCAGACCAATATCTGAAGGGTCATAAGCGCTTCCTTTATTATAAGCTGCATAGACAGTCATACCAACCTTATCAAATTTTTGGGCATAGAACCCACTTCCATCAAAGCCTAGTGCGGACGTTCCGTTTAGCAGAAAGTTAAGCTGCCGCTCATCTGTAGGTTTTTTGGATACCAGGTTTACTAATCCTGCGATTGCGCCACCGCCATATAGCGTTGATGATGAACCCTTGATCACCTCTACCTGCTGTAGGTCTAATGGAGCTATTTGTAGTAAGCCCAATCCGCCGGAAAATCCCGAATACAGTGGAAATCCATCTCGGATTATCTGTGTGTATTTACCGTCTAAACCTTGGATACGAATAGCCGAGTTCCCGCTTGTTGCAGAGGTTTGTTGGGTCTGTATACCCGTGCTTTCAGCTAATAACATGCGAATATCGCCTGGTTTCATATTCCCCTTTTCATCCAGTTCTTCTCCAGCAATAACTTCTACACGCGTAGGGATATTGTCAATTGTACGGCTGCTCCTGGTAGCGGTTATAATCACCTCATCAAGATGTTCATCCTCGTGCTCAGCCTCTAATATTACAACGAGCACAGTGTCCTGATTTAGCGGAAATGAAAGCGTTTCTAACTTTGTTTGGTACCCAACAAAACTATATTGGATGGTCTGACTACCAGATGGAATATTAATAATGGATACGGCTCCCGAATCATCTGATTTCGTGGCAAGATTAGCTGTAGTTACTTTAACTGTAGCCCCTGCTAGCGGCTGATTTGTTTGGGCATCTCTGATAACTGCCTTGTACGTATTCTGGGCAAATGCTGCTGAGGTAATCCATAGCATGGCCACAAATACAAATAATTTTTTCATGATATCATTTTGTAATTAAGTGTTTTCAAAATATCAGTCTACATAGACTGCTCTAGGAAATCAACTCAATCTAGGCGGTTGCCAGATAGAAGATAAGGATACTGGTAGTTCAACAAGATGATATTCGGTAATATGCTGAAGTGGAATAGCTCGCAATCCAAATGCTGGCCCCGGTACACTGTTAAGTGCGAAACCAACACATGCTCCGCAGACATAGAATGGTGAGCAGTCGCGGCAGCTATCATCAGCACTATCGTCGCNNCACTTGTTTTAGTACCTGTTTCTATTGAATGCATCTTGGATGAATCCGCTAGTGCACAGCAAGGCATCAGAGTCAAGACAAGAACAATTGTTAGTAGAAAAAAGGCGAGAAACTTCACAGGTTAAAATTAAGGTGTTAATCGAGAAAAGCACTAACATATACACAGATTATGGTAAAGTCTTTGTGGCCATTCCTGTTAACAGAAGTTATCTCATAAGTGTAGGCTCAACCGACTTTATGCAGCTCTGGGGGTATAGATAATTATGCAAACACCAATTAGTGCAATTGTGGCACCAATGATATCATATCGATCAGGCTTGAAGCCATCTACCTTCCAAGCCCATAATAATGCCATTACTATAAAAACTCCTCCATATGTCGCATATACCCTTCCAAAGTTAGACGTTTGCCATGTGGCAACCACTCCATAAGCAATTAGTATAACTGCACCAAGAACGGCGTACCATGATGGCTTGTCTTCTTTAATCCATAACCAGATCAAATATCCTCCACCAATTTCACATAATCCAGCAAGAATAAAAATCAATAAAGATTTGATGATGTCCATTCTGTAAAGATATGATTTTGCAATGTCTGCCACGATAATTGGTTGCCATTGGATTGTCTAAGAATTCGACCGTGGCTGTTTGCAGAAGGGGTATTTCTTATGAGACTTCGACCCGTAAGAGTAAGTGCCGCTGTAAGGTGTCAAGAATGGCTTCAAAGAAGGCTTGGTAAGGCTTTCTTCCTCCTTTTTTTAGGTGCTTTTTGAGATTGAAGGCAATTGCAGCCATGAGCATAATTTTATGGGCACCGGCTTGCCCCAGTACACTGGTAATTGGAGCCATTGGAGTAACCGGCATCTGCAAGCAGGTCCGTCATTACCATTTCGTTTTTCTTTAATCGGTTTTGAACCTGTATGCTAATGGCAGGTAAGTATTGTATCCACTGCCATGCTACAATGATAGTTCAACTTTCTTGCTTTGCCAGGCTTTACTGATATGCGGGCGTCTGGATCATGAGGGTTGTAATGTGTTTTGTTGCTATATAATTGTGCTTTTTCGTTTGCTGCGCCGGGGCCCCCAACAGGATTGTCAAGGAGATTCTGGTGGTGTTTTTTTACTCGCCTTAACTGATGCTCCGGTGCAGTAATTTGCACTGAAGTAGGTGGATCATTCTTTTTTTTACCTCCCTGATTCTCTTCCTCCACTTTTTTCAAGTGGTTGTCTATGGAAGTAGCTGGTACTTTTAACACCAAACTTTCCATTGATGCATTCGCTTTAACAGGCGCTGAATCTACTGCTTGGGTATGGCCAGATACCACTCCGCTGTTTACACAAAGGGTAAACACTTTGTTGAACAATGTTTGAAATAGGGAAGCCGGATAAAGCTGCTTGGTTCTGCTAATTGTTGAATGCCTTGGTAGCTCTTCGTCTATATCAAAGCCCAGAAAGTACAAAATGTCCATCCGCATAGAGCAATGCTCTACCAGTTTACGGTCAGAGGTTATGTTCTCCAGGTAACCAGCCAGCAGTAGCTTGAAAAAGACTACCGGATCAATTGGTGGGTTGCCTGTTTTGCCGTAGAGTTCTTTTGTGTCTTTATATAAAAAGCTCAAATCAAGCGTTTCGCGAAGTTTGCGGAACAGGTTTTCCTTGGGTAAAGTTATTGATTTATCTTGATGCGATAGTCTAATTGCGATTATCCGCACTTTGTTTAAAGAGTTACATTAGTCTAATAAATAGACCGTTTTTTGACAATTAATTTAGCAGAACCTGTAGGTTCTATACTTGACCAAATAGATTATATAAAAACGGACTTCCTTGTTCGTCTCTAAAATTGTTGCAACGCCCAAATGTTTTAAGAAATTACAAGGGTTTTCCTGATTAATTCCAAAAAATCTTCAATATCAAATGGTTTTTGAATATGACCCTCAGCGCAGCTTTCTTCCGCTATTTTAGGTAAGTCATTACCAGTCGAACTTATGATAACAGGAATGTGCTTAGTATCGAGGCTACCTTTGATTGACTTGCAAATTAGCGAGCCCTCATTGTTTAGGCCATTATGTAATAAAATAAGTGCAGGTTTATAATCCCTAACTTCTTGAAGATCGAAAGGCTTTTGCGAAACCAAAAAATCGTAGCCTTCATCTTTTAGCATAAAAGTGATTACATCAATAATTGCAGGGTCTTTATCGATCACTAACACTCTTTCTTTCATGGATAGGCTTTATGGTCGCTAATGTACCCATAGGAATCGAATAAAATAATGTTCGCAGGACTTCATTAACTGTGAATTGCATACTTTCTTTCTTTACGCTATTTTGCCGTTAGATTCTGCCAGACCTTTCCACATTTAATCTTGTTAAATTATAATAATTGGTTAGCATCTGTTAAGTTTATTTCCTGATCTATAGAGCTCTATAGAGAATAGATTAAATGGAAATACAATGAGCTTCATAACTCGCCGTTCATATACTTAATGTTAACCAATGACTAAAATCGCTAACATTATCAAACAACATATCAGGATATAATTCTTTCAACTTTTCAAGCTCTGCTGCTTCTGCCCAGGCTGCTGCCACTACTGGGATCCCAACTTTCCTGCTTGCTATGATATCACTTGGAGCGTCACCAACGTATATGATTTCTTCCTTCCGTATACCTTCAAAAAGGTTTAAGATGTTTTGTATGCCCTCCGCTTTCCGTGGTCCTGTTGATATCCCAGTTTCAATGGCTTCGAAATATTTACCAATGCCAAATTGTTCTAAAGATATATCAGTACTATGCCTGCCCTTACCAGTTACCATGGCAATCTTTACTGATTTATCTTTTAAAGTAATTAATAGATCTTCAATGCCCTCAAAGGGGACAGGACACATTGCATGGAGTTCTTTGTAAAATTTTAAATAACTAGAAACGCCTTTTTCGTAGTGTTGTGGTGCCAATGCCATAATAGTCCCTTCTTCAGATGGACCAAACGTCGCAATGATCTCTTCATCTGACAAGGAGCGATTTATAAGTGGTTCAATGGATTTTCTGAATCCGGAGATGCATAATGGTAATGTATTAGCTAATGTACCATCAAGATCAAATATTACTGCTTTAATTTTCGTCATTTAAATATAGATTTGTTGCTAAACGGTTGGATTGTTCTCTCTGATAACTTTGCATGGATTGCCGAAAGCCACAGAGTTCCCAGGGATTGAACGGGTGACAACGCTTCCGGCGCCTATAACAGAGTTCTTCCCAATGGTTACTCCAGGTAAGATAATCACTCCTCCTCCGATCCACACGTTATCCTCAATTTTAACGGGAAGTGCGTATGTACGAAAAAAAGGAGCGCGGTCTGCTTCCGTCCAGTTTTCAATAAGCCGTTCATTCGTCTCAACAGGATGCGTAGCGGTATAGATCTGCACATTTGAGGCAATCAATACGTTGTTTCCAATATCGATTCTGTTACAGTCAACGAAGGTGCAGTTTATATTTATGATCACGTTGTCGCCAATTGTTATATGCCGTCCATAATCACAGTAAAACGGGGTGTCAATTGAAACGGTCTTACCTATACTTCCAAATAGTTCTGTTAAAAGCGCTTTCTTTTTTATGGTATCTGTACTTGCCAGATAATTATATTCTTTAGTTATGTCACGGGCCCGTTTAATCATGTCTTGTATCTCGGGATCCGAGGTGTTGAAAATTTCGCCGTCGAGACACTTCTGAATTTCAGTCTTCATATGCAATTGATAAAAGCCAAAAATAACAAAGCCGGTGATGCTTCCATTAGAACTAAGGGGTAATTTAAAGAATGGGAGTGAAAGCACCGCGAACCTAATCCAAGAAGCGACCTACCTATTATAGTCCAAAATTCGTTTAATCCACAGAATATTCTAGAAATTATATATTTACACTTTTTCAATATACTGTTCAAACTTAATCATTGAAATGGAAGCCAAGAGTTTATTGCAACAAGTGGAATTTATTAAAGAGATTGATAAATTAAAGTATATCCAGCGAAAAACTAAATTGTTTAATAGTGATAGATGCGAGAATGATGCAGAGCACAGTTGGCATTTAGCGATGATGACTATTATTTTAGCCGAACATGCAAATCAGCCAATCAACGTACTTAAGGTCTTAAAAATGGTATTAATCCATGATATAGTTGAAATAGATGCTGGTGATACATTTATTTATGACACAACCAAAAGTCACGATAATACAGAAGAAGAGCTTTTAGCCGCAAAACGTATTTTTGGCCTTTTGCCAGCTGATCAGGCAAAAGAATTTATAGAGATATGGATAGAATTTGAAGAAGGAATTACCGAGGAGGCAAAGTTTGCAAGGTCAATGGACAGGTTTGAACCATTGCTGCAAAATACCTCGAACAATGGTGGAACCTGGGCTGAGTTTGATGTTAGCTATGATAAAGTCTATAACAAGAAGAAAGCCATTGAAAAAGGGTCAAGCGCAATATGGAAATATGCGGAAAATCTCATAAACGAAAGCGTTAAGAAAGGTATTCTTAAGAAATAATGACTAGTGATAAAATGCAAACTTGGTTATTACCGCTGGAATTTACTTGCTTTCAATTCGTCTGCTGCTTCCATGTCTGTACCAGACTTATACCTTTGATGGTGGGTTTATCATTATTTGGTAGGAAGCAGAAGAACAGTCTCCGTATCCACCGTTTTTTGGTAATAATGAAACTGGTTTACGATGAAGTGCCTGATGCAAAAATGTTTGTCAACATGCACGTAAACTAAGGCGGGGGAATTAAGTCTTACTATTTATATGATGATTGTTTCTTGTCGCTCATCAATATTATTCCCAACACTAAGGATATGTGATTTTGCAAGTACTGCATCAACACCTTTTATCCTTGTTTAGTTAAATATCTTCTGACGATGGCCCCAGAAAATCTTATTCTCATTACGCTCAACTTCGCTAGTATTTATGTCTTTTTGGGCAAGGTAAACCAGAAAGTACTTCCTTTTCCAACCTCGCTATCTACACCAATTTTCCCATTATGCTTTTTAATGATCTCGGCACTGATATACAGCCCTAAGCCAAGTCCGGAATATTGTACTCCACTATAATCCACGCGGTAATAGCGGTCAAATAGATGCGCAAGCTTATCCTTAGAGATCCCAGGACCATTATCTTTTACTGAGACCTTAACCCAATCTCCAAGATCTTCAACGATCAGGTAAATCTCTCTTTGATCTGGCGCATATTTGACCGCGTTGTTAACCAGATTAACCACTACCTGATCTATACGCACTTCATCAGCCCACATTTTAAGACCCTGATCCCCCTGCAAGGTAAGTTTATGTTTACCGCCCATTCGGATATGGTGACAACACTTTTCAAGCATATCTACAATTGTAAACTCCGAAAAGTTTAGGTGGAGCTGCCCCTGGTTTGTCCTGGTTGTATTTAGCAGATCATCGATTAGGTAGGTGATCTTATCCACACTGATATTGGCCTGTGTAATTAATCTNNTAGCTGCAGAGCTCCCTTTAAAGATGTTACCGGTGTTTTAAGCTCGTGACTGGCAATACTTAAAAAGTCATCTTTTCGCTGCTCCTCAGTTTTGCGCTGGGTAATGTCCTGCACAATTCCAGAAAAGTTTCCCATTCCTTTTCCGACTTCGTAAAGCTTACCTGTGGCACGTACCCACCTAATTGTCCCATCCCGAAAACCTTTCAATGGATACTCAATATCGTAAGAAGCAGCATTTGACATGGCATGTTCAAGGGCCTGGATCACGTCCGATCTATATCCTTCCAATATTTGATCTGTAGCTGCTTCAAGGGTCACCTCATCAGTTGTGTACAAGCCAAAGATCTCTTTTAACCTTGCAGATGTTTTTAGCTCCCGACTGGATACATCTACATACCATGTTCCAAGCTTTGCTGAATCAATGGCGAGTCTAAGTCTACTTTCCGCCTCCTCTATTAGTTTTCTTGAACGAACTTTTTCGGTGACATCAACAACGGTTGATATAACGCCTATCCGGTTTGCTGCTCTATCCTCCAGCGGTTGACAGAAGTAATCAATATAAAACGTTCGATCTTCATCTGTTACTTTATCCTTATAAGTTACCATTTTCTCCGGATCTTTAATCTGCTCACCACTTTCCAGTACATGTTTCCAGATTGCAGGATAGACCTGACCTTTTAATTCGGGAAACACCTCAAGCATGGGCTTACCCAATACTTCTTCCCTGCTTCGGTTCCAGAATCGTAACAACGCAGCGTTTGTAGTGGTTATAATTTGCTCCGGACCCATCAGTACAACTACAGGAATAGGAAGTTCACTTAAAATCTTGTTTAAACGACCCTCACTTGATTGAAGGTCCAGGTTTGTATTGAGCAGGCGTTCCTGTGACTCGTTCAATTCTTTATTGATTGCAGATAGCTCTTCATTAAGCTGCTGAACCTTTTGTCTTGAGATAACCTGTTCAGTGACCACGTTTGCAGTAATCATGATACCACTAGTAAGACCGTCCTGATCTTGCAAAGGCTTATAAACAAAATTTACATATACCTCCTCCATGTTGCCGTTTTGTTCAAAGACGGCCTTTGCCTCAATGCCGTAGTGTGGTTTTCCGGATGTATATACCTCATCCAAAAGGTGAAGAAATTGCTGTCCGGCAAGTTCAGGCAGCGCCAGGTAAAGTCGTTTACCAATGACCTGCTCGCTTTTACCCCACACTTCTAATATTTTCTTGTTCGCAATTTCAATAACCAGTTCCCTGCCTCTAAGAACTGCTATCGCTATTGGTGCATCAGACAGCAGATATCGCAACCTGATTTCTGAGTCAGAAAGTGCTGCAGTCCGTGCTTCCACCCTGCTTTCCAGTTCGCTATTAATCTCATATAGACTATTCTGAACTGCCTGCAACTCTTCATTAGTTGCAGAAAGTTCTTCGTTAGCTGCAGCCAGCTCTTCATTAAGGGCCTGCTCCCGCTCAAATTGTTCCTGCCGCTCCCTTGCACGTTCAAGTTCCTGCCTGCTGTTGATTTTCTCGGTAACGNNCGGTTGCAGTGTGGAAGATGGCATATACTTCACCACTTCCATTTTTTATAGCACGGTAAGCATAATCGAAATAGTATAACTGAAGTTTGCCATCTACAACCAGTTTGACTGGAATAGCCTCACCGATGTCATCGATACCTGATCTCCAGACCTGTTGAAGCATTTTCACAAAAGGTTGGTTTGCAATTTCAGGTAAAGCATCTAATAACGTTTTTCCCACTACCTCAGGTCCTTTTCCCCAGGCTTTAAGCATGGCAGGGTTGGCCAGCTCGATTAGTATTTCTTCACCTGAATATACAGCAGTGGCGACCTGCGAAGTACAAAGGATATCCAGCAGGTTGTCTTTGTTCAGTCTCTTATTTTGATTCATGCTTAGGCTTAATGTAAAGTTAGTTGTCTTTAGTCTCAATGAGCTTAGCTGCCCTGCTTTTCAGATCATCAATGTCAAATACCTTTGCAAGATAATCATCTGCAGAAGTCCATTTCTTCATTCTCTCCACCTGAAAATTGACAGACATTATCAAAACAGGAATATGGGCAGTACGTGGATCTGTTTTGATGTGCTGGTAAACATCAAGTCATTACCATCTGGAAGTATAACATCAAGCAAGAAAAACGCAGGTTTTAGCTCAGGTAACATGTCGTTCTATTTTCTTCCAGTATTAAAATAAGAATCTTCATAAGATCCTCGCAGTCTTCCAGAACGCAGATAAGATTGTTCATTGATAAATTAGCAATAAACGGCTCGAAAATTCAGCACCGTTAAGGTAAAACTTCCTGCAAGAAGGCTTTGTTTGTCAAAATTGGTGTTTCAGCTCATACTATATGATGCATTTGATTAAGATTCGATCTTTTTTAAGCTGAAAGGATAGTTGGATTAAGAATTAACTTTTAATATTTTCTAAAGCTTACCAGATAGGTTACTTTCCTTGCTGATGATAACATCGGAAACCTTTGAAACAAAAAAATTCAGATCGAAGGGCTTTTGTATAAAGGCGTTAGCATTCCCTTGCTCAAGAGCAACATCTCCTTGGGCATGTGCCGACATAATGATTACCGGGATTTCGAAAGTATTAACATCATTCCTTATAGCTTTACTGATATCTATTCCATTACCATCAGGCAACCTGACGTCAAGTATAATTAGATCTACATGCTCTTTCTTGGATCTATCCTGAAATGCTTTAGCATTTTCAAAGGTTTCTACAGTGTAACCAGCATCTTCTAAAAGGTATGCTACAACGTACCGGATATCTTCATCATCTTCCACAACTTGTACGTGTCGGTTCATACTCATAATGCTCTATACCTAACTATATACGTCTTTTTTGAAGACGAGAGTTTTTCTTGTCGCGAACTTACAAGATAAATCAGAAAACTACCATTTTTGATTAATTCCGTTTATGTTCCTAGGCTATTTAATAGGGTTACGAACGAAAATAGATGCTGTTTTGTAAAGCTCAAATTACTTTATGAGGGAAGCTGGAAAGAAATCATGATAAGTCAGTTCCCTATATTGCCGAATAAAGGTCCATTTTTCCAACATGTTAATAGGTCTGAAAAAAAAACATTGTTATCTTAGTCGTATGTCAAAGAAAATCTTAGTTATTGATAATGATCAGGATATTCTTGAGATGATAAGTTTTATTCTTCAGGAACACGGATATAAGCTAATTGTGTCAAACTCAACAACCATTCTAGATGATGTGTTATTAATCAGTCCTGATTTAATTTTGCTTGATGACTGGCCGGATCGTAGAGAAGGCAATCAGCTATGCAAAACTCTGAAAGATGACCACAAAACAAATTATATTCCCGTTATTATTCTTTCGACTTTAGATGGTTTAGCTGAGGTTGCAGCTGACTGTGGAGCAGACCATTATATCCAGAAGCCCTTTGATATTAATTATCTAACAGAGGTGGTTGCCACTATCTTATAATTTGAGGCATATTTTAAAGCTGCCTTAATCAGGCTTTTGGCTTTTGAGTCAAGGTTAAAAGAACTCTTTTTATTGATTCTTTGTTGTACGTATTTCAAAAAACGCAATTTTCATTCTACAGTTTACATCGAAAAGGTTACATCACCCCATAATTCAAAGCTTTATATTGAACGCTATTTGCTCCTCTCCAGTAGCAATAAATTAATGTGCCTATGAATAATGAACATTTTGAAGTCATGAAAGCCATGACCGAACAGTCTGATGAAGTCTTCTTTATCTATGATGTAAATCAATCTGGCTTCAAGTATGTTAATGAAGCTTTCCACGTCATAACAAAAAGGGAATCAAAGGAACTACTAAGCCATCCCAAGCATTTGCTTAAAATCATCCATAAGGAAGATTTAGATTATATCAAGCAAAAGTTTAAGCATTTGTTAAACAAAACGACCAAGAGCCTGCTGGATTTTAGAATATGCAGGCCGGATAACACAGAACGGTGGATAAGAATAAAGGTCTATCCTGTGATAAACGCTGGCAAGATAGAATATCTCACTGGCATCGCTGAAGATGACAGCGCCAGAAAAGCAAGTATCTTTAATATGCAAAAAGTAAATGGTTGGAAGAATTCCAATCTTGAAATTCTTTCGCACGATTTACGTGGCCCGATCGGTACTATACAAATGCTGTCTTATATTATCGCCAAAAATATGCCGGAGAATAAAGAGATACAGAAACTGACTAATATGATTTCGGAGATATCAAAACGAAATATAAATCTTATTCAGAACTTACTCTCCAGGGAAGCTGTAGATACAGCCGATGTAGAAATTAGTAAAGAGCGCCTTAATGTGGTTTGGGAAGTTAATCAGGTAATGGATATTTACATCGAATCCCAAAAAAAATTCAGTAAACAAATCACATACACGCATTCTCATGATCATATATACGCCGAACTAGATAGCATGAAGTTTTTGCAAATCGTAAATAATCTGGTTTCAAATGCGATTAAGTTTACTCAAGAAAATGGTTGTATTAAAGTACACATTGAAAGGTTGGAAAAAACGTTCCTCATTACTGTAACTGATAATGGAATTGGAATACCCAAGAAACTGCACCCGATCTTATTTAAAAAATATACTCAGGCCGGAAGAACCGGTGTTGAGGGGGAGGAATCTATAGGGTTAGGGATGTGGATCGTTAAAACACTTACTGAAGCGCATCAAGGGAAAGTATGGTTTGAAAGCGAGCCTAAAAAAGGAAGTAAGTTCTACGTGGAGATTCCCTTGGAATCTTAAACGCTTTATTCGCTTTATAAATACTGAATACGAAACACAAACAGTTGCTATAAATCAACTACAATTGGGAGATTATCTTGTAAATCTTGGCGAAGTACTTGAAATTGAAGAAAGGGGTAATCATTTCTACTGGTAATTGACAGGATGAATGAACGCTAATATGGAAGTTAACAAAACAGATAAGTTAGATTCGCTCGTGTACACCACCTTCATTAAGGTTAGATTGCAACTGCGAAGATCATAATTGTTATAATGGGAAAAATTTCCAAGATGTCATCCGCTATAGCTATACACCGAATACTTATAGATTGTCTTAGCAACATATTTTGATAAAATACAACCAATAATAACTGGAATAAATATAATGATGGATCCTGATAACGTTGTGAATAAGGCAATGGATGTAAGTGGTGCATGTATGCACCCGCTCAATACAGCGGCCATACCAATAATTATGAAGTTAATGATGATTAAGTGGGTGCCAAGATATTGATTGCAGATTAAGGCAAACGCAAGCCCTAAGAATCCTCCAATTACAATGCCTGGCGCAAAAACCCCTCCGTCCCCGCCTACCCCCAGTGTGACAGAAGCAATTAAAGGCTTTAAAATGATTAATGCTATTAGCAACCAAATAAAGGAAATCGAGAAATTAAGGCTAGACGCTTGTGATAAGAAGGCAGATAAGGCATGATAGCTGTCACCATATAGCTCTGGCAAAGCAAAAACAGCGATTCCAACTATAGTTGCTCCAAGACCAATTCGGTAAGTATTATTTGTTATTAAAGCAAAATGTCGTTTTACAAATAAACATACTTTTGTAAAATAGACAGCCACAAGTCCTGAAATGATGCTGAGTCCAATAAAATATGGCAAAGCAATCAAAGACTAGGGTTCGGGATGCAAATTAAATGCAGGTTCTGTGCCCGTGAAGTAGCAGAAGCACCATGCTACCAGAACAGATAATGTAGCTGCAAGAACAATTGTTCTTGATGTCCTTCTGGCAATTGCCTCTATTGCGAAAAATAACCCAGCAAGTGGACTTCCGAATAAAGTTGCTACACCTGCCGCAACTGCAGCTGAAACAATCTCAGTTTTATACTTATAAGCCAGACCTGTCTTCTTATATGCATTTGATCCTATGGCAGCAGTGGCGACAACAGTTGATACCTCAACACCCGTTGAACCCCCAAAAATTACAGTAAGAAACCCATTTACATAATGAGATAGAATTTTGTAAGCAGGTAACTCGTTTTTCCGGTTCTCTAATGTGTTATATATTTCCGTAATTCCCTTGTTGGCCTTTCCGTGAAAAATTAACTTTCTCAATAGGAAAATAAGAATAAAACCAATTAAAGGAAAAAAAAGCATTAAACCTAGATGAGTTTGTGCGTTTTCAAAAAGACGACTTTGATAATGTTCAGTAACAAGTTTAAGCGTTGATGCAAGAAATGAAGCAATTAAACTTACAAATATGATGTTAACTATTAAACCTGAATAAGCTCTTCGCTTGATGGATTTCCTCATTGGTGTTTTTGCAATTTTTGCAAAGGTAGGAAACAAAAAATGAAAGGGTTGAACATGGAGACATCTCGCTTGTAGCTAGATCTAATTCATTATACCAAATTATCTAAAGCCAAATCATGAAAGGTCTATTATTTACATCGTGCAAGAACAGAATACGTTTCCCAATATTTCCCCATTCTGTATCAATCAACTCTCTCCTTATTCCCTCGTTTAAAAACGACGGCCCTGGCTGATCTGATCTCCATCAATGCTTTACGGCAAAAAAAGAAATTTTGGTTTGTTCGAGCAAATCTGGCTTACACCAAATCTTGTATACTCCATTATTCCACCGTTTAATGACAGGGATTGAGATGAGTATTTGAGAAGGTTTGTTAGCACGATTGACACTTTTTTAAATTGATTCATTTTTAGTTAGATCCCTGAATCAATTTATCCAAATTTTATTGATGACTTTTTTCATTATATACTACACTAAAATCTCAATGGAATCGTGAGTTTTGGAAATAAAATCTGGGTTTTGTTGTGAAGCAAATTTTATCGTTTCAATGCAACATTGATGAACTGAATATCCAAGATCTTCTCGATCAGAATAATATTCTAAACAATTTGTATTATATTCTGATGGGGAAGTAGCAATTGAGGTTCCTGATCTATTTTTTAATAAATGAGATTTTCCGAGAGTCTTGTAACCAAAGATAAAGGGCAGATTATTATCGTAGAGGCCAATTAAAGTGAAGGTACTATGCTCATTCCTTGGTTTTGGAAATTTTTTAATGATTTTTATTAATACAGAAGGGGGCGCAGATGCATTGTTCAATAATTCCTGCGCTAATTCTATGCCCCATTGTGCATCACCTGTTATGCCGCAAGAAATTGTGTCCGAAATAGAATAAACCTTTGCTATTTCGTTGGTGTTATGTATTGTTCCGGCTTTATTCGAGACCACAAGTTTTCTGTCTGCAAAAATTCTAACTCCAACATTTTTTTCTAGGGATGCTATTACTATGCTCATATTAAAAATCCATTCTGAAGGAAAAATTCAATATAGTAAATTAGGGAAATGAATTTAAAGTATTGCAATTCCTCTTCAAAATAGCGAATAAATGTAATTACTGCAAACATCGGGCGTGCCCTGAACTCTAGTGCTAAAAATCCCTGCCTTCGGCAATACCAAACCGTTAATCCTGTCTCATTAATAATTCTCATTATTCCCGCCTTTAAAAATGCGGCTCTGCCTGATCTGACCTCAATTACATCTTTACGGGGAAAAAGAGAAATTATGCTTTGTTTGACAAATCTGGCTTGCACCAAATCTTGTACACTCCATTGTTCCACAGTTTAATGGTAATGTTAATACATCATATTTCTTAGTGTTTGGTAATTGAACAAATGGGATATTGTAACTTAGAAAACAAATCCGTGTTATGAATAGAAAAGCATTTTTGATTGCTCTGTTATTGCTGTTTACTTCAACTGCCTTTTCTCAGCAACAAGGGATTGACTTTACGCAAGGAACCTTTACAAGCATACAAAAAAAGGCTAAGGTGGATAAAAAACCGATTTTCCTCTATGCTTTTTCTCCTGGATGCCAGTTTTGCAAGGAAATGGAAAAGACCGTATTTCCGGATTCAACTGTTTTTGGATTTTACAACAACACCTTTATTAGTTACAAGCTGAATCTAGATGATGAAGAAGGTGGTAAAGTCTCAAAAGAATATAATATTACTTCCTTCCCGAGATACTTATATTTTGATGCTGAGGGCAAACTTTTGCACATCAGTGGCGGTGCTAAGCCAGCTTTAGAATTTATCCAAGATGGGAAAGATGCTTTTGATATAAGAAAAGCACTTTTTCAACTGCAGAGGCAGTATGAAGGTGGTTCTAAAGACCCGGAGGTCTTGTACAATTATACACTAGCCAGCCAAAAAGCAGACTTACCTACAGAAATCAGTACTCAACTTTCGACCGAATATTTAAATAGACAAAGCCAGGACGAACTAAGATCGGAGAGGAATGAGGAGTTGATATTTCATTTTGATACAAAATTTGATGCCCCAATAGCTCAATATTTTATAATCCATTCAAACGATTTTATTCCTCGCTTCGGAGAAGCGGAGGTCAACATTAAACTAAGGAGAATGATTGGCGGTGCATCTGAAAATGCTGGAAGGCTAAAGGATTTGATTCAGCAAAAACACATAGAAAAAATTGTTCGGGAATCAATAAAACCTAATGAACAATGGTTATTATTGTCAGTGTTAAAGTTCTCCGGAGGGAAACGCGATTGGGTACAGTATGGAAAACTGACTATTGAATATGCCGAAAAATATGCAAAACTGGACAAGTTTACGCTGTATGAGGCTGCCTCCTATATCAACTACTTTGCAAAAGATGCATTAGCACTAGGGGCAGCGGTACAGATTGTTGGAAAACTTGTATCCATAGAACCTTCCTATAATTATTTTTTCTTACAAGCTCAATTACTAAAGAAAGTAAATGAACAGGCACAGGCAATTGCAGCCGTTAACAAAGCGATTAGTTCGGGAAAAAGAATGGTGAGGAGACAAAAGATGCAGAAGAATTGCTGCAAGACTTAGTTAAATAGTATCACAAACACAATTTCATAATTGAGCCTCGATGCGTACTATTGGGTTCTCGCAATTCTCTCGTTATTTTGTAAAGGGCAATGATGTCTCCAAGAATTCCACCGTTTTTTGCGAAATTTTTGCTTCTCCAAAAAATATTGTCTGGCCTATGTTATAGAAGCGCTTTTTTAATATGTGCCTAGCTCTTTTAATTCTAACAGATGTTTCAATATTTAATCTGATTAACCATTTTTAAGCTATTAACTGGATTTATTGTTTGAATGTATTAAGTATCTGTTTGAATACCTTTAACCTTTAGGAAGCGCCCGAAGGTAACTTTGTATTATCAAATAATCACCCTGGCAACGGATAACAGGAAGTTTAATTAGATATACAATGGAACTTATGAGCACTGACACAAATCAACTTTTTCTGCCTTTTACATTCAAGAACGGTATAACTCTCAAGAATAAGGTTGCAATGGCTCCAATGACCACCTGGGCCAGCAATAATGATTATACAATCTCTGATGATGAAGTAAAACATTACAAAGCACGGGTTCAGAATATTGGACTTGTAATTACCGGATGCACCAGGGTAACACCAAGCGGTATAGGATTTACGCATGAATATGCAGCCTACGATGATGCCTTTTTGCCCAGTCTAAAGAAGTTAGCCAATGCAGCGAAAAGTGGTGGGGCACCGGCCATACTCCAGATTTATCATGCGGGCAATAAAGCAATCCCTGAACTAATTCCTGACGGAGATCTGGTTAGTGCGAGCGCAATCGAGGTTGGCCCTCTTCCTTTTGTTAGTGGGGAAACTATACCCAGAGCCTTAACAAACGATGAAATCTTAGGGATGATTGAAGCTTTTGGCCAGGCTACCAGAAGAGCCATAGAAGCTGGTTTTGATGGCGTTGAATTACACGGTGCTCATGGATTCCTGCTGCAGAATTTTTTCTCTCCCCTTTATAACCAGCGTACAGATGATTGGGGTGGCTCGGCAATCAATCGCATGAAATTTCCCATGGGAGTTGTTAAATAAGTCCAGCGTGTTATTGATACGTATGCAAAAAGACCCTTTCTTTTAGGTTACCGCATATCTCCGGAGGAGTCACAACTAGAGAGTTATAAGATCAATGACGTATATCCGCTCATTGATGAACTAATAAAGGAGAATATTGATTACCTGCATGTATCACTTGTAAATGTTCTGGAATCAAAGCCACTTAATACTTCGGGTGAGCAAACAATTATTGAATTGATATTAAGCCACGTAAATGGTCGTATTCCGGTCATTGCAGCAGGTAGCATTAAAACGCGAGATGATGCATTAAAGGCGATTGAGCTAGGTTTATCACTTGCTGCAATAGGGCAGGCGCTTGTCATTAATCCAAACTGGATGGATCTTGCAGTTAAAGGTGAACCAATTGAAGAGGCACTGAGTATTTCCAAACGCGCTGAACTAGCGGTTCCAGAGAAATTATGGATAGTTATTGATGCTGCAAAAGGCTGGTTCAAGGTAACAGCCTAAACGTATAGAAACTTATTAAACGACATAGAAAATGAAAGCGAAAATATTCCTCATAGCGGTAATGACCGTATTAACGGCTGGGCTTAACTCCAAGGCGCAAACTTCTTCCTCAAAAGAACCGGCAAAAAGAAAAACAGTGTTACTCCTCAATGCCCATTTACCTTATAAAGGTCTCTCAGAAGGTAAATTAAATGCTGCTTTTTATGAAGAAGCGAAAAAGTATTTCACCTCAAAATCTTACAGGATATTAGAAACTAAGATTGCTGACGGATACAAAACCGAAGAAGAAGTAGAAAAATATATGCAAGCGGACGTGATTATACTTCAGACACCGGTAAACTGGGAATCCACACCCTGGATCTATAAAAAGTACGTAGATGATGTATTTACCAGTGCAATGTTCAGTCAAAAGTTCCTTAGCGGAGACGGCAGATCCGACAAAGATCCTTCATTGCAATACGGTACCGGTGGAAAAATGCAGGGCAAGAAGTTTATGTTGTCTGCTACCTGGAATGCACCTGAAGAAAGCTTCAACGATCCTGCCCAAAAGCTTTGGGAAGGACGGAGCGCAGATGAAGCATTGTTTAGTGTGTCGGTTAATTACCGTTTTGTAGGCTTTGAAGTGTTACCAGGTTACCACTGCTATGATGTTTTTCATAACAAGCACATCAAGCAGGATCTGCAGAACTACCCTGCGCACCTGGATAAGGTATTGAAACAAAAATAGACAGGCATTAGAAAGTTAAACCAAGTCATATGATGAGCTGTACTAATAATACAGTTTATCAATTATAAAATCTTAAATATTAGAAATTATGAGTGAACAAAAAGTTTGGTTCATCACCGGCGCAGGTCGCGGTATGGGCATCGATATTACTAAAGCAGCATTAGCAGCAGGCCATAAAGTAGTGGCTACTGGACGCAACCCGGATAGCGTGGCACAAGCGCTTGGAGAATCAGAAAACCTTTTGATTGTTAAACTTGATGTGACCAGCACTACAGAAGCTCAGAGTGCCGTAAGTACAGCTCTTGATAAATTTGGGCGGATAGATGTTCTGGTAAACAATGCAGCTAATTTCATCGCAGGTTTTTTTGAAGAGCTAACGCAGGAAGAAATTGATCAGCAGCTGCAAACGAGTCTGATAGGGCCTATGATTGTAACCCGTGCGATTCTTCCGGTTATGCGCAAACAGGGTTCAGGACACATCACTTCCATATCTTCTACAGCAGGGCTTACGAGTTTAGAGTTTTGTAGCGCTTACTCTGCATCCAAATTTGGTCTGGAAGGATTTATGCAGGCGCTTCAAACGGAAGTTTCTCCATTTGGAATAAATACCACTATTATTAATCCGGGATTCTTCCGGACGGAACTGTTAACCGAGCAATCAACAAAGTATGCAAACAATCCCATAGAGGATTACAACCAGCGTAGAACAGAACTTATGCAATTCTGGCAAGGTGCAAATGGACAACAGCCAGGTGACCCTGCAAAACTTGCCCAGGCACTGGTAACTATTCTAAACAGTGAAAAGCCGCCATTGAGATTTTTAGCTGGAGCTGATGCTGTTGCAACAGCGGAGCAAGTGGCCACTACATTGCAAGAGCAAGCTGAAGCTTATCGGAGTCTGTCAGGTTCGCTTTCTTACGAAAACTAGTCTATGTCAGATATTCAAGATAAAGTTATCATAATTACAGGAGCCTCCAGTGGAATCGGAGCAGCTACTGCAAGGGAACTTGCTGCTAAAGGCGCAAAGCTAATACTTGCTGCAAGGCGGGAAAGCCGGCTGAGAGAATTACAAGCGGAGCTTTCAGGTACTGGAAGGTAAGTAAAATATAAGGTGACTGATGTTGCCTCTTTTGAGCAAATGGAGGCACTTGCAGCTTACGCACTTAACGAGTTTGGAACGATAGATGTTATTGTAAATAATGCAGGTATAATGCCATTGTCTCCACTTCACCAGACAAAGATATCGGAGTGGAATTCAATGATTGATGTTAATATTAAAGGTGTTCTTTACGGCATTGCAGCAGTCCTTCCGCACATGAAAGCAAAAAGAGCGGGACACATCATTAATGTTTCCTCTATTGCAGGGCACCTTGTTTTTGAAGCAAGTGCAGTTTACAGTGGCACCAAGTTCGCCGTGCGGGCGATTACAGAAGGGTTGCGAATGGAAGAAGCCGCTAATAACATAAGAACAACGATCATTTCTCCAGGGACCATTACCACAGAATTGTTGGATAGCATCTCAGATCCGGATTTAAAAACTTCTATTGTTGAAGTCTCTAAGATTGGCATTGAGCCTGCAAGTATAGCACGAGCCATAACTTTTGCAATTGAACAACCAGCAGATGTCGCAATAAATGAGATGATCGTTCGTCCTACGATTCAAAAGCTTTAAGAGCAAAAAGTTGTTATTCAGGTATGAGGATAGAAAATATCCTCATACCTGAATATGTAAGTTCTGATCGCAGGTGCTTTAATTAACCTCAGCAATTAGGTTTAATTTTGAATATAGGTTTTACATCAATACCATTACCATGAAAAAACCAGAGTCTACAAAGGACTTCTTCGGCGATAGCCTACCAAATGTAGGTAGTCAGTTTAATATTTATCACTGTGATGATTTTAGGGCTAAACCTATACCATATAATAGAAGAGACTTTTATAAGATAACCTTGCAGTTCGGTACAAGCAGGTTAGAATATGCGGATAAAGGTATTTTTATAGATAAGCCAGCTTTATTGTTTACCAATCCATTGATACCTTATTCATGGGAACCTATATCTGAAGAACAAAAGGGATACTTTGTGCTATTTACCGACGACTTTTTAAAAGTTACCAATTCAGACTTTGCCCTGGAGAATTCACCTTTATTTAAACTCGGATCAGATCCGGTATATTATGTTGAACCCGAACAGGTCGACTATATTTTAGGAATCTTCCAAAATATGTATAAGGAGTTCCATTCAGATTATATCTACAAATTTGATCTTCTTCGCAACCATTTACACGTTTTGATGCATGAGGCGCTGAAATTACAACCTTTAAATAATTATGTAGAGCATAAGAATGCATCAACCAGAATTGCTTCCTTATTTCTGGAATT
>DCLG01000029.1:7413-21594 GCA_002320935.1 Pedobacter sp. UBA1654 | reverse complement strand
ACTGGACAGGCAATTTCCAGTAGACTTCCAAAGGCCGCTTAGTCTACGAACACCTAATCAATTTGCGGAATTGCTTTCTGTTCATGTTAATCACCTGAACCGCGCCGTAAGAGAGGTTACTGGCAAAACAACTACTGTGCATTTAAATGAGCGCATTGTTGCAGAGGCAAAAGCCTTGCTTTCGCATACAGCATGGAACATTGCGGAAATATCACATAGCCTGGGCTATGAGTATCCAACATATTTCAATAATTTTTTCAAGAAACAAACTGGCATAGCCCCAACTTCATTTAGAAGTGAATCCGTTTAGACGGCATATCCGGGATATCGATGAATATTTCACCACTACCATTGCACGCTACATAAATCAGAAAATTTAAAGAGAATAAAGAGCGCCTTTGCTATAATTTCTCCTACATTATATAGACAGATGGAAAATACACAGATTTTAAACACCGATTCACTAATTTTCGATATGGACGGAACGCTTTGGGATGCCGTTGAAACTTATGCAAATGGTTACAATGAATATTTCAAGGCCAATGCTAGTAACCGTTTTTTTACCAAGGATGATCTTGCCCGCTACATGGGCCTCGAACAATCTGTATATCTGCAGGCCACCATGCCGGAATTTGAAGCTGAAGACCGGGAGCGTGTTTATAAAGAGGTTATCGAATTTCAGTATCAGCTGATTGCTGAGGTTGGTGGAGATCTTTATCCAGGAGTAAGGGAAGGATTGGAAGCATTGTCCAAGCACTATAACCTCTTTATCGTGAGTAACTGTCCTGAATTTACCATTATGCATTTTATGAAATGGGCCAAAATTGAGGACTATATTACCGACACCATGGCACATGGAGTGAACTTTAAGCCTAAGTTCGAAAATATCCGCTACCTGATCGAAAAGCATCAGTTGAGAAGTCCATGTTATGTCGGAGACACAGCATCCGATGCCTTACAAAGCAGCAAAGTCCCCTTACCATTCGTTTTTGTCAATTATGGTTTCGGTACAATCCCTCATCCCGAGCTCAGCTTTAGCAGTTTTGCCCAGCTTACCGAGTATTTCACCAAACTTAAGTCTAGTCGCCCGTGCTAACTTCGCAAGTTTAACTGTTAGATTTATTATACGTAATCTGATAGTTCACCATTATACGGTTTCTACTGAAATCAAGTTACCTTTTTTGCCACCATTGCATTTGGTTAATAGTAGTTCTACTTCACAATTTTAGGTAATTGTTCGGTTGCCTGTATTTGGCGCTTCACCTTACTTTGTGTAGACTATTGATTATGTATCGGTTAATATACTATACCCCTGAAAGGCCATACGGTACTATTGATTCGTATAGTCAAATTGAATTAATTGCTAATGAAGCTATTCTTAATAGCACGCACATCACTGTAGTTTGTGTGGTTGATTACACCAAAAAAATAATAATAAATAAATGCAAGTACTACGATATACATCGGGAACTCATTGATGATTTAATATTTGACAGAAAGTAGTCAGGAAGATGGGATTAGAAGTAGAGCCCCCTTTTACTTTACTACCATCACATTGAATTAAGCTTGACAGCTCTCATTATTCCCTCAAAATTCGATAATGCGCAGGACAGTGCCCAAGAATTCCACCGTTTTTTGATAGTAAATGAGACGAGTATTTAATGAAAATTATTGTGTGAACTTTGAAGTTATTTTGCCGTTTATCTTTCTAGCAATTGCTCATTGAGGAACAGAATTTTCACAGTTTACCGACAAATTCAAATTGAATAGCAGTAACCTTGCAGCATTGAGAACAGCTTAGTAAGTAAAATGAAATCATACCCACTGGCTATTAGGATAATATTTGCAACTTTTATTCGGCCTGTGCAGTTATTCTGTAAGAAGCTAGGCTTTGTCCTCTGTGTTTCCGGAAAAATTTATTGATATGGCTTTCATCTGAAAAGCCAAACTCATGAACAATCTCATTGATCCGGCTATCACTGAACTTCAACCGATGTTCAATCAGGCGTATACGGTAAGCGCCAATATAATCCTGCAGGGTTTCGCCACATAGCCTTTTAAAATATGAACCCAGGTAGGTTTCCGAAAGACCGAATTTTTCAGCCATTACAGAAACTTTTAACAGCAATGGGCTATGGATATGAAGATGAATATAGTCTATAATATCCATAATTTTCTTATCTGCACTACTCTCTAAACCTACCGGTTTTACGATGGAAAGATTTCTTGCTGTGATCACAATTACGCCATTTACTAAATTGCGCATAAGATCTTCAGTGTAGATACCATCATCGGAACCAGCTTGCACTATTCCTTCGATAAGCGTGCTGATAATTTTCTTATCAGTTTCACTTTTGATGACCGAACCTAACAGATTAGAAGAGTAGTATAGCAGACATTCTATGTGATCAATAGTTTTCCACGAATATTCCTGAATGAAACTTTTCTGAAAACGCATTACAACGAATTCACATGGTTCAGCCAGATCAAACTCATGGCAGTCATTTGGTGTAATTAAAAACAGGTCACCTTCGTTAAACGCCATAGAATGGCTATTGATGCTATACTGGCCAGTTCCAGATACCGTATAAACGAGCTGAAAAAAATTTAATCTGACTTCCCTTAAGGGACATTCGGTTACGTTTTCATATATGACCTCAAAGCTCTTATGAAGATTTGTCCTTATCATACCGCAAAAATACTTAATTATCATTGAATTGTACCTATAATAATCGATGTGGTAAGTATAATTTTGCTTATCAAATTAAAAGAAGATTTTGAATTTAAAAACACACAACAAAATGGAAAGTATTCAGCCATTACTATTTACTCCTATAAAAATTAAAAATGTAGAGCTTAAAAACCGAATTGTAATGTCTCCTATGTGCATGCACAGTGCAACACCAGATGGACATATTACAGACTGGTTAAAAACCCATTATACATCACGCGCCCTGGGACAGACCGGGCTTATTTTCCTGGAATCGCTAGTGATTAGCAAACAGGGGTTGATTGGTCCTGGCGATATTGGGATTTGGGATGATGGGCATGTTAAGGGACTTAGTGAACTAGTAGATCTCATTCACAGCTATGGAACAAAGGTAGGTGCACAGATCTCACATGCCGGCAGGCAGACATACATTCCTGACGGGGAAGAATTTGACCGGTTAGCTCCTTCAGCAATACCATTCGGCGAAGGGTTTCCAACACCGACAGCTTTGAATGCCGAACAAATTGAAGATGTGATCAAGGAGTTTGGAATAGCCGCAAAACGCGTGAAAGATGCCGGCTTTGATATTTTGGAAATACATACTGCACATGGATACTTATTGGGCGAGTTTTTATCTCCGTTAGCTAATGAGCGCACTGACCAATATGGCGGAAGTCCGGAAAACAGATACAGAATAGTATCTCGCATCATTCAGGAAGTTAAACAATATTGGGATGGCCCTTTGTTTGTAAGAATTTCAAGCACTGATTATAAAGAAGGTGGAAACACGCCAGAATCTTTTATACAATATGCTAAGTGGATGCAGGAAGAAGGAGTAGATTTGGTTGATTGTAGTTCGGGTGGTATTGCACCGATCAAAGTCGACGCTTACCCCAATTATCAAGTTCCAGCTGCTGAATTAATTAAAAAGGAAGTTGGAATCATGACAGGCGCTGTTGGCGTAATTGAAAGTGGAAAACAAGCCGAAGAAATTCTAAAGAACAATAGAGCAGATTTAATATTTGTTGGACGTGCAATCTTAAGAGACCCATTTTGGGCAAGAACTGCAGCTGTCCAATTAGGAACGGAAATTGAAATACCAGTACAGTATACAAGGTATGGTTCAAAATGGCTACTCCCTTAGTTTTATATTGTCTTATCAGTAAGTAAAAGCTTTATAAAAGAAAGAGGATGGTTAGTAAACCACCCTCTTTCTTTTTATCTATATATCAACATGACCTCCGCGAGTCCTTTTCATATTAAGGTAGAGGAAATAAGGTATTGAGAATCTATTGGAATATCTGATCACTATTTCCCTTTTTTTTGATAATCTTAAGAGATTTTACACGTAAAATGAGTTCGTGAATTGGGGCAGAACGAAATCATGAAGTATTTCCTTCAAATCGTTCAAGGAAACAACTGTTTGCTGATGAATTGAGATTAGGTATTTGACATCAGGGAAATTGTCTTAGTCGTTATTTTAAGACACTGGGTAATTAAAAACTATTTTTTGTTATACCACTGAATGAATTCAAGAACATTATGATCAGGATCGGAAAAATAAACCCAAGTTTCTTCGTTTTCAATCTTTAATGGACCCCTGAGTATTGGAATTTCAATTGCTTCCAGATCACGCACAGCTACTTCCAAATCCTCAACTTCGACGCATAAATGTGGACAGAATGATTTTTTCAATATAGGCAAGGTATAGTCATTGGTCAAATCCTGGATTAATTCAATACGAACATTGCCAGCGGAGATAAACGCATATTCCTCTTGATTTATTGCTCTGTGATCTAAGGTAAAGGCTAACTTTTCTATATAAAATGCAATTGCTCTGTCCATATATTGAACTTGTAAAGCGGCATGATCAAATTTCATAATAATCTTATTTAAGTATGTGATTTGAAATACAAATATCCTTCTTAATAGAAAAGAACGCGTTTAACTAGTTTAAGATTTTAGGTTAAAATTATTTAATATTCGAATGACGTCTTCTGATCATACTTAAGAATACAGGAGTTATTCCGAGGTAAGAGGCAATGTGCTTCTGCGCTGAGCGATTTTCTATCCTGGGGTATTTAGCAACAAGTGCGTGATACCGCTCTGCCCCATTCATGGAAATTGCATTTAAAACTCTTTCACTCTGCGATAAATTGAAATTTTGATTTAGCACTCGCCAGAATCTATCGAAGATCGGATAATCAAGATAAAGTTGATCTAAAGCTTCCTTTTCAATTTGCATGACGATTGTCGGTTCGTGTGCAATAATATTTATTTCAGAGGGCAGCAGCTGTACAAAACTTTTGCTGTCAGAAATCCACCAGTCTTCGAAAGCAAAATTGAGGGTATGTTCAGTACCAAGGTCATCGACAAAAAAGGAACGTAAAAAACCCTCAACTATAAAAAACTCATATCTACAAATCTCCCCTTGCTGTAATAGATACTGTCTTGGTAAAATTTTCTGAAGGTAAAAAGTGTGGTGAAATGTATTTGTTCATCCGTCGATAGATTGATTCTTTTCAATACATGATTTATCAACAAAGTATCAGCATATGTTTTTTTCAAAGCAAACAATAATATATAAATGTACTGCCAATAGTATGAATATTAGTCGACTTTTTGTAACTCTTCCAGTTACTATCACTATTCCCTCCTTTATTCAAAACGCTTAAAAAAATTAAGCTCTTAAAAAACCTACCTGCAAAAGCCCCTTTTAACCTCCTAGAAGAAGCCCTGTTTTCTATCCGATTATCAAAAACTCATTCCACTAATCAAACATCAATTTCCGGTTTTTGATAATGAATTTTTGATAATGAAATATGCTTCTATTTGCCTAGTACAACACCCTGAATTTGATCGTTTGTTCAATCTGCTTCAACGACTTGAACAACTCCTTGTCGTACTCCGCATTGATGTCCGTAATCGCATATCCTATCTGCGCATTCGTCATTAGAAATTGCCCTACAATATTAATATCGTGCGCAGCAAAGATGGTGTTGATCTGCGCCATGATACCGGGAATGTTATGGTGAATGTGGATCAACCTGTGCGACTTCTCCATTCTTGGCAACTGCAGGTTTGGAAAGTTTACACTCAGGTAGGTAGCACCGGTGTTCATGAAATCGATCATGCGCTGCGGAACAAATGAAGAACTTCTTGGATTGTTCCTGGGGTTATCGAAGACTACAATCCCCATTTCCGTACAGGCCNNACGACTTCCCTTTGCCCAAATGCCCAATTGTTTTCAACTTATTGGCGCGTTTCAACTTCTCCGGATCAATCTTTTCATCTGCAGCAAGTAACATCATATGCACATCTGCAACATACTTCTCTTCGAAGTCTGCTTTATGGCGCACCGAAAAACCATCCCTTTTCAGCATGCTGATGCTCAATTCCGGTACATCACCAATGACCAGGCAAAGGATCCTGTTTTTTGGGTAAGATATCGCACTTGGCAGGTTGTTTACATACAGGAACTCGTCAAAACTTGGCGTAACATGGTCCGCTCGACTAACTATACTGTCACGGGCGATGTTCTCCGTGAAAGCGAAAAACTTTTTGATCAATCCGCTTTCGCGCAGTTGGAAATCCGAATAGCCGTCACCGATACCGAATACATTGCCTTCTAGCTTCATACCTTGTAGCAATTTAACCTTTCCACCTTCTTCACTTAGCGGATTGTCGTGATCATAATCAATGATCTGACCTTCCTCATTGGTTACGAAAGTATTTGCGTAGATATTTTCTTTCTTAATGTGGTACTGGCTCACTACCGGGGTAATGAATTCTTTAAATCCACCAGAAACAATCAATACTTCATCTGCATGGTTTCTGAAGAACTCCGCATTGCGGGAAAAAGAAGCAGATACTTTCTTTTTAAGGCGGGTGATCAGTTGCTTCAGATGATCCTGATTCGCATTCAGTAATCGTACACGTGCTGCAAGACTTTCCGTAAAAGACAACTTACCTTCCATAGCAAGGTTGGTGTAATCCTCAATCTGCTTCAGNNAATTTCTTCCTTTTGCGGGTGGTTTTTTAAGGAGATCTTAGCCATCTCATCCAGTGCCTCTACCTGTGTAAAGGTGCTGTCGAAATCGATGATGTAGTAATTTTTAGGTGTCATGTATTGTTTTTTGTCAATGCAGCACAAACTTCAGCAATGCTTTGTTCCAAAGGTTTGAAGGCTATGCCTAAAGTATTTTTAATTTTTAAGTTACTGTAATAATTATAGCTGGTGCTACTCTTCGCGGTATCGCTGGTTAAACCAAATGATCTACCTGTGAACGCCGACGCAAATTTCGCGGCACGCCAGGCAATGCCAAGCATCCAGGGCTTCGCTTCCCGGCTCGGTGCCTTCCGTCCGAAACCTTCTGCAATAGCGGAAAACAACTGACGGTACTCCCAGTTTGCAGCATTGATGGTGTATCGTTCAGCTTGCAGTCCGCTGTTCATCAGCAGGATCATGCTTTTTGCCACATCACTTACGTCCACCAGGCCCGTAGCGCCATTGGTGTAAAAAGACAGGCCATCTTTTACTAGCTTGAATAATGCCCCGCTTCCCTGGTATCCTGCATTTGCACCAATGATCACCGAGGGATTTACAATCACCGCATCCAGTCCTTCTGCAATACCGCGCCAAACTTCCATTTCACCTTCGTATTTGGATATGGCATAGGTGTGTACATGTGGGCTATATTCCCAATAATCGTCTTCGGTAATTTCTTGCCCCTTCTTCGGTTCACCCAATGCAGCTACGGAACTTACGTGAAGCAACCGGGCTCCATATTCCGCACAGAGGTTAACCACATTGCTGGTGCCTTCGATATTGACCCGGATCATTCTGGCTTTGTCTTTCGGGTTAAAAGACACTAAAGCAGCACAATGGTAAACTTGCTTGATACCTTCAAAAGCATCCTCAAGGCTGGCAAAGTCATTGATGTCTGCCGTAAACCATTCAATACTGGAATTTCCCTTCAAAAGATCCGGGATTTTTCCTGTTTCGCGTTTCAAAGCACGCACCCGGAGCCCCTGCGACGTTAACTGTTGAGTCAGTTCAGCGCCTAAAAATCCGGTGGCACCAGTAATCAGGATCATTTCATTAATTTAAGGTTGTGCATCAATATGTGGGCTCAAAAATAGATATTTGAGCCCACATATTGACACTTATGAGCCTTTCCGACTTCTTTTCTCCTTTATCACTGGAAAAACTTAGCCCTAAAAACGGATTCCTGACCAGCCAGCTGGGCATGAAAGCCAGTTTCTATACCGATAGGTTTCCTGAACTGGAAGAGCATGCATATGATATTGCCATATTTGGTGTGCAGGATGATCGCGCTTCCGTCAATAACAGTGGCTGTTCACTCGGGCCAGATGCTTTCCGTGAACAATTCTATGTCCTTAATGAGGGTGACTTCCAATGTAAGATCATCGACCTTGGAAATATCAAAGCTGGTTCATCCATCTCAGACACCTATATCGCGTTGAAGATGGCCGTGTCCGAGCTGATGAAGCTGAATATTCTGCCAGTGATCATTGGCGGTGGACAGGATCTGACCTATCCGCAATATCTGGCCTATGAAAGCCTGGAACAGAAGGTGGATCTGGTGGTTGTAGACAACAAGTTTGACCTCGACGAGGATGATGAAGAGGGAATCGCCACCCGTTCCGACACTTATCTGAACAAAATCTTTTTGCATCAACCGAATTACTTATTCAACTTCAGCAACCTGGGCTATCAAACGTATTTCGTAAACCAGGAGAGTCTAAAGGTCATGAGCAAGTTGTATTTCGATGCACACAGGCTGGGTGAGTTTACAACGGATATCAGTTTAACAGAACCGATCATCAGGAACTCAAATATGATCAGCTTTGACATCTCTGCAATTCGTTCTTCTGATGCTGGCGCTAACGCCAATGCCACACCAAACGGATTCTATGGCGAGCAAGCCTGCCGCATCGCCCGCTATGCGGGTATGAACGATAAGCTAACCTCAATAGGCTTTTATGAGTTTAATCCAGCATACGACAATAATAGTCAGACTGCAATTCTGCTTGCACAGATCGTGTGGTATTTCATAGACGGTTTTTATAATCGTAAAAAAGATTTCCCGCTGAGTCCAAAATCACAGTACATTACTTACCGCACAACATTAAGTGACGGAACAGGGGAGATGCTCTTTGTGAAAAGCAAAAAATCTGACCGCTGGTGGATGCAGGTGCCTTATCCAACCGGTGTATCTAAAAATGAGCGTTACCATTTGGTGCCATGCCGTTATGAAGACTACACGATGGCTGTAAACGGGGAGATGCCGGATCTATGGTGGCGCACTTATCAGAAGCTACTCTAAAGCCCCGCGCCTGGCCTTTCTGATATTGTAATTTTAGTGGTAAAGAATCGTTATGGTATTATCAATATTTTATATTTGATAGCATAAACCAATCTGATTAACATCAACCAAATTACAATCAATGAAGAAATTACTTTTATCTGCTGCCATGATACTGCCTTTTGCTGCGATGGCACAGGAAGGTTTCACCATCAACGGTAAAGTGGGGGCCCTTAACGCACCTGCAAAAGCCTATCTTATTTACAGAACTCCGGGCGGACAGTTCGCCGACTCTACTAATATAGTAAATGGTGCATTTACGTTCAAAGGCCAGGTGGAGATGCCGGTAAACGCCAACATCAGGATCAAACATCCACAAGTTACAGCAGCCAGAACACCATTGGATGTGCTTGGCTTCTATATTGAAAATAAAAACATTAGCATCACTGCTAAAGACTCTGTGAAAAATGCGGTGATCACCGGCTCACCGGTAAATGAAGACAATTCGAAGCTTGCAGCTTTGTTAAAGCCTGCTGTCACAAAGATGGAAGCATTACAGGCTGAATATGCCGCCAAAAGCGATGAGGAACGCAGGAATGAAGCTTATATGCAAACCGTTTACGAGCGTTCCGGTGTGATTGAAAAAGAAATGCAGGATCTGAGCCAGACCTTTATCAATAACAACAAAAACTCTTATGTAGCGCTGAATGCATTTCGCTCGATCCTTGGATACGATATCGATCCAACTACCGCCGAACCTGCTTTTAACCAGTTTTCTGCTGAGCTGAAAGCCACTTCGCTTGGAAAAAGTATTCAAACTGCAATCGATGGTGCCAAGAAATCACAGGTCGGTACCATGGCAACCGACTTTACACAAAACGATCCCGACGGTAAGCCGATAAAATTATCTGATTTCAAGGGTAAGTATGTGCTCGTAGATTTCTGGGCTTCCTGGTGCGGACCATGCCGCCGTGAGAATCCAAATGTAGTTAAGGCTTACAATATCTTTAAAGACAAGAATTTCACCGTCCTGGGTGTTTCTTTAGACCGTCCTGATGGTAAAGAAGCCTGGATTAAAGCCATCAAAGATGATGGTCTAACCTGGAGCCAGGTGTCTGACCTAAAGTATTTTGATAATGAGGCTTCCAAGATGTATGGGGTACAAGCAATTCCTTTCAACTTCCTGGTTGATCCTACAGGTAAGATCGTTGCAAGAAACCTAAGGGAGGAAGCTTTACAAACAAAACTTGCGGAGTTATTGGGTAGCAGTCCTGCAACCGCTTCTGCAGCCCCTGCAAAAGCAACTGCTCCTGCAGGCAAAGCCTCTAAAACTAAAAAAGCAAAATCTTAACGGTTATAATATTTGTTGAAAAAGGGCTGGTCAATGCGTTGACCAGCCCTTTTTGTTTTTTTAAATATGGTGCATTGCCTTTTATTCCACAATAACCTGCCCTGTATAAATGCTTGTTGATATTCTTTTCCGGTCGTCGGAGATGAAGGCAATATATGTTTCAAACACTTGTCCCGGTTTACCTGAATAGACTTCCAGCAGGTCTTGCCCTGCACTACGCCTTGCGCCACTGATTTCAAAGAATGCGAGATCTTCTTCAGGCATGTAAGCGAGCAGCATGGCCTGATCCTGGCCTCTTTGATAGCTTTGTTTTTCGTACTGGTTCCAGTGGAAGCGAAGCGTAGCCGTTGCTGTCATCTCAACCCTGGGATTGAGAGCGCCCTCCAGGTCTCCCGAGGCGACAAGTAGCGTTGCAAAGTCGAACAGGAGATCGGGGCCATCAGCTGTTATTGCGCTCAATGCCTTTGATACTGCAATATTGTGTGCTGTTTGTCCTTTAGGTTTGTCTACAGAGAAACCGACGTTGAGAAAGGGTTTTGCAGGTTTTACAAACTTCATTGCAAAAGCAAATCGCTTGTTCGTTGCGACTTGTTTCTCGCTTCGGGTATAAGCTTTGGGTTCAGGTTTGGACCGGAGCACCGGAATACCCAGGCGGATATACCCCACGACACTCGCAACCGGACCTTCTAAAGGACCGAGGATACCGTTTTTAATTGTTGCCATATTGATTGCGTTAAAACTTCAATGTAAACAATAAATCGCATTCGTAGCAACATTGTTTATGTTTCGGTTTTCTGGCGGCTATTGACCGCACTTTGTTCGCCCCGAGGCGAAGGAAAGGCGAACNNACGAAAGGCGAAGGAAAGCCGGTCGATAGGCGGTTGAAGGGAAAGTCGCCTGCGAAGTAACCAGGAATGGAGCTCCCAAGATTTGGAAGGTTAGCTCTTGAAAGCCAGGTAATTTTTTTATTATTGTGTAAACAAGATAAAAGAATGAAAAAAACGCTCCTCCTACTAGTACTCCTGAGTACTAGCTTACTTGCTGTTGCACAATATGAAAATGCGAAACAAGTATTTGAAAGTCCTAAACTGAAAAGTGTCATCGCTACACATAAATTGGTTGCCATACTGCCTTTCGACACCAAAATCTCCTTAAAGAAACAACCTAAAGATTTTAATCTGGAGGCCCATACTGAAAAGGAAAACGCAATGTCAACTTCTATTCAGTCCAGTATGTACACTTTTTTGCTACGGAAGTCTAAAAACTACACTGTTGAATTTCAGGATGTCGAAAGAACAAATGTCCTTTTAAGAAAAGCAGGTCTGCTTGACAAACTAAATGAAGTTACCAAAGACGAGGTGGCAAAAATCCTAGGTGTTGATGCAGTCATCTCCGGGAAATTTGAAACCGAACAAACAAGATCAGAAGCTGGAGCGATTGTGACCACAGTTTTATTCGGCGGCCTTGGCAGTAAAACGGGTTCAGGCGCACTTACAATGGTTGTTAGTGATGGTAATTCCGGGGATATGTTATGGCGTTTTTTTAAAGCTATGAATGATGACGTATTTTCTTCCACCGACGAATTAGTCGACCGGATGATGAGAAAGGTTTCAAGGAACTTCCCGTATAGCAAGTAACACTAAAACTTAATGCTCCAATGAAAAAGATTGTTTTCCTTTTGTTTTCAGGCTGTATGATGCTCGGTCTGAATGCTTCCGCTCAGCGTCAGAATACGTATTTCCTTAAGAACAATGGAGATTATGTAAGCAAAGCAGACAGCGCAGATTTTATTCGTATTGTACAGGAGCCCGAGAAAGGATCAGATCTATATCCTACCAAAGAATACTACCCGGGCGGCGCAATAAAGAGTTACGGTTTTTCAACCAGGATTGATCCGCCAAAATATNNAGTTCATCGCTTTTTTTGAGAGTGGCTCTAAAAAGCAGTTTACGAACTATGTGGCCGGCAGAATAGTAGATTCCGTATACAACTTCTATCCAAATGGCAAGCTTTATACATCGCTGTTCTACACATATATCGGCGACAGCAGCGTCGTGAACGTTAGCCTTGTAAAGGATTCTACTGGTACTCCGCTTGTAACAAACGGCAACGGCTCCGCAGTATTCTATGATGAAGATTTTAAGTATGTGACCGGAAAAGGGAACATAAAAAATGGTAAATACGATGGGGAGTGGACCGGTGAATTGAGGAGCAAGGATACGCTTCGTTACAAGGAAGTTTATGCTGAAGGCAGGATGCTTTCAGGAGAAAGTACTGATGGAAAAGGTAAAATGTACCATTATTCCACTTCGGAATTAAAGCCCCAATTTAAAGGTGGCATGACGGCATTTTACCGTCAGATCGCGAAAGGGGTACGCTATCCGCCTGAGGCGGTAAGATACCGTATTCAGGGTATTGCCCAGGTACGATTCGTAATTAAATCCAATGGTGAAATCAGTGATGTACGTGTAATAAACGATGTACATCCCGCACTCGCTGCGGAAGCTGTCCGGATGGTCAAAACCAGTAAGGGCTGGTCGCCCGGTGCGATAAAGGGGAGAGTAGTTGATGTATCCTTCACTGTTCCGGTTTCCTTTACGTTGGGTTGATTCTGTTATATTTCATTTTTCACAAACAAAACCGGGAATTATTCCGTGTAAATAAAGCAAATACCGTGAAATTTTGCTTACTTAGTTAATGTAACTAGGTATGGAAGAAGAATCAAGAATAGCTGCAGTAAGGGCGTTCTCCCGACTTGGTTTGGAGGAAGACAAGGAACTGAAGGAAGCAGTGCTTCTTGCAGCAAGGATTTTCAATACACCTGTAGCTGCCCTAAGTCTTCTGGATGAAGATCTGCTCAGCATAAAACTCAGTGTCGGATTGTCAAATTTGAGCTTGCCGAGAGTGGTTTCTTTTTGCAATTTTACAATCGCTCAGAAGGAAATTGTAATTGTTGAGGATACCTTAAAAAACAAAAATTTTCTCGAGCTGGCTAAAATGCCTGATGGAACGACAACCCGTTTTTATTCAGCGGCACCATTAATCACAAAAGAGGGTTTGTGCATAGGAACGTTATGTGTTATGGATTATGTCCCGCATTTACGAGAAAAGCAGGATGAACTTAGTCTAAGCATACTTGCCAAGCACGTGATCAGCGTGATGGAAGCGAAGCTTAATCTTAGCAGACTCGATCGCAGTTTCGCTGAACTTGAACGGGCCAGAACCCAGGCCATCAGCAATGAAATCAAACTCCGTGCACTTTTCGAAAGTCTTACCGATGTGTATGTGTTTCTGGGTATGTCGGGTGAGATACTGGACTTCAATCAGGCAGCATACGACTACATCCTAAAGTTCAAAGGGAAAAAGATGGTGAGAGGGGGATACACTGCAGACTACCTCAATGAAATAGACAATGCGGCGTTTATGGCCAATTTNNCAATTTTGCCTCTGCTTTGAAGGGAGAACGTGTAAGCCAGGAGATGCTGAGTAATCCGGAAATTGCGGAGCGGGTGTGGTGGGACAGTATCTTTGAGCCTGTACGCAGCAAAAATGGCGAAATGATGGGCGTATCATATATCGCGAGGAACATCAACAAAAGGAAGATTGATTCTGAACGGATATTAAAGCAAAACAAGATCCTGAAGAAGATTGCGCACATTCACGCACATGAGTACCGTGGTCCGGTATGTGCCATCCTGGGCATCATGGATTTAATTGAAGGTGACGGTTATGTCACCTCCAAAGAATATTTATTGATGCTGCAAAAAGCTGTTAAAAAGCTTGACTCCAAG
>DCLG01000029.1:0-7294 GCA_002320935.1 Pedobacter sp. UBA1654 | reverse complement strand
AGGCGGTCCATGACTTTCTCATCGTTCACAGTCCATGCATTGGTAATCAGCTTTTTGCTGTTGGCATCTTTAATCCATGTTGGATTCTTTTCAAGTACGGAGAAGTGGTAATCAAGACCATGAACACCATCTGCAAGTAGTTCATCCGGTGCTTTATTGCCATTCAGGTATTGCACGGTCGCTTTTGGGGCGATCCTGGTAATTTCTTTGCATATCTCATAATCAAAGCTGATGTAATCTACTTTTGATGCCGCTTTCGTGGCATTTACGACTTCCACAACTTTTCTTGCAAGCGCGATGCCTCTTTCCTTGCTTACAGCAGAAGGTTTGATCTCCAATACCAGCCTGGTTTTTTTCTGTTTGAGACCTGCTTTCAGGTAAGCTTCCAATGTTGGCAGCGATTCACCGTTCTCCAGCTTTATTGCAGACAAGACCTGAGAAGATGTTGTTTCCATTGGAATCCCTTGGATATGTGCATCATGGTTCACGAAAATTACCGAGTCAGCAGACATATGTACATCGAATTCTGAACCGTCACATCCCATTTTAATGGCTTCTTTAAGTGCTGCAATTGAGTTTTGCGGAACGGCAGTGTTTTTCCATGCGCCCCTGTGGGCAACTACTTTTGTCTGCGCAAAGGTAAGGGCTGATAAAGACAACTGCGCAAGTATTCCAAGTGTAAAGATTCGTTTAATCATGTTTTTATTTAAGTATATGTAAATATCAATAAAGTTCTGAATTCTGATATTATACCAGGATAAAGTTATTGTTACTTTAGAAACGCTTGCCAATCGTAATACCCACTCTTGGATATAAATCGGAGTTACTGTTCCCCAACATCCTGCCTGCGCCTACGTAGGCTTCTCCCAAAAATCCTTTCCTGGTTAAGAACTTGGCGCCCGCAGCAGCGCCCATCCCAAAATAGGCCTTGTTTTTACGGGTAACCAGGAAGTTTTCATATTCATGTACATAGATAATAAAACTTCTTTGCTCTGTAACTACACCCGCATTGCCTTCTATAAAGAATCCGTTTGCTTTTTTGTTTCCGAAGTACAAGCGATAGCTTGTCAGAAAGGCATACCGCATGCTCTGGTTATTTTCAATCCCAACGGTTGCCGATAGACCTAGTCCCATGTTGTCGGAGAGCAGTCTTTCATAACTGATCTCTGGCAAACCAAGCACCAGGTAAAACATGTTCACCTTGAGTTCATTATTACCAGTGTGGCCAATTGCTGCAGATCTGGCTTCAACTGCTTTTGATAAACTATCTTTCTGTGCGAAGGCGCAAGTAGCCAACATGGCTAGCGCAATGGAGAGCGTAATTTTTTTCATACACAAAGATTGAAGAAAAATTGAAAGATTTATAGAACGAACCAGAAAGTACTTCCTGACTCAAGCTCTGTATCTACCCCGATCTCCCCAAGGTGTTGCTTAATGATTTGAGCTGATATGTATAAGCCCAGGCCTAAACCCGCATAGTTCTTGTTCGTATGTTCAACTCGAAAGAATCGGTCAAATATATCTGCAACCTTACTTTGCTCAATTCCAATTCCGTTGTCAATGACACTTACTTTCGTCTGCCCGTTGGAGCGTTTTTCAAATGAAACTGTTATCTGATAGTTCTTTGGAGAATATTTAATTGCATTGGAGAGCAAATTATTTAAAACCTGTTCTATCCGGTTTCTGTCAGCATAAGCAGTAAGCGTCTTATCGCCATTGATTAAGACCGTGTAATTTGGGTTATTAATTAACGAACCCTCTACAGATTCCTTAACCAGGTCATACAACACGAAAGTTGATTTTACCAGCCCCAACTTCCCGGCTTGAATTCTGGTAACATCAAGGAGTTCATTAACCAGGTTCGTAAGTTTAGTGACTTGAGTTGCCGACTTATCCACCATAGGTCTGAAGGGCTCAAGAACTTCATTCTTGGCCACAGCACCCTGAATGATTTGTAATGACGCTTTGATGCTTGTAATGGGCGTTCTTAGTTCATGGCTTGCTATACTAATGAATTCATCTTTCTTTCTCATTAATTCTTCGGTTGATTCCCGAATCAATTGCTGGTGCTTCATCTCTTGCTCTGCTTTCTTTCGTGCTTCGATTTCTGTTTCCAACTGCTCCTGTGTACGAAGACTTAAAATCATGGGCGAAATTCTGTAAAGAATCACTACTGTAAAGATGGACACGGCACCCGTCACAAACCGGAGCAGACCACTAAAGCGATATGCCGGCCACCAGAAAAGGATGGCGTCACTTAGATGGGTAGTGCCACACAGTACAATGAACGCAATAAACAGCCAAATGAGTGAAGGAAATGGGAAATCTCTGCGTTTCACTAAAATCTTGTAGAGCAAGAACGGTATTGCGAAGTAAGCGGCAGCAATCATGAGGTCCGAAACAATATAGAACCAACCATGAAAGTCTGTCCAACGACCACAATGCCAGCGGGGTGGCCAGTCACCAGTGTCCAAAAGTCTGCTGAAAAATTCTAAGGCCTGATCGCCAAGGCTAGCGTGCTCAGTGGTATTTGCCAGTTTATCCGAGCGGCACATCGTACAAGGCGGATTTTGATTTAATGTAGGGTCTATTAGGTCTAAACTCACATGCAGTCTCTTTTTAGTTCAATGAATTCATGGTATTGATAATCATCATTCAAATAAGAGGAGAAAATACGAGAAATAGTGTAATCTTCAAAAAACAACTATGAAGATAATCGTGCTAATTTATACATCAGTACTTTAAATATGCAAGCAGTCAGAAGATATATATATGAATCCTGGGGTTTTTAGGTGGTACTAAAAAAAAACGCCATATGATCTCTCATATGGCGCAGTTAAAATATAGGGATGATATCTATTTATGGCAGGAGTACCTGATCGATTACGTGAATAACGCCATTTGAGGTTAGCATATCTGCTGTGCTGATTGTGGAGGCACTTGTATTCTTCAGGCCTTTAACCTTCGCGCCTCCATTTAAGGTGATGGTTACTGTTTCTCCGTTTACGGTTGCTGGCATACTGTTGTCAACAAGATCAGTTGAGAACACACGGCCTGCTAACACGTGATAAGTCAGGATGCTGGTCAATATAGCAGGGTCTGCAGCTTGTATAGCCGCTTCATTAGCAAAACCTGCATTGATGAATGCCTGGTTGGTGGGTGCGAATACGGTAAAAGGACCAGCTCCTGAAAGTACCTGGGCAACGTTAGTTTGCCCTTGACTGGCTCTTAACACTGCTGCAACCAGAAAACTAAAGTTTGGGTTGCCTTGTGCTGCCTGCACGATATTTCCGCTTGGTGGCATCAGCACTTTATTGATCACATGGATTACACCATTTGTTGCAGTTACATCAGCTTTTGTGACAGTGGCACCGTTGATAAATACACCCTTGTCGTTTTTGGTTACATAAAGATCAAGGTTTGCGCTAGATTTAACCGCAGTATTAGATCCTGTCTGGATCCCGGATGCGGGGATGGCTGTGCCTGTTACATGGTAAAGCAAGATGTTGCGTAAAGCTTCTTTCGGCAAGGCTGTAATTTTAGCTTCAGTGTCTAAGCCGGCAGCAGCAAAGGCTTCATTCGTGGGTGCAAAAACGGTAAACGGACCAGTACCCGATAGTGTCGTTGCAAGCTCCGCATGTTTAACAGCAGCTTCCAGCAGCGAAAAACTGTTATCTGCTACTACAATTTCAACGATATTCTGGTCAGTCATTGCCGGTCCATTGTCATCGTCCTTGCTACATGCGGTGGCCATGCTGATTATTGCCAATGCTAACACCGTTGCAGTCTTTTTAAGGGTGAATATTGTTTTCATATTTTAGTTTTTTAATACACTAGTGTCAACAATTTAGATGCCATAAAGTGTATTAATGCACTAACAATGAAGTAAACATTGCCTTATCACCTTTTATTTCTGTGTTTGTTAAAGAAATGAGATGTTTTTAGTGTACTTAAATACTAATTGTATTAACTTTGTGTAAATCCTAAGATGATGTATAAATTACTACAAGAACTGCTGCTCCTCGTCGAAGAGTATGAAAAGGAAGTCAGACCGAAAACGGAAGATGTAGACTTATTTATACAATGGACTTACACGCGGAACCAGTCGGAAGAACATGCAACCCTGCCAGAGCCTGAATGGCTTGGAAAATCAAAGGGCCGTACAGCAGAGAGTGCAATTAATACATCATTATTTCATTTATATCGGTATGCAAGACTGCATGCAAAAGCAGCGATCGAGGGTTCAGATTTCGCTACACCGGATGAGCTAATCTACCTCATCAATTTAAAGGCACTCGGAGAGATGACCAAAACGGCGTTGATTCGGTTGAATGTGCACGAGAAATCTGCCGGTATTCAGATCATTAACCGTTTGATCACCAATGGGCTTGTAAAACAAGATACCGGAGATCAGGACAAACGGAATAAAATCATCAGCATCACTGAAAAAGGTGTTCAGGCCGTTGAGAATAGTATGGCTCGATTCCGTAAAGCCAGCATTGACGTCACCGGGAACATCAACCAGCAGGAAAAACTGGAGCTTATCCGGATTTTAGCAAAGCTGGAGGACTACCATCTTGAAAATTCAAAAAATCTTCTTGTCTAGCTTGTTTTCTGTCTTGTCAATCTAATTCCGGCTCAGGTCCTCGTTGAGGTTTGATGTTTCTATTTGCCAATTTCACCGGTTTCCCTTCCCGGGCGGATTGGTATATTGCCTCCATTATGATGTGGTCCTGCAGGCCTTCCTCGCCTGGTGTAAATGGGCGTTTATTCTGCAGGATACAATCTGAGAAGTGGTCCATCTCCGCAGCAAACTGATTGTTCTCTGCCAAGCCTATCTCTTCCTGACGTTCCATCTTACCTTCGGCACGCGCGGTACTGAACTTTTGGCCTTTATAGGCATAAGCTTTATCCATATTTAGCCAGCCACGCTCACATAGCACGCAGTAGTGCCGACTTTCATGAACATTATAGTCTGTGGAACAATTTGCGATAACGCCACTTGGAAATCGCATTTGCCATGACATTAGCTCTTCAACTTCTGTGAACAAGGGATTTCCTGGTGTGCTGTACTGGTAGGCAAACACCTCTGTTGGTTCTTCACCCAGGATAAAACGATTGGTGTTCAGGCAATATAAGCCGATATCGGGCAGTGCGCCCCCGCCAGCTAATGCTTTTTTATGTCGCCAGTGATTCGGATTGGCACTGCTTTGTGAATTGGACGATTCAATCAGCTTGGGAACCCCAAAGGTTTTGTGCTGTACCATCTCCCGCAGTTTCCTATTGTGTGGCTGGAACTGAATACGGTAAGCAATCATCAACTTCACTTTCGCAGCATCACATGCAGCAATCATTTCTTCACAATCTTTTGATGTTATGGCCATCGGCTTTTCGCAGAGGATGTGTTTTCCTGCCTTTGCACCACGAATAACGTATTCTTTGTGTAATGCATTTGGCAAAATGATGTAAATAACATCAACCTCCTGATTATGCTTCAGCTGATCATAGGTTTCATAGCTGTAGCAGTTCTGGGCTGTAATACCATACTGTGCAGCCACTTTTTTCATCTTTTCCGGACTGCCGCTTACCAGTGCCGTAAGTTTAGATTTCTCGCAACTGCTCAGAGCAGGTAAAATTTCCTCTAAGGCCAGGTGACCTAAGCCTACTACTGCATAGCCTATGCGCCTGTCTGGCGGCAGCGGTGTTGGAGTTGGACCGGATTGTTGGTCCACATCCGACTTCCATGCCTCCAGTACAATTGGTTCCTGTAATCCTAAGGGAATCTTTGCCGGCGGGGACACCGCTCTTGGTCTTGTCTGTGCCAGAACGTTTTGATTTAGCAGGCCATTAGCAGCTAAGGTACCTGCTACACCCAGGGCCACTGATTTGCCGGTCAGGGTTAAAAAATCTTTTCGGGATATCTGCTCCGCATCCATAATGATGTCTTTGATTTTTAAGCAACATCAGGAATTGAGATCTGTTTAAAATTTCTACTATAAGTTGAGCTTTGATGCTGCCTCAAACAATGGCTCGTCTATTCTGTTTTTGATCTTAACTACCCTACAACTAAACTATGGAAAACAGAGAAGATGAATTGTTCAATGAACAAGATGATCAGTTGAACGACAGCACCGCATCGAAAGGATCTAATACCGTTAAAGATCCTGATGAATGGACTACCGGAAATGAACCAATGACGGGAGCCCAGCAATCATATTTGAAAACACTATCTGATGAGGCGGGAGAGCCTTTTGATGAAAGCTTAACGAAATCAGAAGCTTCAAAAAGAATTGACGAGCTTCAGCATAAAACAGGACGCGGGCTGGATAATAATCAGGGATAATAGAAATTAGTTATTTCCCTTTTAATTTCAATTCCTATCGATACTTTGCGCCCAAATTATAGAATATTATGGCTTCAGGTTTTTTTGCAATTTTAGATGATATAGCTGCTTTAATGGATGATGTCGCGGTAACCGCGAAACTCGCAACCAGAAAAACTGCAGGTATCTTAGGTGACGATCTGGCGGTAAATGCCGAGAAAGCGACTGGATTTCTCGCTTCCAGGGAAATACCGGTGCTCTGGGCGATTACCAAGGGGTCCATGTTAAACAAGATCATCATTGTTCCCATTGCATTGCTGCTAAATGCTTTTCTGCCCATTGCCATCAAGTTCATTCTGATCCTTGGCGGGTTCTACCTGGCTTACGAAGGTGTGGAGAAGATCATTGAATTCTTCTTCCACAAAAAGAAGCCGACGCACGAAGCAGCCAAGGAGGTCAGGACAGATGGGCCTGAGGCAGAAAAAGCGAAGGTGAAATCTGCTGTCACCACGGACTTTATTTTGTCTGTTGAGATCGTGATTATCGCCCTTGGGACAGTGCTAACAGAAACCTTAACCATACAGATCCTTACTGTATCGGTGGTTGCTTTGTTGGCAACCGTTGGTGTGTATGGAATTGTTGCACTCATTGTAAGGATGGATGATGCTGGCTATAAGTTAATCAAGCGTTCAAATGATAAAGGTTTGCTTTCAACACTGGGACATTTACTGGTGAAATCTTTGCCAATCATCATCCGGATATTGAATGTTGTTGGTACCATCGCCTTGGTACTGGTTGCAGGTGGCATTTTTGTGCACAACATTGAATATGTACACCACTTGTACCCAAAAGTGCCCTCAACGCTCAAAGAGTTTCTTTTTGGCCTGGGAGGAGGTTTGATTGCAGTTGCAGTTATCACTGGCGCCAAAAAGGTCATCACTGCTTTTAAGTAAAGTAAATTATTCAAGACAT
>DCLG01000082.1:105754-115478 GCA_002320935.1 Pedobacter sp. UBA1654 | reverse complement strand
GCATAAGAGCCACAATACTTTATTTGATGATTTTGAAACTGCTGCCATTTCAGAAGAGGCGTTTAGAGCCGGAATCCGAGCGGCTGCAAAGAACCCTCAGCTTAGCGATGAAGAGATTGATGCTGCATGGAACAGCTTGTTAATCGGTGTTCCTCCTACAATTCATGACACCTTGTTGAAAGTTCGCGATAGATACCGAACTTTTCTTTTGAGTAATAACAATGTTATTCATTATAAATACATCGTGAGCTACCTGGATAGAACATTTGGAATGCCTGATAACAGTAGGCTCTTTGAGAAGACGTACTACTCACAAGACATGTTTCTGAGAAAACCTAACGTCGAGATCTTCCAGAAAGTTATAGACGAAAATAAGCTTATACCAGAAGAGACCTTATTTATTGATGACAGCCCGCAACATCTTGTAGGTGCTAAACAGGCTGGTTTTAATACCTTGTTAATAGATGTACATCCCCGGGAATTGGAATCCTTCCTTCAGAAACATGGAATATTATAATTCGAGGACTTAAGGCCAAAAATTAATACCGTATTTTTGCGAAATCGTTATAAAGCATTATGGAAGAGAAAAAGTATAAAACATTGGCTGAGTTTTACCCATTCTATTTGTCAGAACACCGCAATCTCACCAGCCGCATCCTTCATTTTATTGGTACTGGCCTGGTGATCCTTTGTTTCATTACTGCCATTCTCTTCCATACTTACCATTTTCTGATCGCCATGCCAGTTGTAGGTTATGGCTTTGCATGGGTGGGACATTTCTTTTTTGAGAAAAATAAGCCCGCTACCTTCAAGTATCCACGCTTTAGTCTGGCGAGTGACTTTATTCTTTTCTGGGACCTACTATCAGGTAAACAGCCGTTCCGGGTCAAATAGCTTCCTGCCCGTACTTTATAGCTAATCAGGATCAGATTAGTACGCTTTTTGCTGAAAGTTTAGTAACCAATAGAATCGCCTGTATTCAGATTCAACGATACTGGCATTAAGCTATCTGAACTTGTATGAAAAGAGCATGGATCAATAAGGAAGAATTTGCCGCACTGGGTATTAACGATGCAAAATTACAAACGAAATTCCAGCAGGTTTGTAATGGTTTATTGAAGAAAAACGACATTTCCAAGGCAGAACTGCTTGCAAAGCTCCAGGAGGTTGTGGACCATCCACTTGTGTTTGCAGAAGAAAAAGGGAGTAAATTTCGATATCTGGCAGAGCTGCTGCTTGCTAAAAAAAGGCAGGAGGCGCAACCGCAGACAGACGCACGGATCTTTGAGCAAAACGAACTAACACCTGATTTTCCGATCTATGGTGCTGAGAATATAGATGAAAAAGCTATCGGGCAGATGAATGCTGCTATGCGTTTGCCGATTTCGCTTGCAGGCGCATTGATGCCGGATGCCCATAGTGGATACGGCTTACCGATTGGTGGTGTACTGGCCACAGATATTAATTCCATTATACCTTATGCTGTTGGTGTTGATATTGCCTGTAGAATGTGTCTGAGTATCTACGACATCTCTGATCGTGCATTTGATAAGGATGGGAGCAGGCTGAAGTCAATCTTAAATGAAAATACCGTTTTTGGTATGGGGGCAAAAAGCAAGAACTACTATGATACAAGCATTTTTGATCGACACGAATGGTCTGCAACCAAGCTGATCAGAAGTTTAAAGGATAAAGCCTATGCGCAGCTGGGTACCTCCGGCACCGGAAACCATTTTGTTGAATGGGGGACTTTCAGCATAAAAGATGGTATGCTGGAAGATTTACCTGAAGGCGATTACCTCGCTTTGCTGTCACATTCAGGTTCAAGGGGGTTTGGAGCGAGCATCGCGAATTACTATTCGAAACTGGCCATGGAGAAGACAGTTCTTCCCAGAGAGGCTAAGGAGTTGGCCTGGCTGGATCTTAATAGTGCTGAAGGACAGGAATATTGGATTTCAATGAATCTTGCTGGTGATTATGCTTCTGCAAATCACCATGAAATACATAATAAGATATCAACAAAACTACAGGCTCAACCCATCGTCCGGATTGAAAATCACCATAATTTCGCCTGGAAAGAAAAGTTACCTGATGGTAGGGAGGTTATGGTTCACCGCAAAGGTGCTACACCGGCTGGGGATGGTGTGCTCGGCATTATTCCAGGCTCTATGGCAACTCCTGGTTTTTTGGTCCGCGGTAAAGGGAGTCCAGCATCTATTGACTCCGCTTCGCATGGCGCCGGGCGGTTAATGAGCAGAAATCGTGCTTTCAAGGAAATCAAGAAAGAGGCCGTTCAAGAATTGTTGCGAAAGCATGGCATCAGCTTACTCGGCTCTGGACTGGATGAGGCACCAATGGTTTATAAAGATATCCATGCTGTAATGAAAGCGCAAGAAAGCCTTGTGGACGTTCTTGGTTCGTTCATGCCAAGGATCGTGAAAATGGCAGATCCGAGAGAACGACCAGAAGATTGATCTTATTTGTATATGAAATAATTGAAACCTACCGGTAATAAAGTTGTTATTCAATTAATTAACCTAACTATATTATTATGGAAAGAGATTATATGCTGGAAATGCTTGAAACCATTGAACACCAGGAGAGCTCATCTATTCTGGGCGGTATGGAACATGAATATGAAGAACTCGAGCGACTAGGCTATGTTACCATTCATCGGGAACATGTTCAACATTATGCTGTGCTTACAGCAATGGGAAAACTCAAAATTCAGCAGCTCAGAGATGAAAATGGGTAGTCTGTGGTAGTTGCCCGTATTAACACTTTTACAAGATGTTGTATATACTGTTAATCAAATATTCATAAACAAAACTGCTGAAAACCTGTAATATATAGACAAAAACCTAAATAATTAACCATTTAACCGGAGGACTAACTATGGAATTACAAGACAATCCGCAACACAAAGAAGGACCTGTTGCAAGAAAAATTGAGGAACAAACTGCTAAGCTACCATCGGATCTATTCTTATGGGCTGCACTGGGCTCAATGGGTGTTTCTTTAACGCTAAAATGCCTGGGTCAAAAACACACCGCACTTTTCGTAGGACAATGGGCTGCTCCATTCCTACTTTTAGGTATTTACAATAAACTTGTAAAACTTGAAGGACACGATAAAGAGAGCTAGTCTTTTTGTATACACCTTATAATATCAAAATCCCAAATCTACATTTGGGATTTTTTTTATTCCTTATGATTGTAAACTATACAGAAGCGGGCTGGCAAATAATCACGCAACGTGCACACGGGCTGGTTGCTGCACAAATATGTGCCCGATGGAAAAATTCAAAGCACCCGCCACGCTGGATGGAAACGCTGATTGCCACTGCGGAACACGATGACGTGTACAATGAATTTGAAGATGATCAGCTGTTGAATGAAAACGGTGGACCAGTTAATTTTAAGATGACCGGTTTTCGGGAAGCATTTTGCGAGCGGCAGGTGAATATGGCTCTTACTAAGAGTCGTTATGTCGCTTTGCTCACCGCCAGACACATTCATTTCGTCCATGGCAATGATCCGGCAGCAAAAACTTTCTGCCAGGAACTTAGCAGAAAAGAGAAGGTCTGGCTTGCAGAATCGGGCTCGTCAAAGCGGGAAGTTGATGCTTCTTATGAGTTGCTCGAGTTTTGTGATGCATTCTCGTTGCTAATCTGCCAGGGTTTGATACAGCCGGAACAGCGGAAGATAGAAATAAGCAATGGTCCGGATAAAAAGCCTTATACTTTTTTCATGGCTAAAGATGGTTCGCTGGTCGTTGAAGACTGGCCATTCCAACCGGATGTGTTTAAAATTGTTTATGAATCCAGAACATTGACTCAATTGTCCTTTAAAGATGTGGGCTCATTTAAAAAAGCCGTAAATTTGGCAAAGGTTAACAATCATGAGTTAACCCTGAGGAAGAATAATGGAAAATAATTTCAGCGCCAGAATGCAGTCGCTCACAGATGATGAACTGATGGATATCGTCATTGCTAAAAGAACACACTACCAGCCGGATGCTTTGACGGCTGCCGACCAGGAAATGTATAAGCGTGTAACCAGCAATCCGGAGTTAACTAAACAAATGCTACATAGAAGATCGACTTTTGCTAACCCACAAGCCGCCACCGCACCGGAAATGTGGAAAACAGCTAAATGGGGTATCATGGGATTCTGTGTAATCCTATTTGCCTATGAGCTAATATCTAAAAACTATAGCAGCGTAGCTTTTGTGATTGTCCTTAATTATTTTGTTGCCGTCTTTATAGTCAAAAAGCTTATTGCTCAGGGTAAAACCTTTGGACATCCCTTTGTATTCGGGGTGTTTGTTTCTGCGATGTTGTTGATCGTAAGGTTTACCCTTGAGATGGTTTTCCAAGCCATTAGTAAGGTTCCTTAACGATAAGTAACTTTAAATACTTTGGTTTTGCGTGTTGCGTCAGTTTGCGTGATCGTGCTGGGGTAACCTTCCTTATTGTATTGCATAACGAAGCTTAAATTCGTTGCGGCTTCATTCTCCGTTTTTATAGTCGTTACGTTTGATCTACCATTTAGTAGATAGAAGGCCTGGTTTTCTAGAGAAAAAATTTGTACAAATGGCACTTGCTTGAATNNNNAGTATGATCATCATAATTGTATGCTTTTTTAGCTGGTGATAAGCCGGTTATTTTTTCCTCAGTAAGCAGGAGCTTGTCATTATATATGAAAGTTTTTGTTGTGACGAGCATGTTTTGGAAGTCATACCAGTCCACAGTTTCAATCTGCTTTTGTTCATTATAGCTGATTTGATAATTCCCAATTAAGGTTTTCAATTTTCCATCGGCTTCAACTGCCCATCGTATTCCTTTAGTCACCAAGCCTTCTGCGTTTGTGACATAGTACACCTGATAAAGTAGGTTATCTTTTAAGTACCGCTTGTAGTCGCCAAGCTGATTATTGTCTTTGTAGGTTATTATTTCTCGGGTGCCGTCGGATTGCCGGATTTCCGTGATCGAGTTCTTACCGTCATATTGGAAGTCGATCTTGAGGTTGTCAGTACGGATGCTCTCTGGACTTAGTAATTTGACATTACTGTCTGGGTTTTTAGGTGTTTCGGGTACTACCGGAACCGCCGGCTTTTCGGGCCCCTCTTGTTCAGGAGAACTTCCCTTTTTTGTGCAGGCAATTGTAAAGAACACCAACGTGAGCAGGATTATCGCTAAAAACTTAAATATTTTTTCCNNGAGATTTTTGGTTTAAATCATCTTGATTTCAATCTCAATTTAAACAGGAACATAATCAAGCTCTTAACTGAAATTCGACCGGAATTTGTGTTTTAAGAAAACAATTTCATCTATTTAGATATTCTGATGCATGTTTATACCTAAGAATAAATTTATCTATATTCAGACTTTAAATTGTCTTACCATGATATCCGGCTGCCGACCTAAATATTTTTACGCTTTATTCCTGATGTTTATGTCTTCCCTGCAGGCCCTTGCAGCTCGGGTGGATACAATTTCCACTTTCAGCCAGGGCATGAAAAAAAGTATAAAGTCGGTCGTTATATTGCCGGATAGTTACGAAAAGGGGAAACACTTGCCAGTGGTTTACTTACTTCATGGTTATAGCGATCGATTTTCTAAATGGGTAAATACAGTGCCTGCTATAAAGGACCATGCTGACCGGTTAAATTTGATTATTGTATGCCCCGATGGAAATGCTGAAAGCTGGTATTTTGATAGTCCTTTGGACCCAAAGTGGCAATATGAAAGCTATATCGCGAAAGAACTGGTGCCGGATATTGACCGAAAATACAAAACGATAAAAGATAGAAAGAGCCGCGCGATCACAGGACTTAGTATGGGCGGGCACGGTGCATTATATTTGGCGATTAAACACCAGGATCTTTTTGCGGCAGCCGGAAGCATGAGTGGAGGTGTAGATATCAGGCCTTTTCCCGATAGTTGGGCAATAAAAGAACGCCTTGGTCCATACCACCAAAATCCGGAACGTTGGACCGCAAACACAATTGTGGAGATGACACATTTGATAAAACCAGGTAATCTTGCCCTTATAATTGATTGTGGAACGAATGATTTCTTTTACCAGGTAAATGTTGCCCTCCACGAAAAGTTGTTGTATAATAATGTACCGCACGATTTCATCATCAGGCCAGGAGAACATAATTGGACATATTGGGCAAACTCGATTACTTTTCAGTTGTTATATTTCAACAATTTTTTCAATAATATATAAGAGATGGAAATCATACACTTCAGTGCAGAATGTTACCCTATTGCAAAAGTTGGTGGACTAGGTGATGTGGTAGGTGCATTGCCGAAGTATCAAAACAAGATCGGTCACATCGCGAAGGTGGTAATGCCAGCTTATGATAACAGATTTCTTCATGAAAGTGAATTTGAAGGTGTTTATGACGGATGGGTGGAAGTTGGGACACGAAATTTTCAGGTTAGGATTCTTAGAGAAAAAACCAATAAACTTGGCTTTGATCTGTATCTGGTTCATATCCCTGGATTACTTAATCGCCCGAAAGTTTATGGCTACGATGATGACACTGAACGTTTTCTGGCGTTCCAGATTGCTGCATTAGATTGGATCCATCAATGGCAGCATAAACCGGATGTGATTCATTGTCATGACTATCATACGGGACTGATTCCTTTTATGGCTTTGAATTGTGCAAGATTTTGGCGCCTGAACAACGTTCCCACAGCTCTGACTATCCATAATGCACAGTACCAAGGGCAGTTTGGTTGGGAGAAGTTGCATCTTATTCCTGTATTTGACCTACGAAATTCCGGTAAGTTGGAGTGGGATGGGGCCATCAATCCATTAGCCTCTGCAATAAAATGTGCCTGGAAGATCTCGACGGTCTCGCCAAGTTATATGGAGGAGATCAGTTATAAAGCAAATGGCCTGGAAACCTTGCTTCAGCGGGAAAGATCGAAGTCACACGGCATTTTAAATGGTATTGACAATGATGTCTGGGATCCGGCTACAGACCCTATGTTGTCAAAGAATTTCAACCTCCGCACTGTGGAAGCTGGAAAGAAGGCAAACAAACAAGCGTTGTGTGATGTTTTTAATTTAGATCCATCAAAACCTCTATTTACTTTCATCGGTCGTTTAGTTGGTGAAAAAGGCGCTGACCTGCTTCCGGAGATCTTTGATAATGTATTGCGACAAAGTGAGGGTGCCTTGAATATCCTTGTTTTAGGGTCTGGCGAAAAAAACGTTGAGGAGAAACTGGAGCAATTAAAGGATCGATACCGTGGCATATATAACACCTATATAGGATATCATGAACAATTGTCCCACCAGATATATGCCGGGGCAGACTTTCTGTTGATGCCATCAAGGGTTGAACCTTGTGGATTAAACCAGATGTACGCCCTGCGTTATGGAACGATCCCTATTGTGCGCCGTATAGGAGGACTAAAAGATACAGTAACAGATATCGGCGATGGTGGTTTTGGGCTTTGTCATGACCAGGCTAGCGTTTCAGATGTTGAGCATGCTGTAGGAAGGGCTTTCCACTTATATCAGAATACAAAAGCACTGAAAGATATTAGAAAATTTATTATGAAACTTGACCATTCCTGGGATAGATCAGCTCAGGACTACATTAATTTTTACCAAATATAAACTTAAGTATATGACCGAAAAAGTATTGGGAGTTATTCTTGGCGGGGGCCAGGGCTCCAGGTTATCACCGCTCACACAGACCAGATCTAAACCGGCAGTACCGATTGCGGGAAAATATCGCTTAGTTGATATTCCGATATCCAACTGCTTGAACTCGGGTATTCACCGCATGTTTGTACTTACGCAGTTTAACTCCGCGTCGTTAAACAAGCATATCAAGAATACTTATCATTTTAGTCATTTTAGTGATGCCTTTGTTGATATTCTCGCTGCGGAACAGACTCCGGAAAACCCAACCTGGTTTCAGGGCACCGCCGATGCGGTTCGTCAAACGATGCACCATTTATTGAATCATGAGTTTGAGTACGTCCTGATCCTTTCGGGTGATCAACTTTACCAAATGGATTTCAATGACATGGTAAACGCGCACATTGAAAGCAAAGCTGAAGTTACACTGGCAACCATTCCCGTTACAGCTAAAGACGGAACTGACTTTGGAATTCTTAAAGCGAATGAAGAGAATATCATCACATCCTTCACAGAGAAGCCGAATTCCGAACTTATCAAGGAATGGAGTTCAGATACCGGTCCGGAAATGCAGGCAGAAGGCAGAAACTATCTGGCATCAATGGGTATCTACATCTTTAACCGTGATCTTCTAATTAAGATTTTTGATGAAAATCCGAATGAAAAGGATTTCGGAAAGGAAATTATTCCAATGGTATTAAACCAGTTCCGTGTTCTAAGCTATCAGTACGAAGGATACTGGACAGACATTGGTAACATCTCGTCCTTTTTCGAAGCGAACCTGGGCCTGACTGATGACATTCCAAAGTTTAATCTTTTTGATAGTCACCAGAGCATCTTTACCAGACCAAGGATGTTGCCTCCTTCCAAAATATTAGGAACAACTTTGAATAAAGCAGTCATTGCAGAAGGTTGTATTTTACAGGCTGAACTGATTAGCCATGCAGTAATCGGAATCAGATCCAGGATAGGAAGAGGAACCAAAATTGAGAATGCTTACATCATGGGCAGTGACCGTTATCAAACCCTGCAGCAGATACAGGAAGAAAACGACGCCGGACATCCTTTGATCGGTATCGGCGATGACTGTGAGATAACGAATGCTATAATTGATAAGAACTGCCGAATTGGAAATAGTGTGCAGATCAAAGGAGGGATGCATCTTCCAGATGGTGATTTTGGATTTTATGCAGTAAAAGACGGAATTGTTGTTGTTAAAAAAGGTGCAATCGTTCCATCGGGCACAACCATTTAATTATTGATTACAATAACGTAGAGGTAAGTGTATTGGCAATTATGCTGATACATTTACCTTTGTTTTTATGAAGCGCATTTTCGTTGATCAACTGGAAAATAGGATAGAAATAGAATTCCCCCCTAAGCGAATTGTTTCTCTGGTTCCCTCACAAACGGAACTGCTCTTTGATCTGGGGCTTGACCTGGAAATTGTTGGTATAACCAAATTCTGTATTCATCCGGAGGATAAAGTAGATTCCAGAATAAAGGTAGGAGGTACGAAGAAGCTGAATCTGGAGATGATCCGTTCTTTGAAACCAGATCTGATCATCGGGAATAAGGAGGAGAATGAACGCGGTGATATCGAGTTGTTACAAACTGAGTTCCCGGTATGGATGAGTGATATTTGTGATCTTGATGATGCTTTGCGAATGATTGAAAGCGTAGGCGAAGTAACAGACCGATCTCCGGAAGCGGGATATCTCATTCATCTTATCAAAGCTGGCTTTTCAGACCTGCAAAGGTTAGCAGTAGAAAAGCAGATCAAATACAAGGCATTATATATGATCTGGAGAAAGCCTTATATGGCAGCAGGTAGAGGAACCTTCATTGATGACGTCTTACGAAAGACAGGGATAACGAATGTGCTTGAACAAACAAGGTATCCGGTACTGGATGGAGCGACCATCTCTGCATTAAAGCCCGATATGGTAATGCTGTCCAGTGAACCTTACCCTTTTGTTGAAAAACATTTGGCTGAATTTAAAGACATAGTGCCCGGAGGGCGGGTTCTAATTGTGGATGGAGAGATGTTT
>DCLG01000082.1:104100-105707 GCA_002320935.1 Pedobacter sp. UBA1654 | reverse complement strand
GTATGGTAGCAGGCTAGTGAAGGCGATAGAATACCTCTTTTACCTGCAGCAAGCACTATTAACCGAGAAAGCTGCGGTGGACAATAAAGATCGTTGAAATTTATTGGGCTGATAACAAAGCACTTATTAAGTTTTTGTGAAAATATCTTGGCCATGCTTTCGAGAAGTAAAAGTAATCTCTATATTTGCAGAACAAAACAATTCCTAAATGATGCGGATGTGGCGTAATTGGTAGCCGCACCAGACTTAGGATCTGGCGTTTCACGACGTGGGGGTTCGAGTCCCTTCATCCGCACTAATGATTCCCCCGATGTATTTCGGGGGATTTTTTTTATTAAAAAGATTGTAAATTCTGATTCTGAAAAAATGAACATTACACAGGAAAAAATCAACGACCTAAATGCTGTTATCAAAGTAAGCATTGCACCTGAGGATTACACAGAAAAGGTTGATAAGACAATAAAAGATCAAGCAAAAAAAGCAACCCTTCCTGGCTTCCGTAAAGGCATGGTTCCTGCTGCACACATCAAGAAAATGTATGGAAGAAGCATCTTAGTTGAAGAAATCAACAAAATGCTTTCTGATGCTTTAAATAACTACCTTTCTGAGAACAAAGTTGAGATTCTTGGTCAACCTTTGCCTAAATTGGATGAGTCAAAAGAATTCAAATGGGATTTTACTGATGCTTTCGAATTTGAATACGAAATTGGCCTGGCGCCTGCAGTGGAAGTAAACATCAGCGCTGCTGATGAATTTAAAGCTTACCAGGTAAAAGCTGACGAGGAGACCCTTGCTTCAAGGATCAAAAATATCCGTAAAAGCTATGGCAAAATGACAAACCCGGAAGTTTCGGCAGACGAGGATGTACTATATGCTGATTTAGCTGAGCTTTCTGCCGATGGTGCAGTTTTTGAAGGTGGCATTAACCATACTGGTTCAATCCGTTTAGATCAGGTTACTGATGAGAACGTAAAGAAATCACTAATTGGCTTAAAGAAAGATGATGTTCTTCAACTGGATCTTCAACAAGCTTTCAATAACAATGAGAATGTCATTGCCAAATTGTTAGATATTACTGAAGAAGCTGCAAAAGAATTGAAATCTAGTTTCCAGGTTACTGTAAAAAATGTAAACCGTCTGGAAGAAGCTGATTTAAACCAGGAGTTCTTTGATAAGATATTTGGAGAAGGTGTTGTTACTGACGAAGCTGGTTTTACTGCTAAGATAACTGAAGAGATTGAAGGTATGTTTAAGCAGGACGCTGATCGTAAACTTCAAAATGATATTTATACTAAGCTGACTGACGAAGTAAAGATGGAGCTTCCAGATGAATTTCTACGTAAGTGGTTAAAAGCGACCAACGAGAAGTTGACTGACGAGGAGTTGAGCGAAGGTTATGACGATTTCGCGAAAAATCTAAAATGGACTTTGATTGAAAACAAAATCATCAAGGACAACAACATCGAAATTAAATATGACGAAGTGTTTGCGACAGCTAAGGAGCGTTTAGATGCACAATTTAGAATGTACAGTCCTGCACCAATGCCTGATGACCAGCTGACACAGTACACGACGACTTTTCTCCAGGAAAAAGATAATGCAAACAG
>DCLG01000082.1:88885-104050 GCA_002320935.1 Pedobacter sp. UBA1654 | reverse complement strand
ATTTTTGAAGAGGTAAAAGCACTTAAAGTGTTTAACCACATTAAGTCTGTTGCAACAATCAATGAAGAAGAGATTGCTTATAATAAATTTATAGAGATGAATTAATTGTTGAAAAACAAATCTACTATATATAATATTTAAGTAAGGCGGCCCAAATAAAGGCCGCCTTACTTGTATACCAGAATTCAAATTTTACATTGCAATAATTAATTACCAATTTAGAATTAGTACTATTGGTAAAGGACAAATAGAAACAACTTACAGATGAATATAGACAAAGATGAATTTAGAAAATATGCTGTAAAGCATCATCGTATTAACGGGTTGAATGTGGATCGTTTTATTGGTAGAACCAATAATAATCCGAAAAGCATGACCCCATATATTATCGAAGAGCGCCAGTTGAACGTGGCTCAGATGGATGTTTTTTCTCGTTTGATGATGGATCGTATCATTTTCTTAGGTGATGCTATTCATGATGGTAATGCGAACATCATTCAGGCTCAACTGCTTTTCCTGCAGTCTACCGATAACAACCGCGATATTCAGATTTACATCAACTCACCAGGAGGTTCAGTATACGCTGGTCTTGGAATTTACGATACCATGCAATACATCAGCCCGGATGTGGCTACGATCTGTACCGGTATGGCAGCATCTATGGGAGCTGTATTATTGGTTGCAGGTGCAAAAGGAAAACGCGCTGCTCTACCACACTCTCGAGTGATGATTCACCAGCCTTCCGGAGGTGCACAGGGTGTTGCTTCCGATATGGAGATCAATTTAAGAGAGATGCTTAAGTTAAAGAAAGAATTATATGATATCATTTCCAACCATTCAGGCCAAACCTACGAATGGGTGGAGAAAGCCTCAGACCGTGATTACTGGATGAAAGCTGATGAAGCTAAAGAATTTGGAATGATTGATGAGGTATTGATAGGACACAACAAATAATAAAATGGCGAAACAAACAAAAGAATCTCGTTGCTCATTTTGTGGTTCCAGTAAACAGGATACCTTGATGCTGATTGAGGGGCTTGACGCATATATTTGCGATAAATGCGTGGTACAGGCAAACCAATTGGTATTGCAGGAATTTGGGAACCAGAAGACGAGAAATGTCGATGCTTCATTGAAGTTGCTTAAACCATTGGAGATTAAGCAGCATATTGACCAATATGTTATTGGTCAGGATGATGCTAAAAAGGTTTTATCCGTTGCAGTATACAACCACTATAAACGTTTAAGCCAGAAGGTTAATAAAGAGGATGAGGTGGAAATTGAAAAATCAAACATCATGCTTGTTGGTGAAACCGGAACTGGTAAAACACTACTGGCAAAAACAATTGCAAAGATCCTACACGTTCCTTTCTGTATTTGCGATGCAACTGTTCTGACCGAAGCTGGTTACGTGGGAGAGGATGTTGAAAGTATATTAACCCGGTTGTTACAGGCTGCAGACTATGATGTAGCCTCCGCAGAACGCGGGATCGTTTACATTGATGAGGTAGATAAAGTTGCCAGAAAAAGTGACAACCCATCAATTACCAGGGATGTTTCCGGTGAGGGTGTGCAACAGGCACTTTTGAAAATTCTTGAAGGTACGATTGTGAATGTTCCACCTCAGGGAGGACGTAAGCATCCTGACCAGAAAATGATTCCTGTTAATACAAATAACATTTTGTTTATCTGCGGTGGCGCCTTCGATGGTATTGAGCGTAAAATTGCAAATCGTTTGCGTACCCAGGCTGTTGGCTACAAAGTGAACAAGGATGAAGCAGATCTGGATCTTAAGAATTTATACAAATACATCACTCCTCAGGATTTGAAGTCTTTCGGACTGATTCCTGAACTTATTGGTCGTGTGCCTGTATTAACACATTTGAATCCCCTGGACAAGGCTGCATTAAGAAACATTCTTACCGAACCTAAGAATTCACTTTTCCGTCAATATGTGAAGTTGTTTGAATATGAGGGTGTGAAGCTTGTTTTTGAAGATGAAGTGCTTGATTTCATTGTAGATAAAGCGATGGAGTATAAACTTGGAGCAAGAGGATTGCGCTCAATTTGTGAAGCAATTATGTTGGATGCGATGTTCGATATCCCATCTGATACTGAAATAAAAGAATTGAACATTTCACTGGACTATGCAGTGGAAAAGTTTGAGAAAGCGGATTTTAAAAAGCTTAAAGCTGCTTAAAAAAGATCCCCTGAATAAGGGGATTTTTTTTACTCCTTGTTTTTTGTGAAATATTTAACATAACCTTATGAATGAAGAAATAGACGTAAAGAAGAACCCAACTCCGGCCAAAGTAAAAAAGCCGAAGGAAGTAGAATCCCCTGTAAAATCCGGACTAAAATCTAAAGAGCAGATCGTAAAGAACTGGCTGCCGAGATATACAGGCCGTCCGCTGGAAGATTTTGGACAATATATTCTCTTGACTAACTTTAGTAAGTATCTGCAGATGTTTTCTGAATGGCACGATGACGCACCAATAATGGGCATTGACAAGCCTATGCAAAGTGTGTCTGCAAACGGAATTACCATTATCAATTTTGGAATGGGAAGTCCTTTAGCGGCGACAATGATGGATTTACTGTCGGCCATTGAACCCAAAGCTGTTTTGTTTCTTGGTAAATGTGGTGGTCTTAAAAAGAAAAACCAACTTGGAGACTTAATTCTACCAATTGCAGCAATCAGAGGTGAAGGTACATCTAACGACTACCTCCCACCTGAAGTACCCGCACTGCCATCTTTCGCCCTCCAGAAAGCAATATCAACTACGATCAGGGACCACTCCAGAGATTACTGGACAGGAACTTGTTATACCACAAACCGTAGGGTATGGGAACATGATAAGGAATTCAAGAAGTATTTGAAAACACTGCGTGCAATGGCTGTTGATATGGAAACTGCTACTATATTCACAACTGGTTTTGCGAATAAAATACCGACCGGGGCTTTATTGCTTGTTTCGGATCAGCCCATGATTCCGGAGGGTGTAAAAACTGCCGAGAGCGATAGCAATGTTACGAACACCTATGTGGAAACCCACCTTAAAATAGGAATTGAATCTTTGAAGCAATTAAAGAATAACGGCCTTACTGTTAAGCACCTCAAGTTCTAACGCTCCAGTTATATTGTTAACATGTTGTTTTTGAGCGATCTAGAGTGCATTGTCTGCACCTGGAAAGTCAAATAACAACATGGTTCCTGTTCCCTTTATAATCATATCCCAGCGATCTACCTCGAAATTGATAATTGCTACACCGCAGGTTGGCAGCGAATAAAGGTCTTCATCTGTTAAGTAATCTGCAAAGGCTGATATTTCTGGATTATGGCCGAATAATGCAAGTGATTGTTCCGACTCCGCCAGGTTATTTAAGATCTTTAGAAGTCTCCGGATATTCGATTCATAAATGGCATCATCCAATAAAATACTTTCCGGTTGTTTGTCCCAGATGCCAGCAAAAATCCTGGCCGTTGAAATTGCACGAATTGCCGGACTGCTGATCAATACTTTTGGAATCAGCTTTCGGTTCTTAAGTCGAAATGCCATCTCCTGCGCTTCTTCAACCCCTTTAGAATCTAAGGCGCGGTCAAAGTCGGCGACACCATAAGCACCACTTTTTGCATTTCCATGCCTCACTAATATTACCTGTTTGCTCATGCTTTAAAGTTTCAACAACAACACGCTAATAGCGTACCAAGTTTATATTTCATGGTTAATGAAGTCGGTGATCATGTTGTTGGGGATGTCTTTCATGCATTTAAAATGGCCTAAAGGACAAGCTTCGCGCCCGAACTTGGTACATGGCCGACAAGGTAGTTGAATACCAGCCTCAAGAGAATTGTCAATCTTATAAGGAAAAACGCCTAGCAGTTCCGGAGCTGTGCTACCCCAGATAGATGCAAGGGGCATGTTGAATGCTTCTGCTATATGCGTAAGCCCTGTATCAAATCCGATGACCTTTTTAGCTTTTGAGACAATGAATACCGATTGGTCTAAGTTTGTTTTTCCACAAGTTGAGTATACTTTATCGCCAAGGGCCAACTGAATAGCTTCTGCATTTGCCTGTACATCCTTGCCCCCCATAAGAACAATAGGGCTGTGGATCTCGGCGCAGATTTGAATGATCTTTTCTACCGGCATCCGTTTGGTGAAATGCGTAGCACCAATGATGAAAGCTACGAAATCACCCGCATGACCTGGAGGAAGAAAATCATTAAGTTGGTAATCATTTGCAATGTAGTAGTCGATTGGCTTATTGTCGTTTTCTAGGCCCAGAAATGGCAACGTTTTTAGATAGCGGTCTACCAGGTGCTCTTTCGGGTACAGGCTGGTCCATTTGAACTTGAGACCAAGCCACTTTCTTAGTCGTTGCTTCTTATATGTAGAGGCCGGCAGACCTGTTGCAAGCTTGATCAGGGTTGTACGAAGATTGTTATGAAGATCGACGATCAGGTCGAACTGCTCTGCCTTAATATCAGCTATGGTGTCTTTAAGCTTAGGTTTAAGCAGATGTAGCTTATCCAGGTAAGGATTGTTCTCGTATATGTATTTAAACTGCGTTTTGGTAAGAAAATGAATTTCCGATCCCGGGAGTTGTAATTTCAGACAACGCACAATTGGCGTGGTATAAATTATATCACCCATAGAGCTGAATCTTATGACCAGAATTTTTTTTGGTTGTTTCAATCGCTTACCAAATTTGTAGTTAACCTTATTTAGCTATTTTTAATTTTGTTGATGATCGAGCTTGAAGAATATCCAGGAAGAAAGTTAAGGATTTTAACTGTTCCGCCATTGTGCAAAACTTCCTGCGCACCAACGATTTGTTCGATCTTGTAATCTCCTCCTTTAACTAATACATCCGGCTTGATCAACTTTATCAGTTCAAGGGGAGTATCCTCAGTGAAGGTTACAACACCGTCTATGAAGAACATACTCGCAAGCATGGTGGCCCGGGTTGTTTCATCGTTTACCGGCCGACTTGGACCTTTTAGTTTCTGCACCGAGCAGTCGCTGTTAAGCCCTACAATCAGCACATCTCCCAAACTGGCAGCATCCGACAAATAGGCGAGGTGTCCGGCATGGAGTAGGTCAAAGCAACCATTTGTGAAAACAATCTTTTGACCAGAGGATTTCCATTCCTGGAGTTTCAATTTTAGTGCTTCACCTTTAAGAATCTTATTTGCTAGTACCGTAGTTGTATTCATGGCTAAGGAGCTACTTGATGATGTAAATTGGACCTTGTTAATACTCAGCATCAATGGCCTTGCAGAAAATGTGACCAATAAGGATATGCATTTCCTGTATTCTTGCTGTAGTATCATCAGGAACCACGATGTTTAAATCACATATTTCATTCATTTTGCCACCGTCTCGGCCAGATAGTCCCAAGGTTAAACAGCCATACGCTTTTGCAGTGTGCAGAGCATGAATAATGTTTTCGCTGTTTCCACTGGTTGAAATTGCAATAAACAGGTCTCCAGGTCTCGCTAAGGCAGCTATCTGCCTTGAAAAAACCTGTTTAAATCCATAATCATTTGATATCGCTGTCAATGCGGAAGTATCTACAGTTAACGCGATCGCAGGAAGTGCTTTTCGCTCTTTCACATAGCGGCCGGTAAGTTCTGCAGCAATGTGCTGGGCATCAGCAGCGCTGCCGCCATTTCCGGCGATGAGCACTTTTGAGCCTGCACGCAGTACGTCTCCAAGCATATCCGATCCTTGCTGGATTGCCGGAATCAGTTTTTCAATCACCCGGGTAAGTGTTTGTTGATGTTTTTGCAGTTCTTCCGCGATCATTATCGAGTAATTTTTATAGCATTAATAATTTCTTGTGTAGAAGTGGTGGCACTGCCAATTTGTTTAATCACGATCGATGCAGCGTAGTTGGCATAGCGGCATGCATCCTCAATGTCAAACCCTAGCGAAAGGCAGTATGCAAGAGTTGCCATGACAGTATCCCCGGCGCCGGTCACGTCATAAACTTCAGTAGCGACTACGGGTAAAATTTTGGAAGTTTCCGGGGTAATGATGGCAATACCGCCCTCTGAAAGGGTTACAATAAGGTATGTTGCCGAGGTACAATCGAAGATAACAGAAGCAGCACTTTCCAGTTCAGTCTGGGTATTCACACTCGTCGTTTTTGCTGCTTCAGCAAGTTCTTTTTTATTAGGTTTGATCAGGTAGGCTCCCTGATATTTGCTATAATCAANNTTCGGATCTACAATTATTTTCTTTCCAAATTCGTGACAACGTGCAATGATGGCGAGGGATAACTCGCGGGTGAGCAGGCCTTTGTTATAGTCTGATAAAATAATAATGTCCGTTTTTTGAATGGCATCGTCTAATGCAGCCAAAAATTGGCCGCTTAATGTAGCTGAGATATCATGAGTATCTTCCGTGTCAATTCGAACAATCTGGTGTGTGCCGGCAATTACCCGCGTTTTCACTGTCGTTTTTCGGCCCCTGTCCTTCAGGATCAGGTCGGTTTGGATCTGTTTGTCCTTTAATATATCGATGATTTCCGAACCGAACATATCATCACCCAGAATGCCAGCCAGTGATACAGTTGCGCCAAGGTCTACCAGATTTGATGCCACGTTTGCCGCACCACCAACAATCTTCCGTTCTCTTTGCGTATTCACCACAGGAACGGGTGCCTCCGGTGAAAGGCGTGTTGCACTACCAAATATATAATGGTCCAGCATTAAATCGCCGATAACTAAAATGTTCGGTATTGGCGATTCTGAAGATGCTTTGTATAGTTTTTCTGCAAGCATGCAATGTTGTTAATTTTCAAAGATAGAGATTAGAATGGTTTATGATACCAGACAATAGTTAAATAGATAATCTACGCCTTTCAAAGTATGCCGTCATTTCTGTGAGCGATAAAGCATTTAAGCAGCTTTTTGCTTCAAGCCCGCCTTTTCGTGCAACATACACTCCGTAATGCATATCACGAAATTTCTCCATCCGGTGTGCATCAGGATTAATAGATAGCAATACGCCCTTTTCGAGGGCATATCGATGCCAACGCCAATCTAAATCCAAGCGCAGAGGATTGGCGTTAATTTCGATCACGACCCCATTTGCTGCACAAGCATCAATGACTTTAGCATAATCAACATCATATCCTTTTCTACTTAACAACAAACGGCCGGTCGGATGTCCTAAGATTGTGGTAAATGGATTTTCAATCGCTTTAATCAATCTTGCCGTTGCTTTCTGCTCATCCATGCGAAGGTTGCTGTGCACCGAAGCAACTACGAAATCAAAGGTCCGAAGCACATCATTGCTATAATCTAAAGAACCATCATTTAGGATATCACTTTCAATTCCTTTGAAAATCTTAAAAGGTGCGAGTTTTGTGTTTAAAGCTTCAATTTCCCTGTGCTGGGCCTCTACTCTTTGCTCGTGTAGGCCTTTGGCATAAAAGGCCGATTTTGAGTGGTCACAGATACCAAGGTATTCCAATGTAAGTTCATCCCGGCAGTACAGCGCCATTTCTTCGAGTGTATGTACACCATCGCTCCAGGTAGAGTGGTTGTGAAGGCTGCCTTTTAAGTCTGCGTAAGTGATGAGTTCTGGCAGGCTGCTGGATTTTGCAAGTGCAAGTTCATCTAAGCCTTCGCGTAACTCTGGCACGACGAAAGTTAATCCAGCTTGTTTATAAATCGATTCTTCTGTTGGAAAAGGGCCTTGGCCCGCTAGCTCCAGAACCTTAGAAACGTGAGAGGGGTTTCCTGTACGTTTAAAGACGTTTAGAAAAAACGCTTCTTTGGGGACAATATGCAGGATGATCTTTAAACCAAAAGGACTATTTGCCTCGAAGACACACTGCTCTGTTTCGGTAAAAACAAGTGGGCTATACCCTGTAATTTGTTTGCTGACCTTGGAAGGATCATCGGAGCCAATGACGATTGTCAGGTCTTCGATTATTTCACAGAAGCGTCTGTAATCGCCAACGATCTCGATCAGGGCTGCTGGTTCCAGATTGCTCATCCAGAGCGATAACTGTTCCTTAAGCTCGATTGCAAGGGGCTCTGCCTGGGCATATAAGAACTTGCCCATCCCAGCCATGTTGAACTCAATTAACCTTTTTACCTCTTCCTGCGTCTTTGCACCGAAACCCTTAGCTTCTATAAGCCGGTTTTCGTTACAAGCATAGTAAAGCTCACCCAGGTTTTCAACACCGAGCTCTTTCCATATTGTCAGGATCTTTTTGGGGCCGATACCTTTCAGGCTGAGCATTTCTACAACACCTTCGGGGATTTCAGCGGATATCTGTTTAATTTCGGCGAGTGTGCCGGTTTGTATCAATTCCCAAACTTTCGAGGCAGTGCTTTTGCCAAGGCCATCAATCTGGCTAATTTCCTCCAACGATTTAGTGCTGATCGAATAGGGAAGTTTATCTATTTTAATTGCAGCATTAGCAATTGTTTTGATCTTAAAAGGATTCTCCTGCTGCAATTCCATCAATTGAGAAAGTAAGCGGAAAGTGCGTGATATGGTTTTATTTTCCATAGACGGCTAAATTAGAAAAAAAGCCCAAAAAAATCCCCATCTCGTGCTTAGATGGGGATCAACAGGTTTAGTTTACATGAATTTCATAGGGTAACCTTGCCTGTAAACCCGAGTTTTGAATGGCTTTTTTCATTTGCTGGTAAATGTGGTAATTTTCTCCAAGCTCTTCTTTAGCAAAGTACACCCGGATCTTGTCCTCCGTGTTCGATAAAAACTGGTTTAAAGGAGCAATCTTGTCCGGATATTCAACTACCCTGAAATCTTTTAAATTCGCCTTCTTCGCTGCGGCATTAATTGCGTCATGGAAACTGCCCAAACGGTCTGCAAGACCTATTTTCACCGCATCAGTACCTACCCAAACCCGTCCGCCACCAATAGAGTCGACGGCTGCCTTAGATTTATTTCTTCCTGATGCTACACGACTAAGGAATGTGTCATAAACATGGTTGATGTCTGATTGGATAAGTTGTCTTTCCGCTGGTGTTAATGGCCTGTAAGTGCTCATAATATCAGCATACTTACCTGTCTTAACGTTGTCAAATGTAATTCCCAGCTTATTATTCAGTAGGTTCTGGAAGTTAGGAATGATTCCAAAAACGCCAATAGAACCAGTAATGGTGTTTGGCTGTACGAAGATTGAATCTGCGGCAACCCCCATGTAGTAACCCCCGGATGCAGCCACATCTCCAAAGGAAGCGATTACTGGTTTGACTTTCTTACTTAATTCAACCTCGCGCCACATAACGTCGGATGCCAAGGCACTTCCGCCGCCGCTGTTGATACGTAATACGATTCCTTTAATGCTGCTATCTTGCCTGGCTTTTCTGATTTCTCTGGAAATTCGCTCAGAACCGATGGACTCATCAGATCCTTCACCACCTATAATGTCGCCATTTGCATAAATTACCGCGATTTTATCCTTTGCAGCGTAGTCACCCGCGGATACGTTTTCTGCGTAGTCATTCACCGAGATGGTATTTAAAGTCTTTTTTCCACTGCGACCACTTAGCTTCTTTAACTCTTCAATAACTTCATCTTTATACCGTAATCCATCAATCATCTTGTATGTTAATGCATCGTCCGCAAGTTGTATTCGGTAGCTGTTTGCATATGCATTAAGACTGTCTTTAGGAATCTTTCTTGAATTAGCGATTGCAGATAGAAACACATCATATAAACCGCCAACGTATGCGCTGACCTGCTGACGATTAAAGTCACTCATCTTCTCGTTAATAAAGGGCTCTACAGCACTTTTGTAATTGCCGACACGAATAATCTGTGCTTCTACACCCAGCTTCTCCAGGGCACCTTTAAAGAACATAAGCTCGGAACTAAATCCCTTAAACTCAAGGGAGCCCTGCGGATTTAAATAAACCTTATCAGCTGCTGAAGCTAGATAGTATGCGTCCTGATTATACAATTCGCTGTATGCAATTACAGCTTTTTTACTTTTCCGGAAATCCAGCAATGCATCTCGAACCTCTTTCAGAGTCGCCTTGCCGGTTAGAGGGGCAGAAACATTCAGGTAGACGCACTTTATGTTATCGTCTGTCTTAGCTTTTTCAAGTGCTTTAATCAGGTCATTGAAACCTATCGACTTACCAGATACGGAACCCAAGAAGGGCAAGTTCTCGAATTTATTATCTGGAGTACGTTCTAGAATGGCCTGATCAAGGTTCAAAAAAAGCACTGAATTGCTTGTTGTTTCAACCTTTTTATCCTTGCTGATCGTTGAAAGCATGCCTGCCAGTAAGACAAAACAGAAGATGATTACAAGAACAATAGAAATGACAAACCCAACGATTGTGGCAAAAACATACTTAAAAAATTCTCTCATATGAAGGTTTAGTATTTAATTTGTAAATATAGTAATAAGGACTTCGGTTTAATATGGTTTTAGAGTACAAAGAGGTCTATATGTTACTAGGAAGTAACTTGGGTGATCGTGAGATGGTGATTAGGCAAGCAATTGCAAAAATTGAAGCAGCGGTTGGGGTAGTGGTTTTAAAATCAGCATTTTACGAAACTGAGCCTTGGGGATATGCAGACCAGCCTGCTTTTATCAACATGGCAATCCTGGTAAGAACCGAATTCAGCGCCTTGGAAGTGCTTGAAAAAGCATTGCTGATAGAACAAGAACTAGGCAGAGTCAGAGTAACGCGTTGGGGATCCAGAATCATAGATATTGACTTGATTTTTTATGGGCAGGAAATCATTAATGTGGAAGGTAAATTATCCATTCCGCACCCGGAGATGCAGAACAGAAGATTTGTGCTCGAACCTTTATCAGAAATAGCAGCCGCTTATATACACCCTAAACTAAACAGGAGTGTTGAAGATTTGTTACAATCTTTATCAGATGATACGGCCGTTAAAAAATATAATTTCTAATATTGCATTATGATCGATAAAGAAAAAAATACCGAGCCTTTAGACTTGTCTTACCTTAGAGATATGTCTGGTAACAGTATAGAATTTATGATTGAGATGATCGATATGTTTAAGCAGCAAACGCCCATCTACATCAATGACTTAGCACAGGCTTTAGAAGAAAAAAACTGGGCTAAGGTTTCCAGTTGTGCACACAAAATAAAACCCACGTTTGCTTACGTAGGTCGGGAGGATGCAAAAAATCACATGCAGCTCATGGAGCTTAATGCACGTGATCAAAAAGATGTGGAAATGCTTCCTGCTGCTTTTGAAGAGCTTAACAGCTTTATTATGATCCTTAATGAGCAGTTAGATACTGCTAAGACAGAATTAGAAAAGCAGCTTTAAACAGCTGCTATTTTAAATTCGTAACTTTCCATAATCAGGTTAGCCAACAACTGCTTACAAGCATTATCAACTTTCTCTCTTGCTTCGGCTTCACTATCTGCCTCAACTTCAAGACTGATGTGTTTACCAACACGCACATTGGTGATTTCGCTTAAACCAATATTTTTCATGCTACCAGTTACCGCTTTTCCCTGAGGGTCAAGAATCTCTTTTTTTGGCATTACGTCGATCTGTGCAATAAATTTCATTGGTCTATTTTTTAAATGATGTTAGTTATATGGGTTGTTTCTAAAATGAACAAAAGAACTAAGGATGTATAGGATCAATACAAACGGTATGGCGGCAAATTTAAGAAAAGCAATCAATACTGCCGATATAATCAGGAAAACGAATTTGGTTTTATTATCTGCCCATGCGATCGTCCCGAATTTCAGGGAAAAAATTCTGATTTCGGAGATCAATAACCAACTCATCAGGATGGTAAGGCAAACCAAGAGGGTTGTAGATCCTATTAATTCAGGATAATCCCGCTGAATAAAGGGAAGGGAAACAATGAATAAAGTATTCATAGGCGTGTTCAAGCCTATGAAATCCTCTGTTTGCCTGGTGTCTATATTGAACTTAGCAAGACGCAATCCAGAAAATACCGTGATTAAGAATCCGAAGTAGGGTAGATAGGCGTTATTGCCATGGCTTTGTTCAAGTAATTGATACATCACAACACCTGGTAAAAAACCAAAGCTTACCATGTCAGCAAGAGAATCCAACTCCTTGCCGATTGGAGATTTCACGTTCAACAAACGAGCAAGAAACCCGTCGAAAAAATCGAAAATTCCGGAGATTAGCACTGCATATGCCGCTACGTCTAGCTGACCTTTAAAAGCAAAAACAACCCCAATACAACCAGACAATAAGTTGGCGCATGTTAATGCATTGGGGATATGTCTTTTTATCATTCTAATTAGCTATTCATTGAAATAAGGAATTCTTCGTTGCTCTTGGTATTTCTGATTTGAGCCTGAACAAATTCCATTGCTTCCTGCGCATTCATGTCAGCCAGGTGATTACGTAAGATCCAGACACGTTGTAAGGTATCCCTGTCATGCAACAAATCATCTCTTCTTGTACTGGAAGCCGTGATATCAATAGCCGGGAAGATGCGTTTGTTAGATAATTTACGATCAAGCTGAAGTTCCATGTTACCGGTTCCCTTGAATTCTTCAAAGATCACCTCGTCCATTTTAGAACCGGTTTCTGTTAATGCAGTTGCTAAAATGGTTAATGAACCACCTTTTTCAATATTCCGCGCCGCTCCGAAGAAACGTTTTGGTTTGTGTAATGCATTTGCATCTACACCACCTGATAAGATTTTACCAGAGGCTGGTGCAGTTGTGTTATAGGCTCTGGCTAAACGAGTGATGGAGTCTAATAAAATCACAACATCATGCCCACATTCCACCAGGCGTTTTGCTTTTTCAAGTACAATGTTTGCAATTTTAACGTGTCTTTCAGCAGGTTCATCGAAAGTTGAAGCGATAACTTCAGCCCTTACACTACGAGCCATATCTGTAACCTCTTCCGGGCGCTCATCAATTAAAAGAATGATCAGGTAAACTTCAGGATGGTTTTTAGCAATAGCGTTTGCAACTTCTTTCAAAAGATTGGTTTTACCAGTTTTTGGTTGCGCAACGATCAATCCACGCTGTCCTTTACCTATTGGGGTAAACAGGTCGATTATGCGGGTAGAGTAGTTGTTTGTTTCAGTGAAGAGATTTAAGCGCTCTTGTGGAAATAAAGGCGTTAAGTAGTCAAAAGGAACACGATCTCTCACATCTGCAGGGGTACGACCATTGATGGTCTCTACACGCACCAAAGGAAAATACTTTTCGCCTTCCTTAGGTGGACGGATACTACCTTTTACAGTATCACCGGTTTTAAGTCCAAATAGCTTGATCTGCGATTGCGATACATAGATATCATCTGGAGAAGATAGATAGTTGTAATCTGCAGATCTTAAAAATCCATATCCGTCAGGCATGATCTCCAGTACACCTTCATTAGTGATGGTATTGTCGAAATCCAGGTTAGAATAGCTGTTTTCTGCCAGCTTGTTGTGATTTGGATTTTTTTGTCTGTTTTCATCCCTGGGCGGCCTTGCTTCTTTTTGCTTCGCAGGTCTGTTTTGATTTCCATCGATCTTACTGCGGTGCTGCGCAGGCTTTTCGTCGGTGCGTGTTGTTGCTGGTTCAGTAGGAACAGCTATATTGGCTTCCGCATCATTTTCAGCTTTTTCTGTAGGCGCAATTGCTTCGGTTACCTGCTCTACTTCAGGCATTGCCAGCATCTCGCTTTCCTGCGGCATCTCAGCGGTAAAAAGCCCAGGTGCGGTAATATTTTCATCTTTAGCAGCTATTCTTGTACGCTTGCGAACCGGCTTGTCCAAAGTCGCAGACTTGGTTAGACGGGCTTTAGGCGCTTTTACTTCCGCAACAGCTTCAACGGGAGCACCTATGTTTTCCTGCTCAGAAATTTGAGAGATGATTTCAACTAATTCTGGTTTACGAAGCGTATCGGTGTTCAAGATGCCATTAGCTTTGGCAAGCTCACGCAGTTCAGCCGTAAGCTTTTCATTTAATTCTGTTTTGTTAAACATTATATGGGTGTAGAGAAATTTGTATGAAGGAAGTTTTCAATTGTATAAAGCAATTAAATGCAATTAAAAAGGTAAAATAGTACAGTTTTAAAAATCGAGATTTTCTGATTGTTCAGATGAACTATAGAGAATTATGCTGCAATTGTATGTATAACTTATCTATTCTCCAAAAAAAACTCAAATTAACAGGTACGTTTTTCTTAGTCTACCTCCAATTCAGTGCCAATTTCCATAGATAAATTGTCATATTTGTGCCCAAAATACTGCATATGAATAAAGATCAACTATTTGAACAGATAAAAAGAAAGAAATCTTTTTTGTGCATCGGTCTTGACCCTGCTCTGGAAAAGCTTCCCAAACACTTATTAAAGTACAATAATCCTGTACTGACGTTCAATAAAGAGATCATCGATGCAACCAAAGATCTTTGTGTTGCCTATAAACCAAACACCGCGTTTTACGAATGTATGGGTTTGAAGGGTTGGGAAACCCTAATAGAGACATGGAAACACATCCCAACGGATATCTTTAGTATTGCGGATGCAAAAAGGGGTGATATTGGAAATACTTCTGCTATGTATGCTGAAGCATTTTTTAACAAGGACCAATCGGGGATGAGTTTTGATGCGATAACTGTTGCTCCTTATATGGGTAAAGACTCTGTAGAACCTTTCCTGAAATTTGAAGATAAGTGGGTTATTCTGCTTGCGCTGACTTCTAATACAGGAAGTATTGATTTTCAGCAGCAGCTTGCAGCTGAGGGTAAATTGTATGAGAATGTACTTCGAATTGCTTCCACCTGGGCAAACAGTGAGCAAATGATGTTTGTGGTGGGTGCTACAAAAGGAGCAGAATTTAGAAATGTCAGGAAATATGCTCCCGATAATTTTCTGTTAGTTCCGGGAGTGGGAGCTCAGGGCGGAAGTTTGGATGAGGTTTGTGAAAATGGCCTGAATCAGCAATGTGGACTGCTGATTAATTCTTCGAGAGGTATTATTTATGCTGGGGATGGTGAAGATTTCGCCGAAAAAGCGAGGGAAGAAGCGCTTAAGCTACAAACCCAAATGGAAGCTTGGCTACGTCGTGCAAATTTGATATGACGTCTTCAAAGTTGGATGTCAGGCTTGCATTCGCCATGGTCGGAGTAGCAGTAATTTGGGGAACAACCTATTTAGGTATCCGGATTGCCGTTCAGAG
>DCLG01000082.1:83522-88877 GCA_002320935.1 Pedobacter sp. UBA1654 | reverse complement strand
CACCATGGTTCGTAACAGCCATTCGCCAGGGCGCTGCTTCGCTGATATTATTGATATATTTGTTAAGAAAAAGTGAACTCTCCTGGATCAGCTGGGCCCATGCCAGGAGGCAAATGCTGCTTTCGTTGCTGATGATTGTCGTTGCCAATGGCCTGACAACAGTAGCGGAAAAGAATATATCTTCAGGTCTGGCATCTTTGTTAAACTCACTTTCACCATTATGTGTTTTTGTAGGAAGTGTTCTGATAGGCATACAGAAGCCTTCATTAAAAGGCATTAGCGGAGTGATCCTTGGTTTAATGGGCATTGCGTTCATCTTTCGCGATGGTTTACAGGATTTACTGGATCCAAACTACAGACAAGGCATTATGATCATGGGATTTGCGGTAACTGGCTGGTCAATAGGTACAATATATATTAAAAAGCATACACACAAGACCCCAAACATCTTTTTAGATCTCTTCTATCAATTTGCATTTTCAGCCATTGTCCAACTGGTTCTAGCATTCATCTTCTCCAGTGACACCGACTATCGTACCTGGGAACTGAAGGGGCTTGCTGCCGTGCTGTATTTGGGTGTATTTGGTTCGGTGATCGGCTTTTTTTGCTACCATTATGTGCTTAAACGCGTTACAGCAATTCAAGCTAGCATCTTGTCTTATTTCAATACCATCATTGCAATATTCCTCGGATGGCTGATTCTAAATGAGGAAATAACGGTGGATCTGCTGTTCGCTACAGTTCTCATTATATCTGGAGTATTCATCACTAATTATACTCGCAAGGAAAATAATTAACTTTAATAATAATTCATTCTTTTCAGTTAAGTTTACCTTTATGGAGTTAAAGGAAGACTTTCTAAGCTTTGTATGGCAGTTCAGGCAGTATAGCGCACTGCATTTGGCGACAACAGGAGGAGCGCCATTGAGCATATTACAGGTGGGCCAACCGAACAAACATGCTGGTCCCGATTTCTTCAATGCGAAAATGATTATTGGAGGTACTACCTGGAGTGGCAATGTTGAGATACATATCCGTTCTTCTGAATGGATAGGACATGGGCATGAACAAGATCAGGCTTATAATAATGTGATTTTACATGTTGTGTTTGAAAACGATTGCCCGGTAAAAAGAGCTGACGGATCGTATATGCCAACGCTAGAATTGAAATCGATTTTCCACCAGCACATTTTAGAGAACTATAATGGTCTTGTTGAAGCCCGGCATCCTTTCCCTTGTCATGCACAGATTGGTTCTATAGATCCGATGATACATCATAGTTCTTTTTCGAGGGCTCTAATAGAGCGACTCGAGTTTAAGTCGAGGGAGGTTGAACAAAAACTTCAGCACTATCGGGGCGACTGGGAAGCTACCTTTAATTTTTTTCTTGCGAGAAGTTTTGGATTTAAGGTGAATGCACTGCCTTTCGAACTACTGGCTGCCTCCTTTGATATGCACCTTTATTCAAGGTATAGGGATGCACCCTTGCAAACAGAAGCCCTGATTTTCGGACAAGCGGGTTTCCTAAACAAGCCCTTCCTAGATCCTTATCCTGCACAGCTGCGTCGCGAATATGAATTTTTAAAACAAAAATTCAACTTGGTTCCATTGGAACCCTCTTTATGGAAGTTCCTGAGAATGCGTCCTACTGGTTTTCCGACAGTGCGACTAGCACAGTTTGCAGCGTTGATGCATCGCTCCGAACACTTGTTTTCAAAAGTCTTAAATTGTGTAGATATCCAGGAATTAAAAGCGGTCTTCCACAAACTTCCCATTCACTCTTATTGGAAAAGCCACTACCATTTCGAAAAATCAGCACTGTCATTCAAACCGCAACTGGGAGCTGCGTCCATCGAAAGCATTATCATCAATGCCATCTGTTTAATAACATTTAGTTATGGACGAATCATGGATCAAGAATCTTTCAGCAATAGGGCGATAGTCCTTTTAGAAAATCTTCCCCCGGAGAATAACCATGTTCTTCGACAGTATAAATCAGCTGGTCTAAAAATTGAATCCGCATTTGTCTCACAGGCTTTGCTACAACTTAATAATAATTACTGCAGCAAAATGCAATGCTTGCATTGTAGCATCGGAATCAACATTCTCAAGCACCGCTGACATAATTTGCACAGGCTTTGAATCTGAAAATTAAAGATGTTTATACCGGGATCAACACAGTTAAGATGGTGTTAGTCCCTGTATAAACCTCTTGATTTTGGTCGGGTTAGTAATCGTTATACTCTGGCATCTATAATTGCCTGCGGATTCAGTCCGGTTTTCATCGCACTAAGTTGTGGCTGATTTTTGACCTCCAGAACCTTGAAGGTTCTCAGTCCATTCGGCATTTCCCACTGGATTTCAGCACCACTTCTGTAACCGAAAAGTGCAATCCCAATAGGTACATATATAGAAAGCTTTCCTTCTCGCATGTTTGCCTGTGCAGGGTTAACCAATTGGTAATTAAATTCCTGTTCAGTTTCCACGTCTTTAAAGCGTACTTCTGAATACAAGGTGATTACATCCTCTGGTAGTTCCTCAGATTTTAATACAATAGCATTCTTTAACTCGTCTTTCAATTTAAGCTGATTGAACGCCGACAAGTTGGTACTCGATTTTAAATGTGTTTTTAAAAGGTCCAGGTTTTTCCTGGAAATCATTAAGGGTTCCTTTTTCATAAGATTTAGATTAAATGTTTTTAGGGCAGGATAGCCCAAGTTTGAAATAATAATTTATGTTATAGCAGATTCAAGCCACAATAAATTCGCTTGAGTATGTACCCCAAGCCAGGAATTGTTAAGGCCGGGGTTTACTTAATAAAGTCTTTACTGCTTTTGAGAAATGAGTCACCTAAACCATGCTTGAGGATCAATACACGGCAGTACATGTCCAGTGCCATACGCAGAGATTGCATATAGTGAAGGGAATCTGGGATATGTAGTTTTTCTGGTCTCACAAATTGCAAGTTAAGGCTAAAAATTTAGAAAAGCGAATCTTTCTATTTCGAAAAACTGGTAAATGCTTATTTAACAGTATGTTGAAATGAGCCTTAAACAGGCAGTGCCAAGCTTAAGATTGATGCAAGAGATTCTATGAATGAGATCGACTATACTGAACCACTGTGCCATATCCCGCCCAGGAACAGCAATACTAAGTGGCGGGACTAAATTCTGGCGGCACATTTCTTGCAAGAACAATTCAAATAAATTTCTTAAATTTAAATGAATCGCCGGGGCTGGCGTTATGCTTAACAAGATCATGATGTTTCAGAAAGTCATAACTTTTCTTGAAAAACAAAGCTTTGGTGTTTGTACCTATTTCGCTGAAAAGCTAGATATGTCCATCAGTAAAATAAGATTGTTTTTCATTTATGCCTCGTTCCTTGCGGTAGGTTTCCCAATAGTGTTTTATGTGCTTGCTGCAATCTTTTTAGACATCAGGCATTATGTAAAAAAGATCAGACTTAGGATCTGGGATCTATAGTGATTGTCTTATTAAATCCCCGGACATACAAGTATATATTTTATATTTGTTGATCATATTACTTTATACCTAAAATGGCGCAAAGGGCAAACCAATTTAAGTCAAACTCCTTCAAAAACGAATCTTCAGGCAAGCAATTTTCCAATCGTTTCACTGGAGAAAAGAGATCCCGCCTGAATATGCTGCCTTCCCTGGACCTTCAGGATGGAAGATTTATAAAGATTCTGGGCCTGTTCTTCGTAGTACTATCACTATATTTTCTAATTGCTTTTACGTCTTACCTATTCACGTGGCAGGATGATCAAAGCTATGTAATTGATGCGAATGGCGGCTGGAGTAATCTTTTCAAAAATTCAGAGGAACTAAAAGCGATCAAAGTTGGACCGAGTGTCCAGAATTGGCTTGGTAAATTTGGGGCTTTACTGTCTCATCAATTTATCTATAAATGGTTCGGTCTGGCTTCATTTCTATTTGTACTTGTGTTTTTTGTGATCGGATATCGGTTATTGTTTAAGGTGAAGATTTTTGCACTTGAAAAAACTTTTGGATACAGTCTTTTCTTTCTTCTCTTCATATCATTTAGCCTGGGTTTTGCACATGCTTTCTTTGGAGATGCTCCACATTATTTAGAAGGAGAGTTTGGTTATTGGACAAATAAGCTGCTTACTTTACAAATTGGTGTGGCTGGTGTTGCGGGGTTGATTACGTTCTTAGCTTTATCAATCTTAATCATTGCTTACAACATTGATTTTAAATTGCCGCAAATAAAACGCCACGAGCGAGAAAATTTTGAGCCTGTGAAATCAGAGCAACCCGTTGTGGAAGAGGATGTTTTATCCCATCCTGTTGAGTTTAACCTGAACACAAATAGACCACTTAACACGAGGAAAGCCCAAAATGTGGTGATTACACCTGAAAAGCCGTCTCCCATTTTTGAACATGATATACTTTCTTCCACAAGTGCTGCGGCTCTTAATGCTAATGCTGCTGTTCCGGGTAAGTCAAGTCCATTAAATGCAGCATCAATGGAGGCGAATGCGCCGATTGTGCTTTCCACAACCGTGGAGAAGCCCAGTGCTATACGGCCAAATGTTAACTTTGAAAAATCGACGGAGCAGGAACTGGATAAGCCAGTCCCACAGCTAACGATTGAAAAAACAGAAGAAGAGAAAAAATCTGAACAGTTGGTCGAGCAATTTGGAACCTACGATCCTACGTTGGACCTGGCCAGCTACAAATATCCACATTTAGAGTTACTCGAAAATTACGGCTCGAATAAAATATCAGTAAATGCAGATGAGCTTGAGGCGAATAAAAACAAAATCGTTGAAACCCTTAATCATTACAATATTGAGATCGACAAGATAAAGGCGACCATTGGACCAACCGTTACGCTTTATGAGATCATACCCGCACCGGGGGTTCGTATTTCAAAAATCAAGAATCTCGAAGATGACATTGCACTTAGCCTTGCCGCCTTGGGAATCAGGATTATTGCGCCAATGCCTGGTAAGGGAACAATTGGTATCGAGGTGCCGAACATGCATCCAGAAATGGTATCAATGAGGAGCATTCTGGCTACTGAAAAGTTTCAGACCACGTCTATGGACCTGCCAATCGCATTGGGGAAGACTATTTCCAATGAGGTTTATATCGCTGATCTTTCTAAGATGCCACACCTGCTTGTTGCCGGTGCTACGGGGCAAGGTAAGTCGGTTGGTATTAATGCTTTATTGGTGTCTTTACTGTTCAAGAAGCACCCTTCACAGCTGAAATTTGTATTGGTGGATCCAAAGAAGGTGGAGTTAACGCTTTTCAATAAGATTGAACGTCATTTCTTAGCTAAACTGCCCGGAGAAGCAGATGCCATTA
>DCLG01000082.1:81562-83508 GCA_002320935.1 Pedobacter sp. UBA1654 | reverse complement strand
ACAAAAAAGGTAATCAATACGCTTAACTCGTTATGTATCGAGATGGATCAACGTTACGATCTGCTTAAAGATGCTCAGGTCCGCAACCTTAAGGAATATAACGATAAGTTCATCCGCCGAAAGCTAAATCCGAACAATGCACACCGGTTTCTTCCGTATATCGTGTTGGTTGTTGATGAGTTCGCGGACTTAATGATGACTGCAGGAAAAGAAGTTGAAACTCCGATCGCAAGGCTTGCACAACTGGCACGTGCCGTAGGTATTCACCTGGTTCTTGCGACACAAAGGCCTTCGGTCAACATTATTACAGGTACCATTAAGGCGAATTTTCCCGCTAGGTTGGCATTTAGGGTGCTTTCCAAGATTGACTCCAGAACAATCCTTGATAGTGGAGGGGCTGATCAACTGATCGGTAGGGGAGACATGTTATTGTCGACGGGCAATGATCTGATCAGGCTGCAGTGCGCCTTTGTAGATACACCGGAGGTAGATCGAATTTGTGAGTTCATTGGTAATCAGCGTGGTTATCCGGAGGCTTACCAACTTCCTGAATACCTGGACGAAGCTGCGGAAAATTCGAAGATGGACTTCAATGCCTCTGATCGCGATTCCATGTTTGAGGATGCGGCACGTTTGATCGTAATGCATCAACAAGGATCAACATCTCTGATTCAACGTAAGCTGAAACTTGGTTACAATAGAGCGGGAAGGATTATAGATCAGCTTGAAGCTGCAGGCGTTGTAGGTCCATTTGAAGGTAGTAAAGCAAGGGAAGTATTACTTCCGGATGACTATGCTTTGGAACAGTTCTTGAATAACCTGGATAAAGAAAATTAAAATGAAGAAACTTATTGCGTTGCTGTTTGCAATTACCCTGGTATTTAACATGGTGCATGCCCAGACAGATCCTAAAGCAAAATTAATATTAGCCGAAGTAAGTAAAAAATATCGCTCATACAACATCATTAAAGCTGATTTTAGCTTTACCGTAGAAAGTAAGCAAAACAACCTGAAACAAACCGAGAAAGGCACAATCTACGCCCAAACGAATAGCAAAAAGTATAAAGTAACCATGACTGAGCGGGATTTGATCAGTGATGGTAAAGTGCAGTGGACCTATCTAAAGAATGAAGAGGAAGTACAGCTGAATAACGTTGATCATGCAGAAGATGCACTGAACCCAGCGAATGTTTTTACCATATTTGAGAAAGGCTATAAATACATCTACAATGGTGAGCGAAAGTCGGGCTCAAAAGTTTATCAAATGATAGACTTGTCTCCTCTTGATACTAAGAAATCCTATTTCAAAATTAGGCTCAGCATTGATAAAGCCACCAGGCAACTCGCAAATGTGGTGATTTTTGATAAAAACAGCAGCACCTATACTTATACTATAAATGCTTTTACGCCAAACGCTAAGGTTTCTGAATCTACTTTTACGTTTAACGCTAAAAACCATCCGGGTGTTGAAATTGTAGATTTAAGGTAACCAGCTCACAATCGTATTTTGAAAATCACCTTTTTAGGAACAGGAACTTCACAAGGAATACCCGTAATTACCTGCCGGTGCGCAGTTTGTACATCAGAGAATTATAAAGACAAGCGTTTAAGAACTTCGGTTTTGATTGAAACCGAAGAAAAGACAATTGTTATTGATAGTGGCCCTGATTTCCGATACCAGATGCTCAGAGCGGAGGCTAAAGACTTAGACGCTATCCTATTTGCACACGAACATAAAGACCATGTCGCTGGGATGGATGATATTCGTCCTTTCAATTACATGCTGAATAAAAATATTGATGTATATGCATCAACTCGGGTCCAGGAAGCTCTTAGACGGGAATTCTCTTATATTTTTTCTAACGCTCAGTATCTTGGACTTCCGAAAATCAATCTGAATACCATCAGTGATGTACCATTTCAACTCGGCTCGAAACGAGTTATAC
>DCLG01000082.1:64405-81550 GCA_002320935.1 Pedobacter sp. UBA1654 | reverse complement strand
TAAGAATAATGCATTATAAGTTGCCTATTCACGGTTTCAGGATAGACGACTTCAGCTATATCACTGATGCGAAGACCGTTCCTGATGAAACTTTAGAAAAACTGAAAGGTACTCGGATTCTTGTCGTAAACGCCCTTCAACGTTCCAGCCATATTTCACATTTTAACCTGGACGAAGCACTTGCATTTGCAGCCAAGGTGGGTGCGGCACAAACTTACCTCACGCATATCAGCCATAATCTCGGGCGCCATGAAGATGTTGTAAAGGAACTACCGCCTAATGTATTCCTCGCATTTGATACGCTAAGTATCTTTATTTAAAACAAAGAATATATTGCCTGTGTTAAAAGTTTTAAAAGAAACTTACTATGGCTTATTCTGAAAACAAACCCACAAGAAGTAACTGGCTGCTGATACTAATTGTATTGGTGATCGCGGCCCTGATTGCGTTTTACTTTTTTAGAGGTAAAAGTAATCCCGAAGTTGTTGCTGAAGCTGCAAGTGATTCCAGCACAGTAGAAAGCGTTGTAAATGCCAATTGGAGCGGTGTAGATCAAATGAATTTACCGATAGAAACCTATGATGAGCTTGAGGACGCAGATATAGAAGTGCACGGGAACCAGCAATATGCAATCTATAGCATAGGTGAAGCTGTTTTGTTTGACTCTGGGCAAAGCCAACTAAAGGCAGGCGCCGAAGCGAAACTAGAAAAAGTCGCGAAATCCGCTAAGCAGCGATATCCCGATACCGACATCAGAATCATCGGACATACAGATGCAAGCGGCGACCAGGCTTCCAATAAGCAACTTGCAGAAGCTCGTGCCGAAGCGGTGAAAAGCTGGCTCACGAGTGAAGGCCAGGTAAAGGCTGAGCGAATCTNNAAATCCTGTAGGTGAAGCCAAGCCTGTTTCAACTAATGCCACAGCAGAGGGCAGAGAGCAGAATCGACGTGTAGAGATTGCAATAAAGAAAAAATAATTATAGGTTTTCTGATACGACTTGTATCAAAGTTTCAGGGATCAGAGGCTTTTTCAACAGTTTTACAACGTATGGATTAGCCTCTGCTCTTTGTATATCGCTAAAATCGAGCGTTGAGGAGAGCATAGCGATTACGCATGATTCTGTAAACGACGAGGGCAATTTCTTGTACTGCTCCAGAAATTCAAATCCATTCATTTCTGGCATCTGAATATCCAGCAAGATAAAAGCAGGAAGTGCTTCGGGGATTGTAAGATTGTGCCTAAGATGATTTAGGGCTTCTTCTCCCGATTTGCAGACGATAATTTCATCAAATAGCTTTGTTATTGCGACGATCTTTCCATTGATTTTTAGATCAATATCGTTGTCGTCTATGAGCATGACGATTTTGGAGGCGTTAATTAGGTTTCCCATTTGGAACTGTTATTTTGAAAGTGGTGCCTACAGCGAGGTCAGAAGTAACTTCAATTTTACCATTAATCTTGTTTAGGGCTTCTTTTACGATGAATAAGCCTAATCCACTACCATGGTGGATCTTACTCTTGAAAAACTGATTGAACATCTTTTCCAGATGTTCATTAAGAATACCAATGCCATTGTCACTGATGGTGATCTCCGCACGTTGTTCGTCTACTTCAATGTCAATATTAACGTACTTATTTGGTTCAGTTGATTTTTGGTATTTAATTGCATTGTTAATCAAATTACCTAAAATGACTTCTATCCTAAAAGCATCGTTATAGAATGCATTTGGCTGGTTGATCCTGACATTAAACTGTGTTTCTTTATCCGAATAGGAGTAGAGGTTTATAAGGTCAGCAACAAGGCTTTTGAAATCTACAGGGGTATGTTCAGCTACATTTTTATTATTTTTATAGTACTGCAGGGTTTTCTGAATATAAAAATCCAGCTTATTAGAACATATCTCAATTAGATTCCAGTATTCTCCACTGGAATTGAATAAGCCTTCCATCTTTACCAGATTGACGATCCCGATAACAGATACCAGTGGTGCTCGCAGTTCATGTGAAATGCTGTAAATGAACCGGTTCAGTTCATCATTGGTCTTCTCGAGCTCGTAGATTTTATTTCTGAGGTCTATTTTACTCTTATAAGCATCATAGGCGTTCTTAATGGAATTATGAAGTTCCAGGTCACTCCAGGGCTTAGTGATGTACCGATAGACGTCTCCATGATTAATCGCATCCGCAAGGGCTTCTATATCAGTGTAGCCCGTCAAAAGGATTCTTACAGGATCAGGAAAGGTGTCTTTAATGCTTTTAAAAAATTGAACACCGGTAGTCTCCGGCATCTTCTGATCGGCTATAATTACATTAATGTCAATGTTTTGAAGAATCTTTAAACCTTCCGCTGCAGAAATGGCCGTATATATTTCATACTGCCGCCTGAAGCTTGCTTTGAAGGCTTGTAAATTATGTTCTTCATCATCTATGTAAAGAACCTTAACAGACGGAGTATCCATGATAAATCCTTTTTCTAATTTACAGGCAATGTAATAATAAATTCAGTACCCTCGCCAATATTAGACAAAACATCAATATTACCATGGTGACTTTCGATAATTCTAAATACAATTGAAAGCCCTAATCCTGTACCTTCACCCACATCTTTTGTGGTGAAGAAAGGTTCAAATATCTTTTGCTTGGTCTCTTCACTCATGCCAGATCCCGTATCTTTTATGCTGACTTTTACCAGATTATCTTCTTGCCAGGTGCTTACTGTGATTTGTTCTTCTTCACGTTGTTCTGGTTTATTCTTAATTGCATGTATTCCGTTTGAAATGATGTTCATGAATACCTGATTTATTTTTCCAGGCAAACACTCCACCATCGGAATATCCGCATAATTTTTAATTACTTTAAGATTAGCTGGAAACGTGCTTCGTAACAACACGAAGGTAGAATCAATGCCTTCATTAAGATTTATCGGCTTCGTATCGCTTTCATCGAGACGACTAAAGTTTTTTAAGCTCCTGATAATTTCAGCGGTTCTTTTTGCACCCTCATCAATGCCAGAAAGCAAGCCTTTGATTTCCGTTTGTACAAAGTCAAGATCAATCTGTTTTTTAAATTTCTCTATGCTGCTCAGTTGTGCTTTGATATCATTTTCCGGATCCAGTTTTCCGTATTTGCTTATGATCTCATTTAAATCGTCAATATCTAATTGCAGAGGTTTGATATTGGCTGTAACGAAGTTAATGGGATTATTAATCTCATGCGCAATGCCCGCTGTAAGCTGCCCCAATCCGGCCATCTTCTCCGACTCGACAAGTTGCGATTGTGCATCTTTCAACTCACTAAGGGTTTTTTCCAAAGCTTCATTCGATTGTTGCAACTCCAGGGTTCTCTCGTTAACCTTTTTCTCCAATTCGAAATTTTGCTCCAGAATAAGCTTTTCATTTTCAAGAGAGATTCTCAGGGCTTCCTCCTGCGAGGCTTCCTTTTCTTTCTTTAGTATATTGATTTTATCTGCCAATGCAAACGATAGCAGGATCACTTCAAGTGCTGATCCAAATGGCATCATATTGTAGGTGACTGTGTTATATGGTAGCACATTGTAGTCCTTTAATACAAAGATGCAAAGGCCTAACAAGAACACAATCCATGCGCGTATAAAGAATATTGCTGATTTATATCCGTTATTGTAAGTTTTAAATGCAATGATCAGCATATAAATTGCAATAACCATTGCCGTGATTTGCAGCAGCTGATAAGAATATAAAAGCGCTCCAAATACAACAAGCAGCAATGCAATCCCATAAGGAATATAGAACAAGTTTAAGATCCTATTGTGCTTTGGAAGTAGTTGTTTCGTGTGCAGGAATTTACGCATAAACTCCAAAGCCGTTAAGGCGCCCAGAGGAGTTAAGATATATACCGCGTGGGTAGATATCCACATATTGTCCGGCCAAAGGTACTTGAATGGAAAACCTTGGAAGTTCGCTTGTAACAATCCGATAAAAAACAAGTAAACGATGTAGTAGAGGTAGGTCTCGTCCCGCGTAGACAAGTACAGAAACAAATTGTAGATGAACATGACACAGATAATACCTGCATATAGTCCAAACACAATATAAGCATCGGAGTTTTTCTTTTGCAGCCGGTCCTGGGTTGCCAATGTGAGCGGAACTTGTAATTGTTCGTAACCAGAAATCCTGATGTAGATGGTGGTTGTTTCCTGGGGCTTGCTCTCAAATAATAATGTACTGAAAGGATTGTCAAACTCCCTGTTATAGTAAGGTCTTCTATCACCAACCTTCTCTTCCTTAATGACCTTGCCATCTGCGGAAACCTGATAGAAGTCCACATAATCAAGCGTCGGAAGCCTGATCTGGAGTGCCAACTGATTTACATCTGTTAAATTCTGAACGTGCAATTTCAACCAGTAAGCATTGTGGTTTATGCCTAAGTTGGGTACATCTGAATCAAGCAGAATAAAGTCCTGCCTGTTAATTACGTCGCCAATCAAGAGTTTTTGTTCTGCGTCGGTTAGCAGGTAAACCTTCTTGCCGAAATTGTTGAGTGCTTTATCTTCATTTAATTGGATAATCTCCTGCCCGAAGGTGGACCAGATCAGACCCACCATCAGGTAAATAAAAGAAAAAAGCTTTTTGCTATTCATAATCGGGGATTACAAGATGATAGTCAACCTCAATCTCACCTCTAGGACCGAGTTCAATCGTTTTTTGCGTTGGATTATTCCTTAGATCGAAAATCCGGTCTCTGTCATATTCATCTGCCGTTTCCAATGTTTCAGCATTCATCTTGCGGAGCACACGTGCAATGTAGTTTTCATTCGGATAGATGAATTCTCCGGCATTCCCAAGTGTGTCTTCAACAATAAAGCCTACCTTTTTAACCATAGGCAGGGTGTAGTCAGCACAAATGGTAAACAAAGATGATAAGTTTATCTGGTTTACAATAGCAATTCCTGCTCTTACCAGCAGAATACTCAAGCCGATGCCTGCCACACTTTTTGCATTCCATAAGCCACAGAGCTCTCCTGTACCATGCTCAGCATAGGCATTAATAACTTTCTCTACGTTAGGATCCATATAGCCCACTGCACTTTCAACCGGGAGCTTATGTACGCCGTCGGCGATATGAACCCTTACGCCTCCAACGATCACGCCTTCTTCATCTTCGGCTACTACACCGTGTACAGTCGGCAAACTCATCCATTCGCGATTATTCGTGGTAATGTTTGTAATTCCGTAATCAACCAATACCTGTACATGTTCTTTTAGGTACTCTTCACAAGTTTCCGGGTCAGTAATCGCCGTAAAGGATCTGAATCTTATTTTTCTCATTTTAGCTAAAGTGCAAGATTTTATCAACAGGTCTTCTACCGGTCCGGATTGTAGCTTCATCAGCATACGACAATCTGAACATGAAGACCCCTTTGTTGTAAGATAAAGAAGGGAAGATGGTATTTATCTGTTGTTCCAGGGTTGTAAGTTCCTGCTTCATCGAATCAGGCATATCTACGCCGTTTGTACTGTTCAAAATTGAGAACATAAAGAATGGTGCAGTAAGTGGTTGAAGCGAAAGTCCAGACAGGTTTGCAGCTGTCCACACTCGCTGTAAGGCCTGCCCGCCATTCACGTAGTTTAGCTGTGAATATTCAGGTAGCGTAATCAATCCAATGGCAGAAGATGATGCAATTGGACCTTTAGATATCTTTTCAAAGGCAGCGCCGCCGCCCCATTTGTTCAGAAGTTTAATCACCTCAGGACTAGCAGCTACACGGAGGCCCACTTTATCACTTTCTGCGAGTTCCAACGTTTTTATGTCCATACCTTCTTCCACCGGCCCATCTTGTTCATTTGTCCATTTAAGCTCTTTCGTGTAGAAGTCATGATGACCTTGAGGGTACATGAATCGAATTCTTTCAACTGCAGACACGATGTCTGCAATCTTCTTAATGTCATCTTGCGCTTCGAGTATAACCAGATTTGCCTGATCCGTATGACGGACAACATTTGCCAGTTTATTCAAAATCTGATCATCAATCTTTTCTCCGCTACCTTTTTTCCGGTTTGTTAAACGTAGGTTCAGGCCTTCCGCGAGCTCAGGAAAATAGATTTCATCCTGTTGGGCAGGTTGGAAATAAATACTTGCTATAAGCCTTTGGTGTTTCTGACTTGGAAATAAGGTTGGGTTTGCTTTGAGCCCAAGGGTTCCGGCTTTGATTTAGATATTTTCAATCGATGCACCAAGTGCAATATAGGATGCGTTATTATTGTAATTGATCCAGGAAGCTGCTTCTTTTTCATCGTGGAAAAGATAAAGTCTGCCATCAGTGTATACAAAACGCCAAGGTTGTGTATTTCCGCCCGATGGTGCAAGACCTGCCGCTGTTACGAGCGCAGTAACCTGGTCTTTGTCTAGAATGGTGATGTTGTACTCGTTTTCAACCGGGCTCGCTGCAATTGCACTTTCCATTTCTTCCCGTGTCAACTCAGCTGCTGTAAGATCAACAACTTTGTAATCCTCATCTTCCTTGTTGGTTTTATCACCAATAAGTTCTTCGATATCGATCCAGTATCTTCCGGATTCATGATATTGATCGAGGATGATGCGGCGACAAACGTCCGCACACAAAGCTCCTCCAAGTGTTACAGCTGAAGCCAATTGAGGCCAGGTTGTGATTGATTGTCCAACTTCAATCATTGAGGCTTTTAGACGATTGGATAATGTTTCCACTCCAATCATGGCCAACAGAAATGGTACCTTATCTTCATTTGTCTTGAGGTACTTAACCTGGGTATGATCCAGGTGTTCAATCAATCCATGCAAAATTGGACGTTCTGGTTCGAGATCAAAACGTTCAACGTCAACAGTTCCGCGGTCACTTGCATCCATTACAACGGGTATGCCTAATGACTTGGCTTTATGGCGCAATAATATTTTCATATCCAGGCCGTCACACTCATCTACAATCACGTTTAGGTTTCCGCCTTCCGTGAAAAAGCGGTCCATGTTCTCTTCTGTTAAACCGTCATTAAAACAGGTAACCTTTAAGAATGGATCTATTTCTTTAATCTCGCGGGCAACAATCACAACTTTGGGTAAGCCAAGGCTTTGTACACCGGTACGGATACGGTTTAAGTTAGACAACTCCAATAAATCGAAATCAGCAAGCCGTATTTCTCCAAATCCTCTTTCCATTGCCATTGTTACTGACACAGACTGGCCAACGGAGAGTCCAACTACGCCCACGATCTGTTTACCTAGAATGTCGCGCTCTTCAGGAGTAATTTTGTATACATTTCGGTTGGTTCGCATGTTAACAAATTCTTCCTCATCAAGAAGGTGCACCAAACATTCAGACCAGGGATAATAAACCCACACGCCGTAATCTTGCATACTCAAGTCACCTAAATGCAGGAGTTTTAGTGCCAGGAGTTGTTCTGCGTCTGGCTTCTTCTTTGGATATTTTGATTTAATCAACTCATCTAATTGCGAATCAAGTTCATCATGAATCCTAATGTGTGGCTTGGAGTTTAATAGCACCTCAAGTGCGTCTCTGTCTGTTGAGTTGTAAATTCTGAAGAATTTTGGTTCGTAAGAAAGATCCTTCTCTACGGAATGATTGGGGAGTGTTAACATTTTAACTAAAATAGATTACGGCTTGAAAATTTCTAATTTATGCGTACAAAAATAGTTTAATTTACTAGAGAATTAGCAATTATAGATGTAATTCCTCACTTTTGCGTTACACTAAAGCACATGAACACAAAAGAGATCAATATATTATATATAGATGATGAAGTTCACAATTTAAATGCGTTTAAAGCTTCTTTCAGAAGAACTTTCAATGTGTTTACCGCTGAATCTGGCAAAGAGGCATTACCGATCTTGGAATCTGAGGACATACACATTATTCTAACAGATCAACGCATGCCAAATATGACGGGCGTTGAATTTTTAGCATCTATTCTTGAAAAACACCCAGATCCAATCCGGATTCTTTTAACAGGTTATTCAGATCTAACAGCTGTNNTATCTGTATATTACTAAGCCATGGCAAGAAGAGGAGCTTAGACAGAATCTGGAAAAAGCATTCGAAGTTTACGATCTTAGAAGACAAAATAAATTACTTACCGAAAATCTTCTTGTTGTGAACAGCCAGCTCGAGTTCATGCTACGCCAGAAATTGATCTCTTAAAGTGAACTAACCTGGTCATGTAACTGGTTTTTACAGGCAAATTAACAACCCAAATCTTATAAATTTAAATGAGCGCGACTCCAATTAATGTTCTGTATATAGATGATGAAGTACATAATTTAAATGCTTTCAGAGCTGGTTTTAGACGCCAGTTCAATATTTTCCTTGCCGAGTCTGCAGTAGAAGGTCGGAAAATCCTCGAAACTGAGGATATTCATGTGATACTAACGGATCAACGGATGCCTGTCACTACAGGGATTGAGTTCTTAGAGTCCATACTCGATGAATTTCCTGAACCCATTCGTATTCTGATGACCGGCTTCGCTGATATTAATGCCGTAATTGATGCTATTAATAAGGGCAAGGTATATAAATATATTCAAAAGCCCTGGATGGAAGACGATCTACGCATTCATGTTCAAAAAGCATATGATATCTATTCTTTAAGAAAAGAAAAGAAAGATCTTACCCAACGCATCTTAGAAACAAACAAGAAAATTGAAGAACTACTGCAGCAGGATCTGCTGCCTTAGCAATTAAAAAGCCATGAAAACTTTCATGGCTTTTTAATTATAGTTCCTTCCTTAATCTTGCAACAGGAATGTTCATCTGTTCACGATATTTTGCAACGGTTCTTCTTGCAATATTATAGCCTCTTTCTTTCAAAATATCAGTCAGCTTTTCATCGGCAAGTGGCTTTCGTTTGTCTTCGTTACTGATACAATCCTCAAGAATCTTTTTGACTTCCTTATTGGACACTTCTTCTCCGCTCTCGGTTTGAATTGCTTCTGAAAAGAAAGACTTGAGCAGAAATGTTCCAAATTCTGTCTGAACATATTTGGAGTTTGCTACGCGAGACACTGTAGATATATCCATATCGATCTTGTCTGCAATATCCTTCAAAATCATTGGACGCATTTTTCGTTCGTCGCCTGTTAACAGGTACTCGTATTGATATTGCATAATTGCGTTCATAGTTTTTAGAAGCGTTTGCTGCCGCTGCTTAATGGCATCGATAAACCATTTTGCGGAGTCTAACTTCTGTTTTACAAACTGAACTGCTTCTTTAAGTTTTTTGTCTTTTTGAGCCGACTTGTCATAATGTTCAAACATGTCAATGTATGATCTACTAACACGTAATTCCGGTGCATTCTTGGAGTTTAACGTTAGGATCAGGACACCGTCATTGTTAGAAATGTGAAAGTCTGGAATCACCTGTAACTGCTTTGTAGTCACCTGGTTGGAGTCACCTGGCTTAGGATTTAGCCTTAAAATCTCATTAATTATTTCTTTAAGATCTTCGCTGTTCAACCCCAATGATTTTTCAAGCTTATCATAGTGCTTTCTTGTAAACTCGTCAAGATAGTTTTCAACAATCACGATTGCTTTCTGAATGATCGGGTTTGATATATCTTTACGTTTTAATTGAAGCGTAAGACACTCTTGTAGGTCTCGAGCTGCAATGCCGGGAGGGTCGAAACTCTGAATCACTTTAAGCATCTCCAGAACATCTTCTTCTTCAACAATTACATTCTGAGAAAATGCAAGATCATCTATCATCGAGGTAATCGGCCGGCGGAGATATCCGTCATCATCTAAGCTTCCAATGATTTGTTTTCCGACGATGAAATCATTATTTGATAGTGGTACAAGGTCTAATTGTTCCTGAAGGCTCTCAAAAAAGGTGCTCTCTATGGCAATTGGAGTTTCCTTTTTTTCCTCGTCGTCATCGCCATTACTGTATGATGTGCTATAATCGTTCAGGTTGTCGTCTTGAAGGTAATCTTCGACGTTAAACTCGTCTGTGTTTTCTTCTTTTGCGCTTGCGTCGAAATCATCCGGGCTGTCATTCAGATCATCGTACTCACTAACAGGTTCATCTGCAACCATCAAGCTTGGGTCTTCAAGCGCGGGATTCTCTTCGAGTTCTTCTTTAATTCGAGTATCTAATGCAACTGTTGGTACCTGCAGTAACTTTATAAATTGTATCTGTTGGGGAGATAGTTTCTGAAGTAATTTTTGTTGTAAATGTTGTTTTAGCATATTGCACAAAAGTATTTTTATACCCGTGCCAAAAATAGGCATTTGGTTTAAGATATAAACTAACTGAAGGCGCCTTTATTGTGAATTGGAACATTATGTTGGTCTGCGTTTAATTATTTGTTAGTAATTTATAATTACTTTGTCATCACATTTGTCATTAAATAAAAAATCTATGGGCTTTATTAAGGAATTTAAAGAATTTGCCATCAAGGGGAATGTTATCGACCTGGCAGTCGGCGTTATTATTGGTGGTGCTTTTGGTAAGATTGTCAACTCAACTGTTAATGATCTGATTATGCCACCAATAAGTATCCTGATTGGCAATAAAGGGTTTGTAAATCTCTTTGTTCCCTTGAATTCGAAAGTGCGGGAGTTTGTCGCCACTCATCCAAATGCCTCCCTTGAAGAAGCGAAAGCTGTTGGACCTGTTTTTGCCTGGGGTAACTTCGCAACTGAGGTGATCAACTTTCTGATTTTAGCTTTCATTATCTTTTTGATGGTAAAAGCAATTAATACACTTAAGCGTCGGCAAGAAGCTGAACCGGTTCCACCTGTGATTGTGCCGCCGAGTAAAGAGGAAGTTCTGCTATCGGAAATTCGGGATCTTCTAAAATCAAGACCAAAGTTGTAATCTGTTTACCGGCAAATTTCCAACTTTTACCGGTGCTTTCCTCGTGCTCCCTGCTTTAATATATGTATAGTGTTTGTTCTGATTTACATTTGACACATATTCAAAGATCATGGAAACTTACGACAGAACAAACAACAGCAGGATCTACAGGGTAGGTGTAGGCTTATTGATTCTCTTAATTGGAGTAAACTTTTTACTTAAGAATTTCGGAATCTACTTATTTGACTGGCTTTTTACCTGGCATACGTTCTTACTTGTTTTAGGACTGATCATAGGTGTGAAAAGAAATTTTGCGGGTGGGGGTTGGCTTGCGCTGGTGCTGGTTGGGGCGTACTTCACCCTACAAAATATTACCGATTATAGCTTTGGCAGGTATGCGTTTCCAATTGGATTAACAGTTCTTGGTTTGTATCTGATACTTTCTCCTAAAGCTTGGCGTCCCAGGCATAAGAATCCGGAAAACGAAATGATTGATGCTACCCCGCCGATTAATCCAGCATCCGATACGCCACCTAACAGGTCTGACTATGATGTCATCGAATTGGTAAATGTATTTAGTGGTGGTCACCATAATATTGTGTCCCACAATCTAAAAGGTGGTGAGGTAGTAGCTGTATTTGGAGGTTGTGATTTAAATCTCTCCCAGTCAAATTTTGAAGGGACCATTATAATTGATGTAGTTGCAGTGTTTGGAGGTGTGAAAATTATCATTCCTCCAAGTTGGGAAGTCAGGAATGAAGTTACGGCAGTTTTCGGTGGCATAGATGATAAAAGAGCACTGATGCCATATCAGGGTGAACCTAGGAAAGTCGTTATATTAAAAGGCGTTGCTTTATTCGGCGGAGTGGATATCAGAAACTTTTAGTTATGACTACCAGGCCCTTATCATTAAAGAAGGTCCAGCAGATTGCAATACCAATTCTCTTAGGCTGGACTGCGCTCACGTTCATTTTATTTCATTTGGTATTACATCTTAACCTTCATCATTCAGCTACTGATGCAGCGGTTACAAGTTTAATGTTGGCTTTAGCCTGCGTGGTAATCAGCAACATACTAGGCTATTATCAACCTAAAAAGCAGGCAACGCTGTACATGCTTTTTATATCGCTGGTGATCTCACTTGTGCTCCTAAGCCTTAACCATGTAAGCTTAGACTACCTAATTCCTGATGAGTCCTATCAGATATTCCTTGCATTGTCGCTGCCAATTAGGTTCCTTATTTTTTTTGTATTCCTGTCCTGGTGTGCCCTGGCGAATATACTCTGGTATAAACTCGAGGAACAAGCTTATATGCAGGAGCGATTTTATCAGGTGCAGAATTTAGCTAAGGAAGCTGAATTGAACAAGCTCAGACATCAGCTTCAGCCTCATTTTCTTTTTAACAGCCTCAACTCCGTGTTTGCATTGACGATTGTAAATCCCAAAGAAGCAGGCACCATGATCACTAAACTGGCTGCTTTTCTTCGGGGAACACTAAAACGTGATGACGATACCTGGGTAAGTGTGGAAGAGGAGATGGAGTATATACAATTGTATTTGGATATTGAGAAGGTGCGGTTTAGTCACCGCCTGCAGGTGGAAATCACCGTAGACGAAGCTAGCCTGGAACAAAAGCTTCCTGGGACCATCCTTCAGCCAGTGATCGAAAATGCAATTAAATTTGGATTGTATAACACTTCTGAAGCCATCACCATTTCTGTTGATGTTAGCTTAGTTGACCACATGCTGAAGGTGACTGTTAAAAATCCATTTGATCCTGCAGTGAAGACGGATTCTGGAACTGGCTTTGGCTTGTCTGCAATCAGAAGAAGATTATATTTGTTGTTCGCAGACAATAGCCTGATCAAAACCGAAGCAACCTCAGAAAAAGTATTTATAACAACAATTAGCATCCCTCAACATGATAAAAACTATTTTAATTGATGATGAGCCACTTGCAAGAGATATCATCAGGTATTATCTTGCGGATCACCCGGAAATAGAAATTGTTGCGGAATGTAAAGACGGCTTCGAAGGGCTCAAAGCTATTGCTCAACATGAGCCCGACCTGATATTTCTTGATGTTCAGATGCCTAAGATCAGTGGTTTTGAAATGCTAGAACTGGTGGAACGCCGGCCTAACGTAATCTTTACAACAGCTTTTGACGAGTTTGCCATCAAGGCATTCGATGTGAATGCAGTTGATTACCTGCTTAAGCCTATTGAAAAAGGTAGGTTTGACCAAGCCTTGAAGAAGCTGAAGTTAAAAGATGAAAATGTCCAGAATACAGCTGAGTTATTAGATTCTGCCCTTTATGCTGCACCGAGCAATAGGGTAGTGGTAAAGGTTGATCGGAGTATCAAGATCATTCCTGCGGCAGACATTCATTATATTGAAGCAGATGATGATCAGGTGAAAATTAGCACTGCTGATGGGGCTTTCTTCAAGAATAAAACAATGACCTTCTTTGAAAACGTCCTCGACCCGGCGCAGTTCATCCGTGTTCACCGGTCTTATATCATAAACTTGAATCAAGCTTCTAGAATTGAGTTGAAAGAGAAAGAAAATTATGTAGTGCTGCTTAAATCAGGCTTGTGGCTTCCTGTAAGTAAAAGTGGGTACATCAAGCTAAAGGCCCTACTGGGTATTTAAAGTATATTAAATCAAATGGGCTTATTAAACTATTTGCATTTAAAACAAAATCAAACTATATTTGCACTTCTTATTTAAAAAATACAGTTAAGATATCATACAGTTATGAAAAGAACATTCCAACCTTCGCAAAGAAAGAGAAGAAATAAACACGGCTTCCGCGAAAGAATGGCTACAGCAAACGGTAGAAGAGTATTAGCTTCTCGTCGTGCAAAAGGAAGAAAGAAATTATCAGTGTCTGACGAACGTCGTCACAAAGCATAATTTGATTGCAGCACGTATAGTGTAAAGCAGATAAGCTGTATCTGTACCATTGCAATCAAAGCATGAAAACATTTAATAAAGAAGAACGGTTATGTAGCAGGAAGTATTTAGACCTGCTATTTAAAAACGGTTCTTCTTTTTTGTTATACCCCATCCGCATTTCCTATTACATTGTTGAAGATAAANNTCAAGCGCGCTGTAGATCGTAATTTATTAAAACGCCGTATCAGAGAGGCTTATCGTTTACAGAAGCAAAGTGGCCTTTATGATCTGTTACCGCATACAGAAGGGTTGGTGCTGCTGTCATTGCAGTACGTTGGCAAACAAGTCTATGAGTTTAGCTTCATTGAAAAGAAACTTCAGGCAGTACTCAAGAAGCTCATTACCTCAATAAGCAATGATCAAAATAATTGAAACCATATGCTCCTGGTTTTTTCTAACCTTGATCCGCATTTATCAGCTGGTAGTCTCTCCCTTGCTCGGATCAAACTGCAGGTTTACGCCCACCTGTTCACAATATGGAATAGAAGCGATTCGAAAACACGGTCCTTTTAAAGGTTTGTGGTTAACAATTAAGCGGATTGGTTGTTGTCATCCCTGGGGTAAACATGGTCACGATCCGGTTCCATAATTACACTATCTTTGTGATATGATTACCATTTTACAAATTGAAACTTCTACTCAGTATTGTTCTGCAGCCATATCCCTGAACGGTGAAACCAAAAACCTTAAGATTGCTGCCGGCCAAAACCTGCATGCTGGTGGTTTAACCTTGTTCATTGACGAGGTAATGTCACAAGCGGGTTTACAGTATTCAGATCTAAATGCAGTTGCTGTGAGTAAAGGACCGGGATCATACACCGGTCTACGCATCGGAGTTTCTACTGCCAAGGGGTTATGCTATGCACTTGATAAACCATTAATTGCTGTTGATACTTTGAAAATGATGGCAGATGGTTTTCTGAGCGCAAACCCTGAACACGATGATTTGGTTTGTCCAATGATAGATGCACGTAGGCTCGAAGTTTACACAGCATTATATTCTCCTTTAGGTGACGAACTGCAACCTGTGGCAGCAAGGATCATCGATGAAAATTCCTATGCTGCCGAATTAAGAGCATCAAAAATCACCTTTATCGGTGATGGTGCGTTGAAATGTGAGCCAGTGCTTGATAATCAAAATGCTACTTTCCTCACTGAAAACTTCAATACTGCAGCGAACATGTCTGCCCTGGCTTATCAAAGTTACCGGCAAGAAATTTTTGAAGATGTTGCCTATTTCGAGCCCTTTTATCTAAAGGACTTCATGATTACGGTGTCCAAGAAAAAGCCATTTTAATGTTATTGTAATGAAAGGCTATCTGACTGTAGGCTAGGTACCTGCGCTTTTGTTGGAGTGGTGAATAATAGATTTGTTTGAAAGGTGCCCTGGTCGCCACTTAACTGAAACACAAAGTTGTCAAAATCTTTCAAACCTTGTTCAGATCGTATCTGGCTATAATATTCTGGATATATCGTGTTTACAATGATGTTCTGGGCACGCTTGTGGTTCAGGTAAAACAGAATGTTTGAGCTCGATGGTAACTGCTTAAAGACTTGTGTATAGTTCTTGTCAAGTACCAATAGGTTGTTCTCCTGATAGCTGTTCCTGAAATCAAGCAGGGAGCTTGGAAAAGCTGCAAAAACAATGTGGTTATTGATGATGAGGTAATAAGGACTTTTGAATTTCCTTAAGGGTTCTCCAAAGTAATAATAAAGTAAATCTGGTTCTTTTAATGATCGGATTTCACCATTATAATCCTCGCTCAAATCAAGTAGCAACTGTTCCACTTTTTCCCCACTATTTAATTTGATGGCCGCTAAATTCTGCTTGTTTTGAAGCTNNAGCTGGAATGTAACCGCCTGTGATCCGGTGTACCGCTGAAAAATGTTGTCGAGGTTCAATCGGTATTTTTCATTGACGGCAGCAATTCTCTTCCGGATCTTATCTTGCTCCTTTCTACTACTGAACCAAGTTTGAAGCCCTTTGTGAAAAGTCTTGTAGTCCCCGAAAGAGTAAAGTATGAAACTAGCTGTGTTCGCTGGAAGTATCTTATCCAACTCGATTTTCTCAGGTTTGATATTTGCGAAGAGCGAATAATAGCTGTCAGAATTGTAAATCTTTGTCTCGCCGCTGAAAAATACCTTCTCTTTACTGAAGTTATAGCTTAATCTGGAGAAAGCATTTTGAGCATTTAATACGCTTAAGGCTCCTCGATTAAAATACGGTGTTACGGACTTCATTAACTGTCCTATTTGATTGTAATTTATATAAAGGTTTGCAAGACTGTTCTTGGACAGCCTGTCGCTCTTCTGGATAAAGCTCACAAACTCTTTCTCGATATCGTTTTTCTCATTTGCAATCAAGTTGTCTATTACACTGGCAGTACTCGCAATCAACACCACTCTTTTCTGAATCAAAACGTAAAAGCTTATGTCCTCGCTAAGTTCTAATAGATGGTAGGTAGAGTAAGGTTTTAACGGCTTTCCCGAACGACTGAGGCTTGCTGCAAGCAGCTTCTCGTCTGCATCAGGATTCAGCTGAATGCCCAGCATGAAAGCTATTTGTTTGTCTGCTGCGGGATAAAAGCCCAGATAAATATTTTGCCCTTGAAAGAGTGGTCCAATTCCAGATTTATCCAGCTCGGTTTTGAGTACCCTTAATGCTTCTGATTTTTGCTCACCAATAATTTTGTTGAGCAGTTCCTGCCCATCCAAAATGTTGCGAACACTTTTGTCATTCTGAAAACTGAAAATCAGGCCTGCATTTTTGCTTACCAGCTCCAGGCTTAAATCAGATTGGACGCCAGCTTTATTCAAGGTTGAGAAGTACATATAACTCATCCCTGATATCACAATAACTAAGGTTGCCAGTATAAAATATATTTTCTTCATCGGTGTGTAAGCAAATTTAATTTTAATAGTTGGAATACGGAGATACTGCTGTGGTTTTCTTAATTTAGGCAGCTTATAAGCGTTATAAATGAATAAAAATATAATTTTAACTGCTTCTGTTTTTGGTGTCATGGCAGTCATTTTAGGAGCTTTCGGAGCCCATACGCTGAAAGAAAGTATTAGCGTAAATGCTTTGGCAACCTGGACCAAAGGCGTCGAATACCAGTTCTACCATGTCTTCGCGCTATTGTTCCTCTCCATCTTTCCTGAACGAAACCGTTTAACCAAGCTTGCTCATATCTTCTTCTGTATTGGTATAGTCTTTTTTTCAGGCTCTTTATATGTGTTATCCACCAGGGAAATTCATCAGTTGCAAATAGCATCCTACATTGGTCCGATCACGCCTGTTGGCGGACTTTTCTTTATCCTGGGTTGGATGATGTTATTTTTTACTGCGGCAAAAAAGAACTAGA
>DCLG01000082.1:62644-64386 GCA_002320935.1 Pedobacter sp. UBA1654 | reverse complement strand
TCTTCCGCTATCGTTATCAAAGAACTACATCTATCGTGTGCCGTTCGAAATGAATGAGGATGTCGCTCCGGGTAAAAGGGTCATTGTTCAATTTGGTAAAAATAAAATCTACACGGCACTCATTCGTGCCATCACCACCGATGCACCACAGGTTTATGCCGCTAAATATATTATAGACGTTATCGACGCTTTTCCAGTGGTAAATGCCGGGCAGTTCAAGTTCTGGAGCTGGATGGCCACTTACTATATGTGCAATGAAGGGGAGATCATGACGGCAGCCTTACCTGCAGGTCTTAAGCTAGCAAGTGAAACCATTATTGTACTTAAAGAAGACGCAGACCTCCACAATGCTGTTTTAAAAGATAAAGAGCAGCTTATTGTTGAGTTTTTAAAAAAACAGGAGAAGCTTACCATTGCTGAAATCGCGAAAATACTCGGGCAAAAAACTGTTATATCGTTGGTCAAATCATTACTAAGTAAAGACCTGGTTTATGTTGCGGAAGAGGTGGTGGAAAAATACAAGCCTTTACTGAAAACTTTTATCGCGCTTAACCCAAGTTATCAGAACGAGGGCAAGCTGAAAGAACTGTTCCAGATACTTGAACGTGCGCCAAAACAACTCGATGCATTACTTGCTCTGATTCATCTTTCAAAAACGCAGAAGCAGGTACTTAAATCAGACATTTTGAATCATAGTAATTGCGGACAAGCATCTATAAAGTCGCTTATCGACAAAGACATCTTTACTCAAAGTAAAAAGCCTGTCAGCAGGCTATCAATGGATGAAAATGATGAGATCCGCAACTATGAGCTATCTGCAGCACAGGAAACTGCAATATCGGCCGTGCGTGATAGCTTTCAGGAGCGTGAAGTTGTACTCCTGCATGGTGTAACTGCATCCGGAAAGACACAAATCTATATTAAACTTATTGAAGAAGCCATTGCTAAGGGCGGTCAGGCTTTGTTCCTGCTGCCTGAGATTGCTTTAACCACACAGATTGTAGAACGTATAAAACACTACTTTGGTGATGCTATCGGTGTATATCATTCCAAGTTCAATGACTTTGAACGTGTGGAGATCTGGAATAAGGTTCTAAATGGTACTTTTAAAATAATTTTAGGTGCAAGATCTGCAGTATTCCTGCCTTTTCAAGATCTAAAGTTTATTGTTGTTGATGAAGAGCATGAGGCTTCTTATAAGCAACATGAACCTGCGCCCCGATATCAGGCTCGCGATTGTGCAGTTTACTTGGCTCACCTGCATCAGGCCAAAATCGTTCTGGGCTCTGCAACACCATCTATTGAAAGCTATTATAATGCGTTAACACAAAAGTACGGGCTGGTTTCCCTCACTGACAGGTTTAGCGGTGTAGAACTGCCCCTCCACCAGGTGGTGAGTCTCTCAGAGGAGACTAAAAGGAAGAAAATGGTTGCCTACTTTTCCAGTGTACTGATGGAGGACATCCAGGCCTGTCTCGAGAACCAGGAACAGGTGATTCTCTTTCAAAACAGAAGGGGATATGCAACGATTCTGATCTGTGCGACCTGCGGCTTTGCACCAAAATGTGTGAACTGCGATGTGAGTCTTACGTTCCATAAAAGCAGTGGAAAGCTTCATTGCCATTATTGCGGATATCATCAGAATACGCTGAACATCTGTCCCGCATGTGGATCCGTACACATCGAGCAGAAAGGATTCGGGACAGAGCGGGTAGGGGGGGAGGGGGGGGGTTTTTTTTTTT
>DCLG01000082.1:60637-62572 GCA_002320935.1 Pedobacter sp. UBA1654 | reverse complement strand
CCCGGTCGTGCAGGGCGCCGTGATAAACAAGGAAAGGTCGACATCCAGGCTTATGATGATAAACACCGCATCATACAACAAGTGGTAGACAACAAGTATGAAGAAATGTACGAAGACGAAATTGCCGAACGCAAGCAGTTTAACTATCCGCCTTTCTCACGACTTATATTTCTGAATCTGAAGCATAAAGATCCTGACGTATTAAATTTTGCTTCAAGGATGCTTGCAAATAGCTTACACACGCAACTGGGTAAGCGCGTGCTTGGACCCGAACAACCTTTAGTGTCCAGAGTCCGCAACTACTACCTGATGCAGATCATTGTAAAGGCCGAAAAGGATACGGCCATACAGAAAGTTAAAAACCTGATTAGTGAAACCATTCTTCAGGTCAATGTGGATCCAGCCTTTAAGGGGGTGATCATCCAAATCGACGTAGATCCCTACTAGCGGTTATTTCCGAAATGAAATTGTAAGCCCGTATTCAGGGGACTTAAAAGAAACTGAGACTGATAATTTTTATGGATGTTCCTTTCCGTACTTCCGGAGGCAGTAGTTTCCAGTTTATTTTGAAAGTAATAAAATTCAATATTGCCTTCAGCAAAAATGGTAAGCTGCCTGGCTACATTCAGTTTTAAACCAAATCCCGGAGCAATCAGAAAGCCGTGTTTGGTAACCTTTGTTGCCGTGGAGGTATTGATTGTACCTTCAAACTCATGTGAGCGGTAGCCAACATCGGTTACAAAATATGGTTGCACCACACCATAATTGAAGTTCTTCTCGAAGCCCATCTTAATGCTATAGTCCCTAAGTTCCCCTGCTCCACCATCGGATTCCCATACATCTATATGGTCCTTGTAATAACTTCCAGATAGTCTGTAACTGATCTGGTTATCATTGAATTTTAGTGTAATTGCATTCAGATAATTGTGAACGTAATTGTCCTTTTTAGAATCTGTTTGGATTTTAGGTACCTGCATTATCCCGAATGCACGTATACTGACAGAATTGTTGAAACTACCATCAACTTGTGCCCTTGTATAACCGCTTGCCAGGAGCAAAAACAATAAAATCGAAATTCTCTTCATAAAGAATGTGGCACCTTAAATACCATTGTAAATAAAAATAGCTTTTAACCAGCTTTAATACAAGCAATTGATTTGAAGGTTTTAAAAAATAATACTGATTTAGTGTTAGTTAAACACATGACTTAAAATTATTAAGCACTGTCTTGGAGCAGATCAGGCAGAAAGCATTATTTTTGGGGCAAATGGCATACAAGTTTGTTGATAATTACCGGGAAAGAGGCGCAAGAAAAAAGTTGGTTGAACACCTTAAATCCAGAGGCATTACAGATGTAAATGTTCTGAATGCAATCGGCAAAATTCCTCGTCATTTCTTCTTCGATGAAACATTTTGGAACCAGGCCTATAAGGATATTGCTTTCCCGATCGGTGACGGTCAAACCATCTCACAACCCTATACGGTTGCTTATCAAACAGAATTACTGCATATCAGGGCTGGGGATAAAGTACTTGAAATTGGGACCGGCTCCGGCTACCAAACATGTGTGTTGATGGAGCTTGGGGCTGATGTATTTACCATAGAAAGACAGGAGAATATTTATAAGCATACCATCAAGGTTCTCCCTGGGATGGGCTATAATGCAAACTTCTTTTTTGGTGATGGTTCAATGGGCATTGCTGCGCATGCACCCTATAATAAGATCATTGTAACTGCAGGTGCACCTTTTGTACCAGAAGTACTCTTAAAGCAATTGAAAATTGGTGGCATACTGGTCATCCCTGTCGGCAATGAGCAAAGCCAAACCATGGTCACCGTTATCCGGATCAACGAGACTGAATATGAAAAAATTGAACTCGATCAATTCAGGTTTGTACCACTTGTGGGTGACCAAGCCTGGTAGTTTAGATTTTC
>DCLG01000082.1:52195-60605 GCA_002320935.1 Pedobacter sp. UBA1654 | reverse complement strand
GTCTGTCTTTTATGCTATCGCGTTTATCAAACTCCTTTTTACCCTGTGCGAGTGCAATCTCAATTTTAGCAAAGCCTCTTTCATTGGTGTAGATCCTTAAGGGTACAATGGTGTAACCTTTCTCTTCACTTTTCGCCTTCAATTTGCGAAGTTCTTTTTTATGTAACAGCAGCACCCGGTCACGTTTAATGTCGTGGTGGTGAAATGAGCTATGGCTGTATTCAGAGATGTGCAGGTTCCTGACATATAATACATTGCCGATGAACATACAAAAGGCATCTGACATATTCGCTTTGCCCTGACGTATAGCCTTTATTTCAGTTCCGAGCAAGGCAATACCGGCGTTGAAATTTTCAACGATATGATAATCAAAGTAAGCTCTTTTATTTTTTATTTGTATGTCGTTCTTCATAATATTAAACGAATATCCGAAATTCTAAAGTATTCATGTGTTATTTGCGACAATAATCCTATCGCACAATCAGGACGGGTATATTGACCTGGTGTCTTACAGCGTTTACCGTGGTGCCAAGTATCAGATCTTTTACTCCCTTGTGGCCATGGGCACCCATAACCAGCAGATCCAAATCATTCTTTTTTGTAAGCTCGGAAATAGAATTTGCAGGTTTACCAAACCCGATGCAAGGGGTGGCCTGATAACCCAATTCCCGAAGATTCAAACAATAGGCATCCAGATTGTCGGCATCTTTCTTTGTTTCATGGTCCATTGCAGAGGTACCATGGTAGGTAGCAACTGCTGTCTCAACGATATGCATGATGAAATATTCTGCGTCTTTTCCACCCTGAATTAATCCGTGTCTGATCGTTTTGAGATCATTTTTTGAAAAGTCAACTGAAATCCCGATTCTTTTATAAGCAAGATCTTCAATCGGCCCAATGGCCAGTGCATTTCCATGTGGTACGTTCGATCCGATCCTTTGGTCTTTAATCAGCGGATAGAAGAAAACAAATAGCAATAGTAAACCAATTAGCACTGCTACCGGGATTACCAGTCCGTATATAAAAAGACTGCTTGCCGATTGCGCCCATAAGGTAATTTCTTCAATGACCAGCTTTACGTTTAAAATAACAATCACAAGTGCACTTGTCCAGGCCAGAATTTTAACCCAGTTTTTGAGTGCAAATTCCTTCATCTGCTTTTTGTCAGATGTAATGTGGATCAATGGGATCACAGCGAAGCCAAGTTGAAGGCTAAGCACCACCTGACTTAAAATTAGCAGGCTTCCCAATGCATCCTCCCCGAAATAGAGAATTGTGAAGAAAGCAGGTATTATGGCCAGCAACCGTGTTATCAAACGTCTAAGCCATGGCTGTATCCTCAAATTCAGGTGGCCCTCCATAATGATCTGCCCTGCAAGGGTACCTGTAACCGTAGAACTCTGCCCTGCTGCAATAAGTGCTACCGCGAAAAGGGTAGGCGCAACGTTACCGAAAATGTTGCCAAGCAGCTTGTGTGCATCCTGGATTTCGGCAACCTCATGCATGCCATTTTTATAAAATGCAGCTGCAGCCAGAATAAGGATAGCTGCGTTAACAAAGAAAGCTAGGTTTAAGGCTACGGCAGTATCAATGAAGTTAAACTTTAATGCTTCCTTAATTCCTTTGCTGTCCCTTTCAAACTTTCTCGTTTGTACCAGAGAAGAGTGTAGATATAGGTTGTGGGGCATCACTGTTGCACCAATAATGCCAATGGCGATATACAAAGCTTCACCTGAAAGTACGCTCGGTTCAAAACCCCGCGCAATTTCCACCAGGCTTGGTTCAACGATAAACATCTCTACTAAAAAGGAAATACCCACAATAAATACCATCGAAACAATAAATGCTTCCATCTTCCGCATCCCTTTGTTCATTAAAAATAACAGTACAAAAGTATCGAGCACGGTGATGCTTATTCCCCAAAGTAATGGAAGATCAAACAACAGCTGTAAACCAATAGCCATTCCAATGATTTCGGCCAGATCACAGGCGATAATTGCCGTTTGAGCAAGAAAGAAAAGTGGTATGTTCACCCATTTCGGATAGGTGTTTTTTGAAGCTTGTGCCAGATCCAGGCCGCGCACAATTCCTAATCGGGAGCTTAATGACTGGAGTAGCAGCGCAATCAAATTTGACATCAACAATACCCAGATTAGCTGATACCCAAACTTACTNNGCAAGATCTGTTGCCCAGTTCCCGGGGTCCATGTAGCCTACACTTACTAAGTACGCAGGTCCCAGGAAACTTAAAATTCGCTTCCATCCGGTTCTTTTGTTGGTTTCAACACTTTGATGCACCTCGGCCAACGATTCTCCATCTCTCATCTTTGTATTCTCAGCCTGCATATCAAGAAACCGTAATCTGGTAGTTTTTTTCCATATTATTATTTGTGCTTCTGCACTCCAAATATCATACCTGTAAGTTAGCAAATTTAATTTTGTATGCGGTTCTTGTAGAAAAAATTAAAAATAAGCGTAGTTTCATACATCATTTTTTGAAAAGAAATGATTTATAAAAAATCAATCGAAGATGACAGTTTTGAAATATGGGCCTTACTAAATCGGTTTAGTGCGAGCATAAAGATTCTGTTGTAAATACCAGTATGCTTCAAGACGATCTGGGTTTTACGTCCAAAAATTTTAAATTTCAGGTAAAGGAATGTTTAATTGTAGCTCAAATTCAATATTTTGCAAAAGAATTTTCTATCAAAAATATGCGTTTCTAAGAATTAAATTTGTTGAGACCAATTTGTGACTACCTTTGAATGTAAACAACCTTATTTATGGCCGCTGAATTAGACAGAATTGATTTAAAAATATTAAGACTTCTTCAAGAGAATGGAAGAATAACAAACTTGTTGTTGTCTCAGGAGATCGGGCTGTCACCAGCACCGACTTTAGAGCGTGTTCGGAAACTTGAACAATCCGGATATATCAAAAGCTATCATGCACTTGTAGACGAGGAAAAACTTGGTTTAGGCATCAAGACCTTTATTCAGGTTCAGCTTGATTTTCATAAGAACAACACGATTCAAACCTTTCTGGACGAAGTAAACCAGATCAAAGAAATCACGGAATGTCACCACGTAACTGGTCAGGCCGACTTCCTTTTAAAGGTTTATGTACATGACATCAAGGCTTACGAGCGTCTGATCATGGAAAAGATCAGCAAGATTACCGTTGTTAAGACATTTCAGACCATGATGATCATGTCTACAACCAAAAAAGAACCCATTATTCCACTGGAATACTAAGTAGAATAAATTCTAGATAATCTGCCAATCGATTGGCTCCAGGCCTTGAGCCAGTAGAATGTCGTTGGTTTTCGAAAAATGGCGGCACCCGTGAAATCCATTGTGCGCAGACAGCGGTGATGGGTGCGCCGCTTTTAACAAATTGTGCTTTGATTCATCGATCAACTGTGCTTTATTCTGCGCAAACTTACCCCATAACAAAAATACCAGCCCTTGCTTCTCGGCAGATAAGGCGCTGATCACATGATTCGTAAAATTTTCCCAACCTTTGCCCTGGTGTGAACCGGCTTGGTGTGCCCGGACGGTCAACGTGGCATTCAGCAAAAGCACCCCTTGATCGGCCCATGCAGTAAGGTCTCCATGTGCCGGAACCTTAAAGCCAGGAATATCATTTGCAAGCTCTTTATACATGTTCCTGAGCGATGGTGGAACTGCTACGCCTTTCTGTACCGAAAAGGAGAGGCCATGCGCCTGCCCCGGCCCATGGTAGGGATCTTGCCCCAACAAAACCACCTTTACCCGTTCAAGTGGCGTGTGTTTAAAAGCGTTAAATACATCACTTGATTTAGGATAAACCAGCTCAGCACTTTCCTTCTCCTGCTTCAGAAAGTTTCTAAGTGACTGCATATAGTCCTTTTCCAACTCCTGTCCAAGAATGCCCTGCCATCCAGGTTCAAATGTTGCACCCATCAGTTACTTTTGCTTAGTAGTTCAAAAGCATCTTTTTCTAATGTGTCTCTTGGAGACTCTACAATGCGCCCGATTTCCTTTCCTTCTTTGTAAAAAATAAATGTTGGTACACGTTCAATGTTCATGTTGTCAATTAAACCGTTTTCAGCTTTCTTTTGTCCATCAACACAGATAAGCGTCATGTCCTGCTCTGTTATACCAAGCTGATCGGTGATCTTATAGAAATGAGGGACCTGCAGTTTGCTGTCTCCACACCAGGTGCCCATTACGATGGTGATTTTAACACCTTCTATTAGTGGTTTTAATGAATCAATAACCGCAGAGTCGGGTGCATAACTCTCGTACATGGTATCGTACAGGACTNNCTTTAAATTCGGGAAAGTTACACACGCTCTCTCTTGTGCAATTGTTGATCATGATCTCCTTATTTCTGTAAGTATCTTGTTTCTTTTTGTTTAATTCCTGCGCACTTGCCTGCAGGCCCGTAAATAGGACTAAAAGCGTTAATAATTTATTCATTTGATAGATGATATCGGATGTTTTAATTGTTGAATTTAGAAGTTTAAATCTGATTTTAAGTATATAAACACGATATTTGCACAAAATTTACAATTGATAATATGCCAAACATTTTTCGTTTAATAATAGGTTTTTCAATCCTGGGTGGTGCAATTGCACTGATGGTTTTCGGATATTGGGGATGGGGCATTCTTGCTGTATTGATCAGTATTCTGGTTCTTGCAACATATTTCTACAATGAGAACATGCTGCTGGCGCAATGGTTTTTAAGAAAAGATGATATGCCTAAAGCAGAGATCTTCTTAAAGCGGATTACCAATTATGAAACCCAGTTGGTGAGAATGCAGCATGGTTACTATAATTTACTGGTAGGACTTATAGAATCCAGAAAGGCACCGATGCAGTCTGAGAAATACTTCAAGAAAGCACTCTCTCTGGGTATGCAGATGGATCATAATATTGCATTGGCTAAATTGAGCCTTGCTGGTATTGCTATGGGTAAACGCAATAAACGCGAAGCACAGATGTACCTTGCTGAAGCTAAAAAGGCTGATAAGAACAAGCTGCTGGCAGATCAGATCAAGCAAATGAAAGATCAAATGGTGATGTTGGATAAACAACAGATCAGATACCGATAGGCTTCCTAAAACGCAGCCTTTCAATATAGAATATCCGGAAGCGGCATCAGCAATGATGCCGCTTTTTTGTTATACCACATGTCAGAACCATAGGGAGATCATATTTGATAATGACAGGGAATTTCCGCACACTTGACGAAGACTTTACGTACACCTTATCCACGCTTTGCGTGGGTGAGGTGTGGGTGAGGTGTGTGTAAGGTGTGTGTCAGGTGTGCCTCATTTGGCTATGGCCCTCAACCGGAACCTAGACTTTTTAGATAAAAAAAAGCCGCGTTATCAAATGATAAGGCGGCTTAGTAATAGATGGTGTATCTAGTGTATTATTCGAACCAGGACATTACGTCTTCTTTACCTGGCATAGGTTGATCCAGCTTCAACTTTTTACGCATACCACCAAGGTCATTAAATACCTTATTCGGGTTTGCGGCTTTCAAATCTTCTATGGTGTTAATACCCATTTTACGGATGGCCTGCACCCATTCTATAGGAATGCCTGCATCTACGAAATCCTGATCTTCGGTAATCTTCACTTTTTTCTCCGGACGCATTTGCGGGAAAAACAGCACCTCTTGGATCGTTGATTGATTAGTCATTAACATCACCAAACGGTCAATACCAACACCAAGTCCTGAGGTTGGAGGCATTCCATATTCCAATGCTCTTACGAAATCCTCATCCATAGCCATCGCTTCACTATCACCTCTGGCAGCAAGCTTCAGTTGGTCTTCAAAACGTTCCTTTTGATCAATCGGGTCATTTAATTCTGAGTAGGCGTTGGCAATCTCTTTACCGTTTACAAATAGCTCAAAGCGTTCTACCAGCCCTTCCTTACTGCGGTGTTTCTTAGCAAGTGGGGTCATTTCAATCGGATAGTCCGTGATGTAAGTTGGTTGGATCAGATTGGCCTCCACTTTCTCGGAGAACAATTCGTCAATCAGCTTACCACGGCCCATGCTTTCATCGATTTCAATGCCGAGTTGCCTGCATGTATCTGCGATTTCGATTTCAGTCATCGCAGAAACGTCAATGCCCGTGTATTTTTGAATAGACTCATACATGGTTAACTTCTCGTATGGTCCTGCAAAGTTAATTTCATTTTTACCAACAGTTACAACTGGTTTACCATGTATAGCAGTGGCAACCCGTTCAAGGCATTCCTCTACCATAGCCATCATCCAGATATAATCTTTGTACGCTACATAAATCTCCATTGCGGTATACTCCGGGTTATGCGTGCGGTCCATTCCTTCGTTCCTGAACATTTTACCGAACTCATATACGCCATCAAAGCCGGCAACGATCAATCTTTTAAGGTAAAGCTCGTTGGCAATTCTTAAATACAAAGGCATATCCAGGGTATTGTGATGCGTTGCAAACGGTCTCGCAGCTGCGCCTCCATGAATAGGCTGTAGGATAGGTGTTTCAACTTCCATCCAGCCTTGCTCATTGAAGTAATTACGCATGGTATTAATTACCTTAGATCGGTTGATAAATATCTGCTTGAAGTCTGGGTTTACTGTTAGATCTACATATCGTTGCCTGTAGCGTAGTTCCGGATCTGTAAATCCGTCATAAATATTACCTTCTTCGTCGCGCTTTACAATTGGAAGCGGCTTCAAGGATTTAGATAGTAGCTTGAATTCGGTAACGTGAATAGAAATTTCGCCTGTTTGGGTGGTAAAAGCATAACCATTGATACCAATGTAGTCGCCAAGATCTAATAGCTTTTTGAAGACAGTATTATAAAGCGTTTTATCCTCGTCTGGGCAAAGTTCGTCTCTTTTTAGATAAATCTGGATTCTGCCGGTGGCATCTTGAAGCTCAACAAAAGCTGCGCTTCCCATGATTCTACGGGACATGATTCTTCCTGCAAGACTGATGCTCTTATAGGCTTCCGGATTGGTCTCATAGTTTTCAAGAATGTCTGCAGCATTAGCATTAATGTCGAAACTTTCTGCAGGATATGGATCGATACCTAATTTCCGTAACTCGGATAACGCACTACGGCGTAATATTTCTAATTCTGATAAGCTCATATGAATATATGTTCCGGGATTACCGGAGACGTTTTATTGAGTTAAATGACTGCAAAAATAGTAAATCTAATCTGCTTCTACTGCCATTTTATACATCTCATTGATTGGCTCTGCATACTTACGCTCTATGACCTTTCTTTTTAATTTCATGCTTGGGGTCATTTCACCCGCTTCCATGCTGAACGGATTTCGTTTTAATTTGAAATTTTTGATGCGTTCAAACTTGGCAAGTTCATTAGACAGTTTTCTAATGTCCTGATTTACCCAATTCAGAATTTCCTGATCTTCAATGAACATGTCGGGCTCTGTAAAAAATGAATCTGGCAGGTTAAATTGCTCCTGTAAACTTTCACGATTGGGAACCACCAGGGCTGTTAAGTATTCTCGTTTGTCACCGATTAGAAATATGGATTCCACTTTAAGGCTTTTTAGGTAAATGTTTTCAACAGGGGTTGGGTAAACATTTTTCCCATAGGCATTAACAATCATGTTCTTGATGCGGTCTGTGATCTGAAGATTTCCTTTGTAGAAACGACCGACATCACCGGTGTGGAACCAATTGTCGATGTCAATGGCTTCTGCAGTTTCTGCGGGTTTGTTGAAATAGCCCTGCATTACGCAATGGCCACGCACAACGACTTCACCTTCTTCACATTCAAATTCTTCGTTAAAGGTGTCGTGTGTCTGAATGCTGATGAATTTTTTGGTTTCAACATCCTGAATGCCAACTTCAATACCTGGAATAACACGTCCTACAGTTCCATAAACCTGGCGATGATATTCTGTTACGGACATCACTGGCGACGTTTCTGTGAGCCCAAATCCTTCAAGGATTTTAATGCCAAGATTACCGAAGAACTCACCTACGTTTTTCGGAAGAGCGGCGCCGCCGGAGATCATAAATTTCAGTCGGCCACCTTNNTTTCTGCAGTATTTTGTTTCAGCCCCAACAGAAATCCAGGATTTTGCCCTGCTTCCTTTTTATTGCGGTAGGCCTGTCCAGTTTCCAATGCCCACATGAAAATCTTAGCTTTCATGCCGCCTGCTGCAGTGCCGCTCTTGATGGCTTTGTCGTGTATACGTTCCAAAAGCCTGGGCACACAGCTCATCACAGTAGGTTTTACCTCTGCCATGTTCTTAGCAAGTAATTCCAAACTTTGTGCATAAGCAATGGTGCATCCCTGGGCACAGCAGACATGGTAGGTAGCGGTACGCTCAAATACGTGCGACAGCGGAAGGAAAGACAAGAACACATCATCTTTATCGATCA
>DCLG01000082.1:42669-52177 GCA_002320935.1 Pedobacter sp. UBA1654 | reverse complement strand
GGGAATTTGCTGCAGGCATACTTTAACATTCTCAACAAAGTTGCTGTGCGACAGCATGACACCTTTAGGTGTACCAGTAGTACCAGATGTATAGATCAAAGAGGAGAGGTCTTTAGGTCTTAGCGCATTTCTCAATGCCGTAATCTGATGTACTTCTTCTGTCGTAATGTTATTAACCCCATTTAAAATCTCATTGAAATGGATGATCTCTTTCGGGAAATCTGCCGGTACAGTAATCTTGTCTACATCAGGAAACGCGGGAATAATGTATAGTAGCTCACGGCAGTTCCTTGAGATTTTTAATATCTTCTTAAACAAAAAAGGACTACCGACAAGTATAGATTTGATACCTGAATCATTAATAATGTATTCTACCTCATGTTCAGATAAGGTTGGATATATGGAAACGTTGATCGCACCAATTTGCTGGATACCCTGATCGTAATACACATACTCCGGAGAGTTTTCGATGATCAGACCCATCCGGTCGCCCTTGTTAATACCTTTTCTTAAGAAGAATGCTGAAACTGCATCAGCATTTCTCAGGGTGGCTTGGTACGAGATCTCCGTCCAGTCGTTACCTTTCTTTTGTTTCAGGAAAGTATGTTCGGGGGGATGGATGTTTTCTACTACGTTTCTCAAGAGACTTGGAACTGTAGAAAGTTCATTGAAGATGACCATATAACTGTTTGTTAATTTGGGAGAGCAATGATAAAGGTTTCGATGTAATTATGCAACCTGAAATTAATTCAGCTCATTCAAACACAAAAAAAGGGGCATACGCCCCTTTTTACACTTTAATTATTGTATTTAAACAGAAAAACTTTCTCCGCAGCCACAAGAGCGGCTTGCATTTGGATTGTGAAAATTGAATCCTTTACCATTTAAACCGTCTGAAAAGTCTAATTCAGTTCCAGCCAGATAGAGGAAAGACTTCATATCCAGTGCAATTTTGATCCCTCTATCTTCGAAAAACTGATCGCCGGCTTTTGTTTCGTTATCAAAGTCAAGGTTGTAAGATAAGCCGGAACATCCGCCACCTTTGACAGAAACACGCAGGAAGTATTCACTATCCATGTTTGACTCCTGCATAAGATGATCAATCTTACTTTTAGCTTTATCAGTTATTGTAATCATTGTACTTTAATTTAAATACTAACTTCAAAAAAGGGCGGCACAACACCGGCCCCAGTAAAAATTAGTGGTGAGATTTAGCCAGTTCAATTGGCTCCATACCATTTTTCACACGGTAATCGTTGATTGCAGATTTGATTGCGTCTTCTGCCAATACAGAACAGTGAATCTTAACCGGCGGTAAAGCAAGTTCTTCTACAATGTCCATATTGTCAATCGCCAAAGCCTCGTCAACAGTTTTACCTTTTAACCATTCTGTAGCCAAAGAAGATGAAGCGATAGCCGAACCGCAACCAAAGGTTTTGAATTTTGCATCGGTAATCACGTTGTTTTCATCAACTTCAATCTGAAGACGCATCACGTCACCACATTCTGGTGCGCCTACAAGTCCTGTACCTACAGATTTGCTGTCTTTATTTAATGTGCCAACATTTCTAGGGTTGGTATAGTGTTCCATTACTTTCTCTGAGTATGCCATTTTATTTTCCTCCGGGCCATTTAAGGCCTGTTAATATCTTTAGTTATCTGACAGCGCCTTAGTGCTCTGCCCATTCAATTTTACTTAAGTCAACGCCATCTTTAAACATTTCCCATAGTGGAGAAAGGTTCCGCAAATGAAGTACCGCTTTTTTAGTGTTTTCAATTGCATAGTCAATCTCTTCTTCAGTTGTAAATCTACCTAAACCAAAGCGGATGGAAGAATGTGCAAGATCATCAGATAAACCTAAGCTCTTCAATACGTAAGAAGGCTCAAGGGAAGCTGAAGTACATGCAGATCCTGAAGATACGGCAAGGTCTTTCATGGCCATCATTAAGCCTTCACCTTCCACATATTTAAAGGAGATGTTGGTTACGTGCGGCAAACGGTGTTCGCGGTTACCGTTAACATAACTTTCTTCAAGAACCGTTAGTGCGCTTTCCAGTTTGTCTCTCAAAGCAGAAAGTCTTGCTGCCTCAGAAGCCATTTCAAGTCTGCATAGTTCGCAGGCTTTACCCAAACCTACGATACCTGGGACGTTAAGTGTTCCGGAACGCATACCACGTTCGTGACCACCGCCATCAATTTGAGCGGTAACTTTAACTCTTGGGTTTTTACGACGTACATAAAGTACGCCAACACCTTTAGGGCCATACATCTTGTGTGCAGTGAATGCCATCAGGTCTATACCGTCAGCATTTACATCTACAGGAATTTTACCAACCGCCTGTGTGCCGTCGGTCATGAATAAGGCACCATATTTATGTGCGATAGCAGAAATTTCTTTGATTGGTTGAACAACGCCGATCTCGTTGTTACCATACATGATGGTTACAAGAATGGTTTGTTCTGTCATTGCAACTTCCAGTTCCTGAAGATCAATCAGACCATCTTCCTTAACATTCAGGTAGGTTACTCTTGCACCAAGCTTTTCCAGGTGCTTACAGGTATCTAAGACAGCTTTGTGTTCCGTAGTTGCAGTGATGATATGATTACCGCGATCCTGGTACATTTCAAAAACACCTTTAATGCCAAGGTTGTCTGCTTCAGTAGCACCAGAGGTAAAGATAATCTCTTTTTCTGTACAGCCAATTAACTTAGCCACCTGCTCACGTGCATAATCTACACCTTCTTCAGCAACCCAGCCGAAAGCATGGTTACGGCTCGCAGCGTTACCAAACTTGTTGGTAAAATATGGGAGCATCGCTTCTAACACCCTCGGATCAAGGGGAGTTGTTGCATTATTATCTAGATAAATAGGAAGTTCCATAAAATATTGGGTCTTGTTTTATATACAAAGATAAGAAAAAAGATTGCTGGCGTATATTTGTGGCCTTTTCTATAGTGATTATTCCCGTATTTTTACAATTGTATAACCTTAAAAGAATGAATAAAATTGAACACATCGGTATTGCAGTAAAAAACATTCAAACAGCCAACCTGGTTTTTGAAAAAATTTTGGGCGTCTCTCCTTACAAAGCGGAAAGCGTNNGACGGAACAGGTGAATACTTCCTTTTTTAAGGTGGGAGATAATAAGGTGGAATTGCTTGAGGCTATGGGGCCGGAGAGTGCGATAGCAAAGTTTCTGGCGAAGAAAGGGGAAGGTATTCACCACATCGCTTTCGATGTGGATGATATTGTGGCTGAAATGGCAAGATTGAAAGCCGAAGGTTTCGTCTTGCTGAATGAAGTACCTAAACGAGGTGCGGACAACAAGCTGGTGTGTTTTGTACACCCAAAACAGACTAATGGGGTACTTATAGAACTGTGCCAGCAAATATAAAATAGAAATTATCTGCGTATGGTGTTGTATATGTATAATTAAATACGGATATTTGCAACCTTAAAAATAAGCGACAACTAAGTATAAAAATATATTATCATGAAAAAAGATCTGCATCCATCAAACTATAGGTTCGTAGTATTTAAAGATATGTCAAACGACTATTCTTTTCTAACTAAATCTTGTGTAGATACCAAAGAGACAACTACTTGGGAAGATGGAAACGAATATCCTCTATACAAATTAGAGATTTCTCATACTTCACACCCTTTCTACACTGGTAAGATGAAACTTGTTGATACTGCTGGTCGTATCGATAAATTCAAAACCCGTTACGCTAAGAAGTAATTTTGAATTAAAGACTTTTATTTTAAGTCCCGGTGCGAGATGCACCGGGACTTTTTTTATTTTTGTCGCTTATGACAATCAATTTATTTGATGATGGTACGTGGAATTCGCTCCGTCCATTAACCTTTACCAGGCCAGTTGCTGACCTTAGGCTTGGTATATTTACAATCGCCGAGAAGTGGTCAAAATACTTGAATGCTGAGGCAGGTTATAAAACTCAAGCCTACCTTTCAATTAAATACCCTTTACTGGCTGAAGCAGAGCTATATATTAATGGTTGTGTATGTCCCGATGCGCAGCTTATTGACGAAATACTTAATTTGAAAACAGGCGAATTGCTCATGAAGGACGGTGTGATCATCGCCGGCAAGTTTCAACCTGATGCAAATATAGAGTTATCACATGCATTGGGCACTGTTGTAAACTATAGTGCAGACATTACCAAGATAACCTACCCTGAAGATATTTTTAAGTTCAATGACGCTGAGTTGCGAAAGGATTTTAATCTTCTAACAAAAGGACGCAGCTCTGCAACACTCAGTACGACAAATACCTTAATTGGAGATAACATTTTTGTGGAGGAAGGCGCTTCTGCAGAATGCTCGACTTTTAATTCCAAGGATGGTCCGATTTATTTGGGTAGAAATGCCCAGGTTTGGGAAGGGAGTAATATTCGCGGTTCATTTGCGCTTTGCGATAATTCACAGGTAAAAATGGGTGCCAAGATTTATGGGCAAACCACTATTGGTCCTCATTGCCGCGTAGCGGGAGAAATCAATAATGCGGTAATCTGGGGCTATTCTTCCAAGGGGCATGAAGGTTACCTGGGCAATTCTGTGTTAGGACAATGGTGTAACATTGGTGCCGATTCTAACAATAGCAATCTTAAAAACAACTACGCTGAAGTTCGCCTGTGGGATTATCAGAAAGAAAGCTTTCGTAAAACAGGACTTCAGTTTTGCGGCTTGATCATGGCTGATCATGCAAAGTGCGCCATAAACACCATGTTTAATACAGGTACTGTGGCGGGCGTAAGCGCCAACATCTTTGGTGCAGGATTTCCGAGAAATTTTGTTCCTGACTTTTCATGGGGCGGATCTCATGGCTACGAAGTGTATGCTCTGAATAAAATGTTTGAAACTGCAGAAAAGGTGTTCGAAAGAAAAAATTCTAATTTTGACGACATAGAAAAAGATATAATCAGACAAGTTTTTGANNCCTGGATGAAACAGAGAAGAACATTCTAAAAGAAGTATTTGAATTAACAGCTGTCAACAGAAACTTTAAATAACAGCGATGCCCGGCGGCATTGCTTAACCTAAACTAAAAACACCTAATATCATGAGGAAAAAAATTGTAGCTGGTAACTGGAAAATGAATATGGATTATGCCGATGGCATTTCGTTATTTTCTGAAATTGTGAACATGGTTAGAGATGAGAAAAACGGTGATCAGGAAGCCATCATCTGTGCACCATTTATTCACTTGAACAGCCTGGCTAAATTAGGCGGGACAATCGTACACATTGGAGCTCAGAACTGTCACCAGAATGAATCTGGGGCCTATACAGGAGAGATCTCTGCTAAGATGATCAAATCTGTTGGCTGTAGTTATGTAATCATTGGCCACTCTGAACGTAGGCAATATTTCGCCGAGACTGATGCTTTATTAGCTGAAAAGACAAAAGCTGCACTTGCAAACGGACTTACACCAATTTTCTGTATAGGTGAAACTTTGGATGAACGTAACAACGGTGATTATTTCAATGTTATTAAATCCCAACTTACAAACGCTGTATTCGGCTTAGCTGCTGAAGATTTCTCGAAAGTCATTTTGGCTTATGAGCCAGTTTGGGCTATCGGTACAGGTTTAACCGCTTCTTCAGACCAAGCGCAGGAAGTTCATGCGTTTATAAGATCTGAAATCGCTGCACAATTCGGATCAGAGATTGCTGAAGGGATAAGCATCCTTTATGGTGGTAGCTGTAATCCAAAGAATGCTGCAGAGCTTTTTGCACAGCAGGATATTGATGGCGGCCTGATCGGAGGAGCATCACTTAAATCCCGTGATTTTACGGATATTGTTAAAGCATTCAACGCCTAATGCAGTATATACAAGTCACTTTTGAATTTAAAAACATTGCAGAATATCAGCGGGATCTTCTAATAAATGATCTCGCTGAGATTGATTTCAATACTTTTGAGGATACTGAAACTGGTTTTTCAGGATTTATCGATAAAGATGAATTTCAGGAATCTTCATTATTGGAGGTACTTACATCTTACAACGATGAACTTGATTATACATATAAATTGACAGAGATTGCCGGCGAAAATTGGAATGAACAATGGGAAAAGAACTTTGAACCGCTTGTAATCAGCGATCAATGTTATGTTCGGGCTACATTCCATGATCCACAACCAAAGTACCCGTATGAGATCGTGATTGATCCAAAAATGGCCTTTGGAACAGGGCACCACCAGACCACAACCATGATGATGGAATATATTCTATCCATGGACCTTTCCTCGAAGAATATTCTCGATATGGGGTGTGGTACAGGTATTCTGGCCTTTTTGGCTGCAAAAAAGGGCGCAGGGCATCTGACTGCAATTGATTACGATCAGGTATGCTATGAAAGTACGCTTGAAAATGCACAGTTAAACCACATCAGCAACATCGACGTTATCTGTGGCGGAAAGGAGTCTATTCCGGAAACGTCCTTTGATATCATTTTCGCCAATATCAATAGGAATATTCTGCTTGATCAGATCAGTAGATATTCCGAAGTGTTAAAAAAGAATGGTGAAATAGTTTTCAGTGGTTTTTATGAAAGCCCGGATCTTGAGATGATCAAGGAGGCGTGTTCAAAGACCGGTATGAACTATCTGGATCATAAGAAGATTAATGATTGGGTGGCAGCCCGTTTTATCAAACAATAATATTATGCGTATACATTTTATTGCAATAGGGGGAAGTGCTATGCACAACCTCGCTATTGCTTTACATAAAAAGGGCTTTCAGATTACGGGCGCTGATGATGCAGTTTTCGAACCATCCAGCAGCAGACTGGCAAGGTTTGGACTCTTACCTGAAGTGATGGGCTGGGATGCAGACAATATAACCAATGATCTGGATGCGGTCATTCTTGGTATGCATGCTTTTCCTGATAATCCTGAATTATTAAAGGCCCAGGAGCTTGGCATAAGGGTTTATTCCTATCCAGAGTATATCTATGAGCAAACGAAGGACAAGTTGCGCGTAGTAATAGGAGGAAGCCATGGGAAAACGACTATTACTTCCATGATCCTGCATGTATTGAATTATTATAAACGCGACTTCGACTACCTTGTGGGCGCACAGTTAGAAGGATTTGATACAATGGTTAAGGTGACTAATGAAGCGCCTGTCATTATTATTGAAGGAGACGAATATCTGGCGTCGCCCATCGACCGCAGGCCGAAATTTCATCTTTATAAGGCCAATGTTGCTGTGATCAGTGGGATTGCATGGGACCATATAAATGTGTTTCCGACATTTGAAAATTATGTTGAACAGTTTAATATTTTCATCAATACCATTGAAGGAAATGGCGAGCTAATTTACTGTGAGCTAGATCCGGAAGTTAAAAAAATCGTCGAAGCATCCACTGCAAGTATTACAAAAGTGCCGTACCAAATTCCTTTACATGAGGTTCAAAACGGGACAACATTGTTATTGCCAGACAGAACGCCATTGAATGTGTTTGGTGATCATAATCTTATGAATCTGAGCGCTGCAAGGCATGTTTGTGCGAGCCTCGACATTTCCAAGGAGGCATTCAATGAGGCGATCTCATCTTTCAAGGGGGCGGCCAGAAGATTGGAGCTGATTGGGAAAACCGATACATGCAATGTATATAAAGACTTCGCACATTCACCATCTAAACTAAAAGCGACGATTACTGCAGTCAAGTCGCAGTTTCCTGACAGGAAGTTGGTCGCTTGTATAGAGTTGCATACATTCAGCAGTTTGGATAAAGAATTTTTACTTCAATATGAAGGTACGATGTCTCTTGCTGACCATGCTATCGTATACATTGATGAAAAGACTTTCAAGCAAAAGAAAATCACCCCATATAGCGAAATGGATGTCCAGAACGCATTTAAAGATGAAAATTTAATCTTCTTTAACGACAGGCAATCGCTCGAGGAATACCTCTTAGCAAGGAATTTTACTAATACGAACTTATTGCTTATGAGTTCAGGAAATTTCAGTGGTTTAGATCTTATTAAACTGGCACGCGAGTTGAAGGTTTGAGCGAAGAAACACACAGTTAAAAAACTATCATGAACATTATCGGTAAAAATATTCGACAGCTACGACAGAAAAATGGATGGAGCCAGGGGGAAGTAGCCAAAAGATTGAAGATTTCCATACCTGCATTTTCCAAAATAGAAACGGGCATTACAGACATAAATATCTCCAGATTAGAACAGATTGCAAACCTTTTTGAGGTTTCTACTATGGACATTATCTCCAAAGAAGGAGAAAACCCACAATCAGTAAATTTTGAAGAGATTAACAGTCTTAAAGAAAAGTTATCCGCCAGAGAAGAAGAGATCATTAAACTTCAAAAGAAGGTTATTGACCTCTACGAAGAAATCCGAGGAGAAAACTAGAAAGTTTTACGCAACGTCACGTGCCGCTTGCCAAAAGCGGCACCAGTTGCTTCATGAATTGCCAACATCTTATCATTAAAATCGCCCACCCAAGACATTTCCAGCTCTTTATATTGATTTAATGGCAGTACATACTTTCCAAGTGTAATAAAAAGCGCAGATTCTAAGCCATGTTTCTGGAAGGCAGTTTTAGTACCCATTACGATTGCACGCATCCGGGAAACGCCTCTCCAACGTTTATAAACAAACATCAGTTTCTGGATCAATCCTAATTTCCCTTTAAAACTTTTAATCATTTGATTTGCATCGGGAATCGTCACCAGGAATGATGCTGGCTCGCCATTAACGTATGCAAACCATATGAGTTGCTCATCCATGATCGTCTCCATTTTCTTAAAAGATTCCATTAATGTCTCTTTCTTGATGGGTACAAAATTTTTGAAATCTTTCCATGCATCATTATAGATTTCCATTAAATCATTCACGTATTTCTCTGAGTGCTGTTTAGAAAAATGTTCAAATGTATAACCAGGTTTATTGGCGACCCAATTAGCGATTTTTGAAAAACGTTCTGGGAATGGTTTTGTGATATCCAGGTGATTGGTGATCTGTTCGTAAGCTGTTTCAAAACCATAGGTTTTAAACAGTTTATGATAGTAAGCTGCATGATAATTCATGCCGTAGGATGGAGGACTGAAACCTTCCACCAGTAGCCCCCAGAAAGAGTCATTCTCACCAAAGTTGATTGGTCCCTCCATGGCTTCCATCTTTTGTCCTTTCAACCAGGACTCTGCAGTAGAAAAAAGCAAGGAAGCCGCCGACTGATCATCTATACACTCGAAAAACCCCATTCCCCCTGTGGGCACTTCGTATTGTTGTGCTTTTTTGAAGTTTATGAATGCGGCTACACGTCCAATAAAGATGCCCTCATCGTTTTTAAGGATCCATCTGCTGCAAACGCCGTGGCTGAAAAAAGGATTTTTCTTCGGGTCAAAGATTTGTTCAATGTCCTGATCAAGTGGACAGATCCAGTTTTCATCCTGCTTATATATCAGATGCGGAGCGCTTAAAACAGCTCTACGAGTACTCTTATTGGTTACTTC
>DCLG01000082.1:29357-42630 GCA_002320935.1 Pedobacter sp. UBA1654 | reverse complement strand
ATTAAAAAGCATCCTAAAAAGGATGCTTCAATATTAAGTTTTTTTTACCAGTTAATAATCATCGTCGTCGTCAGAATCGAAAGTATCTAGCGTATCCAGATCGTCCAATGGCATGTCAAAGTCATCATCCTCGTCGTCAAAAGGAGCTGCTTTGCTAAAGCCAATGGTCTGAATTCCATCTAGGTTGTCATCTTCAAAACGGGTATCATCAACAGAACTTTTCTTGGTGGATTTCTTAGTTGTTGTCATACAAATAAAATAAAATGGCTAGTTACAATTGCTAGTTTAAAATACAAAAGATTTATTTAATGAGGCGTACGCATTGTACACAGCAAAATTAAAAAATAAATAAATCTTCCAAGCTGAATTTTGAAACTTGCGCAAATTTTGAAGACCCGGTTTCCAAGCAAAAAAAAAGTGGTAAAGATTTAGCTTTACCACTTTTAACACACAAATGAAACCCTGAATTGAGATATTGTTTTTAGGTTAGGTGAACATATCTTTGGCCAATTCTATAAGAACGCTTTTTAACAAACCATGTTTGTTTAATTTCTAATACAAGTTTAAGGCAAAAAATTCGTTCTACTCTTCATTCTTAGTTAGTGGTAGAAAATTTTGAGTAAACGGTTATATGTATCAGATTGGGACCTGTATAGTGACCATTGTACCCGAATTTCCTCTTTGATGTATTGAAATTTGAATAGAAATAGATTCAATCTGATTTAAGAGTTGTACCCGTTCCTGTGTTAAACTCATTCCTTTGCTCTGGTGTGTTCCCTTTTTAAGTTTCTGTGAGTTGTCAATTCCGACACCATCATCAATTATATAGATCAGTAGAAATTCTTGTTCAACTACCTCCATAGTAATTTCGATATTCCCACCCACATCTTTTGGCATAATCCCATGCCAAATTGCATTTTCAACATATGGCTGTAACAGCATAGAAGGGATTGATATTTCCTCCCTGTCGATTGCTGAGTCGACCTTTATGGCATAGTTAAACTTGTTCCCAAAACGTTTTTTTTCAAGCCCCAGGTAGAGATTCAAATATTCAAGTTCTTCTTCCAATGTGATGAAGCTTTTTGTACAAATTTCCAGATTCTTGCGGATTAAGCGTGCAAAGCCAGTGAGGATCTTATTAGCCGAGGATGTATCTTTTGTGTTGATGTAATATTGAATGGAGTTCATCACGTTAAATATAAAGTGCGGGTTCATCATGGCTAGTAGCGCCCTTTGTTCAAGAATTAGAATCTTGTGTTTAAGCACCAACTGTTTTTGTTCCTGATTTTTTTGCCATTTGGTAATAATTACGGCAATCTTATAGAAGGTGAAACTTGCTGCAATCAACAACACCAGAATGAACCAGTTACGTTGCCAGAAATGCTCCATGAGTTTAAATCTTACTTTAGTGGTGTCACTCCAGTCGGTGTTATTTGATCTTGCACTGATTTCAAATGTATAGTCCCCGGGTGAAAGCGCCGAGAACTCCAACCGACGGTTTCTGGTTTCTGTCCAGCTGTCCTCAGGTTTAAGCCGAAATCGATAAACGAGATCTTGTTTTTGGAAGTCAATTGCGCTATAGATGAATGTGATGTTGTTTCTGGAGGGGTCAAGAGACACCAGCGAGTCTGTAACAGAAAGTGATTTGTTATTGTTCAGAACACTGGAGATAATTACCTTGGGTGCTTTATTCTTTTTCCTAAAAGCCTTTTTTTTGAAATAAACCAGGCCATTGTTGGTCGCGAAATATGCCGTTGACTTTCCAATAAAGAGATCATTTACATCATTTTTCAACAATGCGCTGGTATACTCATATGCCTGTACATTGATATTTTCAGCTTCGAAGGAAACGTTGTTAATCCCATTATTGGTAATTACCCAAAGCTGATTACCATCTACAAAAAGCTTTTTACAAATGTTATCTGCCAAGCCATCTGCGATGGTGACAATCTTAACAATTTTTCGATTTTTTACGAAGGTTAACCCATATCCATCTGTAGCCAGGGCAATCATCCCACCAGGTAGTTCTTTAATGTCGTTTATACGCTTATCCTTAAAGTAAGCGGCATCTGATGAAGATGTAAGGCCATTAGACCCTACCGTTTGCAGACCTTTGGTGTTGGAAAACCAGAGGTCAGTATTCTTACTGTATAGTACTGAATACGCCCGATTGGTATAGAAATTTTCACCCTCTTTTACTTTAAGCGCATGGAACTGAAAATTATGCAGTAAATCATTGACGAGAAATACACCTGAAGCTGTGGCGACTGCTAGTTTATTTTCTGGACTTAAGCTAAATTGCTTGATAGCCAGTACAGAACTGGTTACTTCTCGAAGTAATTCAGTTTTCATATCTCCATGGATGCCAGTAACTCTACCAAGTCGAAGTTCCGTGCTAAAGTAGATCGACTTGTTTACGCTATCTAATTCAAGTTGTTTGATGTTGTTCTTAACGCCAAATTTCCCGAGTTTAATTTCTTTGATTTCGGAAGTTTGTACATCCAACACATTTATTACACCCTTATCCATGCCAAGCCATAGTCGATGGCTTTTGTCTTTAGTTATGCTCTTTATGTAGTTGCTGGAAAGGCCTTGTTCCTGGTTCATGATGTACATCCGATTTCCTTCACCAGGCAGCATGTATATGCCATTTGATGTGGTAAACCACATATTTTCATGCCTGTCTTTAATCACCTGGCTCACCGGAACGTTGTGGAGATACTGCTTCGGCTTCATGCCCTTTTTAAATTCGAAAACACCTTCATTGTTGCTCAGCCAGAGTTCATTTTGGCCAGCATAAATGAATCCGAGCTTTTCGGTTAAGAATCCGGCAGGAATGTCGGATTTAACAGGTTTGACACCATCATTGAGCATCTTAAGTCCATCAGTGTCCAGAAAGAGGAGGTTTCCTTTTTGTTCAGCGTATACAGTTTTATGGGATAGTGTTTTAGGGGTGTGTGGGACCCGGTAAAAGCGCCCATTTTTATAAATCCTTGATAGATCCTGGTTGATCACCCAGATATCTCCCTTTAAATCTTCATGTACTGTAGCATGGGTGAAAGGCTGAGTGAGATCCTCCGAGACATACTTGACAAGTTTTTTACCGTCGAACCTATAAAGTAAATTTTTATTGCTGCCAAGCCAGAGTCTTCCTTTGCTATCTTCAAAAAAGGATATGATTATTTCTGTTGTATTTAGCTGTCTAAGCAGGGAAGAATTGGATTTGTTGAAAATTATACCATTATGGAAAAAGCTTAATTTTCCACTAAAACTAAGAAACCAAATCCTGCCCTCTTTGTCTTCCTTAATTTGAAGGATCTGATTGTCGGGCAGGCCATCGTCAATGCTGAAGTTCCGGAAGTATTTGCCATCGAATCTGCTAACACCTGCATCGGTTCCGACCCATATATACCCTTTGCTATCCTGAAGGCTGAAAAAGCAAGTATTACTGGGCAGACCATCCTTTACATCATAATGCTCGATGTAGCTGTTTTGTGCTGAAAGGCGATCAACCGATAGCAGAAGGTAAATTAGAAAGGTATATAGAACAATGTTTTTAAGCACCAGGTTTTTGTTTATAACTGTGTGTAGTTCCTGATTCGTTCCAGAAAATCACTGGCCCGCCTTCTGGAAACCGCAATTCTCTGTCCATTTTTAAGGGTAAGTTCAAGTCCGTTCCGGGAGTTATATTCCTGCAAATAGTTTAAGTTCACAATACTGGATTTGTGAACCCTTACAAATTGCTTGACGGGAAGGATCTCTTCATATTCTTTAAGGACTTTTGAAACCGTTATTTTTTCGCCATCATGAAGGTGGAAAACAGAGTAGTTGCTGTCTGCTTCGATATGTACGATGTTGTCTAAATCAATTAAAGTGTAGCCCTGGCCGTTTGGCAAACTTATTTTCCGTACACTTTTGTGGTCAAGGTCGCTTTTAAAGTTTAGCAGCCTGTCGCCGGAAGAGGAATCATGATTATTCAGTTCGATAAATTTTACAGCCTTATCTACTGTTTCTTTGAGTTCATCAATGTCAATGGGCTTCAAAAGATAGTCGAGAGCGTTTGCTTTAATAGCCTTTAATGCATACTGATCGTATGCAGTTGTGAATACCACATGTGCCTTGTATTGCTCAGCTGAACTAATTAATTCGAAACCATTTTCTCCAGGCATTGCGATATCTAAAAAGATCAGGTCAACTTTATGTTTTTGCAATAACACTTTTGCTTCCGCTACAGATTTAGCTATGCCTGTGATATGCACCACTTTACAGTTCTCCTGGAGTAAAAAATACAAAGAGGATCTGGCAAATTCCTCATCATCAACGATTATGGCATTAATTGTGTTAGTCATTCAAATTGGTTTGTGTTAATATATTGGAAATCAACTGTGTAGCGGCGAGAAATAACTACACAATTTATTTCTCACTTTATCATACCTTTCTTTTAATACTAGTACATAATCTAAATTGCAAAATAGTTAATCTAAATTTCCATGAAGAATTTAATACAAGAAGAAAAGGAAATAACTCAGGGTGCTGAGCGTATTTTAAATTCGACCTTACCTCGTCGTTCATTCCTGCAGTTTGCTGGTGCGGGCGCAGTAGGCGTTGCACTGATGGCCGCAGGTTGCAGCAAAGATAAAGATTACGTGGGACCTACAGACCCAATTGTACCGGGTGAAAATAAAGTTGACTTGGGTTCGGGTGATGTTGGAATCCTGAATTATGCTTTTGCGCTCGAACAACTGGAGGCTGCATTTTACACGAAAGTTGTAGGGGCATTCTGGTCTAATATTGACGAGAGAGAAAGAGATTACCTTACGGATATTCAATTACATGAAGTTGCACATCGGGAGCTTTTAAGTAATGTGCTGGCTGGGAACAAAATTGGCAACCTGGCATTTGATTTTAGCAAGGTTAATTTTGGCGACAGAACGGCTGTTCTTACGGCTGCGAAAGAGCTTGAGGACCTTGGAGTAGCGGCCTACAATGGTGTTGCACCACTATTGAAATCAAAGGATACCTTATTAGTAGCTGCGAAAATCGTTTCAGTGGAAGCACGCCACGCAGCCTATATCAGTGAGTCGCTTAAACCTAACGATTTTACCGCTGGTGTGGTTAACGGAAGCGGGCAGGAGCAAACCTTAAAACCAGCTGAAGTATTATCCCGTGTTAAAAAGTACATCACCACAGAGATCATTGCCAGTAATTTACCAACTGCTTAAAAAGACATCACATGAATTTTTTAAATATACTAAACGAAATAGAAAAGGTTGACGCTGAGATTTATGAGCGCATAAGTCCACGTAGAGCCGCAATGAAAGATTTTTTCAGCTTCGGAAAGAAAATAGCTGCAGCTTCGGTACCACTAGCTGTAGGCACCATGTTTAAGAAGGCTTATGGACAATCCGCGAATCCGGCTGTAATTAATGCATTAAACTTGGGCTTAGCAATTGAACATTTCTCAGCAGCATTCTACACTCGGGGATTTAATGAGGCTGCATTTGGGAATGGCGCTACTGCTGCTGCCGATAAAGCAGCTATTGGGATCATAAGAGATCACGAACTGGCTCACGTAAAATTTTTACAGGACACTATAAGAACTGCTGGTGGAACGCCAGTGGGTGTAGGATCATATGATTTTACTGGCAACAGGGAGTTCTCTGAACCCTTTAAAAACATCCGCAGTTTTCTTCAAATTGCTCAAGGACTTGAAGATACAGCACTTCGTGCGACAAAGGGCGTCTCGGGAGATCTGTTGGGTAGTCCATACTTGACAGCTGCTTTAAGCATGCATGCGGTAGAGGCACGACACTCAACCAAGATCAGATTAATTCGGATCAGCAGAGGTCAGTCGGGTACCCTGCAGCCATGGATCTCGTTAAATGATGAAACTGACGGTCGTTTGGGTCAAGGTGCGTATGCAGGAGAGCAGAATGTACAACAAGCAGGAAACACCATTACCGGGATCAACGGAAACACGAGCATCGATGCAGCAAGAGCCTCTGAAGCTTTTGACGAGCCACTTGATAGAGCGGCTTTAAGGCAGGTGTTAGCACAGTTTAAAGTAAACATCTAATTTCCAGCAAAGCATATAACATAAGAAAGNNCTTTCTTATGTTATATGCTTTTTGTCTAAATCGTTAAATTAATAGGTGATCACCTGTTCTTCCATCTCTTTCGGCAGCTCCCGATAGTTATACTGTTGTCCACGTAGCTGCGGAATGAACCCTGCTTCCATGATTGCTTCCTGTATTCCCTTTGCAGTAAAACGGTGCGGTGCACCTGCAGCAGATACCACGTTTTCTTCAATCATAATGGAACCAAAATCATTCGCGCCCGAGTGCAGGCAAATCTGCGCAACCGCTTTCCCAACTGTAAGCCAACTTGCCTGAATATTTTTGATGTTTGGGAGCATAATCCTGCTAAGGGCGAGCATACGAATATACTCGTCACCTGAAACATTGTTGCTAATGCCTCGTAAGCGTTTCAATAATGTTCCGTCATCTTGAAATGGCCAGGGGATAAATGCTAAAAATCCTTTTGAGTCTGCAGGTTTCTCAGACTGAACTTCCCGGATCCAAACGAGGTGTTCAAATCGCTCCTCTATGGTTTCCACATGTCCAAACATCATCGTAGCAGATGTGGTGATATTTAACTTATGGGTGGCCCTCATGACGTCGAGCCATTCCTGCCCACCACATTTGCCCTTTGAAATTAATCTTCTTACACGATCGTTCAAAATTTCTGCACCGGCGCCAGGCAATGAATCCATACCTGCAGTTTGCAAAGCACTAAGTACTTCGGAATGACTGAGACCTTCAAGCTTAGCAATGTGGGCAATCTCAGGTGGGCCAAGTGCATGTAATTTCAGGTCAGGGTAGAGCTCTTTTAACTTTGTAAAAAGATCTGCATAGAACTGCAATCCAAGGTCGGGATGGTGACCACCCNNGAAGGTTTCTTCAATTTTCTGCTTATAAGTTTCGATGTTGGTGATGTAACTTTCCTCATGACCTGGTCGCCTAAAGAAGTTGCAGAACTTGCAATTGGCAATACATACGTTAGTCGTATTTACGTTTCTATCAATTTGCCAGGTCACCCTACCACTTGGAACTTGTTTTTTGCGGAGTTCATTGGCAACATAAGCAAGTTCAGCCGTGCCTGCATGATGATAAAGATACACGCCTTCTTCTTGTGTCAAGAAGTCGAAATTCAAGGCCCGTTCCAGTAGATTGGCAGTATTCATAAGGCAAATATACCATTACCTGTGGTATTATTATTTCACAAGAATATCACATTTCCCCTCCCTGTAATCCATATATTTGCGGGAACTTTTTTATTATTTATGGTAGATTTCACCCGTTGTACTCTAGCCAACGGCCTTCGCGTCTTGGTTCATGAAGATGATACAACACCAATGGCCGTATTAAACATCCTTTACGATGTAGGCGCCAGAGATGAAGAACAAGGTAAAACCGGCTTTGCCCATCTTTTTGAACACCTCATGTTTGGAGGTTCTATCAATATTCCAAGTTATGATGAGCCGCTACAAAGGGTAGGTGGTGAAAACAATGCATTCACCAGTAATGACATCACGAACTATTATATTACCTTGCCAGCAACGAATCTGGAAACGGCTTTCTGGTTGGAAAGTGATCGTATGCTTAGCCTGGCATTTTCAGAAAAAAGTCTGGAAACCCAGCGCAATGTCGTTTGCGAAGAGTTTAAACAGCGCTATCTAAATCAACCTTATGGTGATGTCTGGTTGAAGCTTCGGCCTTTAGCTTACCAGGAACATCCATATAGATGGGCAACTATTGGTCAGGACCTTGCACAAATTGAAAATGCGAAGATGGAGGATGTGAAAGCCTTTTTTAAAAAGCATTACAATCCAAAAAACGCGATTATGGTTGTTGGTGGGAATGTAAGAACAAGCGAGGTTAAAAAGCTTGCTGAAAAGTGGTTTGAACCCATTCCCTCAGGTGAAAGATACCTTAGAAATCTGCCTAAGGAACCTGCACAGACAGCTCCAAGAAAGGAAATTGTACATGCAGATGTTCCACTAAACGCCCTTTACATGGCATTTAAAATGCCTGCCAGGAGAGATCCTGCCTACCAGTCATTCGACCTGATGTCTGATGTTCTGTCTCAAGGGCAGTCTTCCCGTTTATACAACAGCTTATTGAAAGAGCAGCAACTATTCAGTGATATCCACGCCTATATCACCAGTAGTATGGATGAAGGATTATTTATCATTGAAGGCAAGCTTGTTGAGGGGGTGGCCGTGGAGGATGCAGAAGCAGCCATCTGGAGAGAGCTTGAGTTGTTGAAAAAGGAACCTGTAAGTGATGAAGAGATCACGAAGGTGCAGAATAAATCAGAATCGATTATGGTATTCGCTGAACTGAGTCTACTTGATAAGGCGATGAACCTTGCCTATTACGAGTTGTTAGGTGATGCCGGCTTGTTAAATGAAGAGATTGACAAGTATCTTGCTGTGACACCCGAGAAGATCCAGCTTGCCGCACAAGCGACCTTTCATCCTGAGAAATGTTCCACATTGTATTATTTGATTAAAAAAGATGCTTAATAGAGCCATAACGCCTGATTTCAAGCAGGTAACCGATATAAACTTTTTAGCACCCGCGAAGCAAGAACTTGATAATGGAATCCCTGTTTTCACCATTAATGCAGGAAAACAGCCTTTGGTGCGGATCGAGTTCATCTTTGACAACGTCAATTATGATCCGTCAAAACCCTTGCAGGCCATTGCTGTAAATCAGCTTATCAATAACGGAACGCCCAGCCTTAGTGCAAAGGAAATCGCGGAAAAAGTAGATTATTATGGCGCCTTTTTGCAGACCGAATATGGTGCAGACCAAAGCAGCGTACGTGTTTACACGTTGAACAAGCATCTTGCTGCAGTACTTCCGATTTTAAAGTCGATTATAACAGAAAGTATTTTTCCAGATCAGGAACTCGCCATCTTCGTTCAAAATCAAAAACAATCACTACAGGTTAATCTTCAAAAGAACGATTATCTGGCAAGAAAGCACTTCGCCAATGAAATTTTCGGCGATACAAGTTATGGGTCCGGCATCGAGCCACAACATTATGATGCGATTGTGCGACAAGATCTTGTTGATTATTTCCATGCCGCCTACAAACCGGAAAACTGTAGCATCATTGCAGCAGGCAAGTTTGATGCAGACGCTTTCAGCATCCTAAACCAGAATTTTGGAGGTAATTGGGGGAAGAGGATAAGTGCTCAGGTGAATGCATTTGATTTCAAATTGAACGATCGCAAAAAAGTGTTTATTGAGCGTCCAGATGCGGTACAGTCTGCAATCAGAATGGGAAGGCTCGCCATAAACCGAAGCCACCCGGATTTTCCTGCATTTCAGGTACTGAATACACTCCTTGGAGGATATTTTGGATCCCGACTTATGGCGAATATCCGCGAAGATAAGGGATATACCTACGGCATTGGTTCAGCTGTAGTCTCCCTGCGGGATGCAGGATATTTCTTCATTGCTACGGAAGTAGGCGCAGAAGTTTGCACTGAAGCGGTAAAAGAAATTGAACTCGAAGTTTCGATCCTGAGGTCTCAGCTAGTTGAAGAACAGGAGCTTGATTTAGTACGGAACTATATGCTGGGGTCTATGCTTGGAAGTTTGGAAAATGCCTTTTCTCATGCAGATAAATTTAAAAACCTGTATTTTTCTAAACTTGACTATGGTTACTATGATCGCTACATTGACATCGTCAAAACCATTACTCCCCTGCAGATTATGGATCTTGCAAATCGTTATCTCCAGCCTGAACACTTCACAAGTGTAATAGTTGGTAGAAAATAGAATTACTCAGGTGTTTTCCAATAAATAGCCGAAACACAAAGTTCGCTTTGCTGTTGTAAGCAAAACAATTTTTTATGCAACATACGCACTTAGATAAGAGCAAGCTTGTTTATACCTTTAACCCTGACCTGAACACGGTAGACTGGACCCACATATGTGGTTTGTTCTATAAGGTCAACTGGCGTACCCGCATAGAAGCAGAGATTAAACTCGCCTTCAGTAAAAGCAGTGTGACACTGTTTGTCTATTTCGAGAATCAGATCATTGCTTTTGGCAGGACGATTGATGATGGCCGATATTATGCTCAGCTTGGAGACATTATTGTAGATCCTGACTTTCAGGGAAATGGGCTCGGAAAAAGCTTGGTTACTAAAATCAACGAGCAATTAGAAAACTACCATTTCGTTACGCTCACAGCGGCTCCGGGAAAAGCGGATTTTTATAAAAGCCTAGGCTGGAAAAAGCAAACAACGGCTTTTATCTGGCCGCAAGGACCTAAGCAGTTACGGCAACATACTGAACCTGAAGCTGAATAATTGTCAGCTTCAGGTTAAAAGGATCGGTATATGTGTTTCGCTATTGTGTATTCCTTATAATTAATGTAGTTTTGCCCGGCAAATAATAACTCCTAAATTATTTGCTATGCAACTCGATCCCCAAAAATTTATTGCTGAAGGACTAACATACGATGACGTTTTGTTAGTACCCGCATATTCAGAAGTTCTTCCGCGAGATGTGGATACTCAAACCTATCTGACCAAGAAAATACGCTTAAATGTTCCTGTTGTTTCTGCTGCCATGGACACGGTGACGGAATCTGGCTTAGCGATCGCGATAGCGCAGGCAGGTGGAATTGGGATGCTCCATAAGAACATGAGCATTGAACGCCAGGCTGACGAGGTACGTAAGGTCAAACGGTCTGAAAGTGGCATGATTCAGGATCCGGTGACGTTGAGTAAGGATGCAAAAGTTTCCGATGCTTTTCAAATCATGAATAAATATAGAATTGGCGGTATACCTGTAATTGATGCCGACAATAAGCTGGTTGGGATCATCACCAACCGTGATTTAAGGTTTCAAAAGAACATGCAGCGTGCTATTTCTGACGTCATGACAAAGGAGAATCTTATAACAGCACCTGAGGGTACAACCCTAATGCAAGCCGAAGAGATTCTTCAAGATTATAAAATAGAGAAGCTGCCTGTGGTTGATCAGGAAGGCCGCCTTGCTGGACTTATTACTTTTAAAGACATTCAGAAATATAAAAATTTTCCTCAGGCCTGCAAGGATGAGCATGGCCGTTTACGCGTAGGAGCAGCTGTTGGTGTTGCTGCAGATAACATAGACCGGGTGGCTGCATTAGTACAGGCTGGAGTGGATGTTGTAACTGTAGACACGGCGCATGGACATTCGAAAGGGGTGATAGATATGGTTACTGCCATAAAAAGTCGCTTTCCTGAGCTGCAGGTAATTGCTGGTAATATCGCAACTGCAGATGCTGCACGAGCCTTAGCAGCAGCGGGCGCCGATGCGGTGAAAGTGGGTATTGGCCCGGGTTCAATCTGTACCACCCGAATTATCGCGGGTGTTGGTGTACCTCAGTTGTACGCAGTATACGAATGTGCGCAGGCGTTAAAAGGAACCGGAATTCCAGTAATCGCCGACGGGGGAATTAAACAAACAGGAGATATCGTGAAGGCTATCGCAGCTGGAGCAAGTACCATCATGGCAGGCTCCTTATTTGCAGGTGTTGAAGAGTCTCCGGGTGAAACCATCATTTATGAAGGACGTAAGTTTAAGTCCTATCGCGGCATGGGCTCGGTAGAGGCGATGCAGCAGGGTTCTAAAGACAGGTACTTTCAGGATGAAGAAGATGTGGTTACCAAACTTGTACCAGAAGGAATAGTGGGGCGTGTACCTTACAAAGGAACACTATCTGAAGTAATTTATCAATATATTGGAGGTCTGCGCGCTGGTATGCACTATTGTGGAGCAGCAACGATTGAAGCACTTCAAAGTGCTAAATTCGTACGAATCACAGCAGCTGGTATGCGGGAAAGCCATCCTCATGATGTTTCCATTACTAAAGAAGCCCCGAACTACTCTAGATAATTTTAAAAAAAATAACAAGGCTAGATGTAAAGTACAAGGCCCTGATTTGGTAAATGCCGGATCAGGGCCTTATCTTTTAGATAACAATTTATTTAACTTCATAAAAATTGAGATTTCATGAAATCAATATGTGTTTACTGCGGAGCTAATTATAATGGTGATCCGCTCTTGAAAGCAGCTGTGGAGACTTTGACACAGCACCTGGTTAATAAAGGTATTAGACTGGTTTACGGAGGTGGAAGTGTAGGTGTTATGGGGATGCTTGCTGATGAAATGTTGAAGCGGGGCGGCGAAGTGACCGGGATCATTCCACAATTCCTGATGGACAAAGAAGTTGGTCACACAGGCCTTACGGAGATGATTGTTACAACCAACATGCATGAGCGTAAAAAGAAAATGGCAGATATTGCCGATGCTTTCTTAATTCTGCCAGGCGGCTTTGGTACGCTAGAGGAGTTCTTTGAAGTATTGACCTGGCTTCAACTGGGCCTGCATAATAAAGCGATAGGTGTTTTGAATATTGCTGGTTTCTATGATAACTTATTTGCTCAAATGGACGTTATGGTAAAACAACGATATTTGAAGCAAACTAATCGGGACCTGGTTTTTAATGAGCATGAGCCTGAGATACTTTTAAATAAAATGATGCACTTTTCTGCAGTGCCAGACGAAGTCTGGTTTAAAGACAGGAATCTCACTTAGCCAAAGATAACCAATACGAAAACTTAATTCCTTCAATATTGTATTAATCTAACGCATATCCTTTTAACAGATACTATATGGAAAAGATGATTCAGGCCGTTTTCAACTCCGAAGTTGAGGCATTTAAAGGTTTACAGGCCATTCAGCAATTGGGTAATACGAAAGATATATCCGTAGGAGAGACCTATGTACTTAGCAAGGATGAACATGGAAAAACCTCCATCCGATCAGCGAAAGATAATGATGCCGGCGCAGGGACTCTTGGAGGCGGTGTACTAGGAGGTTTGATTGGATTGCTCGCAGGCCCACTAGGATTGTTGGTTGGGGTAGCAGGAGGTATGATCGCTGGATCTGCCTCGGAAACATTGAGGGCCGAAAGTGTTTCTGACTACCTGGATACCGTATCTGCAAATATCCCAAATGGAAAATCTGTGCTGGTCGCACACGTTTGGGAAGATTGGGAGGTTCCTTTGAATACAGCATTAATGCCCCTTACGGACGATCTCAGTAGATACAATTTAGATGAACAAGTGTATGTTCCGGCGCAATCGGAGCTTTCCAAGGTAGCGGACGACATAAAAGAGGCAGAAACAAAATTCCTGGAA
>DCLG01000082.1:28341-29295 GCA_002320935.1 Pedobacter sp. UBA1654 | reverse complement strand
GACTGGGACAAGACTTTACAAGAATTGCGTACAAAACGTCAGAACCTCCAGAAAAAGTTGAATATTAATGTTGATCATCAGGAGAAGCAGTATCAGGCCTGGATTGATCACCACACCGAGGAATTGGAGCAAGATGAAGAAATTAAGGAGCGACTGCGGCATCGGGCTGCGGCACAGCGTGCAAGGCTTGAATCACTAAGAAAAAATAAGTCTGAATACTAAGCAGATTATTGATGTTAAAGTATATAGACGTCTTAAAGTTTGTTAACCGCGGCAATCCTCAACCGGAAAAAAGCGTCGTTCAGACTGATGAGGAATGAAAAGAACAGCTTAGTCCTGAGGTTTACCAGGTTGCGAGGCTTAAAGGGACCGAACGCGCCCATAGCTCGGAAATGTGTAGTAATTTTGAGCCTGGCCTTTATGCATGTGCATGCTGCGGAACTTTGTTGTTTGACGGAAGAGAAAAGTTTGAATCGGGTACTGGTTGGCCATCATTTACACAACCCATTAGAGACAATGCTATTGCTTACGAGCGTGACAACTCATACGGTATGCGCAGGATTGAAGCCCTTTGTAATTCCTGCAAAGCACACTTGGGCCATGTTTTTCCAGATGGTCCGGCCCCTACACCTGAGCACGCACAATCCTACCACCCTGAATCAGAAGGGTGCCGATATTGGCTCACAGTATCGGAGCATAATCCTTTTTAGCGATGCGTTCCAACGTGAAATTGCAGGGCATATCATTGCGGAAATACAGCAGATATATAGTCGTACCCTGGTAACCGAACTTAAACAGCTNNCAGCTTGAGGCTTTTTACATTGTTATTGTCAGGCCGTGATTGATCCAAAGCTAACTAGGTTTAGGAGTGTTTTCAATTATTCAGCAAATAACGGACGCCTGAATGGATTGTTTAGCTGATATAAATCATTATTTTAGGCAAATAATCAATAT
>DCLG01000082.1:23017-28258 GCA_002320935.1 Pedobacter sp. UBA1654 | reverse complement strand
TGCTGTTTTGTCTGGTTATTACCAGCTGTCAGCAGCCGAATGAAGAAGATAAGGTAAAAGAAGTTGACAGAGATGGTTCGGTGGAAATGAAAGTAGAGATCAATCACCTGGATTCGATGTACGACGTGATGAAAACTGAAAAGATCTTCTGGGTAAACGGCCAGCAAGAGAAAACGACTATTAATCTGGATACGATACCAAGCCTTGGCATGACAACGCAATCTGTAAAAACAAGTTCGGGGGAAGATACGACAGCAACAATCAATAAAAATTACAAGATATTTATCACAGTGAAGTAGCATGAAGAGATCAAAATATGTGACACTTGTTTTAATTACTTCTGCATTGGCGGCCTGTAATAAGGCGGAGAAAGAAGAACCTAATTGGGACAGCAATGAAGTTTACATGCGTTCAGATACCACAGCCGAATACACGCATACGCAAGGATCATTTTTGCCATTGTTTCTGTGGTATTATGCTTTCAGACCCTATGGTATGTTCGGTGCAAATGGTTTCAGGCATGCAGGATATTATTCAGGCGCGTTGAGCAAGAGCTCCAATATTGGAAGTTCGGCGACAAAGGGCGCAGCCATCCGCGGAGGGTTTGGGAACTCACGATCTTCCAGTGTCGCAGCCTGATGAAGCGCATTGGAACAACACCCAGAGATAACTGGCAACAATCTCTGGAAAAGATTGGCTTTGGTTTTCATACCGATGATGTGCCATACTGGAAAGAAGATGCATTCTATCAGCTGTCCGGGGATGACATCGAGAAAATTGAAGAAGCTACGAAAGCTTTGTGGAAAATGTGTCTGGCAGCGGTGCAGCATGTAATTGATCATAAATTATATCCATTGTTCTCGATTCCTGAGAAAGCGATCAACTTGATTGAACGGAGTTGGGATGAAGACGCACCTTCTATTTACGGGAGGTTTGACTTAGGCTTTGATGGCAACCAGGTTAAGCTATTTGAATTTAATGCGGATACCCCGACTTCAATTTTCGAAGCCGGAATTGTGCAGTGGTTTTGGTTACAGGACTACAACAAAGATGCCGACCAATTTAACATTATACATGAACAGTTGATTGCGTATTGGAAACACCTGAAACCATATCTTTATGATGGACCGGTACATTTCGCATGCATAAAAGGTTCTCTCGAAGATCTGACGACTGTTGAATATATGCGCGACTGTGCTATACAGGCAGGTTATGAAACAAAGCTGATTTTCATAGACGATCTGGGTTGGGAAAATAGCACAGGTGTGTTTGTGGATATGGAGGATCAGGTGGTGAAAAACATATTCAAGTTATATCCCTGGGAATGGATGGTTGAAGAGACGTTTTTTGATCAGCTACTGCAAAAATCTGATATGCACTGGATTGAACCTGCATGGAAGATGATTTTATCCAACAAGGCAATTCTGCCAATATTATGGGAGTTGTTCCCAGACTCACCTTATCTTTTGGAATGCTATACGGAGGCAGAAAACACGCTTTCAAGTTATGTAAGAAAACCCATACTAAGCAGAGAAGGTGCAAACATTCAGGTAATCCGTAACGGCCATGTAGAGGCACAAACGAAAGGAGCGTATGGCGCAGAAGGGTTTGTGTGCCAGGCATTATTTGAAATCCCCAAGTTTACGGGAAAGACTGCCGTTATTGGCTCATGGATAATAGGCCAGGAGGCATCTGGCATCGGTATTCGCGAGAGTAGTTCAGTAATCACTGAAAATACATCCAACTTTATACCACATCTGATAAAAAACTAAAAATTGATGTAAGTAAGATTTCAGGTGGGACGCCATCGATTTAACTTACCATAGCGATACACTAAAGCAGAAGTAACAAAAAGCACAAAATATATGATGTACACGGCATCCGCAGAGCGGTATGAACGAATGGAATATCGCAGATGCGGTAAAAGCGGTATCAAATTGCCCTTAATATCGTTAGGCTTGTGGCACAATTTCGGAGACGTAGATGTGCATGAGCATTACAGGAAGATCGTCCACCTGGCATTTGACAACGGAATCACCCATTTCGACCTGGCGAATAATTATGGCCCGCCGTATGGTACTGCCGAAAGCAATTTCGGGAGAATCCTAAAGCAGGATCTATTGCCATACAGAGACGAGTTGATTATTTCGACAAAGGCAGGTTACGATATGTGGCCAGGGCCTTACGGGAATTTCGGTTCAAAAAAGTACCTAACTGCAAGTCTTAACCAAAGTTTGAAGCGAATGGGGCTTGAGTATGTGGATATTTTCTACCACCACCGGCCGGATCCAGAGACACCCCTGGAAGAAACAATGGGTGCTTTAGATCTTATTGTGCGACAGGGAAAGGCCCTATATGCTGGAATATCAAACTATCCTGCAGCGCTAGCTGAACAGGCTATTGATATACTGAAGTCACTTGGTACACCTTGTTTGATTCATCAACCAAAATATTCCATGATGGAGCGCTGGGTAGAAGGCGGGCTTTTAGATCTTTTGGAAGACCGTGGTGTAGGATGCATACCGTTTTCACCACTTGCACAAGGACTATTGACAAACAAGTACTTAAATGAAATCCCGGAGGATTCCAGGGCTGCTAAGTTGAGCGGACATTTACAAACTTCTGAGATCACAGACGAAAAACGTCAANNGAGGACAGTCTCTTGCACAGATGGCTTTGTCCTGGCTATTAAAAGATCCCCGGGTAACATCTGTGCTGGTTGGCGCGAGTAAACCGGAACAACTGGCAGATTCCTTGAGCTGTATGAAAAAGTTAACATTTCATGCAGAAGAATTAACGCAAATTGAAGCAATCTTATCTTCTTCGATTTAAGAAGATGATGATTTAAACCTCATTATAAGACATATCTTGCCTCCATGAATATAGAGTTTAATAAGAACGAAGACATTAACAAACAGCTTGCATTTCAAGTAAAGAGTCGGCTTCAAAAAATATATAAAGGAGGCGGCGATAAGAGTGCAGCCAAACAAAAGGAGAAAGGGAAGCTTTTAGCTCGTGAGCGTATACATTATCTGGTAGACGAAGGGAGTGACTTTCTGGAGATTGGTGCATTTGCCGCTGAAGGCATGTACGAAGAACAGGGCGGATGTCCCTCGGCTGGCGTTGTTTGTGGCTTAGGCTATGTTTCCGGAAGACAATGTATGATCGTTGCCAATGATGCGACCGTAAAGGCTGGCGCGTGGTTCCCGATGACAGCTAAGAAAAACCTGCGTGCGCAAGAGATTGCGATGGAGAACAGGTTACCTGTTATTTATCTGGTGGACAGTGCTGGCGTGTATTTGCCTATGCAAGATGAAATTTTTCCCGACAAAGAGCACTTTGGACGCATGTTCCGGAACAACGCAATGATGTCGGCATCAGGTATTGTTCAGATCTCCGCCATCATGGGTTCATGTGTGGCAGGAGGCGCATACCTGCCTATAATGAGTGACGAAGCCATGATTGTAGAGGGTACCGGCTCGGTTTTTCTGGCTGGATCATACCTGGTCAAATCTGCAATTGGAGAGGATATTGATAATGAAACGCTAGGTGGTGCTGCCACACATTGTGAGATTTCCGGTGTCACGGATTATAAACACCCGAATGATGAGGCATGTTTAGACAGCATAAAAAAGATCATGAGTATGTTAGGGGCCGCTGAACATGCCGGTTTTGACCGCATAAAACCAGCACTACCCAAGCTGAATCCAGAGGAGCTTTATGGAATATTGCCCGAAAATCGTGAGAAGCCTTATGATATGCTTGATATCATTCACCGTTTGGTAGATGAGTCTGACTTTGAAGAATATAAACAGCTGTATGGCCAAAGTATAGTATGCGGCCTTGGCCGGATCGATGGCTGGGCTGTCGGCATTGTTGCCAATCAGCGTAAAGTGATTAAAACTAAAAAAGGGGAGATGCAGTTTGGTGGGGTGATCTATTCGGACAGTGCCGACAAGGCAGCCCGGTTCATCATGAACTGTAATCAGAAAAAGATACCACTTGTATTTCTCCAGGATGTTACAGGGTTTATGGTAGGAAGCCGTTCAGAGCATGGTGGAATCATAAAGGACGGGGCGAAAATGGTCAATGCAGTCGCAAATTCAGTAGTGCCGAAATTTACCATAATTGTAGGAAACTCGTATGGAGCCGGGAATTATGCGATGTGCGGAAAAGCATATGATCCTAGGCTGATTTATGCATGGCCGACTGCCAAAATCGCTGTGATGGGCGGGTCGCAGGCCGCTAAAACATTACTGCAGATACAGGTGGCATCATTAAAAGCTAAGGGTGAAACAATAACTCCCGAAAAAGAGGCTGAATTATTGAGGGAGACAACAGATCGCTATAATAGCCAGACAACCCCCTTTTATGCAGCATCCCGATTATGGGTTGATGGCATAATTGATCCTCTGGAGACCAGAAAGGTGATCTCAATGGGTATTGAGGCCGCGAATCAGGCTCCGATTAAGAAGGCTTTTAACGTAGGGATCATTCAAACTTAAGGCATTATTGAATTCATATGAAAAGAATATTTATTGTACTGGTTTTACTCGGCTTTTATGTTGCCGGGCAGGCTCAGGTAAAAACGGTGTATTTTAACGACGAAGACGTACTTATAACAGATTCTACTGAAGCGGTATCTTATGCTTTAGTGGGACGCCTCAGTGGAGACAGTGTATATACTGTCAAGAAGTTTGACGCAGAAGGGTATCTGATGATGACTGGTTCATACAAAGATGATGCATTTAAAGTGCCTCATGGTAGTTTTGTATACTATGACTGGGTGGAGATGATCTCACCTATGGGAAACTATGTTGTACCACCGAATGGTAAGGAACGCTTTATAAATCTGCGTGGAAGCTTTAGAAACGGTAAGAGAGAAGGGCGCTGGATGACATACTATCAAAGTGGCAGTATTAAAGACGTGGTGCACTACCGTGGAAACATAATGCAGGGCGAATACAAGAATTTCGACTACAAAGGAAACCTGGAAACATCAGGGCAATTTGTTAACAATAAAAAGGAAGGAACCTGGATCACAAGAGGTGGTAGGGTAATTCATGAATTTAAAGACGATAAGATCGTTTCCACAATTCGGAAGTCTAAGAAGCAGTTGGAAGCAGAACGCGCAGCCGCTAATCAAAAATAATATAATAGGTTTATCAAATTACGGGTGCTAAAGCATGCATATTTGTACATGCTGGAGCGGAATCGTAAATTTGCATTTCAAAATACATA
>DCLG01000082.1:9906-22994 GCA_002320935.1 Pedobacter sp. UBA1654 | reverse complement strand
TCAAGAAACAGAACACGTTCAATGTTTGATTATCGGATCAGGTCCGGCAGGGTATACAGCAGCTATTTATGCTGCCCGTGCTGATCTAAAACCAGTGTTGTATACTGGAATGGAAGCCGGGGGACAATTAACACAGACGACGGAAGTAGATAACTTTCCAGGTTATCCGAACGGTATTACCGGTCCTGAAATGATGGAAGATTTTCGGAAGCAGGCAGAACGTTTTGGTACTGATGTGCGTTTTGGATATGTAAGTTCGGTTGATTTCTCCTCATTACCCCATAAAGTTGTTGTAGACGAGGCGAAGACCATTACTGCTGATACCGTGATTATTTCTACTGGTGCTACTGCAAAATGGCTGGGTTTACCAAGTGAACAGCAGTACAATGGTTTTGGTGTTTCAGCATGTGCGGTTTGTGATGGATTCTTTTTTAAAGGTCAGGATGTTGCTATTGTTGGTGCAGGCGACACTGCGGCAGAAGAAGCAACTTATCTGGCAAAGTTGTGTAATAAAGTTTACATGCTTGTACGTCGTGATGAGTTCCGTGCATCAAAAGCAATGGTTCACCGTGTATTAAATACGCCAAACATTGAAGTGATTTACAATACAGAAGCTAAGGAAGTTCTGGGTAATGGTAAAAACGTTACCGGGCTTCGTATAATTAATAATCAGACTAGTGAGGAATCTGACCTTGCAGTGGAAGGGTTCTTTGTGGCAATCGGCCATAAACCGAATACAGAAATTTTCAAAGGATGGCTTGAAATGGATGAAACAGGCTACTTAAAAACCATTCCTGGAACAACAAAAACCAATATTGAGGGTGTGTTTGCATGTGGTGATGTTCAGGACCACTACTACCGTCAGGCAGTCACTGCTGCGGGATCTGGCTGTATGGCTGCTTTAGATGCTGAGCGCTATCTGGCTGCTAAAGAGGATGAAGTGAAGGTGGGTGTTTAAAATATTTATTTTTTGCTTAGATTGCTTGGGTAAAGCAATCTAAGCAAATGAACTATATTAAGTCAACACTGTATCCATCCGCGTTTCTTGTCGGACTACTTTCGTTATTTTCCTGTTCTAATGATCAGGCTGAGATTAAGCAAGCCCCACGCGACAGCACTGCGGCACAGCAAGCACCCAATCCATTTCCATTTTATAAAGAACTAGCGGTAACACCAGGCTTCGGATTTGAAGTTGTAAGCTGGGGAAAAGGCGTCGACAGCCTTGGAGGATATCTGATTTTAATGTCAGATTCTCTGAAAAACAACTATAAATCTTTTGCGGTTGAACGTGAAGGTATCATCAGCGATGCATGGAACATGGATCTTGATAATGATGGCAATCCAGAGATTTATGTAGAACTAAAAAGCGGCGGGAATAAGGCGGATTTGAATGTATATGAATATTCACGTGGTAATTTTCAGAAAATCAGTTTTCCTGGGCTTCCATCGAAGTTGAAAAAGCTTTATAACGGACACGACAAATACTTTATAAAAGAAGGTGAGTTGTTCCGGTCTTTTCCGGCAGCAAACTCCGAAGAGGGTGCGGAAAAAGCAGATGATATTAAGGTGGTAAGATATAGTTTGCGTGGTAACCAATTTTCCACTTCAGAGGTTGAAAATGAGGCCCAGCCTTAGTTTTTGAATTGTGTGCTTAGGCGCTCAAATTTTTCGATAAGGAGTGCTATGCGCTCCTTATCTCGTTTCATAGCAACTTTTCTAACCAGAGCAGAGCAGAAAATTACCCATGCGAAGCTAAACAAAACCAGAAGATATTGAACCCATATATTTAGGTGGGCAAGCATTTCAAAAAAACAGAGGATTAGGCCGACACTTAATGCGACTGTATAAATCCAATAAAGCTTATTATACAAGCTGAATCTGTTGATCTGATAGCGCTTGAGGTTGTCAAGGAAAGCTTTCGGGTGGATGGTAAAGTCGTTGTCTGAAATGAGTTTGTGTCCCTGATACATCAGGAAAGTATAAACGCCGATGGCGGTTATGATGATCGTGATGCCAGCGTGTGTAGTCCAGGATTGCACGTCATAGAACGTCCAAATGGAAGTAATCGCCAAAAAGGAAATGACCATGCCGGCCAGATTCAATAAAGATTTAAGCTTAATTCCACTTACCTCTTTCTTGGCCTGTCTGAGCATTTCCTCTGATGAAATTTTCACTTCAACCTTATGCGTATCCCAAATTGATTGTATATGCTCAAATTCTTGCATGCTGATTGTATATTTCTGTAAGACGTTGTTTAATGCGGTGAATTTTAACTCTGAGGTTCCCTTCTGAAATGCCGGAAATCTCTGCAATTTCTGCATATGGTAATTCATCCAATACCATTGTTATGATTAGTCTGTCGTTTTCTTCCAGCTTAGAAATCGACTTGTAAAGAAGCGCAATTTGTTCGTTTTTCTCTGAAAATTCCTCTGCACGGGACTCTATGATATTGTCTGTAAGTTCGTCTTTGGCCTGACGTTTTTCTGATCTGAGATAAGTAAGGCAGGTGTTGACAGCGATTCTATAAATCCAGGTAGAAATAAGGGACTTATTTTTGAATTTATCCAGATTTTGCCAGACTTTAAGAAATGTCTCCTGCAGCAGGTCGTTAGCTGCATCAGCATCTCCCGTATAACCGTAACAAAGATGAAATATCTTTTTCGAATTGGTATCGAAGATTTGTTTGAAAAGCTGATCTTTTTGTGCCACTTACGCGATTTTGATATGGTTTTAGACACAAAGGTCGGTTTGATGTTACATTTTTCCATCAAATTTTATTCGTTTCATAAATCACAATAGCGAACCGGTTCGCAGCTAAACTAAATTTCAAGAATAACATAATTATTGTAGTTTTACGGAATTTTATACGCTTAATTTAAAGTGAATGTCGAAACAAAACAGATTAACCTTTTTCATTTTTTTAGCATTAGTTTTGGGGGTTGCGCTTGGTTATTACCTTAACGTCAACTCATTCAGTACTTATAATAATACAATACATGCTGCCGACATAAAAGTTAAACAGCTTGATGGTGAATTGCTGAAAGTTAAAGATAGCAGTTCAGTGGTATATAAGAATCTGCAGCTGCAAAAACAACAGGTACTTTCAAGCAGTGCAGCTACTGAGAAGGTGCGGGAGAAAGCTTTAGAACCACTTACCTTATTGAGTGATATCTTTCTTCGATTGATCAAGATGATTGTTGGTCCTCTGGTGTTTACGACGCTGGTAGTAGGCGTGGCAAAGGTTGGGGACATCAGTGCAGTTGGACGGATAGGGGGGAAAACCATGTTGTGGTTTATAAGTGCATCTTTCCTGTCTTTGTTACTGGGAATGATCATGGTGAACATCTTCAAACCTGGTGAAGCGATGAATTTGCCACTTCCGCCAAGTAATATTGATACTGGGGTGAAAGGTGTGGCGGTTTCGATGAAAGATTTTATTTCACATATTTTTCCAAAAAGTTTCGTTGAGGCAATGGCCACAAACGAGATCTTGCAAATAGTTGTGTTTTCTCTTTTCTTTGGTGTTGCAACGGCTGCGATCGGCGAAAAGGGACACGTGGTGATTAGTTTCTTTGATTCTGTAGCTCACGTGATTCTAAAAATTACCGGTTACGTGATGAATTTCGCGCCTTTTGCTGTTTTTGGTGCGATGGCAGCCATTATAGCCAAGCAAGGTTTGGGCGTATTGTCCACATACGCAATCTTTGTAGGTGAGTTCTATTTTAGTATGTTACTTTTGTGGGTGGTTCTGATAACGATCGGGTACTTTATACTGAAGAAACGAGTGTTTAACCTGATGAATAGAATGAAGGAGCCTGTCCTACTGGCTTTCAGTACAGCAAGTAGCGAAGCAGCTTACCCTAAAACAATGCTGCAGCTAGAGCGATTTGGATGCAAGGATAAGATTGTAAGTTTCGTATTACCACTGGGCTACTCTTTTAATTTGGATGGCTCCATGTTATACATGACATTTGCATCGCTGTTCATTGCACAGTCTTATGGTATAAACCTGTCATTTGAGCAGCAGATCACCATGTTGCTGATCCTGATGCTGACGAGTAAAGGAATTGCCGGTGTGCCACGTGCCTCTCTTGTTGTTATAGCTGGTACCATTGCAACCTTTAATATCCCGGAGGCTGGGATAGCCTTGTTGATCGGTATAGATCCTTTATTGGATATGGGTAGATCTGCAACAAACGTTATCGGGAACAGTTTAGCAACAGCTGTTGTGAGTAAATGGGAAGGTGAGTTGACAGAAGCTAATGACTAAACAAATTATAAAATTATGAGTAACCGAGCACGGAAAATTTTCATTCTATTTTCTATAATTATTCCAATCCTAATTTACTGCTATTTCTACTATGAGCCAATGCTACGGAATGCCCCTTTTAAATCCGGAGAATTCGTTTCTTTAAAATACAAGTGGGGCGTTGGCCAGACATTGGATAATACCTATGATTCCTCGACTGGAGCTTACCAGTATGTGAATGCAAAAGATTCAATTATTAAAACTAATGTGAAACTTAGGAAAGATGATATTATTTATCTGCATAGTAAAGCAACACAGATTGGTTTTTGGAATTTTCCTGAACTTCTAGCCAATAACACGGTGGACACGGTTGACAAAGCTAAATTACGTTATGAGCTAGAGTTCAATTATAAGCGGACATCCAAGAAGGTCGTCTATTACAGCGACTATAATCAGATTCCGAAGTTGCGAGACCTTGCAGTACAGATGAAGACAATTGTAGAGCAAACCATTGCCTCTGCAGATGAGCGTTATGGAAAGAAAAACTAATCTCTTATGTTTTTAGGAAAATTAATTCTATATTTGCACCTCAATAAATAAAACAATTTAAAATAATAATTATTAAACAATGTACGCAATAGTAAATATAGCAGGGCAGCAATTTAAAGTTGCAAAAGACCAGCATCTTTTTGTACACCGTTTGCAGGGAGATGAAGGCGCTAGTATTGAATTTGACAATGTATTGTTGGTTGAAGATGGTGGTAACATTTCTGTAGGAGCTCCTGCATTAAATGGTGCAACTGTATCAGCTAAAATCGTGTCTCATTTAAAAGGTGATAAGGTTATCGTTTTCAAGAAGAAACGTAGAAAAGGTTACAAAAAGAAAAACGGACACCGTCAGTATTTCACCAAGATCCAGATTGAAAATATCAGTTTGTAATTAATATTTGTTAAATTAAAAGGTTAGGTTTCTAATCTTTAAAATATAAGTAAAATGGCACATAAAAAAGGAGCCGGTAGTTCCAGAAACGGACGTGAATCGCATAGCAAGCGCCTTGGTATTAAAGTATTCGGTGGACAAGTAGCTATCGCTGGAAACGTTTTAGTACGTCAGCGTGGTACAAAACACCATCCAGATAAAGGTGTTGGTATTGGTAAAGACCATACTTTATTCGCTTTAGTAGATGGTACCGTAGTATTCAAAAAGAAACGCGATAATAAATCTTATGTTTCCATTCTTCCTTTAGAAGTTGAGAACGAAACTGCTGCAGTTGCTGTAGCTGAGACCGCAGAATAATTATTATCTAGACATAAAAAAAGGCTATCGTGAATACGATAGCCTTTTTTTATATAAAGGAAATTTAACTTTCCCGGTTCATCAGCTCGTTTGCGAGCTGTACTAAATGCGCTTTCTGCTCTTCAGGAATATCAATTTGATCTAAAGCATCAAATGCTTTAGCCAGATAGTGCTGCATTTCAGTTGTTGCCAATTCTTTGATATCGTATTGATTATAGAGGTTGGTGACATTCTGCACTTTTGAATCAGTTTCATTACTAAATTGATCTTCTAAGATTAATTGGTCCTCACCAGACAGTCTTTGCTTGAGTGAAAGCAGGAGGAAGGTCTTTTTGTTTGATTTGATATCTCCACCGACTTGTTTGCCAAATTTCTCCGGATCGCCATAAACATCTAGAATATCATCCTGGAGTTGATAAGCGATTCCTAGATTCTCTCCAAACTGGTAAATTCGATCGGCATGGTCTGAAGTGGCACCTGCAATGATAGCCCCCAGTTTCATTGCACCACCAACAAGGACTGCTGTTTTAAGGCGGATCATGTCGATGTATTCCGGGATACTAACGTTATCCCGCGTTTCAAACTCCATGTCGAGTTGTTGTCCTTCACACACGCCTTGAGCAGTTGCGTTAAAGGTATTTAGAACATCTTTAAGTATGCTACTGTCAACCTGAGCCAATTGTTTATTGGCCTCTACCATCATTACATCCCCGCTTAGGATCGCATTATTTGTTCCCCACTTTTCATGTACGGTAAGTTTACCTCTCCTTAATGGCGCATTGTCCATAATGTCATCATGAATAAGCGTGAAGTTATGAAAGGTTTCAATGGCTAAAGCTGCCGGCATCGCCTGCAACACATCTCCATTGAACATATCCGTTGCAAGAAGCACCAAAGCCGGCCTGAGGCGTTTACCACCTAGATTCATGATGTAGGTCAGAGGTTCATAGAGGTTTTTCGGATGATTTGGATATTGAATCTTCGGAATTGCTTTTTCGATGAGCTGTTGCAGTTCAAAGACGGTGTGCATCTGTTCTTTAGTGTTTGATAGCATCTTATTATTAATCTTGTACCAATGAGAAGTCGATTTGACGTTTCGAAAGGTCTACTTTCTTCACCTTCACCTTTACTTCATCACCTAATTGATATACTTTCTTTTTGCGCTGTCCGATTATGCAATAGTTTTTTTCATCTAATACATAGAAGTCGTCTGCGATGTCGCGTAAACGTATCATACCTTCGCATTTATTTTCATTTAATTCAACATACATGCCCCACTCCGTAACACCGGAAATGATACCCATGAATAACTTTCCAACGTTTTCTTCAAGATACTCAACTTGCTTGTATTTGATTGATGCACGTTCTGCATCTGCAGCGCGTTTCTCCATTGCAGAAGAATGGGAAGCTGCCTCCTCATACTCGTTCTCGTTGGCAGACTTTTGTTTGTTCAGGTAAGCAGCCAAGAGCCTGTGCACCATTACATCAGGGTATCGCCTTATGGGAGAGGTGAAATGCGCGTAATGATCAAAGGCAAGGCCATAATGGCTGGTTTTCTTAGTGGTATATATTGCCTTTGCCATTGATCGAATGGCGAGTTGGGTTAGTACATTCTGCTCTTTCTTCCCTTCTACATCCTCCATGAGGTAATTCAGAGATTTGGCAATTTCTTTGTCAGACTTCATGTTGATTTTGTAACCGAACCGAGCTGCAAAAAGCGCAAAATTACCGAGATTCTCTAAGTTAGGAGCGTCATGGGACCGGTAGACAAAGGTATATTTTTGTTTANNNNCTTACCTTTTTTTGCAGCGAACTCCGCTACTTTTCGGTTTGCAAGTAACATGAAATCTTCGATAAGCTTGTGTGCATCTTTACGCTCTTTTACATAAACGCCAACTGGCTTGCCTCTTTCGTCAAGTTGAAATTTCACCTCTGTACTTTCGAAGCTAATTGCACCATTTTTAAACTTCCGATCTCGTAAGACATAAGCCAATTCATTGAGTTTTAGCAGTTCTTCTGCATAATCACCCGATTTATTCTCGATTACTTCTTGTGCTTCTTCATAGCTGAACCGGCGATCTGAATGGATTACCGTTCTGCCAAACCATTCAGTGATCACGTTTGCCTCTTCATCAAGCTCAAAGACGGCAGCAAAACACAACTTATCTTCATGAGGGCGCAAAGAACAAACACCATTACTTAGTCGTTCAGGCAACATTGGGATAACCCGATCTACCAGGTAAACAGAAGTAGCCCTTGAAAAAGCTTCTTTGTCCAAAGCCGATCCCGGTCTTACATAATGTGAGACATCTGCGATATGTATACCAACTTCATAATTGCCATTTTCAAGCGTTTTAAAGGAGATGGCATCGTCAAAGTCTTTTGCATCTGCAGGGTCAATGGTAAATGTAATTGTATCTCTAAAATCCTTTCGGCCTTTCAAATCTTCTTCTGTAATTTCTTCAGGTATGGAGTTGGCTTCTTTTTCCACTTCTTCAGGGAAGCTAAGTGGAAATCCGAACTGCGCAAGGATGGAGTTCATTTCGGTATCATTTTCACCCTGTTCACCTAAGATATTAGTGATTTTTCCAATCGGGTTTTTAGCTTCTTCCGGCCAGTCCGTAATTGCAACCTGAACTTTCTGGCCACTTTTAGCACCATTTAGATCGGTTAGTGGAACGAAGATATCGTGCAGCATTTTACGGTCATCAATCACCACAAATGCAAAACGATCAGAGATCTTTACAACGCCGATGAAGTCAGTTTTATAACGTTCTATGATCTCAACTACCTCGCCTTCGTTTTTACGCCCACTTTTCTTTGCATAGATGTAAACCTTAACTTTATCGCCGTGCAATGCAGTATGGAGCTTTCTTGCAGAGACAAAAACGTCTTTTTCCAGTTCATCGTCAGGAATGATAAATGCTGCTCCATCTGCAGTCATATCAACTTTTCCAATAATGAAGGTTTTTAGTTCTTTAAGGCGAAATTTACCCCGTTGCGGTTCTTCGAAAATGCCTTTTAAGGATTGTTCTTCTAATATCTCTAATATTGTTTCTTTGGATTCGATATCAACTAAGTTCAATTTAGCAGAAACCTGTTTGTAGTTTAGGGCTTCGTTTTTGTTTTTGGTAAAAACATCGCTAATCAGTTGAGTTAAAACTTGTTTTAACTGGTGTGATTTCTTTTTTGCCATAGTAGGTTAGTGTATCACCCGAAGGTAACATTTTGTTATGATTTACGTGCCCAAACACTACAAATTTGACTTAGAACCGGGTATAGCGGCGATCAAATTACGGGTGTATAGTGCCTTGGGGTGACTGTATATTTCTTCAGGGAAGCCCGTCTCTTCTATTCTTCCTTTATTCATAACAATCATTCTATCCGAAATGTGTTTAACCACTGCAAGATCGTGTGAGATAAAGATATAACTCAGGCCAAAGTCAGATTGAAGTTCCTTTAAAAGATTTAGCACCTGAGCTTGAACAGATACATCCAAGGCAGAAACAGACTCGTCACAAATGATGAATTTAGGTTGTAGTGCAAGCGCCCGGGCAATTACGATCCGTTGTCGTTGTCCCCCGGAAAACTCATGTGGAAAGCGGTTGAAGTGTTCGGGTTTAAGGTCTACACGTTCCAGGAGATCGAGCACTATCTTTTTTCTAGAATCATAGTTACTATGTAATTCATGTACTTCCAGCGGCTCTAAGATTGCCCTTCCCACGGTAACTTTTGGGTTTAGAGCCGAATATGGATCCTGAAAAATGATCTGGATATCTCGTCGTGCTTTTCGAAGTTCTACTTTATTTAGAGCGCGGAGGTCTTTTTTCTCGAATAATAATTGCCCGGATGTTGGTTCAATAAGTCGCAGAATGCTTCTCCCCAAAGTCGTTTTTCCACATCCGGATTCACCCACCAGGCCTAATGTTTCTCCAGGGTATACCTCAAGTGAAATGTCATTCACAGCCTTTATGTATTCTTTAGCTTTTCCGAACATGCCTTGTTTTATCGGAAACCAGGTGTTTAGGTCTCTAACTTCCAGTATCGGCTCTTGTGCGTAAAGCTGAGATCTTTTGGTTTTAACCTCATCAATCGAATACTGCTCCAGATTAAGGGTGTCCAAAGCAGCGTCTGGTTTAAGAAAATCAGAAACAATGGGCAACCTCTTTACCAATTTTTCAGGATTTGGGCGACATGCCAGCAATCCACGAGTGTAAGGGTGCTGCGGATTCGAGAATATTAACGAGGCAGGTCCCTGTTCCACGATGTCTCCCTTATACATAACTGCAACCTCATCCGCTATCTCGCGAATAACCGCAAGATCGTGGGAGATGAAGATCATGGCCATGTGGCGTTCTTCTTTAATCCTTAGTAGTAGTTCGAGGATCATTTTTTGAACGGTAACGTCCAGTGCGGTCGTCGGTTCGTCGGCAATGAGCAGTTCAGGATTACAACTCAATGCCATTGCAATCATCACCCTCTGCTTTTGCCCACCAGATAGTTGGTGTGGATAGCTGTTGTAAATGTTTTCAGGTCGTGGTAGCTGTACTTCCTTGAACAGCGCGATGGTTCGTGCCTGTGCTTCCTGTTTACTGGTTTTCTGATGCAACAGGATTGCTTCTCGAACTTGATCTCCACAGGTAAATACTGGATTTAGCGAGCTCATTGGCTCCTGGAAAATCATGGAGATTTTATTACCTCGGTAGGCCCGCATATGATCCGCCGAGAGGCTAAGCAGGTTAACGTTATTGAACTCTATTTTGCCATTGATGGTGGCCGTTGATTCGTCTAAGAGACGCATGATAGAAAAGGATGTTACTGACTTCCCAGAGCCGGACTCTCCAACGATTCCGAGCACCTTTCCTTTTTTTATTTTAAAGTTTACGTTTTTTACTGCATTGATCAGGGATCTATCCTCCTGATTTAGAAACTGTATGTTTAGATTTTCTACGTTTACCATCAGAATCCCAAGATAGAAAATATAATGGTTACAAATTCGTCAGTTTCTGTTAATTTTGCGGCATGGAAAGAGAGATTCTGGATACGAAGCGCAAGGCCTTAAAGATTAATTTAAACCCCAACATTTACGGAACTTTTGCGGAAATCGGAGCGGGGCAGGAAGTTGCCAGGAATTTTTTTACTGCGGGTGCTGCCTCCGGTACTGTAGCTAAAACCATGTCGGCATACGACATGACTTTCAGTGATGCCATATATGGTGCCGAAGAAACCGGAAGGTATGTAAGCCAATCACGTCTGAAGAAGATGTTGAAGTATGAGTTTGGATTACTTCAACAAAGGTTGCTTGGCGCTAAATACGACTCGAGAACGTTTTTCGCCTTTGCAAATACGGTTACTACATTAAACTATAATAAGTCTAATGACCCACATGGCTGGGTTGGTATTCAATTTCAATCTCAACCAGGCGGTGAACCAAACGAAATATTTTTCCACGTTCGCCTGCTCGACACGGATTCAGCTTTACAACAAAATGTATTGGGTATCATCGGCGTAAATCTTGTTTATGCAGCATACTTCTACAATCAGGATCCCAAAACTATGATTGAATCGTTGTCAGACAACCTGACCATTGGCTCAGTTGAAATTGATCTGATATCAGTAAAGGGCCCTGCCTTTAAGGGCATTAATAATATACTCCTGAACTTATACTTGATTGTTAAAGACTTCTCAAGTGCAGCAATTTTTGACGCCGCAGGTAATCCTGTATTGCCTAAGGATTTGTTATATAAAAAAGACATCATGATTCTGCGTACAAAGTACGCACAAAAGTCGTTACCAAACTTCAGCATGTTGAATAAAGCTGTTGATCAGTTTAAACGGACTGAAAACGTAAAGGAAGAAAATCTGAGCGTCTTGATTGAGGTTTTGCTTTCAAATGTTTTAACGCCTGAGGCGGTAAATACAGAAATTGATCTCACANNAGCCGAAGAAATCTGCAAAACTGGCAATACAGTTATTGTTTCAAACTTTGCGAGGCATAACAAGTTGGCGAAATACCTGGATCGTTGTAAGCCAAAAAGTGTTGGTATATCTACCAATATCAACAACCTCAAATTCGTTTTCAACTCCCGGAACTTTGGGGAAAACTATACCAGTATGTTGCTGAGCTATGTCAGTGATATGTTTAGTAAAAACGTAAAGCTTTTCGCTTATCCATTTCTGGATAAAAAGACAAGTGAAGTAATCACTACCGAAAACATGCCGGTCACACCGGATGCAAAACCCTTATTCGATTTTCTAATCTTAAACGGCTACATTACAGACATCAAAGAATACAGCGAAGAGGATGTTCGGACAGCTTAGATTGGTTTACCACGTGCTAAATCCTTTAACTATATGGGTTTTTGATAGAGATTGACATCAGCTTTTCAGGATTTTCGAGTGGTTTAAAACCAAACTGCTCGTACAATCCATGAGCATCCCGTGTTGACAACATATAACGTCTGAGCCCTTGTAGGTCTTTATGAAACAACATCAGAGATATGAGTTTTTTCATCAGACCCTGACCCTGATATTCAGGCAAAACATAAACATCTGCAAGGTATGCGAAAGTTGCCTTATCGGTGATCCACCGTGCGAAACCGATCTGCACGGTGGATTTATAAATTCCAAAACATAGAGAACCTTCAACTGACTTTTTCACAGTTTCCCAAGGGATGTTAGAAGCCCAATAGGACTGATTACATAGATAATCGTGAATAGCATTTATGTCAAGCTTGTTAACATCATCTGAGAAAATGAATCCGTTTTCTGATATTTCCATGTTGATATAAACTTGTTTAGCTTCTCATATTTATAAATTGCAGTGGCTGTCCAAAATCTTCTTTTCTGCACAGGGCAATAGCTGCTTGCAAGTCATCTATGTTTTTTCCTTGAACACGTACTTGATCATCCATTATAGAGCCTTGAACCTTTAAGCCACTGCTTTTGATTTTGGCGACAATCTTTTTAGCGGTTTCTTTATCCAGGCCTTCTTTAATTGTAATCTCCTTACGGATCATATTTCCTGAGGCATATTGCTCCTTACCAAAATCCAGGCTGGTAGCATCCAGGTTCTGCTTGATCATTTTTGAAATAATGGTATCCTGAATTGCCTTCAATTTCATGTCGTCCTCGGTTACAATGGTGATGACATTTGTTTTTTTATCATGATCAATGGTACTTTTAGATGTACTGAAATCATAACGGTTCAGAATTTCCTTTTTTGCATTGTTCATAGCATTATCAAACGTCTGAGCGTCTACTTTACTTACAATATCGAAAGTGGGCATGATTATAGCTTTTAAATGAAAATAATATTAGATTTAGTAAAAACCTAGGTTGTCTTACAAATCAACGAAAAATAACCTGAGTATTGAAAGTACCCTTATAATTTTATGCTGTTCATAGCAGCGATTATCCTTACTATCCCCGGTTTATTATGAAAGCAAATAAGACTGAAAGTCAAAAAAAAGCGTCAAAAAAGGAAGCAAAAAAGGCGCTGGAACAAAGCCTTACGACGAAGTTGTTTGAAGCTGTAAAAAG
>DCLG01000082.1:9243-9899 GCA_002320935.1 Pedobacter sp. UBA1654 | reverse complement strand
CGCGGAGAAAATTGGAGAAGATCTGATATTAGTAAGTAAGTTTGTTGCTAAAAAGATTGCCAAACGTGTTAAAACCACTGAAATTGAAACGCCCAGTTCCTTGAGTCTTTCAGAAGTGAAACATAAAAAGAAAGATTCAAAAATAAAAAAGTCCGCCAAATCCAAGGTAGCTGAACCTAACATCCCGGTAAATACAAAAGCCACTGCAGATCTTCAAAACCAGAAGGCCGTGGTTCAGGAAGTTAAAAGAACCAACCCAGTAGTAAAGGCTACAAAGCCGATAGAAACCGCTGTGAAAAAGACTCCTGCTAGGAAAACACCTGCAAAGAAAACTAAATCCGCAACAAACACAGATAAGAAACAAGTTAATTAGCAAAACAAGTCTTGCTTGGATAAAGTTAATACTGTTTTAACATTAGAATAGACAGTTTTGTTGTTCAGTGTATAGTTGTGTGATTTAGTATCAGTTTATGAATAAAAAGAAAGTTCCTTTCTTAAATAGGGAAATAAGTTGGCTATACTTTAATGAGCGAGTTTTGCAGGAAGCTGCGGATGAAACTGTTCCCTTGATCGAAAGAATTAAATTTTTATCCATTTTTTCTTCAAATCTGGAAGAGTTTTATCGGGTTCGCGTCGCTACAATGTCCCGGTTATCT
>DCLG01000082.1:8823-9140 GCA_002320935.1 Pedobacter sp. UBA1654 | reverse complement strand
AATATTGTTGTAAAACAAGAGAAAAAATTCGAGGATCTGTTTCAGGAAACATTAATTAACGGTTTAGCTAAAAACAGGATCTTTATCCTCAACGATTCTCAATTAAATGTATCCCGTGGTGCCTTTGTGAGAAACCACTTTCAAGAAAAGATTCTTTCTAATTTAGTGCCCATTATTATTGATCCTGATCAGCCATTCCCGGAATTGAAGGACAGGTCCTTATACTTCTTTGTTAGGATGATAAAATCGGGTCCAAAAACATCCGAAAAGTTTGCTTTAATTCAAATTCCAAGCATCTTACCGAGATTCCTTGTCTT
>DCLG01000082.1:4566-8805 GCA_002320935.1 Pedobacter sp. UBA1654 | reverse complement strand
TGATTTGAAGTTCATCATTCTTGTAGAAGATATTATAAAGTATTGCCTGAATGACATTTTCTATATTTTCACCTACAATGAACTTGAGGCATATACCATTCAAATTACCCGTGACGCCGAACTGGACATTGACAAGCGTGTAAGCGATAAGTTCATCGATGAACTTAAGGCAAGTCTGGACAAACGTAAGAAAGGAAAGTTGATACGCCTCCTTTATGATACAGCGATGCCTTTTGATATGCTATCCATTTTAGTGTCAAAAATGAAGCTTGATGCTGAAGGACTTATTCCAGGAAACAGGTACCATCGATTTGGCGACTTCATTAAGTTTCCGAACGTTGGGCCAAAGTCGCTCGAGTACCCCGCTGCAGTTCCACTGAAGGTTAAAGGTCTTCATCCTACAGAAAGTATCATCAACAAGCTTGCAGAACGTGATTACCTGATCAATCTGCCATATCAGTCTTATGACTACATCATTTTGTTCCTGAGGGAAGCGGCGATCGATCCGAAAGTAACGGAAATTCACATTACGCTGTACCGTCTGGCAGAAAACTCAAAGGTGATAAATGCACTGATCAATGCGGCGAAAAACGGAAAGAAAGTACATTGTCTGGTAGAGCTAAAAGCACGCTTCGATGAGCAGGCAAATATCTTTTGGTCTAGCAGATTGCTGGAAGAAGGTGTAAATGTAAACTACGGACTCACGGATTACAAAGTACATTCTAAGATCTGCCTTGTGAAACGAATGGAAAAAGGTAGAGCAGTTTATTACGCGAATCTGGCAACAGGCAATTTTAACGAAAAAACAGCCAGGATCTATTGCGACCATAGCATCTTTACTTCCAGAAAGGAGATCACAAAAGATCTACTAAAACTTTTTACCGCCTTAAACAAAAAGACTATCGCTAAAGGATTCAAACACCTGATTGTTTCACCGCTGGAAAGTAGAAATAAGCTGTACCAGCTAATAGATAGGGAAATTAGAATTGCTAAAGCAGGCAAACCAGCTTATCTTATTTTCAAAGTAAATAGCCTTGCGGATGAGGGTATTGTAGAAAAGCTTTATGAAGCCAGCAATGCAGGTGTAAAGATCAAGATGATTATAAGAGGCATCTGCTGTCTTATTCCTGGTGTAAAAGGATACAGTGAAAACATCACTGTTATCAGTATTGTCGACAAATTTCTGGAACATGCACGCGTATTTATTTACGGTAATCAGGGAAATGAAGAAATGTATCTTTCCTCTGCTGACTTGATGACCCGTAACTTCGAGCACCGGGTAGAAGTAGGTTTTCCTGTCCTTGATAAGGAAGTTCGAAAAGAAATTCGTGACATTATTGATTTTCAGTTGCAGGACAATGTTAAAGCCAGAGACATCACCAGATTAAATAATAATAAATACCATAAAAATCGCTCTGCGATCAAAGTCAGAGCCCAGGTTCAAACCTATAATTACCTGAAAAATAAGCATCAATAATATGTTAAGATACGCCGCTATAGATATAGGATCAAATGCTGTTCGTTTACTGATTGCTGATATAAGCCTTGGTAATCAACAATATGAGTTTAAAAAGAATACATTAATTCGTGTGCCCTTGCGTTTGGGAGATGATGCTTTTTTAAACAAGCGAATATCAGAGAAGAAGATTGACGATATGGTTAAAACGATGACCGCTTTCAAAAACCTTATGGACGTTTATCAGGTGACACACTATATCGCTTGTGCTACATCGGCCATGCGTGAAGCAGATAATGGCAAAGAAATCGTCAAAATCATTAAACGCAAAGCAAATATAAACCTGGAAATCATAGAAGGCCACCGGGAGGCAAGCATTATCGCCGCAAATCATATAGAAGAAACCCTTGATGAAAATAGGGGCTATTTATACATTGACGTAGGGGGTGGAAGTACAGAGCTGAGCATTTTTGTCAATAAGAAACAGATAGCTTCTAAATCCTTCAATATCGGTACAATACGGATTCTGGACAATCAGGATAAACCTGAAACCTGGGAAGAGATGAAGGAATGGGTAAAGGTGCATACTAAAAATTACAAGAACCTTGCGGCTATTGGAACAGGTGGAAATATCAATAAGCTATTCCGGATGGCTGATGAAAAGGAAGGTCATCCAATGTCATTCACAAAGCTGAAAAACCTATATAACGATCTGAATAGCTATTCCTTGAAAGAACGGATCCGAGTATTTAAACTCAATGCCGATCGTGCGGATGTAATTATTCCTGCTTCAGAGATATATTTGACTTTGATGAAGTGGACAGGTATCAAGCAAATCTATGTGCCAAGAGTAGGGATGGTTGATGGAATCATAAACCTGTTAATAGAAGAGAACTTGCCTAAAATATAAGGGCTAAATATCGACCGTGGTGGCTTACAGATTTGGGAGCCATAGATTTATAATCTATTCCAGAATTTTTGTTGAATAAACAGGAGCGTGTAGAAAGCAATTCTGAAGGCTGTACTGTAGCAATGGTGTGGATATAATCTCCGGTATGAATGGTACTTTCAGTATAGTAAAGGCAGTTGTAGACACGCACTTGGCCAAGACAATAGTCAAAACTGAGACTGTTAAGCCTGCAATTCAGCTTCAGAGGTGCGAACTCGCGTATACCAGAGTGGGTATTGTGGATCTTATAGGTTGCTTCCTTCATACTCCAGAGTAGCCACACCATCTCGACAGGCCTGGTCGAAAACATAATTAATTGCTGTTCATTCGCTGTGAACAGTTTGGCTAGAAATTTTGACCGCATCCAGTTGCTCTCCCTTGATGCTTGTTGCAAGTCTACAAGGTCGTTACCCTTCATTTCTCGCGTATTTTCAGTTGGATGATGTCAATGGATGCCTGTACGGTAAGCATTTTCTCCATTGAAGCGTTGTCGATTTCGATATCAAATTCTTCTTCAACATCTAGAATCACGTCTACCAGATTAGCGGAGTTGATCTTCAGGTCATTGATGAAATCAGTGTCTGGAGACATCTCATCCAATGCGACTTTATTCTGTGCATATACCGCCACTANNAGCCTGGTAATAAGTTCTTTATTTTCCATCTTTATATTTCTTAAAAACGATGCAGGCATTTACATCGCCGAAACCAAAACTTGCTTTTACTAATATATCAAATGTATACGCCTTTTGTGCCTGCGGAATACAGCTGCTATCGATGTATTGAAGTAACTCGGGATTCAGATCTTCGCAGTTCAGATTTGGAAATATGAAATCTTCACTGAGTTCTAACACAGATGCAACACACTCAATGCTCCCAGCGGCACTTAAGCAATGTCCAACCATCCCTTTCAATGAGTTAATTAATGGGAAATCTTTGCCCGACCTACCTAGCGCAGTACTCCAGTTTTTGATTTCAAGAGCATCCATTGCGGTTGCAGTCAGATGTCCATTGATAACATCGACCGCCTCAGCCTTCACATTAGCATTGGACAAGGCAGCGGTAATACATCGTTGAACTGCGACTGGATTTGGTGCGGTCATTGACCCTGCACCACGTTGTCCACCGGAGTTACTGTTGCCGCCTAATATTTCCGCATAAATTTTAGCGCCCCGGGCTTTTGCATGTTCTAAAGACTCGACGACAAATGCACCTGAACCACTAGACGGTACAAAACCACTTGCGGACGCACTTAGTGGCCGCGATCCCCGGTCCGGGCTATTATTGTGCTTGAAGGTACATACCTTCATTGCATCAAAGCCTCCCCAGATATAAGGACCGCTGTCACTTGTTGAACCCGACAACATAATGCTTGCCTGTCCGGACTTAACGCGTTCGTAACACATTAACAGGCTTTCCGTGCCTGTGCAACAAGCGGATGAATTACTGTATACCTGGTTTCCCAGGCCTAATTTTCCCGATAAATAGGCGCTTACACCACTGTTCATCGTCTGTACCACTACGGTGCTGCCAAGCCGCCTTGTTTGCAGCTCATCAATTTTGTAGATGGCCTCCCGAAATCGGTCTATACCGGAAGTACCTGCACCGAAAATCATTCCATAATCCCAATATGGTTCATCGGAGGAATTTGGCTGCAGACCAGCATCCAGCCAGGCTTCCATCCCGGCTATAACCCCATAAAGAATACCGCTACTGTTAAAATTTCTGAGTTCAAGTGCGCTAAAGTGACGCGAAATAATATCCGGGTCAACGCTTGGTTTTCCTGAGATCTGACACGAGAACTGTAGCGCTTCCAATTGGGTGTCGAAGCTGAT
>DCLG01000082.1:2767-4543 GCA_002320935.1 Pedobacter sp. UBA1654 | reverse complement strand
GTTCCGGAAATTAGACAAACCAACCCCATTAGGAGCTACAACACCCATTCCCGTTATGACGACCCTGTTAGCCATTTAACTTTGATGTAACCATGCCAGATAACGTTCCTTTACAGACTACATCGCCCGCTGCGTTTTTCATTTGAACGTTACAGTGCAGTTTTTTGAATCTAAAATAGATCTTTTCTGATGTAACAGTAACTTTTTCTCCGGGAAATACAGGCTTTAAAAAATCGATAGCTGTTGAGGTCAGCATCACGTGGCCTGTGGCAGTTTGCCCGGTATCTCCCAGCAGGTATAAACCCAGGCAAACCAGACCGATTTGGGCCATGGTTTCTGTCAGGATCACGCCTGGAGTTACCGGATGATCTTTAAAATGCCCTTTGTAGAAGTCCAGTTCAGGACTAAATGTAAAGCTTCCGCTCGCGCCTGTTTCACTAATTTCGTCAAGCGTGTCCACAAAGTGGAAAGGAGCAGAATAGGGTAGCAGATCTAAAATTTCGTCTTTATTCATGTTTTAAGTTATTTGTTCACCGCCGTCAACAGGTAGTACAACACCATTGATCCACGCTGCTTCATCTTTGCAAAGCAGGTAAACTACATCTGCTACATCCTGCGGTGTGGTTAATCTGTTATAAGGGTTTCTTTTAATACTAAGGGCACGAAGATGTTCGTTCCCTGGAATCTTACGTAAGGAGCCCGTGTCTGTTACACCTGCTTGTATACAATTCGCCCGTATACCATAGGTTGCGTATTCCAGCGCTATGTTTCTTGTTATTGCCTCAAGAGCGGCTTTAGCCGCGGAAACGGCAGCATAGTGTTTCCACGCTCTAGACGAACCTTCACTGGTAAATGAGATTACACGTGCATCAGGTGCAAAGACCGCAGCCAAATGTAATTCTCTTGTCCAGTCACTTAAGCTCGTGGCCATATTTTCCATGGTAATCAAAAAATCATCCTTACTCAACGGTCGATCAGGGTCTGTCATTAACTTTAAATTTCCCTTAGCAATGCTGTGCAGCAGACATCTAAGGCGACCTGTTCCAGCCAGCTTTTCTTTTAGCGCTGTGATAACAAGGTGGCGACTTTCTTNNACATTGAAGCTTAAAAACTGCACACCTTGGTTCCGAATCTGGTCAAAGGAAGCTTCTATAGGCGGCATCTCTGCACGGCTGTTTCGGTGTACCATGCATATATTCATTCCTTGCTGAGCGAGCTTTAAAGCCGATGCGAAGCCCAGGCCGCTACTGCCGCCTAAAACGAGTGCCCAGAATCCCCTACCTTCAAAATCTCTTACCATTTAAGCAATATCCTCTGTGCCGAAAAGCCCGGTCCGAAACTTAACATTAATCCTAAATCGTCCGGCTTTGTACGTCCGGGCTCCATAAAACGTTCCAGAACATACAATACTGTGGCGCTGGACATGTTACCAAACATCCGTAAAATTTCTTTAGTATCGTCAATGTTTTTGCCCATTGTTCCAAAAAGTCCTTCAACCAGCTGCACGATCTTTTTCCCACCAGGATGGAAGATCAAATGCTCTATTTGTCCGATCTGAAGATTATGTCTATTCAGAAAAGGGTGTATGATAGCGGGGAAATGTTGCTCTATTGTATCTGGCATTGTAACATCCAATACCATCTTTAAACCCCCATTGGTTAGGTCGAAACCCATCATTGTCTCTGCATTATAAAAATGGTACATCTCCTCTGCAATTACTTCAGGGCCTTCGTCGTTTTCACAGGAAGACAACAATACGCAGGCTGCGCCGTCCCC
>DCLG01000082.1:271-2727 GCA_002320935.1 Pedobacter sp. UBA1654 | reverse complement strand
CATCCAATTGAAATGTTGCCGAAGGGGACTCCACAGCAACAACCGCAGCACGTTTGCCTGGATTTGCCCGCAGAAAATTCTTCGCATAAATGATCCCCGATACCCCTGCAGCACAGCCCATCTCTGTAACTGGTAATCTTATCACGTCCTGCCTTAGTTCTAACTGATTTATAAGGTATGCATCTAAGGAAGGAATCATGATCCCGGTGCAACTTACGGTAATGAGATAATCAATATCTTCCGCCTTCCAGGTTGCTTTCACCAATGCCGCTGACAGGCATGACGAGCCGAGTTTAATACTTTCGCGCATATAAATTCGGTTTTTCTCTTCAAAGGAAGTTTTGGTAAATACCTCTTCCGGTGACATGATTGAATATCGTTTATCGACTGCTGCATTCTCAAAGATTTTTTTCACCTTCCGTACGAACCGTTCATCCTGCCCATCTAACCAGATGTCGAGTAGGGGGATGATCTCTGCTGTGTTTCTTGAATACTCAGGAACTGACTTGCTAACTGCGATGATTTTTACACTCATAAGGAAGAATTCATAAAGAAGAAATGATCCATTGATACCGAAAAGCCCATTTCCATTTGATGCTGACTTTTCTAATTTGTAATGCCTTTGTATACTGCTCCAAATCTGCTCTTTTGAATCCGCGGAGAATAGAAACCAGGCCGTCCTCTCTGGACATACTGTTTAAGCCGAACACATAGCAAAGGGCCGTAAACAGGTAATATGCAAGTTTACTCCGATGTAAATCGTTTATTACGATACCTAAAGTAGCGTGTGCATAAAGGAATCGTAGTAAATTTAATATTTCAGTATCCTTGAAGTGATGCAGTGTTAATGTGCATAGAATGATATCAAAGTGAGGTCTAGGCAGGTTTTCTTGAAAAATGTCCTCACAATGGAAGCTGATGTTGGCATATTTCGCAGAAAGGGAAGCTGCATGTCTGACAGTGAAAGCATTTGCATCTATGCCGTACAGGCTAAACAGATAACCTTCCTTAGCTGCAAAGTCAGCTAAAGTTCGGAGCATATCCCCATTTCCGCAACCTACATCCAATATGCTTATTGACGTCCCTTTTTCCACGCCCTTCAAAAGTGTTTTCACACCTTCTATAGTCACCTTATTTCCACCCAGGAGTTTATTGATGCTTGAAATTTTATCTAAGGCGTCTCTCAGTATCTCACCCTCCATGGCAAAATCATCCATAATTTCCGGGGCATCACTTCTATATGTCGTATCTACCATGTTATCGAATCAATAAAGGCCTGCCATGAGTAAACTTGATCATGGGTTTAAACAGAACTGGGAACTTTGTTAGTACATTCATAACGATTTCTGCAGCTTGCGGTTTTAACAAAATGCGTGATAGTATTCTACCAACCTGAATTCTTAATCTGAATTCAGCATTCCATTGCTGCGAGTATCTATTCTCCAGAGCCGCCCTTGAATCGATCTTCCCATTTAAATAATCGAGTACCAGACTGGAACAAATGCCTGCAGCATGAATGGCCATACTCATGCCATTACCACAAAGCGGATGGATTAAGCCCGCCGTATCACCAATCATTAATATGTGATCTTTTACTTGCTCCTTCTGCTCAAATGATATCTGGCTGATGGTTAGTGGTGTTTCAAAAATGCATTCGCTTGTTTGAAATACCTTTTTCAACCTCGGATTTTGATAGAGAACATGTTTTTGATACTCATCTATATTTTTGAACTTTTTGAAAGAGTCATACTTTGCGAGGTAGCAGATGTTAATAATATCATTTTCAATCTTGGAAACGCCACAATAGCCACCCACAAAATTATGAAGGGCAACCAGATCTGAGGCATGTTCCCCTTTGTAATGCGCCTTAATGGCAAGCCAAGGAGATTTACTTTTTATAAATGATCTCTGGAGACTGTGGTCAAGCTGCGCTCTTTTACCAAATGCCCCAAGTACAATTTTAGCGTGATAACTCTTATCAGATGTTTGAACTTCAAATACGTTATTACTGAAGTGAACTGCTTTCACCCGCTCCTGAATAATTACGCATCCGGCATCTAAGGCCTTCCGGTATAAATGTTCATCCAGGCGGTGCCTGCTAATGCCAAATCCGCCCAAAGGCAAATGATGCTCAAAGTAGTTTCCGCTGATACTACTAACTTGAAGACGGGAGATTTGACATGGTAAAAGTACCGCCGTATCCACTTTCAAATAGTTTAAATACGGCAGTACTTCGTTGGATATATACTCCCCGCAGACTTTGTGCTGCGGATAGGAGTTTTGTTCTAATAATACAACTTGCTTTCCTGAGTTGCACAAATGGATTGCGCTACTTAAACCAGCAAGGCCTCCACCAATGATTAAAACCTCTGTATGGAGATTCATGGCGTGAGTTTAGGTGTTTAGCAATGCCGCCGCCTCCTGATCCAGGAACCAGGTAACATGACCTTCAAAAG